>OY759346.1:0-862500 GCA_963662295.1 Trueperaceae bacterium
CACTAAAGCCGAGGTATCGCCAGCTCTCGAGGCGCTGGCAGACGAGTTCGGCCTGGAACGGTATCTCCTGGGTGGTGAAGAGCTGGTCGCCACGTTGAATCTCCCCAGCCGCCTGCGGCCGGCCGACGAGCCGGCCGAGGCCGATATCGGGATCACCGGGGCGCGCTTCGGCCTGGCCGATACCGGCACCGTGGTGCTCTCGGGTCGGTCGGCGCGGCTGGCGGGTCTGTTACCGATGCATCATGTGATCGTGCTCACGCGCGAGCAGCTGGTTCCTTCCATGGCGGAGGCGCTGGCCCGACGCGGCGCCGAGACACCGTCATCGTGGGTGCAAGCCACCGGACCGAGCCGCACCGCCGACATCGAGCTCACCCTGTCGACCGGAGTGCATGGGCCCGGTGTGCTGGTCGTCATGCTGGTTCTGGAGATAGGGGAGTAGTCTGGCTGCTGGTGACAGCCACGATCGAAACGAACACGAGGCAGGTCCGATTGACGGTGACGAAGCTTCCCTGCGACGACCTGAACAGCATCTGCCGAACCTTGGACTACGCAGCCAAAGATATAGGCGTGCAGGTCTCCACGGTTCGGTGTGAGCCTGAGCGGGCGCACTTCGAGGCGCAGCTCGAGGGTCAGAGAGCCGATTTCGCCGCCTTGCAGGGCATCCTCAGCAACAGTTTTCCCGCAGCCGAGGTCGAGCTCGAAGATGGTGACAGCTAGCTCCTGGCCCCTTGGCTGCAAGGCTGGCCGGCAGACTATCGAAGCGAGAATGATTAAGTTGACGCTTACGTAAGTGTATGTTAAAATAACATCCTTGAACAATGTGTTCCGTGCCATCGCCGAACCGCACCGCCGTGAGATCCTGAGAATGATCCAGACCCAGGAACTTCCCGCTGGAGAGATAGCGAGGCATTTCGAGGTGTCGCGCTCTGCCATCTCCCAGCATCTCAAGATCCTGGAGGAGGCCGACCTCGTCACCGTGCGGCAGGCGGGAACCAGTCGCTTCTATCGGGCCAATCCGGACGGGTTGGAAGAGCTGCGGAACTTTTTGGAAGGCTTTTGGAGCAGCCGATTGCTCAACCTCAAACGCGAAGCTGAAGCCGCTGAGAAGAAGACAACTGACCAGGAGAGGGATAAGGTTCCATGACAGCGAATCAGGATGCGATCGAACGAGAAATCCGCATTGCCGCCCGGCCCGAAACCATCTTCCCGTTCTTCACCGACCCGGAAAAGATGGTTCGCTGGAAGGGCATCAGCGCCACCCTGGATCCCCGACCTGGCGGCGTCTACCGCATTCAGATCAGCGAATCGGTGGTTGTCGAGGGCAGGTACCTCGAGATCACCCCCAACGAACGCGTCGTCTTTGCCTGGGGTTGGGAACAGGGCATCGAGGAACGACCGCCTGAAAGCAGCATCGTCGACATCTCGCTGGTTGCGGATGGCCAGGACACCATCGTCTATCTGCGGCATGAAGGATTGCTCGAAGCCCTCAAGGAGAGCCATGCCTTGGGATGGGACAGGTTTCTTCCGCAGCTTGTCAGAGCCGTCGAGGGAGGTGAGGAGACGACCCGCGGTTAGAGACTTTTGTTCGAGAGGATCTTTGCCGGGAGGTGGTAGCTGGTGTAAGCAGTTGCATATCACGTTGATCGTCTCATTTTTTTCGGCCAATAGTAAGTAAATACTAACGTAAGTAAATACTAACTCTAAAGGCCTTCCAACCTCGACTAGCTGTTGGGAGCCAACCGAACCGCTGCGTCTCAAACGAGACGAGAAGGAGATCAATAACCATGAAAACGAACCGAACCGTCACCACCTTGCTGGGCATCGTCTTGCTTCCCGTGCTCTTCGGAGGGCTCCAGGCTGCGCACGCCCAAGGGGAGACCACCGTGCAAGAAGACGCCAATAAAACAGTCGTCCGGCGCCTCGTCGACGAGGTCAAGAACCGTAACAACCCGGCCGCCGCCGAGGAACTCTTCTCCCCGGACTACGTTCATCACTTCAATTTCCCGGGTGTAGAACTGCCGCCAGGCCTGGCCGGCTCTGCCACCATCGGCGGGATCTTTGGCACCGCCTTCCCCGAAATCGAGGTCACCCTCGAGATCTTGATCGCCGACGGGGAGTTCGTGCTCGAGCGCAGCAGCGTCGTGGCCCTCCACGCTGGGGAGTTCCTGGGTATTCCAGCCACGAATCAGACCGTTACCTGGACGGAAAACCACCTCTATCGCATCGTCGATGGGCGCATTGTGGAGCACTGGCCGGAAGTCGATATCGCTGGACTGCTCGAGCAGATGGGGGTATTTCCTGCCCGCTGAGCGGTAGTCTCTGGACCTTCGGTCGAATGCCGAAAGCCGCCCAGGTGATGGGCGGCTTTCTTACGTCGTTCCAGAAGTGCTGATGGCTGCCGACGATCACATTCATCCGTCCCCATCGAAATAGAACACCTCGTTCATCACGGCCCACCACTCCCCCTCCTGACGCGACTCCAGGGGGACCTGCATGGGCCCGCACACGTCCCACCAGCGCTGGGTGTGCGGATCCGCCGCCATCTTCGCCATATCCGCCTCGTAATCGTCCCCGAGGTACTCGTAGTAGCTGAACAGGTAGTGCTTGCCGTCGTCGAGCTGCCGGTGGTAAATGGAGTAGTTGCGGATGTTGCACTCCGCGACCCTCGCGAGCACCTCGGGCCACACGGCCGCGTGAAGCCGGCTGTACTCCTCAAGCTCTTCGGGCTTGATCCCAAGCACCATTCCGTAGCGTTTTACTCCCATCCTCTATCCCACCTTTCTCCAGGACTTCAAACCCCTGCAACGAATGCTTGTGTCAGACGACCTCAACGCAGTGGGTTTCGAGAAGACGTTCGACGATCGCAGCGAGAGAAGGTACCCGCGGCTGTGGTCCCAGGATGCCCTCGAGCCGAATCACGACCCCGCCCGGGGGATGGCAGTTCCGCCGCCATCGCTCGAGCGGTGCGCGGCCTCGACCAGCGCCATGGTCCGATAGCCGTCGTCGATCGAGGTGGGCAGGGTGGAGGCGGAGCCCTCGAGGTAGCGCATAAGGCTCGCCATGGTGCCGATGAAGGCGTCGGGAAACCAGCTCCCCTCGAGCGGGAGGGTGCGCCACTGCGGGTCCTCACCCTCGGCCAGCAGGCAGTAGTCGAAGGCGTCGGGCTCCCCCACGGGGTAGTTCATGTTCAGACCCATGGTGGCCTTGATGGCGCCCCGAGTCCCCTCCCACTTCAGGTAGCTCTCCTGGTGCGTAAGCCCGAACTCGTGGCCGTGGTTGGTGGCGATGTTGGCCCGCCGGAAGTCGCCGTAGTCGACGATCATCGAGGTGCGGGTGGAGGCGAGCTTGTTCATCTTCGGGTGCCGCATCGTCTTGGCGTAGACGCCGTTGGGCTCGCCGAAGAAAGAACGGACGAGATCGAGGTAGTGGATGCTGTTGTAAAGGATCTCGACCCGCGGGAGGTCCTCGAGGAAGGGCCATAGGTGAAAGGGGGTGTAGACCGTTACCCGGATGTCTACCTCGTGAAGCTCGCCGATGGCGCCTTGGTCGATGAGGCTGCGCGCGGCCAGTACGTACGGGGCGTAGCGCAGCTGGAAGTTCATGGCGGCGGTGAGGTTCTTCCGGTGGCACAGGTCGCGGATCGCTCCGGCCTGTTCGAAATCGTCCCCGAGCGGCTTCTGCAGCAGGATGGCGGCACCATCGGGCAGGCTGGGAAGAATGCCGAGGATGGCCTCCGCCGGCACGGCGACGTCATACACAGCCCCCTCGGGGGCGTTCGCCACGGCCTCTTCGAGCGAGGAGAACACCTTGGGAATCGAGAACCTCTGCGCCGTTGCACGGGCCTTGGAGCCGTCGAGGTCGTAGAGGCCTATCGTGTTGAACCCGGCTTTCGCGTACGCCGGCTGATGGGCGTCGTTGACGATCCCACCGGCGCCGATGCCGACGATGGGCCGCGGGTTCTCAGGCAACGGGGGAGCCTGAACGATCTCGAGAGCAGACATGACTCGTTCTCCCAACGCGCAGACCTGATGAGCTCCTGCAAGCCACTATCGCATGTCGACGTCTTCACTACAACGGGATGAAACGGTCCTCCGGTGCGACCATCTCGCTAGACTTTCGGCTGCTGGCCCATGCCGCAGCCTGCAACCGATGGTCCGGACATTTCTGATGTTTGACAAAACATAGGAAAAGAGGTTGGCTGCGCACCAGCCTGTAGAGCTCTTCGGGTGTTCCTGATAAGCTGGTTTAAGGACCCTTGAGAATGGTGGAGCAGCCGAATCCGAACCCCCTTCCCGATTCGTTTTCCGATGAGGAGACGCTCGAGGAGTTCATGAGCCGGCCGACGGCGGAGTTGACCGCTGACTTGGCCACGCTCGACGGCGACATCATGATCCTGGGGGTGGGCGGCAAGATGGGGCCGACCCTGGCGCGGCTGGCGAAGCGCGCCGTACCCGAGAAGAGGGTTCTGGGCGTGGCGCGCTTCAGCGAAGCGGGGCTGCGCGAGCGGTTGGAGGGTTGGGGTGTCGAGACCATCAAAGCCGACCTGTTGGACCCGGATCAGGTGGCCGCCCTTCCGAGCTGCAGCAACGTCGTGTTCATGGCGGGACGGAAATTCGGTTCCTCCGGCTCCGAGGAGTTGACCTGGGCCATGAACGCGCTGGTTCCCGCACTGGTCGCGGAATCGTTCCGGGACTCGCGTATCGTCGTCTTCTCGACGGCTTGCGTGTATCCGTTCGTGCCCATTTCGTCGGGGGGCGCCAGGGAGGAGCTTGCGCCCAACCCGTCGGGGGAGTACGCGCAGTCCTGTGTCGGCCGGGAACGCCTGTTTCAATACTTCTCGAAGCGATACGGCACCCCCGGATGCCTGATCCGGCTGAGCTACGCCATCGACACGCGTTACGGCGTCCTGTTCGACGTCGGAAGCGGCGTCTATGGGGGCGAAGCGATCGATGTTTCGATGGGCCACGCCAACGTGATCTGGCAGGGAGACGCCAATTCCCAGGCGCTGCGGGCGCTGCGCCACTGCACCGCGCCGACCTGGCCCCTGAACGTCAGTGGTCGGCCGCCCCTGTCCATTCGCTGGCTCGCCAGCGAGTTCGGCGAGCGGTTTGGCAGGCGTCCCGAGTTCACCGGGGAGGAAGCCCAAACGGCGTGGATCATGAATACCGACCGGGCCGCGGCGTTGTTTGGAGAGCCGCTGGTGCCGCTCGACCGGATGATCGACTGGGTCGCGGACTGGATCGCGCGCGGCGGAAGAAGCCTCGACAAACCGACCCATTTCGAAGTGCGCGACGGTTCCTATTAACCTGAGTTCCTATTAACCTGAGTTCGGAGTTTCCGATCCAGACGCGGGAGCCGGACCGGTTCGGCAGGAGGGAAGCCATGAAGCACCTGTATCGGGAGATGACCTGGCCGGAGGTGAACGAGGCGGTCCGGGCCCGGGCGGTGGTGGTGGTGCCGGTCGCCGCCATCGAACAGCACGGCCACCACATGCCCATCGACATGGACAACCTGGCGGTGACCCACGTCGCGGCCGAGGCCGCCCGACGCGCCTCCCCGGCGCTGCTGTGCGCCCCTGCCATCCACTACGGCTTCAACGAGCACAACATGGACTTTCCCGGCACCATCACCATCACCATGGACACCCTCGTCGCCCTCGCCTTCGAGGTCGGCGAGAGCCTGGCCCGGCAGGGTTTCAGGCGCATCGTGTGGCTCAACGGCCACGGTAGCAACGGGCCCATCTACAACCTCGTCGCCCGCAAGGTCACCAACCACACCTCGGCCCTGGCGGCCAGCATCGACTGGTGGCAGCTGGCCTGGCCCGCCATCGAGCGCGTCTGCGAGGGCCTGCCTGAAAGCGTCGACCACGCCGGCGAGTTCGAGACCTCGGTCTACCTGCACCTCCGCCCCGAGCTGATACAGCGAGACCGGATCCGCGACGAGGTCGCCTCCGATCGGGGCGGGCCCCGCTGGCTCTATCCCAACCTGGGGGGCTCCGGCGGCGTGGCGTTCATGAACTTCTGGAGTCGCATGTCGGCGACCGGGGTCAACGGTCGCCCCTCGCTGGCCACCGCCGAGAAGGGCGAGGCCATCCTCGAGGAGGCCACCGAAGCGCTCGTCCGCTTCGCCCGCGAGTTCCGCGACACGGCGATGCCTCCCCGCACCGATTACAAGGTCCGACCCGGGGCCGATCCCGACCGAGCCGATCCTCTCGAGGCCACCGAGGATGATCTCCCGGACCCGAATTCCCGTGAGTGAGCTGAGCGTCGAGCGGCTGGACTTCGAACGCCTGCCGCCCGGGAGCGCGCGGGCGTTTCGGCTCCTGATGGGGTCGCCGTCGGGTTGGGGCGAGGTCTGGCTGCCGGTGTGGGTGTTGACGGGTCGCCAGCCCCGACCGCGGGTCACCGTGACGGCGGGCGTCCACGGAGACGAGTTCGAGGGGGTCCGGGCCATCGCGCAGTTGGCGCGGTCTCTGGCCCCGGAGTCGCTGGCGGGCACGGTGGTACTGGCCCCGATCGTCAACCCCCCCGCCTACCGGGCCGGAACCCGCCACACCCCCCCCGACGGACTCAATCTCAACCGCGTCTTCCCCGGCGACCACCACGGCACCCCGACCGAGCGGCTCGCGGAGCGGCTGATGCAGCTGCTGGTCGAGGGATCGGACCTGCTGGTGGACCTGCACAGCGGGGGCACCACCCTGCTGCACGCCCCTCTGGCCGGGTACTACAGCCTCCCCGGTGACGTCGGGGAGCGGAGCCGGGCCGCGGCTCGCGCGCTGGGGCTTCGCTATCTGTGGAACCTGCCGGAGCGCGCCGGGGTGCTCAGCTTCGAGGCCGCGAAGGCAGGCGTTCCCGTGGTGGGGACCGAGATCGGCGGCGGCGGCCGCTGCCTGGCCAGCGACGTGGCGCTCACCCGGGAGGCCGTGCTGGGGGCGCTCCGCCATATGGCCGTGGTGCCGGGCGAGCCGGCCCCGAATGACGAAGCGGAGATGGTCTCCGGAGACTGGCTGCTGGCCGAGGCGTCCGGCCTCTTCGAGCCGAGCGTCGGGCTCGAGCAGCGGGTCGCGGCCGACGAATCGCTGGGCGCCATCTTCGATCCCTTCGGCGAGGTCGTGGCCCGGGTGCGGGCCCCCGCGGCGGGGGTCGTGCTGGGGCTGCGCAGCTTCCCGACCGTCACCGCCGGTGAGCTGGTGGCGTTCGTGCCGCAGCCCGGCGAGAATCGTATCCCTCCGGCCAGGTCACTGTAGGGAGCGGTAGCGGCAGGCGTCGTTTCGGGTCGAGGAGCACGGCACGACCTAGGGGAGTCGAGCCGCGATCCCCTCTGTCGAAGGCGAGCAGCAGTCCGCCCTCTTCAGCTACGACTAGGGACGGTCACGGTGGTGGGGATGGGACCTCGATGATCAGCTGAACGCGTCCTGATGATACCGGTAGGCCAGACAACAAGTGCCCCACTCTGGGTGCCCGAGATCCATGATCGAGTACGCGGTCGTCACGACGGTGCCGTCGTCGAAACAGACGGTGCTGGGATAGCCGACGTCCCAGCAGAAGGCGCTATCGGACAGCACGTACTCCCGGTCGGTGTCGAACGTGTGGCCGCCGTCGCGACTGACGATGGCCCTCACACCGAAGGGGTAGGCGCGGTACCCATAGGTGATGAGAACGTTGCCGTTGGGCAGCCGTACCACGCTGCCGGGCGACGGCTTCTGAACGCGGGAGTTCACCATCCGCCAGTCTCCCGCCCCGAGCGCATCCTCGGGCGAGGCGGTGCTGGCCCCCTCCCCCGTGACGGCGGTCTCCACCCACTTTTTCCAGGTCTTGCCGGCGTCGTAGGAGTGCGCGATCCGGTTGGCTCTGTCGTTGTGGCGGACGTAGCCGACCCAATGATCGTCGTCGAGCGCGACGAATCCCGTCTCGCTGGCTCCGGCCCCGATGGTGGAGTAGAGCTCCCAGGTGTCGCCGCCATCGGCCGACCTGAACAGGTAGCTCACGCGTATCGGGAGGTCGGGATCCCTCTCGTAGGCCTTGATGGAGTAGGACCCTCTGGCGTTGAAGATCAGGTCCCCGCTGTCCAGCCTCCGCATCTGACCGTGCGGGCTCAACAGGGCGTCCTCGGGCGAGGGGATGCGGTTGGGCTCGGTCCAGGTTTTTCCGTCGTCGCTCGAACGGATCACCTCCATCCAGGTCAACGTGTGCTCGGCCCCGGCCGGCGCCCGCTCACCTCGAGCGTCGTTCCCGCTGTCGGCTCGAGGATTGTTCCCGATGAGGGTGCCGTAGGTCATCACCAGCGCGCCGTCGGCCGCCTGGGCCAGCGATGGATTCCTCGTATCCATTCCCCGATCCGGGTCTCCACTGACGACGACTGAATAGTCCGACCAGCTCTGGCCCCGGTCGTCCGAGAACGAGACGCTGATCTCCGAACCGCCGCTACCGGCGTGCGAAGCTCCCGTCCTGGTCGCACAGCAGAGCCTGCCGTCAGCCATCAGGGTCAGCACCGGGAACAACCCTCCGCCCCTGGCGAAGGGGGGGGGCTTAGCGGCGACGGCGCCAAACTGGTTGCGCCGGGGGTCGTCGCGGCTGTCCGGGAACATCTTGAAATAGGGTTCGGGCCCTCGGTCCTCGCGCAGACAGGGCCAGCGGGTGCCGCTGGCCACCACGGGAAACGTCTCGATCTTGTCGGTGATGGAGATCTCTTGCATCCTAGGTTCTCCAATCGGCGCGGCTCGAGCTGCGCCAGGAACATGTGGCCCGTCGCGGCCGTGTTCACCACGTCCTCTGTCGTCAGGCCCGCCTTGCGGGCCATCATAACCCCCTAGCGAAGGCCGACGACTGGCCCCTTCCTGCGGCGCTCATTCTAGCTGCTCGACGTTATATGATAGGCGGATGGGCTGGCGCGTCGCAGAGCATTTCACGATCTACCGCCAGGAGGGCTGGTACGCCGCCCACCCCAACCTGGTGCGCACCCCCGCCGGCGACCTGCTGACCCTCTTCCACCGCTCGCCCGAGGCCGCGGGCTACCATAGCCACGGCCACCCACTGTTCGACGTCCGCGCCTGCCGCTCGACCGACGAGGGAAAGACGTGGGGCCCCCCCCACCTCGTGACCGTGGATCCCAGAGGCGGGATCCTCGATTTCGGCACCCACGCCCTCCCCGACGGCAGCCTGTTCCTGCACGCCTCGACCACCCAGCTGGTGCCCAAACCGGATGAGAGCCAGGGCTCGCATTGGACGGCTCAGCGCGGCCTGCCGTTCTGGGTTCGCTCGCGCGACGACGGCCGCAGCTGGAGCGAGCCCGAACGCTTCCCGCCCCTCCCCGACGCCCTGTGGGGTCACCCGGCCACCCATTCCGGCGTCTGTCGCAGCGGCCTGGCGCTGCACCCGGACGGTCGGCTGCTGCTGCCGAGCAAGGCGACCGAGCGGCCCGACGGCAGCTTCCCCTTTTTCGGCATGATGCGGGTGTCGCGTGACCTGGGCGCGACCTGGGAGTACGGCGGCCGCATCGCCCAGGACCCCACCACCCACTTCAGCGAACCCGCCATCCACATCACCCCCAACGGCCGTATCCTGGTGCTCTACCGCTGCCACCCGGATATTCTGGGCTCTCCCACGGAGGTGTTCCTGGCTCTGGTCTCCTCGGAGGACGGCGGGGCGACCTGGACCCCCTGGAGGCGTACCTCGATGAACGGCAGTCCGGGCCACATGCTAGGGCTGCGGGACGGCCGGATCGTGGTTACGGTGGGCACCCGCTGGGAGGGGCAGCGGGGTTGCACGGCCCGGGTCCTAGACCCTGAGGGTGACGACCTCGAGGGCGCGCCCGACCTGGTGGTGAGGAGCGATTCGGCTGATGGTGACTGCGGTTACCCGTGGGCGGTGGAGTTGGCGGACGGCCGTGTGCTGGTGGTCTACTACTACACGTATGGTGATGGGGTTCGTGGCATCGAGGGGACCGTGATCGAGGAGCGGTAGAGTTCGGGCTCCGCTGCTACCATCGAAAGCCTGTCGGCCCTCGAGCTGTCGATGCCGCTGGGGGGGCAACGGCGATGCCGGATACAACCCACTGGGCCTCTCTCCACCTCTTTCCGCCGCGCTATGCTTTTGGGCTATAATACCCCGTAACGTGGCAACATTCCTCATCCAGAGGTTCCTCTCGATGATCGTCTCCTTCATGCTGATGTCGGCGATCATCTTCACCATCATCCAGATCGCTCCCGGCGACTTCATCACCAACATGCTGGCCCAGATGGACGCGGAGGGCCAGCGCACCGCGGGGCTTGAAGAGTTCGCCGAACACTTCCGGAGGCAGCACGGCCTGGACCAACCGAAGGTGATCCAGTACCTGATCTGGATCAAGAACTTCGTCACCGGCAATATGGGCGAATCGCTGCTGTACAACCGGCCGGTCTCCACCCTGCTCGGCGACAGGCTGGCCCTGAGTTTCGGTCTTTCGCTCGGCAGCCTGGTCCTGATCTGGCTCATCGGCATCCCCATCGGCATCTACGGCGCCATGCGTAAGAACAGCGTCGGCGACTACGCCGCGACCTTCGTGGGTTTTATCGGCCTCTCGATTCCCAACTTCTTCCTGGCGCTGCTGCTGATGATCCTCGCCGTCTTCGTCCTCGACCTGCCCGTCGGCCGACTGTTCTCCCAGCAATACGAGGGCGCACCCTGGAGCATCGGCAAGGCCTGGGACCTCTTCAAGCACCTGTGGATCGCCCTGGTGGTGATCGCCACGGCGGGCACCGCCGAGACCATCCGGATCATGCGGGGTAACCTGCTCGACGTCCTGGGGCAACCGTTCGTCACCACGGCCCGCTCGAAAGGCCTGCGGGAGGGGACCGCGGTTCGGCGCCACGCGGTCCGGATCGCCTTCAACCCGCTCATCAGCGGCCTGGGCCTGTCGCTGCCGGCGCTGCTTTCGGGTGAGACCATCACCTCGATCGTCCTCAACCTCCCCACCGCCGGGCCGCTGCTCTTCGAGGCGCTGTTCGCGGAGGACATCTTCCTGGCGGCCAGCATCCTCCAGTTCTACGCGATCTTCCTGTTGATCGGGAACTTCCTCGCCGACATCTCGCTCAGCTGGCTCGATCCCCGCATCCGCTACTACTGAATGGGGTTGGTATGGCTTCAGCTATAGACCAACTGGACCCGCAACAGACCGTCGCCGAGGTGGGCGCCAGCAGAAGCCTGTGGCAGCTCGCCTGGCGCCGCTTCCGGAAGAACCGCCTGGGCCTGATCAGCGCCGTGATCCTGGTGGTTCTGTATCTGCTGGCGATGTTTGCCGAGTTTCTCGGCCCCTACTACTTCGATGAATTCCACGGCACCCGCGTCTTCGCGCCGCCCCAGACGGTCCACCTCCTAACCGAGGAGGGGCGCATCACCCGGCCCTTTACCTACGCCTACACTATGGAACTGAACATGACGACGCTGGCGCGGACCTACACCGAAGACAGGTCGAAGCGCTACCCCATCCGCTTCTTCGTGAAGGGGAGACCTTACCGCATGTTCTGGATCTTCGAACTCGATCGGAGGCTGCTCGGCTTCGACGAGGGGGGCTCGCTGTTCCTGCTGGGTACCGACTCGCTCGGCAGAGATCTTCTCTCGCGAATCCTCAAGGGCGCGCAGGTGAGCCTCTCGGTGCCGCTCATCGGCACGCTCATCACCATCATTCTGGGATCGGTGCTGGGGGTCGCGTCGGGCTACTTCGGGGGGCTCATCGACAACGTCATCCAGCGCTTCATCGAGGTCATTCTGTCGTTCCCTCGCATCCCCTTGTGGCTGGCGCTGTCCGCCGCGGTCCCGAAGACCTGGCCGTCGAGCTACGTCTACCTGAGCGTGGTGGTCATCCTCTCCCTGATCGGCTGGGGGGGACTGGCCCGGGTGGTGCGCGGCAAGGTCCTGGCCTACCGGGGGGAGGAGTACGTCCTGGCCGCCCAGTCGGTCGGAGCCAGCAGCTGGCGGATCATCACCCGGCACCTGACGCCCGGATCGTTGAGCCACATCATCGTGGTGGCCACGCTGGGCATACCCGGCCTGATCCTGGGGGAGAGCGCGCTGAGCTTTCTCGGGGTCGGCATCACCCCACCGATGACCAGCTGGGGCGTGCTCATCAAGGACGCTCAGCACATCAACGCCATCATCAACAACCCCCATCTGATGATTCCCGGATTCATGATCATCCTGGCCGTCCTCTGCTTCAACTTCCTGGGCGACGCGATGCGCGACGCCGCCGACCCCTTCTCCACCTAGGTGAGGTGCTGAGGCTCCATGACGATACCTGACGCTGCGGCTCAAGAGGCCCTGCTCGAGGTGCGGGATCTCACCACCCACTTCCACACCGACGACGGTGTGGTGCGGGCCGTCAACGGCGTGAGCTTCACGGTCGACAAGCAGCAGGTCGTGGGCGTCATCGGGGAGAGCGGCTGCGGCAAGAGCGTGACGGCGCACAGCATCCTGCGCCTGATCCCCTCGCCGCCCGGAAGGATCGAGGCCGGCGAGATCGTCCTGCACCGCGACGGCGAGACGGTCGACATCGCGAAGCTGCCGGTCAACGGCAGGACCCTGCGGGAGATCCGCGGCAGGGAGATCGCGATGATCTTCCAGGAGCCGATGCGGACCCTGACCCCGGTGTACTCGATCGGGTACCAGATCATGGAGCGCACCCGGCCCTTCCTGGGCCTGAACCGGAGGGAGGCGCGGCGGCACGCCATCGACATGCTCCACAAGGTGGACATGCCCGATCCCGAGCACAGGATCGACGCCTACCCCCACCAGCTGAGCGGGGGCATGAGGCAGCGGGCCATGATCGCCATGGCCCTGTCGTGCAACCCCAAGCTGCTCATCGCAGACGAACCCACCACCGCCCTCGACGTGACCATCGAGGCGCAGATCCTCGATCTGCTGCAGCAGCTCCAGCAGGAGCTCCACATGTCGATGCTGTTCATCACCCACGACCTGGGGGTCCTCTCCCGGATCGCCGACGAGGTGATCGTCATGTACCTGGGGAAGATCGTGGAGCGGGCTTCGAAAGCGGACCTGTTCCGCAATCCCAAGCACCCCTACACGCAGGCGCTGTTCCGCTCGATCCCCGCCATGGCCGAGGCCCCGAAGGCAAAGCTCGAGGTCATCGCCGGCTCCGTGCCCAACCCCATGCAAGTGATCCAGGGCTGCCCCTTCGCGGCGCGCTGCCCGCACGCGACCGAAGAGTGCAACACCATGCCCGACGAACTCGAGGTCGCCCCCGGCCACGCCGTCTCCTGCTGGCTGTACCCGAGCCGAGCCCCATGACCGACGCTCCCGAATCCCCGCTCCCCGACACCTTGCTCGAGGTCGAGGACCTGGCGAAGTACTTCCCCATCCAGCGGGGCCTGCTCAACCGGACGGTGGGGCACATCAAGGCCGTCGACGGGGTCAGCTTCACGATCCGCCGGGGCGAGACCCTCGGTCTGGTGGGCGAGAGCGGCTGCGGGAAGACCACGACCGGCAGGATGATCGGTGGCCTGTACCGGCCGACCGGGGGGCGGGTGACGTTCCACCGGGAGGGCCGCGAGATCGACGTCTGGGGCCAGGGGCGCCGCGAGATGCGGGAGTACCGGCGGGGTGTCCAGATCGTCTTCCAGGACCCGTTCTCCTCGCTGAACCCGTACATGCGGATCATGGAGACGGTCGGAGAGCCCCTGATCGTGCTACAGGGGGCGAAAGGGGAATCGTTGCGGGTCGAGGTGCGCCGGCTGCTGGAGACCGTGGGCCTGCGCGCCGAGTACGCCGACCGCTACCCGCACGAGTTCAGCGGCGGCCAGCGCCAGCGAATTGGCCTCGCCCGGGCCCTGGCCCTGAAGCCCGATCTGGTGGTGGCCGACGAGCCCGTCTCGGCCCTCGACGTCTCGGTGCAGGCGCAGATCCTGAACCTCATGATCGACCTGCAGCGGGAGCTGGGACTGAGCTACCTGTTCATCGCCCACGACCTGAGCGTGGTCCGCTATATCAGCGACCGCATAGCGGTGATGTACCTGGGCCGCATCGTGGAGACGGGAGCGGCCGAGGAGGTTTTCCTGCGCCCTCAGCATCCCTATACCGAGGCCCTCCTGTCGGCCCTGCCGACCACGGATCCCGACGATACGAAGGAGCGAATCGTCCTCCAGGGCGACGTGCCGAGCCCCGCGGATCCGCCCGGCGGCTGCCCCTTCCACCCGCGCTGCCCCTACGCCGAGGATCGCTGCGCGGTCGAGGTACCCCAGCTCACGGAGGTGGCAGCCGGCCACTGGCAGCCGGCCACGAGGTGGCCTGCCTGCGCACCGAGGAGCTCACCTTGCGGGGCCGGGAGACGACCCGGCCGTTCGGAAGGGAGTAGCGCCTCCCGGTCGCGGGACCGTCCAACGTCCATGAATAGCAGCGGGCCGGTGGGGGCTAAGTGCCCCACCGGCCCGAGAGCATGAATGGCGCTTACCTCGAGGTCGTAGTCGCGCGTGATCCGGGGTCGCGTCCTGATCGCCCACGACCTGAGCGTGGTCCGCTATATCAGCGACCGCATAGCGGAGTGTCCAGAACTCCCTCAGGTTTTCGGCGAACGCTGCCGGATGTACCTGGGCCGCATCGTGGAGACGGGAGCGGCCGAGGAGGTTTTCCTGCGCCCTCAGCATCCCTATACCGAGGCCCTCCTGTCGGCCCTGCCGACCACGGATCCCGACGATACGAAGGAGCGAATCGTCCTCCAGGGCGACGTGCCGAGCCCCGCGGATCCGCCCGGCGGCTGCCCCTTCCACCCGCGCTGCCCCTACGCCGAGGATAGGGGTTGCGCCAGAGGCCCTCGATGTCGCGGTCGAGGTACCCCAGCTCACGGAGGTGGCAGCCGGCCACGAGGTGGCAGCCGGCCACGAGGTGGCCTGCCTGCGCACCGAGGAGCTCACCTTGCGGGGCCGGGAGACGACCCGGCCGTGCCCGGAATCCTCGACGTACTGCACCAGGTCGAGCGGGGGAGTAGCGCCTCCCGGTCGCGGGACCGTCCAACGTCCATGAATAGCAGCGGGCCGGTGGGGGCTAAGTGCCCCACCGGCCCGAGAGCATGAATGGCGCTTACTCGAGGTCGTAGTCGTACTTGATGTAGAACATGGTCCAAGCGTTACACCCTCCATGGAAGCCGCAGACACGTTCGACGTCGTCAGTCGCTACCTCCGGTACCGCCAAAGTGGAGCAGAACCTCCCCGGGCCGCCCCAGCGTCCATGGCACCAGGCATGGGTTGAGGACTTGGGCAGGAAGTCCGGCACGTTGCCCATCCGATTGTGACGGATCATCGGGACCGGGAAGGTCGACGTACGATCGCCGATCTGCTGCAACCCGATGAGGGTGTGGGTGACCGATGACGTTGCCGGAGCGGTGGATGGCGTGGCGAGCGTACCGAGCAGGTCATCGCTCCCTCAGGTTCGCGGAGAACTCCTCCGGAGTGGTCGCAGTTATGGTCGCCTGCTCGAGCTCCCACATGCGCACGAACTCTGCGGGAGGATCATCGAGCAAATCCGTAGAACGGACACCAGGAGGTGCGATGACCATGTAGCTACGGCGTCGGGGTCGTAGTGAGGAGCCCATGAACAGCCACGGCAGGATGACCTCGTTCGACGGGCCCCAGTTGGAGTATGCCTGCACGGTATCGGCCAGCCCGACCCTCGAAGATGATGCTGGACTGGTTCGCTCTGTAAGAACGGTTCCGCAGCAAACCGCAAATCGCGCTGGAACTCATCGTCGTAGATCGCTTCTCGAGCCACCCCTTCTGGACTACTTTGCAGAGCGACCTCGCGCATGTAGTTCACCATCAGCCGCCTCGTGATCGACCTCAGGGTGGGGCGCGAGGTGGGCTTGACTCCCCCGTTGATAATGACGTTCTGGTGACCTTGCGCCCGGATCTAGCCGCGCTCAAGAGAGCGGCATGATTCCGTCGATGTGGCGTACTCGAGTAATCGTGAGGCTCTACCGTTAGGGGTGGGTCAGAGTTACAAGCAGGTCAAGGGGAGTCGAGTTGACATGGTGAGGCGGCACTGGCCTCGAGCATGCTCCTCGCCCGCTCGGGGTCGTATTCGGCGTAGAGGTCCATCGCCGGATCGTGGAACGCCGATTCATCCTTCTGGACACACTTGCGGTTATGGTCTTTATGGCCACCGTCCCGCTGACGTCGGCCAGGCCGAAGTACACTCGAGGGGTGTCGTCGTAACCAGGAAGTCCTGCCGGTTCGATGGCGGATCAGCGGGAAGGTCGACCGCCCGGCGGAAGTCGCCGCGATCCAGAACTCCCTCAGGTTCGCATGAGAACTCCTCCGGAGTGCTCGCAGTTATGGTCGCCTGCTCGAGCTCCCACATGCGCACGAACTCTGCGGGAGGATCATCGAGCCCGTTGCCCATGTAGGCGTCGGGGTGGTAGGAGTCGATGTTGAACGGTAGCACCCTCGGTAGCTGGACCTCGCGGAGCCCGCCGCGCGCTCGACCTCAGGGTGGGGCCGAGACCGTTGATAATGATGGTGACCTTGCCGCCGTCGGCGTACTCGAGTATCCCGTCGCCGTTGGTGTGCAGGCCGAGCCTCGTTCCTCGCCCGCTCGGGGTCTCCGTAGAGGTTCATCGTGGAACGCCTCCGGACTCACCACCGTCCCGCTCGCGGCCAGGCCGAAGTACAGGGTGCTAACCTCCTGCCGGTTCATGCAGCGACACCGCCCGGCGGAAGTCGGCCTGCCGCATGAGACCCGCGAGCTGCTCATCGCTCTTGGTGTCGATGTTGAACAGCAGGTAGCCCTGGACGCCGCCGCTCTTCCAGACCAGGACCTGGTAGTCGCCTCGTTCCTCGTTCTCCTTCAGGACCTGGAAGTTCGCGAGGTCGCTATAGTGCTCGGCCTGGATGTCGCTGGCCCTGGAAGGTGCTCAGGATGCCCGCGTCGGGGCTGGCGATCCGGATGCGGAGATGGTCGATGTAGGGAAGCTGGTTGCCCTCCTGATCGACCACCGGGTAGTAGGGGTTGCGGGTGGAACGGCCGCCCTCGATCGGATCGGTGCTCACGACCATCCAGGGGCCCAGCTGCGGCATCTCGGGATGGAGGACTGACCCCGCCCCGGCGTTCCCGAGCAGACGGTAATCGCGGAACTCTTCCCAGGTGGTGTCGGAGAAGTCGGGGTGGACCGGCTCCATGAAGGCCCGCGACGCGATGAGGTCATAGATCATCACCCGGGTGTGCATGCGCGGATGCGGCGTAGCGGAGATGAACTTCACGGTCATCTCATCGATCAGCTCGGCCTGGATCTTCGCGCCGCCCTCAACCACCGCCCAGTGGCCCGGCGGGGCGAACACGTTATCGTTGGTGGCGATGTTGTTCCACGACCACACGATGTCGTCCGCGGTGAAGAGACTGCCGTCCGACCACCTCACCCCTTCGCGCAGACGAACGGTGACCTCGGTGAAGTCGTCGTTGTACTCGAAACTCTCGGCGTAGAGGGGTGCATGCCCGCTGAAGAACAGCCCGTCATCGATGTACTGCACCAGGTCGAGCGGGTTGTTGAAGCCGTAGCCGCCCATGTCGTTGTTGAAGTTCCAGTAGTAGAGGTTGTGCAGGACGACGCCTCTGGGGTCGTTATCCCACTTGCGGAGCGTGCCGCCGTACACCCCGATCTCGTTGACGACCTCGCGCACGAACGGCACCAGCGGCAGGCGCTCGTCGACCGGCGGCAGCTCTCCAGCTGCGACCATCTCTGCCAGTATGGGTGCCTCGTTGTAGTGGTCTGCCACCGCCGAGCTCAGGGCCGACAGCAGCACAACCAATAGGAACGTCACGAACGATTTCCACCCTGTAAAGCTTTTAATCACGGCATCTCCCTAATTCCCAAAACGAGTTCTGAGTGGATCCCCAAAGGCGGGGATGAGACGATGAACTCCTCCTTCCGTTAGACAATCCTTCCTAAAACAGTATGGAATGGAAAACAAGATTTTTGTAGCGGTCATTTTAGCACGAGATTGCCGCCGGAGCATCACACCGGTGCTCGACCCAATCCATGATGGGGTAGCGGGCTCGAGGGGAAGGGCAGAGGCTCTGTCTACCGAGGCCACGTTGGGTCACGTGGAATGCTGTGAAGGGCCCGCACGGCTGCCCTCCCATCCCCGCTCTACCGGGCGTCAGCCATCACACCTCGGTGGTGACGTTCTGGTCGAAGTGCACCGGCCGGAACAGCGTCTGGCGCTTGGCCGGCATCGACTCGAGGTGCTGCGGGTGCGGGTTCCAGTCGTGGAACTTGCTGTTGACGTTGTTGTAGCTGTTGAAGACGGGGACGCGGTCCCACGCCTCGTTGGTCCAGGGGGCGCCCGTGTGGGTGGTCGACTCGGTGAAGAACAGCACCGAGCCCGCCGGACAGGAGTAGGTCTCCCACAGCGGGGAGCTGCCGTCCTGGACGGACTCCGGGGCGGGATACGCGGCCTTGTGGCTGCCGCTGATGAAGCGGGTGCTGCCGTCGCCTTCGCCGACCGGGGCCAACTCCCAGACCACCCGCGTGAGCCCGCTGTGGGCCTTGCCGGGGATGCAGCGGTAGAAGTGCGAATCGCCCGGCAGCCTCAGCATGCCGTTGCCGTTGTGAGGCCCGATGCGGTGAAACCCCGCCTTGCGGATGATCAGGTAGCTGCCTTCCATCCGGAAGCCGTAGCAGCTCTCGTTGGCCAACAGTGGATGGGCCACGAACTCGTTCATGAAGCCGACGACGACCGGGTGATCGGTGAGCTTCTCCAGGGGCCCGCCGATCGAGAAGCGCTGGTGCTCGGGGATGGTCTCGTCGCCGTTGTGGAGGCGGTAGCAGAAGTCCCGCATCTCCTCGATCTCGTCCTCGCTGAGCACGCCCGGGATGAGCAGCCAGCCGCGGGTGTCGAAGGTGTACTTCTGCTCGTCGCTGGGGCGGACGACGGGCCTCCCGTCGGCATTGGTGGTGGTGAGATCCGCGGGGTGCGCGGACACGGGCTTCCCCAAATCCTTGGAGAAGATCAACGGGGCGCTATTTTCTGGGGGCATCTCAACCCACCTCCGTCACTCGGACCATGCATTCCAGCCGCTCGACGACGATGTCTCCTTCGGCCCCAGCGGCACCCTGTTCGAGCGTGAGGCCGAGAACGTTGTCGCCGTAGCGGAACGGGGGACTCGACAGCGCGACCTTGCAGCTGGGCGGCCCCTCCTCGTTCCAGGTCCAGCTCACCCGCTCCGCGGGGACGGCCGTGCCGTTGATGTCGATCGCCAGCCGATCTCCTTTGGCGAGTCCATTGGTGAAGAAGCTCAGCCCGCTGCCCTCCGTCGTCAGCGGCAGGATCGGATCGGCCGGGAAGTGCTCGCAGACGCGGAAGCGATAGTCTCCCCGGGCCTCAGCCGGGCCGCGCTCGAGAACGATGCGCTGCGGCTGGTAGATGTGGCTCATCCCGTGGCCGTCGTTCAAGTCGGCCCACAGCGGCAGGAAGACGTAGTGCCGGTCGCCGACGGCGATCTCGTCGGGATCCCTTAATTCCTTCAAGTAGTTGAAGCCCCGCGGATACTCCTCCGGGATGGCCGGCCCGTCCTCCCCCGGGCTCTCGAACTGCGGCAGCCAGTGGAAGAAGTAGTTCTGGGTCGAGAGCCCGTCGGCGCCGGCCGCGTAGAAGTTGCGGGCGGCCGCCCGGTAGCGGGCGGGCTCCATGTCGATGTCGGCATCGATCCCGAGTTGCGTCTGCACCTGGGGATAGACGTAGCAGTCGTGGCCTCGGGCCAGGCGGGTGAAGTCCTCGTAGGTCTCGTTGAAATCGGTGAAGCCGAAGTCGGCCGGCGCGACGTAATCGACGAGCCCCTCCTCGATCCAGGTGGGCACGTCCAGGCCCCACGCCGCGCACCCCGCGAGCTGCTGCGGAACGCGCACGCCGAGCAGCAGCCGGCGGCCCCGGTCCACCGGGGGTGGGTAGCCCGGGCGACCGAGCGGCATCGGGGAGATGCTCATCGTGCCCACCTCGTTCAGCATGGCCCTGACCCGGCGGACGAAGTCGGTCATGAGCGGATGACTCTGCGCCGCCTCGGCCCGCGGAAAGCACTCGACCAGCCGGGTGAAGTTGAACTCGATACCGTCGACATCGAAGCGCTGGGCGACCTCCTCCATGATCGAGAAGAGATAGTCGCGGACCCCGGGTACGGCGTAGTTGAGCGAGCAGCCGTAGCGGTGGCTTTCGGGCGGGGCCCCCTCCCAGGAGGGTGGGTACTCCGTCAGCACCCACTCCTTTCGGGCGGGGCCCCCTCCCAGGGTGGGTTCTCCTCGGAGAGTTTCTTGAAGAAGCCGGGGTGGTGCCCGTGCCGGTCGTTCATCCGAAAGCCGGCGATGAACTCCATACCTTGCTTGTGGCACTCGTCGATGTACACCTCGACGGGCATCAGGCCGTTGTCCATCATCGGGATCATCCGCCGGTGCTGGTAGCGAACGTCGTAGGGGGTCTTGTCGGTGCGCCAAAACATCGTCATCGACTCGGCGTAGATCTCCTGCACGACGGAATCGATGTGCCCCTCCTGGGCGTAGTTGCGAACGATCTGCCTCAGCTCCCTGGGCTGAGCCGCCGGATCGCTGAGCAGGCCGGTGGTGTTCGAAGGGTCGCTGACGTGGATCAGGCGGCGGGTCCCGCGCGGCGTCAGGCTCCCCAAGGCGATCGCTTCTGTATCCATCTGCCCATCCCTCTTTTCGCGTTCCCGAAGCGTAGCACAACTCGAGCCGGGTCGCGCTGCTACCGTAGGGGAGCTGCCTGCCACGAAAACGGTACAGATCTTTCGACCCATCACTGGGAACCGTGGGTAAGGACCTGACGTTACCGGTATGCTGTACAGTGACAGTCGGAGTATGGCTTCTTCATGGGAGGAATACCCGCTTATCGGGCCGAAAGGGGTAGGTAAAGGATGCTGGAGAAGCGCGGATTTCATCTTAAGGGCGCGAATCATGACGGATGACGAGCTCATCACGATTCGGGATGGCTTCGACGCTAGACGTGACGCCGCGTTCGAGTCCGAGCGCGGCAAACCGCTGGTTCAGATACCGAAAAAGCCGCCGCAAGGCCCGATCCGGAGTCCGATGGTCCGGCAGCACACCTGGTCGATCGTCGAGTTCGCGACGCGCTGCTACTGGCTGAACGAACAGCTCGCCGAGGCCGACGACGCCCTGATCGAAAACGCCCAGACCTATCTGGACGGCGACTACCGCAACCCGATCATCTTTCACTGGCACTCCGAGATGCTGCTGCGGCTGATCGACACGTACGGCCCCCGCGGATCCATCGACCCCGGACGCATGAGCGCCGCCGCGGAAACGAAGTGCCTGCAGGTCTGCTGGGCCTACTGCAAGGTGTTCTCGAGGCTCAGCTACGCCGAGCATGAGAAGTCGCTGACCTGGGACATCTACGATTCCGAAAACCATCACTCGCAGCGCTTCTCGACCGCCTGGCACTACGCCAAGCTCGCCCGCCACCACCCCGACTTCCGCGATCTGCGCTACGACGATGGCGGCACCGCCGCCGAGCACTTCGACGCCTGGAACGCGTACCTCAAGGTCTACTGCCAGGAGCGGGCCCGCAAGGGCCTGTTCATCGAGATGCACAACGACGATTACAACACCATCCTCCTCAAAGGCCTCTACAACTGTTACGACTTCGGCGACGAGGCGCTGCGCCGGCGGGTCGGGCAGCTGCTCGACCTCTACTGGGCCACCTGGGCCCAGGAGCAGATCGACGGGGTCGAGAGGGGGGCGGCCGGGCCCGGGTCTACCAGGGCGCAAGGTCGCTGACGCGCTTCGCCGAGTGGGACCAGCAGCGCCTGAACTGGCTCCTTCTGGGTATGGGCGAGGCGGGCCCGCTGCCTTCGCCCCTAATGTCGGCCGCGCTGAGCGCGTACCGGCTGCCGCTGGTGGTGATCGACCTGGCGCTCGACGTGTCGGGCCGCGGCGTCTACGAAGTACACCAACGGCCCCTGGGCCTATCGGTCCCCGGCAGCGAGGGCAACAGCCCCAATCGAATCCGCTCGGACCACGGCGGTATCCACCGCTACTCCTACTGCACCCCGGAGTTCATCATCGGCACGCCGATGGTGGAGGCTCGTGATCATGAGGAGTGGTCGAACATCAGCTCCCAGAACCGCTGGGAGGGCGTCATCTTCACCGGCGATCAAAACGCCCGGATCGTGGTGCAGGCCGAAGCGGACAACGGCTTCGCGTGCTACAACGCAACCTGGTCGGTTCAGCGCAGGGGCGCGCTGATATCTCAGAAGTTGCGCACCAGCGACGGCGCCGGGGCGATGCGGGTATGGATCGCGGAGGCCTCCCTGTCAGAGCCGACGGTCGCTGCTGGCTGGGTGTTCGTGGAGCACGAGGGTGCGTTCGTCGCGCTGCGCTCGGTCCGGGGCGGGTTCAGCTGGGAGATCCAGCGGGAAGGGGACTTCACCTGGGAAAGGGGACCTGTTGGATCCGGCCTGGTTGGAAGCGAACCCCGTCCTGGTGGAAGGTGGATGGTGCTCGAGGATGAGTGGTCTCCGGTGATCGTGCAGGTGGTCCGCAAAAAGGACGTTGAAGACCTGGCGGCGTTCCGGAGTAGGGTGGTGGCTGGTGAACCGGTTCTCGATGGGGACACGCTGAGTTTCACGAGTGTCTATGGGGATGATTTCTTGTTTGATATGGGTCAGTCGGGAGCACCGATGATCGCTGGGGTGCCGGTCGATTACGGGCCGGTCAGGGCGTTCGATAGTCCGTTCGTGGTGGGTGATTGGAACAGCGGTGTGGTGCGCATCGGCAAGGACGAGCGGGAACTGCTGCTCGACTTCAACAGCTGAGAGCCGGCCCCCAGCGCCAAAGAGCAGACCAGATTTTCCTTGAAACCAGGGCCAGATCCATGGGGTAGGATTGTCAGATACCGAGAGGGGGAATAGCGTAGGTCGGTGCCCGAGGAGAGGAAGTCGAGCCGCCTCCACACAGGTGCCGAACCGAGGACCCATCGGGTCAGCTACGACAGAGCCCGAATCCCGACAGAACAGGTGTAGGAGAAAACCATGGAACCGAATTCCTTAAAACAGAGGCTCAGCAGCGGCGAGTTGATTCTGGGCACGAGCTTATCGGCCCCGGATACGCGGGTGACAGCGATGACCTGTCAGGCGGACATCGACTTCCTCTGGATCGACACCGAACACCAACCCTTCGCAACCGAATCCATCGGGGTGTTGCCCGTGCTGGCCCGCCGGAACGGCGTTGCGCCCGTGATCCGGGTGGCCTGGAACGACCCGGCCCTGATCAAGAAAGCCTACGACGTCGGCGCCGTCGGCGTGATGGTCCCCCAGGTCGACACCGCCGAGGAGGCGGCTCGGGCGGTGGACTACGCGTACTACCCGCCCAAGGGCAGGCGCGGCGTCTCCCCGAACTGGCCGGTGGTCGCGGGGATGGATGGCGGCCAGGTCATCCGGAGTGCCAACGAGGAGACGGTCCTGATCCTGCAGATCGAAAGCCGGCAGGCGTACGATAATCTCGATGAGATCGCCGGGGTGCCCGGCATCGACGTTCTGTTCGTGGGGCCGATGGATCTCTCCGCGTCGCTGGGCGTCATCACGCAGCTGCAAGATCCGGCGGTTCAGGAGATCATGGAGGATATTCCGCGCCGCCTGGCCGGTAGCGGCATCGCGACCGGCACTACCCTCGGCGACGTCGACGAGGTTCGCCAGAAGATCGAGTGGGGGTACCGCTTCTTGAGCGTGGGCAACCCCCTGGCCTACGGCGTCGCGACCCTGGATCAGCACCTGGCGACCCTGCGCTGAGCATGGAGACTCGACCGCCGATCGTGCTGATCACCCCGTTGACATTCAAAGCGCGACAGGGACCGCACCTCGCTCTGTTCCGAGACGCCGGCTTCCAGGTGCGCTACCCCCGCGATCCCCAGCTCGCCCGGGGGCATTTGAGCGAACGCGAGACGATCGAGGCGTTGCGCGGCGCGGGCGCCGTGATCGCGAGTGGCGAGGTGTTTTCAGAGAGCGTCCTCTCGGCGTTGCCCGAGCTCCGCGTCGTCGCCCGTGCCGGGGTGGGGTACGACCGCGTCGATGTCGCCGCCGCGACCCGTCAGGGGGTCGCCGTCACGATCACGCCGACGGCGAACTACGCCGCGGTCGCCGAGCACACCCTGGCCCTGATCCTGGCCGTTGCCAAGTCGATCGTCCCCACCGACAGGCAGATCCGCGCCGGCGACTGGCCCGTCATGGCGTCACAGCCGCTTCGCGGTCGGACCCTGGGCCTCTTTGGATTGGGCCGCATCGGCCGCGGCGTCGCCGTCCGAGCCAGAGCGTTCGACATGTCGGTGATCGCCACCGAGACGGACCCCGATCACGACTTCGTAGCCGAGCACGCCATCGAACTGGTCGACTTCGACACGCTGCTGGCCCGCGCCGACGTGCTGACGCTTCACTGCCCCCTCACCGACGAGACTCGAGGCCTGTTCGACAGGCACGTATTCGCGCGCATGAAGGCCGGTAGCACGCTCGTCAATACCGCCCGGGGCCCCCTGGTGGTCGAGGAAGACCTCGTCGAGGCATTGCGATCCGGGCACCTCGGGGGCGCCGGTCTCGACGTGTTCGAAGGGGAGCCGACGGCGGCGGACAACCCTCTGTTCGAGTTGGAGAAGGTGGTGGTGACGTCACACCGCGCCGGCAACGATACGCGGTCGGTGGAAGACATGGCAAACGAGGCGGCTCGAGGCATCATCGACCTGCACCGTGGCGATTGGCCCTCGGGGGCTGTGGTCAACGACGAACTCCGCGCGGGCTGGAAATGGTAGCCGAGGTAGCGCTCACAACTGGTTGCAGAAGAGGGATCGGGCGTGGTTGTTCATCACCCCTCTCACACGAGGGAAACAACACGCCCTATGTTCGACCTCCAGTCAGGTGCAACATGTCAGAATTGAAAGGGCTCGAACAGCACAGGTTAGAGGAGGATAGCGTGAAGCGCATCGGGTTTCTGCTCAAGGTCAAAGAGGAGCGGATCGAAGAGTACAAAAAGCATCACGAGAACGTGTGGCCCGACATGCTCGAGGCGCTGAATCGCACCGGCTGGCACAACTACTCGCTGTTCATGCGCGAGGACGGCTTGATGTTCGGCTACTTCGAGGCGCCGGAGGACTTCCAGGCGGCCCTGGGCGGCATGGAGAAAGAGGAGGTCAACGCGCGCTGGCAGGACTTCATGGCGCCCTTCTTCGAGGCCGTGGGGGACGCCGAGGGGGACAACGAGGTGCACGCGGACAAGATGATGCTCGAGCTCGTGGAGGTCTTCCACCTTGACTAGCAGGCTCGAGGGGCAGGTCGCCTGGATCGGTGGCGGGGCCTCCGGCATCGGAGAGGGGGTGGCCGAGCTGTTCGCGGCGGAGGGGGCCCGGGTCGCGATCGCCGACGTGCAGGTCGATCGCGGCCTGGAGGTGGCGGCGCGGATCGAACAGGGGGGCGGCGAGGCGCTGTTTGTCGAGACCGACGTGTCCAGCGAGGCGCAGGTACGCGCCTCGATCGGGGCGGCAGTCGAGCGTTTCGGCGGGCTCCAGACGCTGGTGAACTGCGCCGGGATCGTCTTCGTCGGGCCGCTGCACGAGGCCAAGGAGGCGGAGTGGGACGCGCTGATGGGGGTGAACCTCAAGTCGATCTTCCTGTCGCTCAAGCACGGCATGCCGCACCTGCGGGAAAGCGACCGCAGCTACATGGTCAACATCGCCTCGATCAGCAGCTTCGTGGGGCAGGCCCTCACCCCGGTCTACACCGCCTCGAAGCACGCGGTGCTAGGCCTGAGCCGCTCGATCGCGCTCGACTACGCCGCCGACGGGCTGCGCTGCAACTGCGTCTGTCCCGGCATCACCGTCACGCCGCTGCTGCACCACCACATGGGCTACGGCAGCGTTTTCGACGAGGCCCTCAAGGAGCGGCTCAAGCGGGTGCCGACCGGGGTAGCGCTCTACCCCGAGGACGTCGCCCGGGCCGTGCGCTTCTTCGCCTGCGAGGACTCAGCCGGCATCACCGGCACCTCGCTGGTGATCGACGGCGGCTACACCGCGGCGGCCGAGTGGGAGACCGTCGGCGTCACCAAGTTCATGGAGGATGCAACGTGAACCTCAGGCTCGCCTGTGCGGACTTCGCCTTCCCGCTGCTCGAGCACCACCACGCGCTGCAGCTCATCTCGATGATGGGTTTTTCCGGGGTCGATATCGGGCTGTTCGAGGGGAGATCGCACCTGTGGCCGTCGAAGGAGTTCGAGGACACCGACGGCAACGCCGCCATGCTTCGCGCGGAGCTCGAGGGCCTCGGCCTGGTGGTGGCGGACATCTTCTTGCAGATGGATCCCGACTTCGTTCCCTACGCCGTCAATCACCCCGAGAGGAAACGGCGGGCGAAGGCGCGCGAGTGGTACCAGCAGACCCTCGACTACGCCGCGGCCAGCGGGGCAGGCCACATCACGGTGCTGCCCGGTACCCACTTCGAACAGGAGTCGGCTGAGGACTCGCTGGCCCGCTCGGCCGCCGAGCTGGCCTGGCGTGTCGAGCGGGCCAACGAGGTTGGCCTGGTGCTCGGCGCCGAGGCGCACGTCGGCTCGATCGCGCCCGATCCCAAGAGGGCCCTGGAGCTGGTCGGCCGGGTGCCGGGCCTGACGCTGACGCTCGACTACACCCACTTCGCCCGCAGCGGGCTGCCTGACGCTGAGGTAGAGCCGCTGCTGCAGCACGCCAGCCACTTCCACGTGCGGGGCGCGCGCGCGGGGCGGCTTCAGGTCAACTTCGACCAGAACACCATCGACTACCGGCGGGTATTCCGCGCCATGCAGGAGACGGGCTACGGCGGCTGGGTCGGCATCGAGTACGTTTGGACCGAGTGGGAGCGCTGCAACGAGTCGGACAACCTCTCGGAGACGATCCGCTACCGTGACCTGTTCCGGCAGCTGGCCGCCGGGGCCGCTTAGCACAGGAGGTTTTGATGAAGATCTATACCGACAGCGACGCCTCGCTCACCCCGCTCGAGGGCAAGACCGTCGCCATCTTGGGCTATGGCAACCAGGGCCAGGCGCAGGCCCTGAACCTGCGCGACAACGGCGTCCGGGTGATCGTCGGCAACCGCGACGACGACTACCTCGAGCGGGCCAAGGCCGACGGCTTCGAGACGATGAGCATCGCCGAGGCCGCCGAGGCCGGCGGCTTTTTGTTCGTGCTCACCAGCGACGAGTCGCAGCCCCACATCTGGGCGGACCAGATCGCGCCCGGCATCGTGACCGGCAACACCCTGGTGTGGGCCAGCGGCTACAACGTCGGCTTCGAGCTGATCACGCCGCCCGACGACGTCGACGTGGTCATGGTCGCCCCGCGGATGACGGGCAGCATGGTCCGCGGTCTGTTCGAGCAGGGCAAGGGCGCGATGGCGCAGGTGGCCGTCGAGCAGGATGCCAGCGGCGCGGCCTGGGAGCGGATGATGGCGGTCGCCAAGGGCATCGGGGCCACCCGGGGAGGCGTGTTCGAGTCGTCGCTGCGGGAGGAGGCCGAGCTCGACCTGTTCGCCGAGCAGGTCGTGTGGAGCGGGCTGGTGGCCTGGTTCGAGACCTGCTTCGAGCTGGGCGTCGAGAACGGCTTCTCGCCGGAGCTGATGGTGCTCGAGCTGTATGCCTCGGGCGAGGCCTCCGAGATTCTCGGGCTGATGGCCCGCAACGGCTTCTACAAGCAGATGAGCCACCACAGCACCACCAGCCAGTACGGCACCCTGTCGCGCTCCCGCGACCTCATCCCCGAGGAGGTGCGTGAGCGGATGCGCAGGTCGCTGCTCGAAGACATAAAGGGGGGGGCATTCGTCCGGGAGTGGAGCCAGGAGCAGGCCGAGGGCTCGAAGCTGCTCGAGCAGCTTCGCAGCGAGGTCCTGGCGAACGCCATGTCCCGTGCCGAGGACGAGGTCATCCCGGTCGTCCAGAGGGCACACACACGGTCGAGTAAAGGTACAGGCAATCCCGCACGGCGAGGTTCAACATGATTGAGTTGGCAATACACGCTGTCATCCCTTGACTACGCTCGGGATGACAATCAGGGGTAGGGTCCAGAAATAAACCTCCTGATAGGTTGCACCTACGTCCCCTCCAGCACGTCTGCGACCACCGGGTAATTGTGAAACCCGCTGTATGGACGAATCCAACGGCGACATCTCAACTACGCTCACCTCGCCATTTCAGTCGCCACCTGCGATAAACAACCCTGATGGGCTGAAATGGAAATCTTCGACAGTTGAAACCAGGTTCGTGAACGTCGTATACGTCTCGCCTGACTCAACATCCCACGCTTTGATGGTGAAATGACCAAACGGGTCTCGGGTGCCAGCAGCGAGAACTTTGGTGCCATCTGGTGTGAAATCAGCTGATGGAATCCACCAGCCCACATTCCGCATATTTTGTTGGGCAGCAATCTCACACTCTGCAGGGCACTGCATTTTGGCTGTCCTGGACGGCATTTCGAAAATACATCGAAATATCTCCGAACCTGCGGAAAGTGGGCACCAGTATCGGCCCGGAACAGGTCGTCGTAGGCCATGGGGTCATTATCGCTTGTGCGGTTGGAATCCTTTTTCCTCCAAGAATTCCTGATAACGTGGGTTCTTAGGATTTCAAATATGATCGCTTTCCCGTTGCGAGAAACGGCGACCTGAGCTGAGGAAACCCCGGGTTACGAACGCCAAGTGATGTTCTGTTGGCGCATTCGAGTTTGCCCGTGCTCTCTGCTACATTAGGTCTGGATGGTCCACGTCTTTCTCCGCACCATTTCGGTAGCGATCATGCTGGTCGGCTGCAACACGCTAGTACCGCCACCCCCAAATGGGCCGCTGCCCGTGAACCGCCCGCCTGAGATCCGCTCGATCACCATCCTTACTTCCCCGGCGGTTCAAGGGGAAATCGTCCAGATTGAAGTGGTTGCTGTCGATCCCGATGGGAACCTCCAAGCCGTAGAGCTCGAGTACTGGCTGAATGATGAGTTCATCGAGCACGAACTTCTCCCGGAAGGCGATGATACGTACTTGTTTGAGTTTGTCGCCTTCAACCTGGCAATCCGGGTTGAGGCTCGAGACCGAGAAGGGATGGAGGTCTGGGAAGAGTTCGACCTGTTGCCAATTGGTGTACCAACAGAACCACCTTTCAGCGGTACGATCTTTATTGATCCGGACATCATCACGCCAGCAGACCCAACCACGTTTCAAGTCATCGTGCCTGCCGGAAGGGGCCTCAGAACCATGTTCGACAGGCGGGTGGATGACTGGATCACGGTCAACGCGTACCTGTTCGACACCACTTTCGACGATGGTTTCATGGTAGAGGTACAAGTCAATCCTGAGTTCGGCAGTACCAGTGCTGCTTTCGAGCAAGCGGAGAAGTACGCAATCGTTATCGGCCGGTTGCCTACCGAGCTCAGGCGGGATGTCGAGACTGTCTGGATTCACATGGGCACCGAACCGTTCGGCGGTGGTAACAACAACCTACTGATTCATACTGGGCAAGCTGCCGACTACCTCAATCGGGGAATTCTGGAGGAAGTGTTCGTTCATGAAGGTGCACATTCGTCCCTAGATGCTGCTCATGCGGCCGCGCCTGGTTGGCTGGCAGCACAAGAGGCTGATCCCACCTTCATCTCCAACTACGCGGGAAAATTCCCGGATCGTGAGGACATCGCCGAGAGCTTCCTGACGTACCTCGCCATCCGGTACAGGGCCGATAGGATCTCACCTGAGCTTGAACAGACGATCCTGGCGGCTATTCCCAACCGCATCGAATACTTCGACGGACTCGACCTCGACATGTTCCCACTAGAGTGATGCTCGTGCCACCATACCCCTTGAGGTTGGTCCCCTATTTCGACCTCCTAGGAGCCAATCTTAGGCCCCTCGAAATTAACCAGAAGGTGGAACCAATTACTACTCATTCCTTGAGACAGTCGAGACTATGACGGTGGCTGAGTTGAGAGAAGCCGTCACGTGTAGGGCCTACGTTGAGAGCATTGTGAACCGCTCTCCTTGACAACCCAAGCGCATGAGCTATGCTTAGTCATATCCCCCCTGATTCTTCGGAACCAGGGCGCGACGCCCCCTCGGGGGCGTCTGCTTTTTATGCCAACCTGAAGCTATGAATACCCACGTCTACATCGATGCGTTCAACCTCTACTACGGGGCGCTCAGAGGTACGCCGTATAAGTGGCTGGACGTCAAGGCCATGTGCCAAAAGATCCTCCCAAGGAACCAGATCCTCAAGATTCACTACTGCACCGCCAGGGTGAGCGCTAGACCCAACGATCCGGGGCAGCCCCAAAGGCAACAACTCTACCTTCGAGCTCTAAAAACCATCCCCGAGTTGGAGATCACCTACGGGCATTTCTTGACGCAGCGCGTGCGGATGCTCCGGACGCGACCACCTGCCGGAGGCCAGTCGTCATATGTGGAGGTGTTCAAGACGGAAGAGAAAGGCTCAGACGTGAACATCGCGAGCTTGCTACTGGCGGATGGGTTCAACAATCGCTTTGATGTGGCGGTGATCGTGTCGAACGACTCGGATCTGGCGTTGCCGGTGCAGATTGTGAGGAATGAGCTGCAGAAGCCTGTGGGTATGATCAATCCGCATAGGAACCCGAGCCACACGCTGCGTACGAGCTGCAGTTTCTACCGATCAATCCGGCAGGGGGTGTTGCGGTCGAGCCAGTTTCCGGCGACCCTGCAGGACGCGAATGGGACGTTCAGCAAGCCACCGTCTTGGTGAGTCAGAAAAGGGTGCTCAAACCCTCATTCTTTCCGTCCTAGACGCGTAAACCCTGCTACTCTATAGGGGGGTCATAATACGGTCGTTTTCGGCTCTACCTTAATCACTATGGCCAAGGCTTTAGAAACGAAAGTAGCGAGCTACTCACGTTCGACAGTTCCATAATGTCCCTGGTTGGGGTCTTCGTTAAGGTCAAACGCCGAAAGCCGCCCACAAACCAGGCGGCTCTCTAGCGTCTTTCAGGTGGTCGGGGCGGGAGGATTTGAACCTCCGACCCCCTCGTCCCGAACGAGGTGCGCTACCAGGCTGCGCTACGCCCCGACGCGAACCGTACTTTAGCGAATTGGCCCCGAGCGGGTCAAGCCGGGTCGGGGGTTTCGGCCTCGCCGTCGTGACGCTGGCCGCCTATGTCGGCCTGCTGAAGGGCCTCGACCGCTACCCCGGAGGGGAAGCCTCGGCGTGACAGGAAGGCGAAGGCGCGCGCCCGGTCCTTGCGCGGGTCGTCCTTGGTGAAGCGCCAGACGTGCTTGCGAAGCAGGGCGGTTGCGGCCTCGAGCTGGGTGCCCTCATCGAGGGGGTCGAGGGCGGTTTCGATGTCGGCTTCGGGCACCCCTCTGAGCCGCAGCTCCGACTTGAGGGCCAGCGGTCCCTTGTGGGCCTTCCGGCCCCGGACGTAGCGTTCGGCGTAGGCGCTGTCGTCGATGAAGCGGTATTCGCCGAGCCGCTCGAGAATGCGTGCCAGGTCGGCGGGAGTTACCTTTTTGCGCTCGAGTTTGCGGCGCAGCTCCTCGCTGGTGTAGGCCTTGCGGGCCAGCAGCCACAGCACGTAGTTCCAGGCTCGCTTGAAGTCGTAGGGCCGATCGCGCCGGGCCATCAGCGCAGCACCTCGACCGGATTGAGGCGGCTGGCCCGGCGCGCCGGCAGCAGCCCCGCGACCACGCTGGTGATCAGCGTCAGGCCGCACACCCAGACGAAGTCGAACGGCTGGAGCCGCACCGGCAATTGGGTGATGAAGTAGAGGTCGCCCGGCAGCGGGAACGGTTGCAGGCGGAAGTAGACGCTCACCGCCAGGCCCAGCAGCGCACCGAGTACCGTGCCGGTCCCGCCCAGTAGCAGGCCCTCGAGGGTGAACACCCACAGCACCTGACGTTCGGAGGCGCCCAGGGCGCGCACGATGGCGATCTCCTGGGTCTTTTCGGCCACCGTCACGATCAGGATGTTGGCGATGCCGAGGGCGGCCACCAGCACGATCAGGAACACCACGGCGCTGATGACGGCCTTCTGCAGCCTGAGCTGCTCTACCAGGGTGCTGAAGATGCGCTCCCACGAGAACGGTCGCAGTCCGAATTCCTGGCCGAGGTCGACGGCCACGCTCGAGGCCCGCTCAGGGTCCTTGAGGCGCACGTGGTAGCCGCTGATCTCCCCCTCGATCCCAAGGTAGTCCTGGAGTGCCGGAATGCTCATATACGAGGTGAGGCCGTCGATCAGTTCGTTGCCCACCTCGAAGGTATCGGTAACGGTGAGCGTGACGCGCTGGCTGCGGATGTTCTGGATGATGACCTGGTCGCCCGGCAAGATGCCGCTCTGGGCTGCCAGCGATCGGCCCAGCACGATGCCCTCGGCCGCCCCGAGTCCGGCGTCGAGGGTGGCCAGCTGGGGCAGATCGAGCACCCGACCCTCGAGGCCGGGATCGATGCCGACGATCTGGGTGAAGCCCTCGACCCCGGCGACGCCGAGCGTGCTGTTGGCGCGTCGGGCGATCAGCGCCTGGGTGGTGATGAAGGGTGCGGCCGCCTCCACCTCGGGGTGGCCGGCGATGGCTGCCAGCAGGTCGGGGTCTTCGTTCAGGGTGGCGCCCGCCAGGAAGCTCTGCAGGGTCACGTGCGGGGTGGCCCGGAGCGTGCTTTCGATCAGCTCGTCGATAAAGCCGTTGGTGAGCGACAGGGCCGTGATCAGAACCATCACCCCGACGGCCACGCCGAGCACGGTGAGACCGCTCTGCAGCGAGCGTCGGCGCACGTGCCGGACGGCGAGGAAGAGGATAAAGCGGCCCACGGTTCAGTCTACCGTGGAGCCGGGTAGTATTCGCTCTGGGGTGGTGCTGGGCCTAGCGCGAGGCCAGCCAGTTGCAGGATACCGTCGAAGGGGGCCGAGCCGCTGTGGATGATCGGACCGGTGCGCCCGAAACGGATCACTTCGACCTCCACCCGGCGCACGCCCCAGTTCACGGCGCTGGCGTAGTCGCCAAACCAGACGTCGATCTGCTGTCGTTTGCGGGCGTGCATGGTGTCTTCGACGATGAACAGCTCCTGGCTGTCGAGCAGGCCCTCATAGTGGCCATAGCCGCGACCGCTGTGATAGTTGCCGAGGTCGTGGATCCGAACCAGCGAGCCGTAAGGGATGCTGTCGCCGAGAAGGTCGCGGCTTACCGCCACGATTCCGAAACGGGTCCGTTCGCCGGTGGCCGTGATGTGGGGCGAGGCGTCGGTCTGGCCCTGAAGGGAGTTGTAGCCGGTGGCGCGCAGCTCGAAGGTCAGGTTGGTGATGGGGCCGTAGGTCTGGGGTCTGGGGGGGACCTCCCGTGGGGTCGCCAGCACCGTGACAGTCGGCATCACTGCCAACGGCACACCGTCCTTTTTGGGAAGGCTGAAGGCGGTCAACAACGAGGCGATGATGAGGCCCAGTGCGCAGAGTTTTCCGCTGACGTGTAGCGCCACAGGCACCTCCAGACAGGCGATGATAGCAGTGCGAGACACCTGTGTTGAATCACACACGACATAGACCAAAGTGCCCCAACTTCATACCGAGCGATCACGATGCATCGGCCGTGGATGAGGTATGCTCGTCAGCACCTTTTGCCGCCGCCGACGTTCGAGTTGGGACCTGCGTCGGACCTACTGGGAAACCACGATGCCTACGTTTTCTGGCCTGTTTACCATGCCCACAGTGCTACTCAACGCTGTCCTGAGCCTGTTTCCGGACAACAGCGTCGGGGTTCGAGGCCCAGACACCCTGGCGGTTGTCTCACCGATGTACAACGAAGAGCGCGGGGCGGCCGGGGCCGTCCGCTCGCTGCTCAATCAGCGGGTGGCACCCGATCAGGTAGCGATAAGCATCAACGGTGGCGAGGACCGCACCCACGAGGCGGTCGGGGCGGTGCTCAGCAGCCACGGCTACCGCCGACACAGCCTGCCGACCGTCCCCGGCCTTCCGGCCGCGCTCGAGTCGTGGCGGCTCGACCGGGGGGGGGGGGGGGGCTCGACATCACGGTGGCGCTGTTTGCCGGCAGGACCGCCAAGTCGGACAGCATCAATGCCCTGGTCACCAGCGGCGTGGTGCACGCCGATCGGATTCTGGTGATGGACGGCGACACCGTTCTGGACCCGGGTTTTATCGGGGCGGTGCGCGACAACTTCTACCGCCTGCGGCGCCGGGCCGGCCGCTTGGTGCTGGAGGACTACGCCCTGCAATCTGGGGCGGTGATGTCGCACGCGCCCGCTGGATCGGGTCCGCTACAGCGCTTTATCTCCTGGGGCCGCATGGCCGAATACGCCTTCTCAGGCGTGTTGCGCCGAGGCCAAGCCGGCATCTTTGGCGGTTCGCGGGTGTTCGGCAGGTCCAGGCTGTTCACGGTCATCGGCTGCGGCTTCGTCGCGCGTCGCGACCTCTTTCCGATGCCGGTCGACACCATGACCGAGGATCACGACTTCACCCTCGAGGCGCAGGGGTGCCCGCCGCAGGTAAGCCCGTCCAGTGGGGAGCAGCTCGACGAAACGGGCTTTCGGGCGGTGGTGGCCGGCCGTGCAGGGACCGTGCGAAGAGCCGTGGGGTTAGCCCGCCGGGTCGAGGTGCGGCGCGGCGGCAACAGCCGTTTCGTGGGCAACGCCCAGATGCTGACCGAGGACCCACCCCACCTCAACGGCTTCTTTCGCCAGGTGGAGCGCTGGAACGGCGGTGCGCTCGAGAACGCGCTCAAGCGGCTGCTCCAGCGGTCGAGGCTGCGCGCCATGGGCGCCAACGTCCATTTTGCGCTCTGGTCGTCGCAGGTCGAGGACGTGCTGGGCCTGCTGCTCCTGGCCGCCATGCCGGTGGCCATCGCCCTGAATCTGGGGAACCCGTCGTTGGGGTTGCCCTGGTACGCCCTGCTCGTCTGGTTGGGCCTGGATCTGGCCTTCACCGCAGTCATGACGGCCTACGGCTTCTGGCTCTATCGCCGGGCCGCCGGTATGGGGCGTTTTGTCGCGGCGTGGCGCACGCTAGCCGATACCTGCCGGACCCTGATTCCCTTCATGCTCATCAAGTACCTGAATCCGCCGGCCTACGTCGCCAGCGCGCTCAGGGTGCTGCCGCACCGATTGCGTAGGGGTCGTCAGCCCCAGCAGGAGCGCCCGGTGTCACCTGGGAGCGGCCTGCAGCTATTCAGCCGGCGACCACCCCCAGGGTGGTTCGCTGGGGCGGACTGATGGCGGTGGTAACCATCCTCTCGGTCGCCCAGGTGGCCCCCCGGCTCGATCCCATCAACCGCGAAGCCTGGAACTATCTGTACCGCACCGAGCTGATCGAAATGAGCCGCTTCGAAAAGGTGCCGCTCGCGTACGGTTTTTCCCCCTCCGGAGGGGGGGCGCCCGAGGCCCTATCGGCCTTCTGCGCGCCGCACTTCCTTGCCGCACCGTCGCCCACACCGAGATCGCTTGGCGATGGCGCGGTCGCCTATCAGCCGCTCTCCCGCTGGGGGCTGCTATCGCTCGCCAGGCTAGCCCCCATCGCCCCCCTGATCGAAGAGGCGGCGACAGCCTACGATCTCCCGGTCGATCTGTACCTGACGATCCTCCTCAATGAGTCCTATCTGGATCCCCTGGCTGTGGGGCCGACCGGCGACAAGGGGTTGTCCCAGATGACCTCCAAGGCGCTGACCATGCTGCACGCCTTATCGAACGACCCCACCTCGAGGCTCTACAACCCCCGCCTGATGCCCGAACAGTTCCAGGTTTTCGATCCGGAATTCTCGGTCTGTGCGGGCGCGGCGAAGCTGTCGTGGGCGTTGACACAGCCTGGTGCAGACCGTTGGGGAGGCGCCTACGCGCTCTACATCAACCCGATTCGAGGTCTGGTCGACGGGAAGATCAACGTCCGGCATACAGCGGCGATCGAGGCCATGTTGCGACTGAGGGCGACCGTAGCATTGCTGGCGGCGGTCTATCACTTCGCCGGCACGGATATCGAGCTGCTGAGCCCTGAAGAACGGACGCTGGTCGGCATTTCTGCGGCGGTGCGGGGCCAGGAGATCGGCCTTGCCGAGGCGTACCAGCAGAGCTTCGCGGTGGTTGCGGCACTCGAGCTCGATGACGAAGCGATGTACCTGGCGGTGTTCGACCAGCTGTTTGTGACCCAGCTTCAGGGCGACCGGGCAACCGCATCCAAGCGGTAGAGGACCCCTTCGATGGTGAGCAGGTAGAGGTTGCCGGCTTCGTCTTCGACGAACGAACTGATGTTGGCGGTGATGTCGAGCAGCAGCTCGAGACGGTCGGCGCCGTCGATATCCAAAGACCAGATACGCCCTGACACCCAGTCGGCGAACAGGTAGCGCCCGTACAGCGGGGAGCTGCTGTCCCCGCGGAACACATAGCCGCCGGTGATGGCGTTGCCACCCTGCGGGTCGACCTGGGGATGACCGTAGAGGGCGAGTGGGGGCGTCAGCGGCAGCGTCTCGCAATCCGGCTCGAGGCGTGCGCCGTCGGGAAGAATAAGACACTCGAGACCTTCGCGGATGGGCCAGCCGTGGTTGCTGCCGGAGGTGACGCGGTTGACCTCCTCCCAACGGTCGTTGCCGACGTCGCCGAGCAGCAGGCTGCCGTCGAGGCGGTCGAAGGAGAATTTCCAGGGGTTGCGGAAGCCGAGGGCGAACACCTCGCCCCGGGCGTCGCTGCGGCCGACAAAGGGGTTGTCGGCGGGGGTGGCATAGGGAGCGTCGCCACAGGGGGTACGGCAATCGACGTCGAGTCGCAGCACCTTGCCGCGCAGGGAGGCGAGATCCTGCGCTACCCAAGGGGTCCTGGTCAGCTTCTCAACGCTACGGATGCCGTCACCGACGCCTACGTACAGCATGCCATCGGGGCCGAAGGTGAGCTGGCCGCCGTGGTGGAAGGGTTCGTCGGGCGCGATCTGCAGCAGAATCAGCTCGGAGGCGAGGGCGTCCACGACGTTGGGATCGCCGCTCACACGGTGCTCGGCGACCACCAGTCTGCCGCTTGCGCGCTCGGTGTAGCTGACGAAGAGGCGTCCGTTGGCGGCGTAGTCCGGGTGGAAGGCGAGGCTGTACATACCCTGCTCGCCCTCGAGGGCGGTGACCCGGTGGATGAGGTTGAGAAACGGACGTTCGCGGACCACGCCATCCTGAACAACCAGCACCAGGCCGTCGAGCTGGACCACGAACAGGCGCCCCGAGCCGTCGCGGGCAGACGTGGCGTAGACGGCCTTGCCAAGCCCCTCGGTGACGGGCTCGAGGACGAGCGTCAGGCTCGGGGCGGCCACCACTCGAGCGGTGGCCTGCGCCCACACGGCGGTGGCCCCAACGAGGACGACCAGGACGAATAAGGGACGGGCAAGGCGGAGTGGCGGCACGGAGACCTTTCGCTGCCCGCAGCAGGCGGGCCTGTACCAAGGTTTACCAGCGATGTTCGGTGGTGGTCAATAGGAGATGCGTCGAGCCGTCGGATCGAGCCTGGCGAGGCCGGCACGGAAGGCCTCGACGACGGCGGACGAACTGTCGATCCGCCAATCGGCATGCTTCTGTTCGTCGAACCAGATGATCGCGTCGAGGCGGTCGAACGCCGTCGAGGCGAGCATCGATCGCACCCAGGCGGCCTTGTCGCCGCCCTGCGCGGCCGAGGCGATCTCGGCCAGCCACAGCGGTTGCGGCCCCAGCGCGGTGATGCGGCGGTACGGCTCGGCGAAGATGTCGTCGAAGCTGCGCCAGCTGCTCCAGCTGTGGACCGTGCCCCAGTTGTAGCCGTCGAGGGCCAGCACGTCCACATAGTCGTTGCCGGGGTAGTAGGCCTCCATGCGGTTGTCTGCCGTTCGGGGCGAGTCGGTGAGGTTGGGCGACCACACCCAGCGGACGTTGTCCGCGCCGGCTCGGTCAAAGATCAGCGCCATCCGCTTCCAGGCGGCCACCATCATCGCCGGATCTCCGTTCCACGGTACCCAGTCGCCGTTCATTTCAGGGAAGGGGCGCAGGTAGACCGGCCCCCCGAACGCTTTCACCCCGAGCGCCCAGGACAGGATGTAGGGGTCGTAGCGGCCACCGGCGATATCCGCCACCGGTTGGCGGTGGGGCTGCCACGAGATCATCGCGGTGCGGCCCGGGACGGTCGCGGACGCGACCAGCGCCGGGTCCCAGCGGTGATCCCAGTTCATGAACCAGTGGACGATGTCGAGCTGCCGGCCGAGCATGGTTTCGAGATCGGTGATCGGCTCCATGCCGCGCCACACTCCGCCGTAGGTGAAGGCGCCGAATTTCACGGGCCGGGCGGCAAGCTCTACGCCGGAATCGGCGGCGACCCACGGCAGCGTTGCCAGCACCAGGGTAAGCGCCAGCCTGAAGGGGCGGGCGAAGCGATGTAGATCTGTTCGGCGTGCCTGCACGGACGAGGCCTCTCGGGAGGCGCTTGGCCGACAGAGCTCCCTAGAACGAAGAAACCGTGGCCGGTTGCGCTACTAGCTCGGCCCGTCCCAAGCGCCCAGATGCAGGACGGACGTCATCGCTTCCAGGGTCGGTGCCGGTGGGCACCACCACATCAGGGCGCTATTCGGCTGTCGAGAGGGGCTCCCGTGGCCGGTTGCGCTACTCGCTCCATCTGCTCCAAGCGCCCAGATACGGAGCAGACTTCAAAGCTTCCGATGCGCGCATACAGAGCGCGCCCGACCATGCTAGTCGGGGAATTCTTACGAAACTATGAATATGAGGAGCGCGGGGCGCGCCCCGCGCTCCGTATAATGTCGCGGTGCTCCCAGCTGTGAACGTTCCCGGTAGGTGCAGGGCCGGCCCGTGAGCCGATCAGGGTTCGCCTTCGAGATTCTCCTCGAGCGCGGCCGCGCCCGCCTCGGCCGCTACACCACCCCCCACGGGGTCATAGACACCCCGGCCTTCGTGGCGGTCGGCACCCAGGCGACCGTCAAGAGCGTCGCTCCCGAGGTGGTGGCCGGGGCCGGTATTCAGCTGCTGTTCGCCAACACCTACCATCTCTACCTGCGGCCCGGGGCCGAGATCGTCGCCGCGCACGGCGGCCTGCACCGGTTCATGAACTGGCCGGGGCCGATCATGACCGACTCCGGCGGTTTCCAGGTGTTCAGCCTCGGATCCGGCATCGAACACGGTGTCGGCAAGGTGGCCAACATCTTTCCCGGCGAGGCGTCCGGGTCCGCCGGCAGAGGCGGCGAGCCGGGGGGGAGTCTGGTCGAGGTGGGCGAAGAGGGTGTCGTGTTCACCAGCCACATCGACGGTAGCCGCCACCGCTTCACGCCCGAACGCTCCATCGCCGTCCAGCGGGCTTTGGGCGCCGACATCGTGCTCGCCTTCGACGAGTGCACAAGCCCCCTTCACGACGCCGAGTACACCCGCCGAAGCGCGGAACGGACCCACCGCTGGGCGCGCCGCTGCCTCGAGGCGTTCGCCGCCTCCGAGCCCAGGCACGGCTACCAGCAGGCGCTGTACGGGGTGGTTCAGGGGGGGGCCTTCCGGGCCCTCAGGGAGCAGAGTGCCGAGGTGATCGCGACCCTGCCTTTCGACGGCGTTGCGGTCGGAGGCAACCTCGGCAAGACACTCGCCGAGATGTACCAGGTGATCGACTGGACCACCCCGCGGCTGCCCCGCGCCAAGCCCCGGCACCTCCTCGGCATCGGCGACGTACCCAGCCTCTTCGAGGCCGTCGCGAGGGGCATCGACACCTTCGACTGCGTCAGCCCCACCCGCAACGCCCGCAACGGCGGCGCGCTCGCCCGTTTCGACAGCGACGGAGCGCCGCTGCCCAAATTCCGCCTGAATCTGCGCAACGCCCGCCACGCGGCCGCCCGCGAGCCCATCGAAGTGGGGTGCAACTGCCACGCTTGCCAACACTACACGAGGGCGTACCTGCGACACCTGTTGAAGGCCAACGAGCAGCTCGGTCAGCAGTTGGTGACCATCCACAACCTGCGTTTTATGGCGCGGCTGCTGAACGAGATCCGGGCCAGCCTCCGCCACGACCGCTTCGAGGCGCTGAAACGGGCCTGGCTGGGCGCCGAGGATTAGCTCGTCAGAAGTTCTTCTCGATCAGGTCCACGAGGGTGCCGTCCTCGGTCACGTAGCGGACCACGCCGATGCTCGGCACGAAGAACAGGTCGAGCGTGGTGCTGGCCCCGCTGTTGGTCAGCGTTCGCTGCCGGATGTGGAGGGCGTTGAAGCGCCCAGCCTGGGTCTGTACGCCGCGAATCGCCAACACCTCGGAGCTGAGGGTGATCGACAGGCCCGAGATCTCGGTGGTGCTCTGCCATTGCTGTCCGGGCTGGAGCGGGGCGTTGGCGTAGACCAGGAGTGCGGGTTCGTAGAGCAGCAGCTCGCCGCCGCTGGCGGTCCCGACCGAGAGCACGTCGTCCCGGTAGAGCAGATAGTCTTCGGAGATCGGCACGCCTTCGAAGTAGTGGGTGAGCACCATCACCTCCATCCCCCCGACCACGCGCGGGCCAGAAAGGATCTGGGTCTCACCGCTCGAGTAGGTCCAGCTCATCCCAGCCACATTGGGGAAGTAGTCGTTCTGGGCTAGCGCTACGGTGGCCAGGATAACGATCAGAGCTGCGAACAGGCGCGCCAGGTAGCGAGGCATCAGCTCTCACCCTGACTCAGTTCGCCGGCGCGCTCGGTCGCCTGCTCGATGGCGTCCATGAGGGCGAACCTGAGCCCATGGCGCTCGAGGGTGCGGACCCCGGCGATGGCGGTGCCGCCGGCCGAGGCGACCTCGTCCTTGAGGGAGGCCGGGTCGCTGGTCTCGAGCAGCTTGGTGGTGGCGAGCAGCACCTGGCGGGTCAGGTCGCTGGCCGTCTCGCGGGTGAAGCCGACCCGAACCCCGCCATCGGCGATCGCTTCGGCCACCACCGCCGCGAAGGCAGGCCCGGAACCGGCGAGCCCGGTAAAGGCGTCGAACAGCCGTTCGGGGATCGTGTGGACGGTGCCCACCGCCTCGAACAGGCGCTCTGCGAAGGCGAGATCGTCGGGGGTGGTCTCGGGCAGATGGGCGACGGCGGTGGCCGACAACCCCACCCTCGCACCGAGATTGGGCATGGCCCGAATCACCCGTTGAGAGCCGACCCGACGGGCGATCGCCCGGGCCGGTACCCCCGCCATGATCGACAGATAGCAGGCGTTCCGCTGGGCGACCAGCGGCGCCACGGCGTCGAACGACTGCGGTTTGACCGCGATGAGGACCCGCTCGGCGTGGTGGATCTTGTCGTCGTCGAGGCCGACCACGCCGTACTGTTCGATCAGCTTCGAGCGGCGCTCGGGGTCCGGGTGGTAGATACCGACATCGCTCGCCTCGAGCATGCCGGCACGGAGGGCGCCGGTGAGCACGGCGCCGCCCATCTTGCCGGCGCCGACGATAGCGAGCTTCATGTCGAGTCCCCCGCCATGGGTGGCTGCAAAACGTTCGTCACGGCGCTATTCTACCCGCTGCCCGCGAGGGCGTCTCCACAGAAACACCACAGCCGCCACCAGCCCCGCGCCCACGGTGTCGGCCAGCCAGTCCAGGCCCGAGGCGCTGCGGCCGGGAACTGCGAGTTGGTGGAGCTCGTCGCTCACCCCGTAGGCCGAGGCGAGCACCAACGCCAGCAGCGGCCGGCCGCTCGCCAGCGCCAGCAGCAGCGCCAGGATGCCGAACGCCCCAGCATGAAGCAGTTTGTCGACATACGGAAGGTCCAACCAGTCAAAGCGCCCCGGCCCCCCGAGTCGGCCGAAGCCAGGAAGATCAGCGCCGCCCAAAGTATCGCGGCCCCCCACCAAAGAGCTTTCCTCACAGGTTTGGGTAGTCGACCAGCTCTAGGAGCACCCCACCGGCCCAACGCGGATGCAGGAACACCACCCGACTCCTGCCTCGCCCCGGGCGAGGGAGAGGATCGATGAAGTCAGCGCCGGCTCGAGTAAGGCGTTCGATCTCGTCCTCTAGCGTTTCGACGCGCAGAGCCAGGTGATGGAGGCCGGGGCCCCTTCGTTTCAGAAAACGGGCGATGGGACCCGTATTTGCAGTAGGTGCCAGAAGTTCGAGCAGACTGTCTCCCGCCCGAAAGGCTCGAACGCGAACGTGCTGCCCCGACACCTCTTCATCGTCCCCCTCCTGTTCGAGACCGAGAAGACGATACGGTTGGCTCCCCTCCTCGAGATCCACGACCACGATGCCCAGGTGATCGAGGGGTTTGTCAGCGAGAAGAGAGGGGAGATGAGAGGGGGGCATGGGGTGAGGATAACAAGGATAGGGAGGGGACTTGGAGAAAGGGTTGGAAGAGGATTTGGAGCCGGTTCACATAGGGAGGAGATGGTTAGGGGAGACGATTTGGGGAGATGATTTAGGGCCCCTCCGGGGCTCTCGGAGCCAACCAAGGTTGTCTCCTCCAGCAGAAGAATTGGAATGACCGGGGTGTGAAGGCGCAAACGGTGTCTAGCTTGTTCATTTTAAACCTTCTTGTGGCGGAGGAGACTCACGAAGTGTGGCTCCATAGCCCCTGAAGAGACCCACGTAGGGGGGCTCTGAAGGACCCCGTAAGAACCCGAAGCGAAGCGCAGGGGTCTGAAGGGGCCCCAAATCTCTTAACCCTACTTCTTGAACTTCCCCCAAATCTCTTAACCCTACTTCTTGAACTTCCCCCAAATCTCTTAACCCTACTTCTTGGAGCTACTCGATTCCAGGAGGCACCTGGGCTGGCGGTGGGGCTGGCAGATTCTCGGGCATCGCCACCCCCTCGAGGCGCTTGACCATACCGTTCTCATTGCAGCCCACGAAGAAGGGACAGCGCAGGCACTCCGACCAGACGCGGGGGTGCAGCTCCGTGCTCTTGTCGATCTGCTCGAAACCGCACTTTTCGAAGAAGCCGACCGTGTAGGTCCAGGCGAACAGCACCGGGATGTCCAATCTCCTGGCCTCTTCCTCACAGGCCTCGACGAGCCTGCGCCCGACCCCCTTGGTCTGCACCTGGGGATCCACTGCCAGGCCGCGTACCTCGGCGATGTCGCCCCATAGAATGTGCAGCGCCCCGCAGCCGGCGAACACCGGCCCGGCCTCGCCCGGCAGCTCGGCCACGTAGAAGTCGCGAAGGTTCTCGAAGATGCTGGGCATCGGCCGCACCAGCATCGTGCCCTGTTGGGCCCAATAGCCGATCAGCTCGAAGATCTTGGGCACGTCCTCAGCTGTCGCTGGACGGACGGTGACCGCGCCGACCGCGGGCGTGCTGGCGATCGTCATCGGCCTTCCCGGTCCAACTGCTGGCGCGCCGCCTCGAGCTGCGCCTCGACCTGGCGCCGGCCGGTGCCGCCAAAGCTGTCGCGAGCGTCGACGACCGCTTCGAGCTCGAGGACGCGGTAGACGTCCTCGTCGATCCGCGGATCCACCTCGCGCAGGGTCTCGAGGGGGAGCTGCTGGAGGTCCTGCTCCTGCTCGATGGCCTGGGCCACCAGCTTCCCTACCACCGCGTGCGCCTCGCGAAAGGGCACCCCTTTACGGGCAAGGTAGTCGGCCAGGTCGGTGGCGTTGGAGTAGGCGCGGCCGGCGGCCTCGCGCATACGCGATGCGTTTACGACGATAGCGGGCAGCATGTCGGCCGTGAGCTGCAGGCACAGCTGGAGCGTTTCGGCGCTGTCCAGCACCCCCTCTTTGTCCTCCTGCATGTCCTTGTTGTAGGCCAGCGGCAGACCCTTCATCACCGTCAACAGGCCCATCAGCGAGCCGTACACCCGCCCGGTCTTGCCGCGGATCAGCTCCGAGACGTCGGGGTTTTTCTTCTGCGGCATGATCGAGCTGCCGGTGGTGTGCGAGTCGGGCAGCGTCACAAAGCCAAAGCCGTCGCTCGACCAGAGGATGAGCTCCTCGCTCATGCGCGACAGGTGCATCATGGCGATGCTGGCGGCGGCGAGAAACTCGAGCGCGAAATCTCGGTCGCTCACCGCGTCGAGCGAGTTGGGCGCGACCCCGTCGAAGCCCAGCAGCTCGGCGCTCCGCTGGCGATCGATGGGAAAGCCGGTTCCAGCCAGGGCGCCGGCGCCCAGCGGCGAGACGTTGAGCCGCGCTAGGCTGTCGCGGAGGCGGTCCCGATCGCGGCCGAACATTTCAAAGTAGGCGAGCAGGTGGTGTGAGAAGAGGACCGGCTGGGCCACCTGAAGATGGGTATAGCCCGGCATGATGACCCCGAGGTGGCGCTCGGCTAGCTCGACCAGCACCCGCCGCAACGCCTCCAGTGAGGCGTTGAGCTCATGGGTTCGACGTCGCAACCAGAGGCGGAAGTCGGTGGCGACCTGATCGTTGCGGCTGCGGGCGGTGTGGAGCTTTCCACCGACCGGGCCGATGCGCTCGGTCAGGGCGTGCTCGATGTTCATGTGGACATCTTCGAGCGCCTCGATCCAGACGAAGCGGCCGGCGACGATGTCGGCGCGGATGTCCTCCAGGCCGGCCCGAATCGCCTCGACCTCGGGGCCGGTCAGGATGCCCTGTTCGCCCAGCATGGCAGCGTGGGCGAGAGAGCCCTCGACATCCTCGAGAGCCAACGCCTGATCGACGTCTATCGAGGCGTTGAAGCGCTGCACCAGGGCGGCGGTCTCTTGCCGAAACCGACCTCCCCACATTCGTTCACTCGGGGGCATAGCGTCGGCTTCGTCGTCGCTCACGGCGCCGGCTCCAGCTGCGTCTGCCAGGTGCCGCCGACATTTTTGGCCAAGGTCAACGTCTCACCCTGCTGTTCGGCGACCCGGTAGCCCATCCGCTGGTAGTAGCGGACGAAGGCCGGTTCGCGGAGGTCCAGGGTGAGCAGGGGCACGTTGGCCCGAATGGCGAGCGCTTCGACTTTGGTCATCAGCCAGCGCCCGTAGCCCTGCCCGCGCGCGTCGGGCCGGGTGGCCATACCCTCGACCTGCCAGCCCGTTCGACGCTCGAGCCAGCACAGGGCACAGGCGATCACACCGTCGTCATCTTCGAGCAGGAGCGCCCCGCCCCGCTCCAGCCAGGCGTCGGTCCCATCCTGACGGTCGGGCCAGGCGTGTTCGAAAAAGGTCTCGAGGCGGTCGGCGTCGTGCGACGAGGCGACCCGCACCCGTGCCGCCGGGTAGCTGGAGCTAGCGGAAGCCACGGGCCCCATCTCCTATTCGCTGGTCTCGACCACGCCGCGAGGTTCGCCGCTGTCGCGAAGCTGCCGGGCGATGCGGAGCCGAAGGGCGTTGAGCCTGATGAACCCGTCTGCGTCGGCCTGGTCGTAGACCTCGTCCTGCTCGAAGGTCGCCACATCCTGGCGGTAGAGGCTGTTCGGGCTGCGGCGGCCGAGCAGGGTGACACCCCCTTTGTAGAGCGTCACCCTGGCGGTGCCGGTGACGGGGCGCTGGATGTCATCCATGAGCCGCTGCAGGACCTGCCGCTCGGGGGCGAACCAGAAGCCGTTGTAGACCATGCTGGCGTACTTGGGTACCAGCTCGTCGCGCAGTTGCAGCACCTGCCGGTCGAGCGCCAGCGATTCGATCGCCCGGTGCGCGTGGTAGAGGAGCGTCCCCCCGGGGGTTTCATAGCAGCCGCGCGATTTCATGCCGACGAACCGGTTTTCGACGATGTCGACCCTGCCGACCCCGTGCCGCCCGGCCAGCCCATTCGCGGTCGCCAGCAGCTCGGCGGGGTCGAGCCGTTCGCCGTTCAGCGCCACCGGATTGCCGGCCTCGAAGTCGACCTCGACGACTTCGGGCTCGTCGGGCGCCTCTTCGGGATCGGTGGTGAGGCTCCACATGCCCTTCGGCGGGGCCGCCCAGGGATCCTCGAGCACGCCGCCCTCGTAGCTGATGTGGTACAGGTTGGCGTCTGTCGAGTACGGTTTTTCCTTGCTGACCGGCACGGCGATGCCGTGCGCTCGGGCGTAGTCGATGCAGTCCTCGCGCCCCTTGAGATCCCACTCACGCCAGGGGGCGATGACGGCGATATCGGGCTTGAGGGCGTAGGCGGTCAGTTCGAAGCGCACCTGATCGTTGCCTTTACCGGTGGCGCCATGGGCGATGGCGTCGGCGCCCTCCTCTTCGGCGATGTCGATCATGGCCCGGGCGATCAGCGGCCGGGCGAACGAGGTGCCGAGCAGGTAGTAGCCCTCGTAGATCGCTCCAGAGCGCAACACCGGAAAGACGTAGTCACGGACGAACGGTTCGCTGAGATCGACCGCGTAGGCCTTGCTGGCGCCGGTGGCGAGCGCCTTCTGTCGCGCCTCTTCGACCTCTTCTCCCTGGCCGATGTCGGCGGTGAAAGCGACGACCTCTGCCCCGTAGCGCGCCTTGAGCCAGTGCAGGATTACCGAGGTGTCGAGCCCACCCGAATAGGCCAGTACCACCTTGTTGATCTCGGCAGTTCGCCTTGTGGTCATGGCTCCTCCAACATGAAACGATCCGGACGTTGCGCCAGCCTGGCGCCGTTACCAATAGGGGCCGCTGGGGGGCGGCTTATCGGCGTCGGGTACGGCTGGAAGTCCGGTTCTCAGTGGTCATGATCGCTCCGGGCCGGGCGCACATTTATGCACCGGTCCCGATGTCGATGCAATGTAGCATGAGCCCTACATCAGGTCAAGGCACCTTCTGTGACGATCGGTATCAGCGGACGGAGGTGGCTGCCGGTGTCCGCGGCGGCCACGCCGACAGTACGGCAGCCGTCAGGATGAAGGCGCCCCCCAGGAGGCCGGCCCAACCGAAGCGCTCCCCGAAGATCAGCGCCGCCAGGGTAGCGGCCACCACCGGTTCGATCGTTGCCACCAGCACGGCGCGGGACGCTTCCGCAGCCCTGAGGCCGGTGAAGTAGAGCAGGTAGGCCAGATAGGTGGAGACCAGTGACAGGACGATCAGCAGCGCCCATACCCCCACCGTTTTGGGGGCGAAATCGACGAATGGCAGCAGTCCCAGCGCCCCCAGAGGCAGCACGAAGGCATAGATCGTGACCGGGCGGTAGGATCGCAGCAGCCACTTCCCGAAGATGTAGTAGCTGGCATAGCTGAGGCCCGCCGTGAGCCCCCAGAAGAGCGAAGCCGGGCTTACGACGATGCCGCTACCGCCGTCGCGGGCGACCAGCACCACACCGAGTAGCGCCAGGCCCACCAGGGCGACTTTCACGGCGGTGAGCGCTTCCCGCAGCACCAGCCAGGCCAGCACTGCAACGAAAGCCGGGGCGCTGTAGAGCAGGATGAAGGCCAGACTGATGCCGCCCCGATCGATGGCCACTATCAGTGAGGCGTAGAACAGCGTGACGCCGATCAGGGCAAAGCTGACAAAGGCCCCAGCGTCACGCCCACGCTCGAGTCGGAGGTTTCGGGTCGCGGCGGCGTGAACCACAAATGCCAGTCCCGCCAACGCGGCACGCCAGAAGGCGATCTCGATGGCGCCCACGCCCGCGTTGAGGACCCCCTTTGAAAAGACCCCGATCAGCCCCCACAGGACCGCCGCCGCAAAGACCAGCAGGTAGGCCTTCACGGCAGCGTGTCTGTACCCTGATGGCGTCTTCTTATGTTCGGTTGATGGTGACGCCCTTGCGCTCGTCGAAGGCGATGTGCCCCGCGATCGGTTGCGCCGCCGGGCTCGGGTTGGGGTACGACCAGGCCGCGTCCCTGACGTTGTGCCCGTCGATATCCAGGTCGAAATACTCGGCCTGACCCTTCCAGGAGCAGGTGTAGGCTTTGGGGCTCGAGTCGAGCAGACGCATAGCGACGCTCTCGCGGGGGAAGTAGTGGTAGCCGTCGACCACCTCGGTGGCATCGGACTCGGCAACGACGGTGCCGTTGAAGGTCGCTTTCATGGGCTCCTCCTGTCGTCACGCGATCGGCGTGACACGTAGCCAAGACCCAGTGAAATCGGTTCCGGCGAGCATTGCCGTCAGCTGTTTGACGGAGCGCCCTTAGAGGATCACTCTTCAGTGGGCTCACGGACGCGCAATCCAAATCGAAGTGCGGTCTCGGGATCGTTGCGTTTGAGCTCGTTCATGCGACGGTTGTAGGAGCCGAACTCGACCACGAACGCCACCGTGTTGACCACGTAGAGCAGGCCCAGAACCACCAGGTCGATGGTGAACCCGAGATTGAGACCGAAACCCCAGGCGAAATAGCTCGCCAGCGCGTCGAGGCCAAAGATCGCCCACGGCGTGAGCAGCAGGACCCCCCACAGCTCGTCGGCCAGGCCGCTGCCGGGGATGAGCAGCGCCAGCAGCTGATAGAGCAGCGTGCGGGGTGCGTTTCGCGCCAGGCGGGGTCGCGGCACCACCAACCACAGCAGGCTCGCTGCGGCCGCCAAAAAGAACAGGATCAGCACGCCCCACCAGAGCCAGCGGGGTCCGCCGAACCCGGGAACCTCGGCCTCGGTCAGTACCGACCAGGGATCGGTAAAGGCCCGTGCGAGGGCGTTCTGCCAGGTTCCGACGAACGCGGTTTGCAGGTCGGTCGGGGTGGGCACGGCCAGCAACGGGGCGGCGCTGTGGTACTCGAGATGGAAGGGCGATGGATCGGCGATGCGGCCAAGGTTGAAACGAGCCTCCAGCAGTCTGGCATCGAGCTCCAAGGCGCGTTCGAACAGGCCCACATCCCCCTGGATCGCCGCGAGGTTGTTCACCGATGGGGCGTGGTCGCCGGCCTGGCGGTAGCTCGCTGCCGCCCCGTCGCCCGCCGAGTGCTGCGCGTAGCCGCGGATGAACAGGGTAACGGCGCTGTCGGCAGCGACCCCTGACCCCTCGATGGCGTCCGGCTCCAGGGCGTCCAGTTGGGCGAGCGCCGCGGCGCTCGCCATCGTTCCGCTGCGCCAGGCGGCAGGCATCTGTTCGGAACGCGAATGCCAATCGGCAAGTCCCGCCAGGGCCAGCGAGGCAGCAAACATCAGCACCAGGACCAGCTTCTCGGTAAAGCTGTAGTAGCGGATCGCCAGCAGGCGTGCCCACGGGGCCGGCCCACCACCGCTGCGTCCCTGAGCCAGCACCGTCTGCGGGCGCCAGTACTTTGCCACCAGGGTCAGGTGGAGGGCGACGATGGCGATGAGTAGCGAGGCCACCGCGTACCAGCCGATCCGCCCCAAGGCCGCGAAGAGATCGTCGAGGATGGTAGCGATGCCTCCCCGCCCAGGGAGGTTCGCCCGGGTCCGCCACAGGGCTGCCTCGTCGCGGTCTCCGACGACGCGGAGCTGGCGAGCGTACTCGCGGAGCGCCGACCCGGTGGCGGGAACGCTATTGGCGCTCAGCAGATGGACCCACGGAGCCCAAAAACCGGCTTCGACCAAACCGCCGCGTTCGAGCGCCGATTCGAAACGGCGCAGCGGGAAGCCGTAGGCCTCATGCAGCGCCAGCTCGGTCACCAGCCTGGGGTCGTAACTACGAGCGGCAAAGTCGTTGTAGGCGGCCTCCATGGCGCGACCGGCGAGCTCGTTGTCACCTTCTCGAAACAGCACCTGAGCCAACTGAGCCCGTTCAAAGAAGGTCTCGGCCTGGTTCAGTGCGGCTTCGAACGCGTCGCGGCGGGCGCCCTCGAATTCGGCCTCGAGGCCGACCCGGAGGTGCAGCCAAGGGTTGGTGGGATCCTGCTGCAGCCGTCTGGAAGGATCGGCTACCTCGGCCTCACGGCGCAGCCAGTCGAACATTTCCAGGGTGCTACCGAACCGTACCTGAGGCTCGAGGTCGCTGCCATTCAGGACGAATTCCTCGCTCAAATCGTCGCCATGGTCGACGCCGATGACGATCGCGCCAGCCCGGAATGAGAGGTCACCGATGGGTCCGGAGAGTCGCAGCCGGCGAACCACCGTTCCGGTTGCCGGGTCGAGCTCGAGCACACTGTAGCCGTGCCCGAGGTAGATGGCACCAGCGGCCAACAGGGGACCTACGCTGGCGCCACTTTCGGGTGGGAAATCGAGCCTCCAGCGAACCCGATCGCCGCTCCGGGCTACCAGATCGTCTCCCTCGAGTTCGAAGCTGAAGTCGACCGGTGAGGTGCGGTTGGGCGGTTCGGGCGGCACCTCGTTCGGCTCGGTCGGTTCGTCCGGAAGGGGGGTGAGGTCGGCCGGTTCGCCGGGGGCCGGTTCGACCCCCTCGGTTGGAGAGGTGTCGGCCGGTTCGCTGGGAAGACCCTCCACCTCGATGCCGAAGAGGGCATCGAGACCGGGCCCTTCGAGTTGCAGCGTCCACGGCCCCACGATGTCGAGGCTTCCTCGGTACTCGAGGGCCCCGTTACCGTCACTGCGGATCACCGTTTCGATCACCGCATCGTCCGGTCCGTTCAGGGTGAGGGTGTAGGGGCTGTCGGGCTCGAGCCGCGATGCCTCCAGGGTGAACGCCTGCCCCGGTTCGAGTGTCGATCGGCTCAGCGACAGCGAGGGTGGCGATTGGGCCTGCGAGACCGCTAGCAGGACCGCCAACAGGATCCCGAACAGGGCGGCTCGAAAGGTGTGGAAGGTGACCATACCAAGACCTTACCTCATTCCACTAGGCAGACCTCAGGTGGCACGGTCCAAGCGGACATGTAAAACTTCTCAGACAGCGAGAAACGCCCTGCTATACTGCGTTGATGCCTGATCGTTGGGCCCCCCTCGCTGCCCCATTCCCCGCTGAGGCCCCGCGCTGGCGCGTCGTCGAGATGGACTCGGTCGAACACCGGGCGTTGGTTGCCCCCGAACTCGACCCGGTCGCTATCACCAGCAGACTCGACGAGGTGCTAGGCCGGGAGGGTTGGTCTCAGCGTTTCCAGGCACCAAGCCCGGAGGCGATCATCTGCGAACTGGAAATCGCCGGCGTCTGCAAAGCCGCTGTGGTGGCCCGCCGCACCCCTGGCGATGACGCCGAACATCTCGGAGCCGCCGCCCTGGCGCAGGCTGCCGAGCGTTTTGGTCTCCGTCCACCCACCGAACCATCGGTCTGCTACTGGGTAGATGCCGATCCCGAGAGTGGGCAGCCGCTCCACGATCCGCCGGGCGACGCTTCGGTTCAAAGGCCCACGTCCACCGCCGAGCCGGCGGCCCCGGCCAAGCCCGAAGGTCAGCTGGCCATCGATAGGCTGGTCGAACGGCTGCGCGAGGAGGGACACGGGCTCGAGGCCGCCAGGGTCCTCATCACCTACGGCGGCTATGGCCACGATCCGGAAACTGCTCGCGACCTCTACGCCAAGCTGAGATCGATGCTGCTCGAGCAGGGCAAGGCCGACTCGGTGGAGGCGCTGTAGTGATCAAGGTCATCGCCATCGGAGACGTGCACGGACAGTGGGCGGAGCTATGGCGCGTGCTCAAAGCCGCTGCCGCCTGCGACATCCACTACCGGCCGACCCCGCAGGTGATGCAAGGGCGCTACCAGGTCATCTGTATCGGCGATCTGGTGCACTACAAGGACGAACGGGCCTACGCAGTTGCCGTCGGCGAAGAGCCGTACGACCACACCAACCCCGATCATCTGCGGCGTGCAGCCAAGGCGCAGATTCGTGAACTCTACCGCTTCAAAGACTATGTCGAGGGTGCCGGCGGCAACGTCACCGTCATCCTCGGCAACCACGACGACTCGGCTCTCACCCACGAGTACGAGCTGGCCACCAGGGGCGGACTCAAACATGACGAATTCCTCTCCGAACGGGGCGGTGTCGAGCTGCCCGACGACGTCAAGGAGTGGTTTCGCACCTTCGAATGCGAGAAGGTCTTTTACGGGGTGCACTTCGCTCACGCCGGCCCCACGCCCGGCATGCAGGTATTCGATGATTTCTTCTACCACGACCCCGATACCAAGCAGTGGTGGTACAACAAGCCGGAGCTGGTCAAGCAGTCCGGCCACCGCTTTGGCGTCTATGGGCATACCGTCATGAAAGAGGGCATCTACATCGACAAGGAGAACAGCCTCGCCATGATCGACGCCCTTGCGCACATGCAGTTCTTTGAGATGATCCTGTCGGAAGACCGCCTCGACTACAGCCTGATGCAGCTCTAGTCCTCGAGGTCCAGCACCATCCAGGCCTCGTGGTAGTAGCGGCCGTCTAGAGCGAATACCCACCCTGCTCGTCGTCACGCACCACCTCGCCGTTCCTGAGTACGATGGTGCGCCGCCGAAGCCGGTCGACCAGGTCCCGGGAGTGGGTGGCGACGACCACGGTCGTACCGGCGAGGTTCACGTCGCTGAGAACCTCGAGGATCTCCCAACTGGTATCCGGGTCGAGGTTGCCGCTGGGTTCGTCGCACAGCAGCAGCGGCGGCTCGGTGACCAGGGCGCGGGCGATCGCCACGCGCTGCTGCTCGCCGAGGCTGAGTTCGATAGGGAAGGCCTTGCGCTTGTGGGCCAGACCGACGAGGCGGAGGCTGTGGAGCGCGCGCTGTTCCAGGTTGCCCCGCTGGCCGGTGGCGCGCAGCGTGAAGGCGAGGTTGTCGAGCGCCGACAGCTTCGGTAGCAGCCGGTGATCCTGAAACACCATGCCGATGGTGCGCCGCAGCTGCGGCAGGCGTGACTGGCGGATCTTGGCCACATCCTGACCGGCGATGTGAACGCTGCCCTCGGTGGCCAGAACCCGGCGCAACACCAGCGCCAGGAGCGTCGATTTGCCTGCTCCAGAATGCCCGGTAATATACACGAATTCGCCCTTGCGGACGTGGAAATCGACGTTCTTGAGGGCGTGGGTGTGGGTGCGGGCGTAGGTCTTGGTTACGTGATGGAAGCGGACCATCGCGCTTACTCTACCCCGCGAACGCCACCACCGGGTGAGGCACGGCTCACCGGTAGCCCGCCGCGGACTCGAGCAGAACCTCGAAGGCTGCGTCGGCATCGATCCGTTTGAGAACCCGCACGTTGGGGGCGTTACCCCGCTTGCTGGCCCTGGTATCGGTCAGGGTCATGCCGCGGGTGTGGTCGCCCCGCAGCTCGACCACCACATGGTGGTCCTGGCTTGCGAACAGCTCCGGATGGGTGAGCGCCATCACCGCGCAGGGGTCGTGCAGCGGCCCTTCGGCCTTGCCGGAATAGGCCTCGGCGTAGGCGTTGCTGAAGAAGGTGAGCAGGTCGGCGGCGAAGGTGGCCGCTCCGCTCCCGACCTGGCGCAGCCGCTCGATGTGGCCGGCACCCATCTTGAACTGGTGGGTGAGGTCGAGCCCAGCCATGATCAGCTGCGCACCGCTGCGAAAGACCATATCGGCCGCCTCGGGATCTGCCCAGATGTTGAACTCGGCGGCCGCGGTCACATTGCCAAAGCTGGTCGAGCCGCCCATGAGGGCGATGCCGGCCAGCCGTTCGCTGAGGTCCGGTGCCCGCCGGAGAGCCAGCGCGACATTGGTAAGCGGACCGGTGGCGACGAGCCACAGGTCGTCTCGTGAGCGGGCCGCATCGATGATGAATCCCGCGGCGTCGGTGCCCGCAGCGCTGCGTTCGAGGGGCGGCAGCTGGGGTCCGTTGAGGCCTGTGTCGCCGTGAATGAACTCCGCATGCCGGGCCTCGGCCACCAGCGGTCTGGCCGCCCCCGCGTGGACCGGCACCTCGAGTCCGAGAAGCTGCAGCGTGAGCAGCGCGTTGCGGGTGGTCAGCTCGAGCGGGACGTTTCCGCTCACCGTGGTGACCCCCAGCAGCTCGCAGTGCTGGCCGGCGATGAGCAGTGCGATGGCGTCGTCGTGACCCGGATCGCAGTCGAGAACGATGGGGGGGTTCATCGCGCCATGGTACCTCGTCGGCCCATTCCAGAAAACGCCCCCAACGCTGCCGGCGCGGGGGCGTACGCTCTTGAGGAGGTCCTCAGTTCAGAACCGGTTCGCCGATCGGGGCGCCGGTCGCAACCTTGTCGAGTTCGTCCTCCGCGGGCATGACCATGGCCGCTACCACGCGGTCGCCGTCGCCCAGGCGCATGATGGTGACCCCCTGCGACGAGCGCCCGTAGGAGGAGACCTCCGGCACCCGCGTGCGGATCAGGATGCCCTGCTCGGAGAGCACGAACAGCTCCTCGGGTCCGAGGACGGCGCTGAGACTGACCAGCGGCCCGGTCTTCCCGGTCGCCTTCATGGTGATGACGCCCACGCCGCCGCGGCCCTGCAAGGGGTACTCCTCGAGAGGCGTGCGCTTGCCGTAGCCGCTTTCGGAGACGGTGAGCAGCTCGGTATCGTCCTTGTCTTCGTCGGCGACGACCACCAGGCTCACCACGTAGTCGCCGTCACGCAGGCGGATCCCGATCACGCCCTGCGTGGCGCGGCCGGTATCGCGCGCCTGGAACTCGTCGAAACGGATGGCCTGACCCGCGTGGGTGGCGAGGGTCACGTCGGCCTTGCCGTCGCTGATCCGAACCGCCACCAGCGCATCTCCGTCGAGCAGGTTGATGGCGATCAGGCCGGCAACGTTGATGTTGCCGTAGTTGCGAATGGCCGTCCGCTTCACCAGCCCCTGGCGGGTAGCAAAGATGAAGAAGCCTTCGACCTCGAAGCTCTTCAGAGACAGCACCGTCTGGACCTCTTCGTTGCCCTCGAGGGGCAGCAGGTTTCGGATGTGGTTGCCGCGGGCGTTGCGATCCGCCTCCGGCAGATCGTAGATCTTCTCCCGGTAGACGCGCCCCCGATCGGTGAAGAAGAGCAGATAGTCGTGGGTCGAGCCGACCAGCAGCTGCGCGTTGATGTCGTCTTCCTTCTGTCGCTGCGAGGAGACGCCGCGGCCCCCGCGGGACTGGGCCCGGTAGGAGTTGAGTGCGGTCCGTTTGACATAGCCCCCGCGGGTCATGGTCACCACCATGGTCTCCTCGGCAATGAGGTCTTCCTTGGTGATGTCATCGACCAGGTCCGCGATGGTGGTTCTGCGGGTGTCGCCGAAGCGCTTCTTGACGCTGCGAAGCTCTTCACGAATCACCTTCTGCAACTCCTGCTCGTCGCCGAGGATGCGCTGCAGGCGCACGATCTCCCCTTGAAGTTCCCGGTACTCGCCCTGGATCTTCTCGCGCTCGAGGCCGGTGAGGCGCTGCAGGCGCATGTCCAGCACCGCCTGGGCCTGGGTTTCGGTGAGGTTGAAGTTCTCCATCAGGCCGCTGCGGGCGCTGCTGGCGTCGTCGGCGTTGCGAATCAGTTCGATGATGTCATCGAGTCGGTCGAGGGCGATCAGATAGCCCTCGAGGATGTGGGCCCGGTCTTGGGCCCGGCGCAATTCGTAGCTCGTGCGCCGCCGCACCACGTCGGAGCGGTGGTCGAGGTAGTGGCGGAGCATCTTGGTGAGCGGCAGCAGCTGCGGCGACTTGTCGACGATGGCCATGTTGTTGATGGCGAAGGTGGTCTGCAGCTGCGTGAATTTGTAGAGCTGGTGCAGCACCACATGGGGGTGGGCGCCACGCTTGAGTTCGAACACGATCCGCATGCCGTTGCGGTCGGACTCGTCGCGAATGTTGGATATATCTTCGATCTTTTTGCCGCGCACCAGGCTGGCGGCGGTCTGGATCAGTGAGGTCTTGTTGACCTGGTAGGGGATCTCGGTCACCGCCAGGGTGTGGCGGTTGTTGCGCTCCTCGATCCGGACCCGCGCCCGCACCTTGAGTGAGCCGCGGCCCGTTTCGTAGGCCTCGCGGATGCCTTCGCGGCTCAGCACCCCACCGGTGGGAAAGTCCGGCCCCTGGATGTAGCCCATGAGGCCGTCGATACCGATTGTGGGCCTGTCGATCATGGCCAGCAGGGCGTCGACCACTTCGGTGAGATTGTGCGGCGCGATGTTGGTTGCCATGCCGACGGCGATGCCGGCGCTGCCGTTGACCATCAGATTGGGGATGGCCGAGGGCAGCACCTCCGGTTCGACGGTGGTGTCGTCGTAGTTGTCCTTGAAATCGACCGTTTCCTTGTCGATGTCGGCCAGCAAGGTCTCGGTTAGCGGCGCCATCCGCGCTTCGGTGTAGCGGTAGGCTGCGGCCGGGTCGCCGTCGATGGAGCCAAAGTTGCCCTGACCGTCGACCAGGGGGTACCGTAGCGACCAGTCCTGGGCCATGCGAACCATAGCCTCGTAGATGGAGACATCGCCATGAGGGTGGTATTTCTTGATGACCTCGCCGACTACCCCGGCGCTCTTGGAGTGCTTGCGACTGGGGAACAGCCCCTCCTGCTGCATGGCATAGAGGATGCGCCGCTGCACCGGCTTGAGGCCGTCGCGCACGTCGGGCAGGGCGCGATCGACGATGACCTGCATGGCGTAGTTGATAAAGCTCTGACGGAGCTCGTCGGTGATCTGAACAGGGACGACCTGACCTTCGTTCAAAGGTACCTCCTCCGGGCGCGGCAACGCCCGACTGGAGGTGCCACCAGGCACCTCCATACGACTACCTCAGTGTACCATTTGGAAGGGCTGAAGGGTAAAGCCAAATTACTCACAAGAGCTCCGTCAGAGACGGTATTTATTCGAGCTCATGAGGCCGCCGGATGAGACCTTTCCGAGCGGACCTGGCAGCCGCGGCCAGCCGACGCGTTCGGCGCGTTAAGCTTAGGCATGCGTCTGATCTCCGAACCCGAGGTGCTCGGGCGACTGCTGTGGCCCGATGTGCTGGCAGCTCTCGAAGCTGCCTTCCGGAGACCGTCTGCCTTTCAGACGCCCGAACGTGTGGCCATGACGTCGCCCCAGGGCGGCACCTTTCTCACCATGCCCTGCCTCGGTCCGGACGGCGCCTTTGGCGTGAAGCAGGTGAGTGTACTGGCGGACAATCCGGCCCGAGGCCTGCCTACCGTACAGGCGCACTACACGCTGTTTGCTCCCGATGGGAGCCCCCGGCTCACCTGTGGCGCCACCCAGCTGACCCGCGTTCGCACCGCTGCCGTCTCAGCCATCGCCGCCAGCCACCTGGCTGCCGAATCGTCCACGAGATTGCTGGTGGTTGGCACCGGCGCGCTGGCGCCGTGGATGGCCGAGGCGCACCTCCAGGTCCGCCCCTACCAGCGCATCCAGGTGTGGGGCCGAGACCCAGCCAAGTCTGCGGCGACGGCCGCCGAGCTGACCGGACGCCTGGCAGGCCGCCCCGTACACATCGAGGCCACCAGCGACCTCGAGACCGCCGCGCGGAGTGCCGACGTGATCACCGTAGCCACCACCGCCACGGTGCCGATAATCCGTGGCGAATGGCTCACCCCGGACCAGCACCTGGATCTGGTCGGGGCCTTCTCGCCCGAGATGGCCGAGGCCGATCCCGACGCTGTTCTGCGTTCCGATGTGGTCGTCGACGATCGGGACGCGGCTGCCACCGAGGCCGGCGACCTCATTCAGGCGGCCACCGAGGGTTGGAGCTTCGACCACATCAGGGGGGACCTGTCGGAGCTGGTGAACGGCACCATCGCCCGAGGGGCGCGCCCGACGCTGTTCAAATCGGTCGGTCTGGCGTTCGAGGATCTGGTGGTGGCGAGCCTCCTCGACTAGCGTGGGATCGCCTTCTCACAATCGGCACCTCCTACCTCATGAACCGTAGTCCACAGAGAATAGCCCGGTGCTGGACTGTTTCTCCCGGCTGGCCAGCTGCGTCAAACGGAGTCGAACAGCGCAGGCTGGTTCGTTTCGCCCTGCTCGTGGAGGTCGAAGGTCGCCACGCCCAGCAGGCGCACCGGTCGGGCCAGCTCCACCCTGGTACGGAGCAGCCGCTCCGCCAGGGAGCGAATGTCCTCGGCCTCGGTGATCCGCTCAGGAACCGTCATTCTGCGGGTGATCACCTGGTGGTCGGAATACTTGAGTTTGATCTGAACGCCGCTCGCTACCAGACCGGCTTTCGCTAGCCGCCCGGCGGTGTGCTCGGCGAGTGGCGGCAGTTCCGCGATCAATGCCTCGATCTCGGCGAGGTCCGTATCGAAGGTGGTTTCAGCGCTGATGCTCTTGTAGGGTCGATCGGGTTCGACCGGTCGCTTGTCCACCCCCCGGGCCAGCTCGAAGAAGTGACGTCCTTGCTTTCCGAACGACTGCTCGAGGTTCGCCAGCGGCAGCGTCCGCAGCTCGGCGCCGGTGCGCACACCCATCTCGAGCAGCCGCCTGGCGGTTACCGGTCCGATGCCGAAGAACTGCTCCACCGGCATTTCTGCCACGAACGCCTCAGCCTGATCGGGTGTGATCACGGTCAGACCGTCGGGCTTGTTCAGGGCCGATGCCGCTTTGGCCAGGAACTTGCAGTACGACACCCCGGCCGAGGCGGTGAGGCCGGTCGCGGTGGCGATATCGCGCTTGATCGCGCGGGCGCTCAGGGTGCCCGAGGTGGGGCCCAGTTTCGGGTCAGTCACGTCGAGGTAGGCCTCGTCGAGCGACAGCGGTTCGACCAGGTCGGTGTAGCGGCGGAACACGGCCCGAACCTGCTGCGACACCTGCCGGTAGACCTCCATGCGAGGCTCTACGATGATCAGTTCGGGGCAGCGGTCTCGCGCCATGCGGCTGGGCATCGCCGAGCCCACTCCGAAGCGCCGAGCCTGATAGCTGGCGGTCATCACCACGCCCCGAGGGTGGTCGTAGCCGACCGCGACGGCCTTGCCACGCAGACTGGTGTCGTCGCGCTGCTCGACCGAGGCGTAAAAGGCGTCCATGTCGATATGGACGATACGGCGCTGCACGCCCCATGATCAGGACTTGCCGGCGTTGTTCGGGGTTGCGTCGGTGACGGGTCTGATCTCTAGTGAGGGGCAAGAAACCCCGGTCCGCATCGCATTTTTCGCACATTGCCGTGCCTGACGGTGGCTGCGTTTCCGCTTTTCTGAATACGACTCAACGATCTGGCGTTGGACGAGAGGGTGGCGAGTAAGAGCGATTTGACGATGCGTGGTGGACGGAGAAACCGAGAAATGCCGTACTGACCGGCACAAACTCGATTGTGGGTCCAAGATTTCCCTTGCTCATCGCCTTTCTCACGAGGCCGGATTGTCCTGATGATAGCCGAGGCGGCTCGAAATTCCGCCGAAATGGGAAGGCGGGTCCAGATACCCTTGAACCCTCTCGAAACTGAGTTGAGGCAGCCGAGCCGTTTCCGCAACGGCAGCCCTGGCAGCGCCTAGGTAGGAGCGAATCTCGACAATACGTCGCTGGTGGAAACCACCGTACAGAATTCTCCGTGAAGGCTAGCCAGGTGAATCTTGTGAATCTCATCGGCGCTCAGCCAGTTGCCGTCGATGCCTTCTCGTTCATGGGCTGCCGTGCCGTCTGACACCAGCTCGACCTCAAAACCTAGATCGCTCGCCATGCGTGCCGACGTCGAGACGCAATGATCGGTCGTCAGGCCGACCATGACCAACGATGCGATCCTCTGTTTGCGCAGGTACGTTTCGAGGTCCGTGCCGACAAAGGCGTTGTTTACGTTTTTGGTGAAAACCATCTCGTCCGCGCGCGGAGCGGTTTCAGGCTTGAAGGCGCAGCCCTCAGGATTGTTGTCGGGGTGTAATGGAGACTCAGGCCTGGTAGACCGATGTCGCACATGAATAACGGGGAGTTGCTGCTTTCGCCACGCCTCGAGCAAGCGAGCCATATGCTGCTCCGCATCGGGATTGTTGCGTGTGCCGTAACGGGGGTCGTCGAGACCCTTCTGGACGTCGATCAGGAGCAGTGCTGTCGGCACCTGCCCGTTATAGCATGGCTCGAGAGAATCGTCGCTGGTGGGGAGCAGAGATATCCTTAAACCTGCGAGATGGGCCGTATGCTACCCTCCCAGCCATGATTGCGCGCTACCAGACGCCGGAGATGGCAGCCTTATGGAGCGAGGCCAATCGCTACCGCACCTGGCTCGAGGTGGAGCTGGCCGCGACGGCGGCCTGGGAGGCGCTGGGAGAGGTTCCCGAAGGCACCGCGGGACGCATCCGTGAGAAGCTGGTGGACAACCCGCTCGACGACGCTTTCGCCGACCGGGTGGCCGAGCTGGAGGCGGTGACACGGCACGACATCGTCGCTTTTACCCGCGCCCTGACCGAGCGCGTAGGCGACGATGCCAGCTACGTTCACTTCGGCCTCACCAGCACGGATGTGGTCGATACCGCCCAAGCCGTGCTGCTGCGCGCCGCCCTGTCGGTGATCGTGGCAGATGTCGAGGCCTTGCGCGAGGTGGTCAAGGCCAAGGCCGTGGCGCACAAGCACACCCCCTGTATCGGGCGTACCCACGGCATTCACGCCGAACCGATGACCTTTGGGCTGAAGTTCCTCAACTTCTACGCCGCTCTGAGCCGCGATCTCGAGCGCCTCGAGCGAGCCCGGGCGGTGGTGTCGGTGGCGATGCTATCGGGATCGGTCGGCACCTATGCTCACGTGCCGCCCGAGGTGGAGCTCCGGGTGGCTGAGGCTCTGGGGTTGAGGGCCGACCCCGTCAGCAACCAGACGATAGCGCGTGACCGCCACGCCGAAATGATGGCGGCGCTGGCGATTCTGGGCACCACCCTAGAGCGGATTGCGTTGGAAATTCGGCACCTGCAGCGGAGTGAGGTGCGCGAGGCCATGGAGGGGTTTCGGCCCGGGCAGACCGGGTCGTCGTCGATGCCCCACAAGAAGAACCCGATCGCCAGCGAGAACATCACGGGCGTGGCTCGGCTGCTTAGAGCCGACCTCCAGGCCGCCCTCGAGAACGTGGCCCTGTGGCACGAGCGCGACATCAGTCACAGCGCCGTGGAGCGCGTCATCCTGCCCGACGCCACCACCCTGGCTAGCTACGCTGCCCGGCGATTCAGACGCGTGCTCGACGACCTCGTGGTCTTTCCCGAGCGGATGGCCGCGAATCTCGGCGCCCTTCACGGGCTGGTCTTTTCCCAGCGGGTGCTCCACCAGCTGATCGCGGCAGGCATGACCCGCGAAGCCGCCTATGAGCTGGTGCAGCGCAACAGCCTCCGGAGCTGGGACGAAGGCCGACAGCTGCGCGATCTGTTGGCTGCTGATGCGGACAATCCCCTGTCGCCCGACGAGCTGGAGCAGGCCTTCGACGCAGGTTGGTATCTGCGACATGTGGATGCGATCTTCGGTCGCTTCGGGCTCTGATTTGGTGGCTCGCAGCGGCACTGGTATCATCCCCTCGTGCCCACCGCTCCGAACAGGCTCGAGCAGCGCTATGAAGGCAAGGCCAAGCGGGTTTTCGCCACCGACGACCCGGCCCTGCTGATCGTCGAGTACAAGGACGACGCCACCGCCTACAACGCCCTCAAGCGCGGCCTCATCGAGGCCAAAGGGGCGATCAACAACGCCGTGACCGCGACCATCTTCGAACGCCTCGAAGGCGAGGGGGTGGCCACCCATTTCGTGGCCAGACTCTCTCCCCGGGAGCAGTTGGTACGCGCCCTCGAGATCGTTCCGGTCGAGGTGATCGTGCGCAACTGCTCGGCGGGGTCGTTCGCCAGCCGCTACGGCGTCGACGAAGGTGTGCAGCTCGACCCGATGGTGATCGAATGGTGCTACAAATCCGACGAACTCGGCGACCCGCCCATGAACGACGCCACCGCGGTGGCGCTGGGACTGGCCAGCCCGGACGAGCTCGAGATCATGTTTACCCAGGCGGCGACCGTCAACGACCTGTTGCTGCCGTTCTTTGCCGACCTCGGTCTGGAGCTGATCGACTTCAAGCTCGAATTCGGCCGCACCCCAGCTGGAGACATCGTGCTCGCCGACGAGATCAGTCCCGACACCTGTCGCCTGTGGGACCTGTCGAGCGGCGAACGGCTCGACAAGGACCGGTTCCGCCGCGACCTGGGTGGCGTCGAAGAGGCCTACCGGGAGATCTACCAGCGGGTGCTGGGGCACCCCTTCGAGGAGCAGCATGGCTGACTACCGAGCCGTCGTTGAGGTGATGCTGAAGCGGGCCATTCTCGACCCGCAGGGGCGGGCGGTGGAGCGCACCCTGAAGCGCCTCGGCCATGAAAACGTGAGCGATCTGCGGATCGGCAAGCGGATCGAACTGACCCTCTCGGGCGAACGCGACGATGTCGAAGCGCAGCTCAGCGAGATCGCCGACAAGGTGCTCAGCAACCCCGTGATGGAAGAGATCGTGGTCGAGCTAGAGCCGTTAGGCTGATCTCCGGGCAGCTAGCCGACATTCATCTTGGCTCGAGCGCCCTGAGCAGCAGGAACTTCAGGTAACGCCCTTCGGGAAAGTGGAGCGGCACCGGATGATCGCTGGCGTGCGCTGCCTCGTGAACGATCTGGGCCTGCCTGCCGGCCTCTCGGGCGGCCTCGGCGAGCACCTCGCGGAAGGCTTCGGGCGAGACCTGGGCGGTGCAGCTGGCGGTGGCCAACAGGCCGCCCGGTGTGAGCAACTTGAAGGCGAGGCTGTTGAGACGTCGGTAGGCCCGCAGGGCGGCGTAGCGGTGCCGCCGCCCTCGGGCCAGGGAGGGTGGATCGAGTATCACCAGGTCGTAGCGGCGGCCGGTCGCCACCTGATCTCGAAGGAAGTCATGCGCGTCGGCCTGAACCGTTTCGTGACGGTGTAGATCGAGGTCGTTGGCTGCGACGTTTCGTTCGGCGTCGCGAAGCGCCGGGGCGGCCTGATCGACATCGGTAACGTGCTCGGCACCGCCCGCCAGGGCGTAGACCCCAAACGCCCCGCTGTAGCTGAACAGGTTCAAGACCCTCCGGCCCAACGCCTGCTCCCGAACCGTCTGGCGATTGTCGCGCTGGTCGAGGAACAGTCCCGTCTTCTGCCCTTCGTGCACGTTGGCGATGAACCGGAGGCCGTTCTCCCGAACCGTGATCTCGGGTGGCGGCGGCGCGCCCCAGAGGATTTCGTGGCCTTCGCTGCGACGGTGCATCACCCCCCGGAGACGCCCGGCCTTCGCCACCGCCGCGGCCAGCGTCGGCGCGAGTTTCTCGACGCTCGAGGCGACCGTCTTCACCACCGCGAAGCGGCCGTAGCGGTCGATGACGATCCCGGGCAGGCCGTCCCCTTCGCCGTTTATCAGCCGGTAGGCGTCGTTCTCTTTCGCCTCGAGCCCAGCCCGAAGCGCCAGCGCCTCGACGGCCCTCGCTTTGAGAAGACCGTCGTCCGGCACCCGATCTGGGTGGAATAGCCGCACCGCGATCTGGCCTTCGTCGTCGTAGAGACCCACCGCGCTCGAGCGGCCGGCTTCGAGCCGCAGCCACTGTCCGGTCTGCAGGTTGTGGCGAGGTAGCCGGTTTCGGTAGACCCAGGGGTGGCCAGAGGCGAGGGTCGCCTCGAGGTCGGGTCCCAGGTTGAGGGTCGGTAGGGTCATGGGGTGAGGCCGTTGCGCTCGATGCCTGCCAGCGTTTTGGCCTCGGTCAGCACCGCATCGAACATGGCGGCCGTGAGGCGACCGGTGTTGGTGTTCTGGAAGCTGACGTGGAAGCTGTCGAGCAGAGGCAGGCCGCCTGGCGGATGGTGGAGGGCGCCGTGCCCGAATGGGAAGCGGGCCTTGACGATGCTGTGGCCCCCCGCCTTGAGCAGGTCGAGGTAGCTGTCGTGGGCGATCCTTCCGAGCGCCAGTACCAGACACAGCTCCGGCAGCGCGTCGAAATCATAGCGCAGCCACGTGCGGCAGTTGGCCACTTCGTCGCGGCCCGGCTTGTTGCCGGGAGGCACGCAGCGGGCGGCGGCGGTGATCCACAGGCTGTGGAGCCGCAGCCCGTCGGCCCGGTCGATACTTTCGGGCGCGCTGGCCAGACCGGCGCGCCACAGCGCCGGGTAGAGAAACGTGCCCGAGGCGTCGCCGGTGAACATGCGGCCGGTGCGGTTGCTGCCGTGGGCGCCGGGCGCGAGCCCCAGCAGCAGCAGGCGGGCGGTGGGGTCGCCGAAGCCCGGCACCGGGCGGCCCCAGTAGCTCTCCTGGCGGTAGCTGCGCCGCTTCTCGCGGGCGACCCGCTCGCGGTGCTCGACCAGGCGCGGGCACCGTCGACAGCCAGCTAGGTCCTCCGGGAATGGGTCCACGCTACCCTGCCTAAACGGTGGGCAAGGCAGCCCGCAGGCGCCGGAACGCCTCCTCGAGAATCGGCGCCGAGGTGGCGAAGTTGAGGCGCACGAACCCCTCGCCGCCGGGCCCCATCAGCGAGCCGCAGTTGAGGGCCACCCTGGCCCGCTCCAGCAGCGCGTCGCCGGGCGCCTCGCCGAGCCCGTAGGCCCGCAGGTCGAGCCACGCGAAGTAGGTCCCCTCGGGCGGGACGAAGCTTGCGGCGGGCAGCTCGCTGGCCACCAGTTCCGCCACCAGGGCGCGGTTCCGCTTCAGATAGGTGATGGTGTCTTCCAGCCACGCGGCACCGTGGCGCAGCGCCGCCAGCGACGCCGTCTGGCCGATACCCCCGGGCATCGGCATGGCCCCACGCATGAGCGCGTAATAGCGCTCCCGCAGCTGCCGGTTCTGGGTGATCGCAAAGCCGATCGAGAGACCCGCAATATTGAACGCCTTCGAGGCGGCCCACAGGGTGATGGTTCGCTCGGCGAGCTCCGACGATAGCGAGGCGAAGGGGATGTGCTCGCCCTCGTAGATCAGATCGGCGTGGACCTCGTCAGAGATCACCGCCAGGTCGTGATGGAGCACGAACTCCGCGAGGCGCTCGAGTTCCTCCCGGCGGTAGACCCGGCCGGTCGGGTTGTGGGGGTTGCAGAGGATCAGCAGCCGCGTATCGGGCGTTAGCTGCGCCGCCAGGGCCTCGACATCGAGCTGGTAGCCGCTCTCGGTGAGCGGCATCGGTACCAGCGTCTCGACCCGGCCGGTGTTGCGGATCGCCTCCATGAACGGGTGGTAGGTCGGGGTTGGCAGCAACACCCGCTCCCCCTCGGCGGCCAGCGTCCGGACCGCCACGAACAGGCCCGGAACCAACCCGGACACCATCTGCATGTTCTCGGTCGGCACCTGCCACCCGTAGCGCTTCGCCAGGTGGTCGCGCACGCTCTCGTAGAGGTCGGGGATGCCGGCGTAGGTGGCGTACATGAAGTGCTCATCGCGAACGAAGGTGGCCAACGCTTCGCGGATCGGTTCGGCCGGCGGGAAGTCCATGTCGGCTATCCACAGCGGGAGCACCTCGCTGGGGTGGTGTGACCACTTCCGGGATGTCGGTCGGCGCAGCGTCTCCGGCGTGAGCTCGTCAAAGGGGTGCCTCATGGCGCTGAGTCTAACAGCGGTGGAACCGCCAGGGGCGTCGTGGGGCGGCCGATCGCCCCGGCGGGTAGACTCGTGGGCGATGGAGAGATCATGAACGTCGAGTTCCGAGTGCCGCCGTGGGCGGTGCAGATCCTCTCGGACTTCACGGACATGGATCGCAACCCCCACCCGGTCGACGCCAGCAAGGTGGGCCGCTTCACGCTAGAGCTGCCCGACGACGCCTACTTCGAATACGCCTTCCGCGACGCCGCTGGAGAGCTCCATCCCGATCCCGACAACCCCGAGCGGGCCGACTCCCCCTGGTTTCCGCAGGCCAGCGCCGTGTTCGGCCCCGACTACCGGGCGCATCCGCTGGCATCTTCGGACCCAACGCTTGAACGGGGAACCCTTACCCGCCATCGGCTGGTCAGCGCGGCGATGGGTCAGCTTCGGCGCGTGAGCGTGTATACCCCTGGTACGGGTACCGGGCCGCTGCCGCTGGTGATCGTTCAGGACGGAACCACCTTCCTGCGGCTGGCACGCCTCCATCTGGTACTCGAGGCGCTGCTCGAAGCAGGCGAGGTCCGACCGGCCCATTTCGCTTTCGTGGAGCCTGTCGATCGCACCGCCGAGTACGGTTTCGATCCGAATTACCGCGCTTTCGTATCCGACGAGTTGCTGCCGTTTCTGGCGGCGCAACACGCCCTCAGCGAGGAACGCATCCTGTGGGGTGCGAGCCTGGGAGGGCTGTTCAGCATCACCTTTGCCCTCCACCACCCAGAGCTCGCCGACACCGTGGTGACTCAGTCAGGGGCCTTTCTTGGGACGCCCACATCGAGGGATTTCTACCGAGAGGAGCGCTCGTGGGTCCTCGAGCAGCTTCAGGACCGCCCGCTGCAGCCGTTTCGGATCTACGGAGACGTCGGTACCCTCGAGTGGTTGACCGGCATCAATCGGCGGGTCAGAGATGCGGTCGCTGCCAAAGGGTATCGGCACGTCTACGCCGAGCGAAACGCCGGGCACAATTGGGTGAACTGGCGCAACGGGCTGGCCGATGCGCTCCGATTTGCGCTTGCCCCCGAGCCTTAGACGGGGTTGTTATCAGATAGAGTTGTTATCGAGCTCCGGTAGCACGTTTCGAATGTACGGTACCGAGGTCCGATCAGGGTGAAACTGGCACCGTGCTGTCGTCGATGGAGGCCAGGAAGGCCGCCAGATCGGCGGTCTCGGCAGGGGTGAAAGCGGTGCCTGAATGGGCAGGTTCGGTCAGCACCTGTACCAGCGTCGCCGCCGAACCGTTGTGAAGATAGGGCGCGCTGGCATGGAGACCCAGAAGCGTAGAGATGTCGAATCCCTGGGCGCCGAGAATGTCGCTGCCAGGGGCGTAGGTACCGACATCGACGAGTACCGCCTCGACCTCGAGCTCCCCGTTTGGCGCCAGGCTACCGACCGGGCCGGGCAGGGAACTCACGGTCCAGGCCGGTCCGCCATGGCAGCTTCCGCAGTTGGCGGCGATAAACAGCTCGCGGCCGCGGGCGAGCATTGCCGGGTCGCCTACCGCCGCAACGGGGGTCCGCACGCCGGTCAGCAGGAACGCCGCCAACGCGTCGAGATCGTCGCTGCGCCCGCCGTTCGGTACCCCCAGCAGTCGCTGGACCACGCCCGGGGCCAGCCCGAAGCCGTCCATCAGCTCCTCGATGTCGTTCTCGAAATCCTGGATTTCGTCGCGGCTGGCCGAGATGTGGAAGGGTGCCGTGCCCTCGAGCCGCCACAGCGGCATCGTCTGGCGCACGCCCTCCGGCGTGACCCAGGTCGTGGTGTCGCTGCCGCCGTCCGGATGGCAGGAGGAGCAGCTGATCCAGCCGAGATGGGACAGGCGCGGGTCGCTGGCATTGTTGAACATCACCTTGCCGCGGAGCAACGCTTGGCTCAGCGTCTCTGGCGCAACCGAAACCCGGCTCAGTTCACGCCTCGCCTGTTCATCAGCGAGGTCGAGGACGCTGACGTCGCGCGACAAGTAGTTCATGAGGTATCCCCGCGTCCCATCTCGGGAGATCACCAAACCTCTGGGACTCGACCCACCGGGGACGGTCCCGAACGGCCAAAAACCGACCAATGTTGGCTCCGTCGGTTCTGAAAGGTCGATCCCCATCACCGCGTCGCTGCCGGCCAGGACGACGTAGGCGCGCAACCCGTCCGGCGACAGCGCCACCGCCCGCGGGAAGTTGACCGGGGTGGAGAAGTCGCTGTCGTTGAGATGGATACGCTCACCAAGTCGCACGTTGGCCGTGTCCAAGGTGATTGGCGTAAGCGCCGCCGACACGGTTGTGTCGAACGTGCGAGGCAATTCCGGCGCATTGAGCTGGTGGGCCAACCAGATGCTGCCCTGGTGCAAGGCAAGACCCTCGAGAACATTGGCGTAGCCGAAGTCGAAGGGGGCGACTGCGACCTCGACTCCCGGGTTGGCAAGGTCCGCACCGAGGATCGTCAGCCAACCCTCTTTGCCGGTGTTGCTCGCTTCCACACCCCCCTCTCTGAGGCGGGCGAAGCGGTGGGCGACCACCACCGATTCATCGTCATCCTCGAGGTCGCCGTCGTCGGTAACGGCGATTGCCCAGGGGTGCGGGCCAACCTGGAGGCGGGCGGCAATGGTCCCACTGCCAAGATCGACACGGATCACTTCGTCGCCGCTCGACAGGGTCAGATAGGCAGAGCGGCCGCTGGGGGAGAGCGCCAGCCCCCCCGGCTCCGAACCCACCGGGAAGGTCGTTACCTGTGTGCCCCTCACCAGACTCAGGCTCCCGTCACGGCGGTTCAGCACCACCGCCGACCCGTCGGGCGCCACCGCCACCGCCCAGGGCTCACGCCCGACTGGAACCGGTACGCCCGGATCTAGGGAGTCGGTGGGTACCCGCGTGACCGAGTCGTGGTCGGGATTGACGACCCACAGCCAGCTCCCATCCTGGGAGAGCGCCACCGGGCTCGAGCTGCTGGGAAGGCCGTCCGGTACCGCCGGTGGCGCCCACGTGCAGGCTGCCAGCAGGAGCACGAGACAAAGCCAGGCGATGCGCACCGTAGTCCTCCTCGGATGTTCAGTGTAGCGGCTGCGCTCTCGCCAGGGTCCCTATCGCCGTCACGGTTCCGCCTTTTGCCGGTTCCGGTGCCGGGATGCAGCCAGCTACGCTAGCATGGGTCGATGGCCGTACCCCCTGGAGGCTCCATGGAACACCGCATCGAGAAGGACACCTTGGGCGAGGTCGAGGTCGCTGCCGACAGGTACTGGGGAGCCCAGACCCAGCGCTCGCTCGAAAACTTCAAGATCGGCGGCCAGCGCATGCCGCAGGAGGTCATCCGGGCCTTTGCGATCCTCAAGAAGGCTGCCGCCATCGTCAATGTCGAGCTAGCCGACCTCCCCGCAGACAAGGCCGAAGTCATCGCCCGTGTCTGCGACGAGATCCTGGCCGGCGAACTCGACGATCACTTTCCCCTGGTGGTGTGGCAGACCGGCTCGGGAACGCAATCGAACATGAATCTCAACGAGGTGATCTCCAACCGCGCTATCGAGCAGCTTGGCGGCGCCATGGGGTCGAAGGATCCCATCCACCCGAACGATGACGTCAACAGATCGCAATCCTCGAACGACACCTTTCCCACCGCCATGCACATCGCCGCCTACGGCGCCCTGACCGGACATACCCTGCCGGCGCTGCGTGTCTTGCGGGATGCTCTTCGGGAGAGAGCGGCGTCGTTCACCGACGTCGTCAAGATCGGACGCACCCACCTTATGGACGCCACGCCGCTGACCCTAGGTCAGGAATTCGGTGGCTACGCCGCGCAGGTGCATCGGGGCATCAAAGCGGTCGCAAGGAGCCTCGAGAACCTCGAGGAGTTGGCGTTGGGCGGCACCGCCGTCGGAACCGGCCTGAACGCGCCCGCGGGCTTCGATGTCCGGGTGGCCGCGCGCATCGCCGAGCTGACCGGGCACCCGTTTCGCACTGCCGAGAACAAATTCGAAGCCCTCAGCGACCACGGCGCCGTGGTCGAGGCCTCTGGGGCGCTGAAGCAGGTCGCGGTAAGTCTGATGACGGTTGCCAACAACATCCGCCTGCTGGCCTCCGGTCCGCGCAGCGGGATCGGTGAGATCCAGCTCCCTGCCAACGAACCCGGTTCATCGATCATGCCGGGCAAGGTGAATCCCACCCAGGCCGAGGCTCTCACGATGGTATGCGCCCAGGTCATCGGCAACGACACCGCGGTTAGCGTGGCCGGCAGCCACGGCCACTTCCAGCTCAACGTGTTCAAACCGGTAATGATCTACAACCTCCTCCAGTCGGCCCGCCTCCTGGGCGACGCCGCCATCTCCTTCGCCGACAAAGCCGTCGCCGGTATCGAACCCAACCACCGCCGCATCCGCGAACACCTCGACAACTCGCTCATGCTGGTGACAGCCCTCAACAACCACATCGGCTACTACAAAGCCGCCGAGATCGCCCAAACAGCCCACCGAGAAGGATGGACTCTAAAAGAGACAGCCGTGCACCTCGGCTACCTGACCGAAGAAGAGTTCGAAAGGGTTGTGGTTCCAGAAAGGATGGTCTGAAGGATAAGGATAAGGAGTGGTAGGTTTGGTGCCCCTTCAGAAAATAGGAGATTTAGTGCCCCTTCAGACCCCTACGCTGCCGCTTCGGTGTCTTCCGGGGTCCTTCAGAGCCCCCCTTCGGTGGTCTCTTCAGGGGCTACGGAGCCTTCAAGGAGTCTCCTCCGCCACAAGAAGGTTTAAAAGGAACGAGCAAGACCCGTTAGCGCCTTCACACCCCGGTCACTCCAAAGTATCTGCTGGAGGAGACTCATGTAATGAGGCTCCGTAAGCCCCGGGGAGACTTACCGTTAGGGAAGGCTCAACGGGACCCCGGAAGACACCCGTAGGGGGTCTGAAGGGGCCCCAAACCTACTTATCCTTACCCTTATCCTTTTCCTTTATCTCCTTGCGTCTATTATCTCGGCGTCGGCGGGTAAAAAAGTCACTTCACTTGGGTCCAAGCCTTGATCTGCGATGAAATTTTCGAATACGAGGCGTGCCAGCATCGATCCGTCGGCCTGGAAGAATGTGAGGCTGTAAGGGTACCAGGCGTCCGCTACGATTTCTGCTTCCACGTGGGCCAGGTCGGCGCCTTCATCGAGGTTATCGAAGCGCAGCAGATAGGCGTTTCCCGGGGGGGTGGGGCGGTAGTCTTGGACCGTTGCCTGGTAGCCCTCGAAGAGTGTGCTGAGGTCGAGGGTGAGCTCGAAGGCGTCGCCGTTCGGGTCCTGGCCGAAGAGGGCTCCGAAGGCGTCGGGGTCGCTGGTGTCGAACAGGGTTACCTGATTGGTGAGGAAGGTGTAGTTCTTGACCACATCGCCGTCGAGCACGATGATGTTGTCGGCGAGGGCAGCGGGTTGGATGATATAGGCGCTGGCAGCGGACGCCGCCGGCACGAACTGCACGTCGATCTCTAGCGGGAATTCGGTACCGCCGGGATCGATCAGCACGCCGGTCAACAGGAAGCTGGCATCCACCAAGGACTCCGCCGTGGTGCGGAGGTTGGCTAGCAGCTCATCGCTGGAGAGGCCCTGGGCGTGCGCTGCTGGGGGAAGCGCGAGCAGGCCAAGGCAGAGGAAGGGGAGCAGGTGGGCGGGTCGGTTCATGGCAACAACCTCGGGGTTTCGGAAAGCCTCGTTGAGCCCAGCATGAGAGACATGAGTAGGCTGCGGAACAAGTTTCACAAGCATATAATGAAGCCCGGTTTAAGAACTCCACACGCACCAAAACGGTGTCGTGCTAGGCTCACAGGCAGAAGGGAGGCGCGCCATGAAAACACGTCTGGCCGTCCTCTTTGGTCTCTTAGTACTGATAAGTTACGGGTTCACTCAACGGATCGTAATCAGTCCTCAAGCTATCGTGGTGAACCCCTTACCAGACCCCAACTTCACAGCAGAAGTCTTCTTAGACAAAGACCCCAGCGGCAACGGCAACCCCACCTACACCATAGGAGAGAGCGTCCGCATCGGAGTCCGCGTCAACCAACCGAGCTACATCTACCTCTATGACGTCAAGCCCAACGGGCAGGTAACACAGATCCTGCCGAACCGTTTCGATGAGTTGGGCAGCAACAACTTCCTGCAAGCCGGAGAGACCAAGTTCTTTCCCCCCGTGGGAGCGCGGTACACGTTCACGATCGATCCTCCTAACGGGTTGAGCAAAGTGATTGTGGTAGCGAGCCGGCAGCCTCTTAGCACGGGTAGGTTAGCGAGTTTCGATGATGGTGCTGCGCTGGCGACATCGATGATCGGTGAGGGTGGGTTCGCGGGTGTGTTCGGTATTGTGGTGAGCCCGATTCCGCAGCAGGACTGGGTCACCGACACCGCCCTGTACTACGTAGGCCCGCGGCCGACCCAGGCGGCGTACGGTACGCTCGCCTTCAGCTCCAACCCGAGGGGAGCAGAGGTTTGGATCGATAGCAACTTTGCCGGCTTCACACCCGGGGCACTCTCGGTGCGGCCTGGACGCCACAACGTTCAGTTCGTTCTCGAAGGCTACGAGATTGTCGATCAGAGTCTGAACGTACGGCCCGGACAGACCACCACCGTCAACGCCAACCTGACGGCTGCGGTCCGCACCGGAACTGCGAACTTCACAAGCGACCCTACCGGGACCACCGTCGAGTTGAACGGCACCAGGATTGGGACCACACCTTTAGGTCCGCTCACCCTGGATGAGGGCGTGTATGAGGCACGATTCAACAGCCCTGGTTACGAACCCAGGTCGCGAACGTTTGAAGTCAGGGCCAACCAGAACACGATCGTCTCGGTGACCTTGCCCAGGGGGTTCGGCGTTTTGGATCTGCAGGCAAACGTCGGCGGGGCCCAGGTGTTCGTCAACGGCAACTTCGTCGGCATCGTACCCAATGTGACCGGTAGGCTGTTGATCCCCGACCTGGCGACCGGCACCCACGAACTCACCGTGGTGGCGCCCGGCTACAGCACCGTGGCTGTAGAGTTCAGGATCCGATCTGGTCTCACGACATCGCTCCAGATTCAGCAGGTCGTGCGCTAGCAGGAACACGAATACAGCCGCTTAACGAGAGGCGCGCCGAACGGCGCGCCTCGTTTCGTTGGCGGTAGACTTGTGGCATGGAGACGGGTGCAGGGGAGCGGATCGTCGCGGTGGTGCTGGCGGGAGGGGGAGATCCCGGAGGGCTGGTTGCCGGCCGTCAGATAGCGGCAAAGGCTCTCGTCCCGCTCGATGGTCGACCGCTGGTTGACTATGTGCTACAAGCGTTGCGGCACAGCGCCAGTGTCGCCAGTATCGTCTACCTTGGACCCCTCGAAGCAGGCCTCGATGGCATCGACTGTTCGTTACCGGCGGGGCATCGGCTGGTCGATACGCTGGCGCTCGGTCTCGGCGCCGCTCTGGCGCAAAAGCCACGCCGAATTCTGGTGGTCACTGCCGACATCCCCTGGATCACTGGGGCGATGGTCGATCGCTTTGTGGAGGCGGCCCCGACGGCAGATTTGATCTACCCGATCGTGCCGGAACGGGCGGCTCGAGCGCAATTCCCGGACCAGCTGCGCACCTTCGTGCGCACCAGCTCCGGCCGCTTTACCGGAGGCAACGTCCTGTTGCTGTCGCCCGAAGTGGTTCCCAACCTGCTGACGGTGGCCGACCGCGTGGTTCGCGCCCGCAAGAACCCTATCGCCCTGAGCGCGCTGTTCGGCCTCGACGTAATCTTCGGGTTCCTGCTCGGCACGATAGGCGTTCCGAGGCTCGAACGCCGGGCGAGCCGCATCCTCGGGTACGAGGCTCGTGCAATGGTGACCGAGGATGCCGCTCTTGCCGCCGATGTCGACCGGCCGGAGCACCTGCCAGGCGGCGTGTGGAGCCGAGACCGGCTTCGGAAGGGCGGGTGAGACCCCAGCAGCAACTGCGACTCGCGGCGCTGCTCGGTGCCGCCGCAGGAGATCATCGGCATCGTCACCCAGGCGACGTACCTGGGGGGACTCTGGGGAACGGTGTCCTGCGGCGGCTCGCCGTCACCTAGTCGGTTTCAGTCCACCAATACCGATGCCACGCCCAGTGGGCAGTCGCCTGCGACACGCCTACGATCGCCGGCACGAGCGTAGACTGACACGTGATTCCCAAGAATAGTTGGGTCGCGTGAACATCGCGGTGCTGCTCCACAGCGGTGCCGGTGGCAGCGGTGTGGTGGCCACCGAGCTGGGACTCTGTTTTGCCAGAAACGGGCACAATGTCCATTTTGTCGCTGGTCGGGTGCCGTTCCGCCTTACCGAATTGGGACAGGCCAACGTCTTCTTCCACCAGGTCGAGCTTATGGCCTACCCCCTCTTCAACACCCCAATGACCACGCTCTCGGAAGCCTCGAAGCTGGCCGAGGTCATCGAAGAGTACGGCATCGATGTGATCCATGCCCACTACGCCGTGCCACACGCTACGGCGGCCATCATGGCACGCGATATGGTGCGCAGCACGCCCCGGCCGGTTGTGGTTACCACCCTTCACGGCACCGACGTGACCCTGGTGGGGCTCAACAAGGCCTACCTGAGGACCACCCAGTTTTCGATCGAACATTCGGACCTGGTTACCGCCGTCAGCCGCTACCTGGCCGACTACACAGTGGAGGAGATGGGGGTGCGGCGGGAGATTCGGGTCATCCCCAACGCCGTTGACCACGACCGCTTCACGTCCGAGGGCGATTCCCAGGTGCGGCTCCGGTACGCCCATCCCGACGAAAAACTCATCATCCATGTCTCCAACTTCAGACCGGTGAAGCAGGTAGAAGATGTCGTCCGCATCTTTGCAGAGGTGTCTCTGCGGGTCGGCGCGCGGCTACTTATGATCGGTGACGGGCCCGACAGGCCCAAGGCCGTGGAGCTGGCCGATGCGCTGGGCGTCTCCGGTCGGGTTTCGTTCCTGGGAAGCTTTCCTCGGATCGAAGACCTGCTCACGGCCAGCGATCTGTTCCTGCTGCCGAGCAGCCAGGAATCGTTCGGCCTGTCGGCGCTCGAGGCCATGTCAAGTGGGGCCCCGGTGGTGGCGACCAACATCGGGGGACTGCCTGAAGTGATCGAGGACGGGGTCTCGGGCTTCCTTCACGACCCTGGCGATGTGTCCGCTATGGCGGCGTCCGCGACCCGGCTGCTCACGGACGGAGAGCTCCACCGGCAGGCAGCCACGGCTGCCAGGCAACGGGCGATAACCCATTTCGGAGAAGATCAGGTGGTGCCGCTCTATGCTGCCGCCTACGAAGAGGCGCGGCGCAGGGTTTCGGTTCCGAGCGGCAGATAGGGCTGGGCGTCGGTCGACCAGTCGGTGCCGGCGGGGGAGAGGCCGGTCACCAGGCGGATGGCGGCGGCCAAGGCGATCATGGCGCCATTGTCGGTGGTCAAATCGACGGGCGGCAGATTCACATCGAGCTCGAGTTCCTGGAACCGGCGGCGCAGGCGGCGGTTCGCGGCCACCCCGCCTGCCACCACCAACCGCCGCCGATCGAACCGCTTGGCTGCCCGAACCGTCACCGAGACCAGGCTCTCGACCACGGTCCGTTCGAAGCTGGCGGCCATGTCGGCACGATCGATGTCGGGCTCCTTCTCGAGTTTCACGGCAACCGCGGTCTTCAAACCGCTGAAGGAGAAATCGAAACCCGTCTGGGTCTTCATCGGCAGGGGCAGCGCGATGGCGCGGTCGTCTCCCGATTCGGCCAAGGCGCTGAGCGCCGGTCCGCCGGGATAGCCGAGCTCGAGTAGCCGGGCCACCTTGTCGAAGGCCTCGCCAGCGGCGTCGTCGCGGCTACGGCCGAGCAACCGGTAGTCACCCCAGCTGGGAACATCGAACAGCACCGTGTGTCCACCGGAGGCGATCAGGCACAGAAAGGGTGGTTGCGCTCCGCCAGCCAAGGTGCTCGATGCGACGTGGCCCTCGAGGTGATGGATGGCGAAAAACGGCAGCTCTCGAGCCCAGGCCAGCGCCTTGGCGTAGCAGAGTCCTACCAGCAGCGCTCCGACCAGGCCGGGGCCGTTGGTGGCGGCGACCGCCTCGAGGTCATCGAGGCCGACCTGGGCTTGTGTGAGGGCAGTGGTCACCACCTCGTCGATCACCGCCAGGTGTTCGCGACTGGCGTGTTCCGGCATCACCCCGCCGTAGCGTTGGTGCAGGGCAGTCTGGGAGGCCACCACATTGGCGAGCACCCGGTCGCCGTCGACGATGCCGACGCCGGTGTCGTCGCAGGAGGTATCGATCCCCAGTATCAGCGCCACCGTGCCAGCCTAGCAGGAAGGCCGCTCAGGCTAGACTACTCGCGTGACGGATCAGGACTACCACGCCCTCTACCCCGTGACCGTGCGCGGACGCCGACTGTTCCTGAAAGCGGGGGTTCGAGGCTTTCCCAAGGTGGCCCCCGGAATCGCGGAAGTGCTCGACCGATTGGCGGTAGGTGCTGGTGAGCGCAGCGGCGTGGCTATCGACGCTACCGGCAGCGCCGGCGCCGTGGCGCTGGCAGCGGAACCGCATAGGCAGCTGGCGTGGACGGTATTGGCGTCGTCCAGCGCTGCACTCACGTGTGCTCGCCAGACCTTTATGGGGGCTGCCGAGGTGGACGTTCGTGCTGGTCTTTTGTGGGATCTGGCGGACGGTGCAGCGGACGTCGTCTACCTCGCTCCGGCGAGCGATCGGGGCAGCAAGCGCATTCACCTCGACCTCGCGGCCGCCTGTCGAGCCCTCAGGCCCAGCGGCGAGGCGTGGATCGTCTGGCACAAGGACCGTGGCGCAAAACGCTATGAGCGGCTGGCTGCCGCGATGTTCGCCCACCACGAGGTCGTCGTCAGGTCGCGGGGCTGGCGGCTATCGCGGTGCCTCCGAGGAGATGGTTGCCCGGAGCCCGAACTGTGGCAGCGGTTTGCCGCGGCAGGCCTCGACCTCGAGAGCCATCCGGGGGTGTTTTCCGCCGGTCGGCTCGATCGCGGCAGCGAACTCTTGATCCACCACCTCGAGCCGCTGCGGACCGCCGCGGCCAAGGTCCTCGACCTGGGGTGTGGTTACGGGGTTCTGTCGCTGCTGGCGGCGCGAGCAGGCGCTACCGTGGTTGCGCTGGATGACGATCTGGCGGCGATCCGCAGCCTGCACCGAAACGCCACAGTGCTCGAGTGTGCCGTCGATGCACGGCACAGCGATGTTGCGGCCGCCCTGAAGCCGAATGTGCGCTTCGACGCGGTCGTCACCAACCCCCCCTTCCACGTCGGTCAGGGGGTCCGGCTGGCGGTCCCACGGGCCTTCATCGAGGCCGCCTGGAGGCACCTCAGGCCGGGCGGGAGCCTTACGCTGGTGGCCAATAGGGCCCTTCCCTACGAGCCCCTGCTCGAGCGCTTTTCGAGTTGGAAGAGCCTCGGGGGCGACAGGCGCTTCAAGGTGCTTCGGGCGCAGCGGTAACCGCTAAGAGGCCATAGCCGCTGCCGACCCCGGGTTCGAGCACCCGGCCCCCGTTGCCCACGAACCGTTCCAGAATGGCTGCACAGGCGCAGCGGTGGTCGCGATCGGTTACCACCCCCAGCGTCGGTCCGGCACCCGACAGAAAGGCGGCGTGGGCACCGGCGGCCTGGAGCTCGCTCCGGGTCTGGGTCAGCCTCGGCACCAGCGGTTCGCGATACGGTTCATGGAGCACGTCTCTGGCGGCAGCGCGCAGCAGCTCGGGGCGGTCTTTGATGACCGCCATCGCCCACAGAGCGGTTCGGCTCGCGGTGATCACCGCGTCGCGGCGTAGGTAGCTGTCGGGTAGCACCGCGCGAGCCGCTGCGGTGGGCAGCTCAAAGTCGGGAACCCCGAAAAGAAGATTCCACCCCGCCGGTAGCGGCAGGGTGTCGGTGAGGTAGCCGCCTTCGGCCGTAGCTGCCGATACGGTGAAGCCGCCGTACACCGCCGCCGCCACGTTGTCGGGGTGCCCCTCGAGCTTTGCCGCCAGCTGGAAAACCCCGTCGCGACCGAGCGGTTCGCCCAACATCACGTCGGCGAGAGCAGCTCCAGCCACCAGCGCTGCCGACGAAGATCCCAGCCCCCGGGCCAGCGGGATCGGATTCTCGACATCGAAGGCGATCGACGGGTGGGCCTCACCGACGCGGGCGAATACCGCACGGAAACCTTGGTGGATCAGGTTGTCGGGGTCGTCGGGAAGCGCACCCTCGCCGCGGTAGCGAAACCGATCGCTAGTAGACGGGGAGGCCGTGACCACCAGATCCAGGCCGAGCGCCAACCCGAGACAGTCGAACCCGGGTCCGAGATTGGCGCTGGTTGCCGGGACGCGGACCCGCATCATGGCGTGCAGCCTAACACGGCCTCATAGCAACCTGGACCAGGCCTGCGGAAGCGATTCGACCAGATCACCCGCTACCAGACCAGCGCCGTAACGCTCGGCCGCTACTTCGCCGGCGAGGCCGTGGACATAGACCGCAGCAGCGGTGCGGAGGCTGGTATCGACGGCCCCCGCGAGCCAAGCGCCGATCAGGCCCGCCAGCACGTCGCCGGCACCGCCGACGGCCATGCCCGGATGGCCGCTGCTACTGACCGACAGGGTCCCGGCGGGGTTGGCGATCACGGTACTCGCTCCTTTGAGGGCCACCACCGTATTCCATCGTCCGGCGAGCGTCCGAGTTGCTGCCAGTGGGTCGGCCCGCACCTCGGCAACCGGCACCGCCAACAGGCGCGCCGCCTCACCGTGGTGGGGGGTGAGCACGCAGCCGCCGTGGCGGCCGACCGCGAGGCGTAGGCCTTCGTCGGCTATCAGGGCGCCCGCATCGAGCACGGCTGGGCCGTGGTGGAGGTCGAGGAGTCGTACCAGCTCGATAGGATCGGCTCCGTCCAGGCCGGGCCCGATCACAAGCACCTGGGCCCGGCCTGGTTCGATGGCCCTGCGGGCGTCGGCCAGCGTCTTGCCGGCCAGCGGCTCGAGGACCACCTCGGGCCAGCCGCCAGCGAGGCGGGCGTCGGCGAGCAACGTCACCAGGCCGGCCCCGCCTCGGTAGGCGGCCCGGCAGGCCAGCTCGGCCGCCCCCAGGTAGCGCGGCGACCCCCCCACCACCAGCACCGTACCCACCCGATACTTGTGCGCGTCGGCCGCGCGGGTAGGAAGGTTTGGCCGCACCATATCCGGTTCGAGCAGGGAGGCCACGGCGTTGGCGGCCAGCAGACTGGGGGGGATGCCGATGTCCGCTACCTGCCAGGCTCCGAAGGCGGTCGCAGCCGGCTCGAGTGCGCTGGCGAGTTTGGCTCCGGCCAGCTGCACCGTGTAGTCGGCGCTCAAGTGCGGTCCCGGTGGGTAGGGGCGGTCCGCATCCACGCCGGTCGGCACGTCCACGCTGAGGACAGGTACTGCGGCGGCACGCACCACCTGGACCACCTCGGCCAGCAACCCGTCGAGCGATCGCCCGAAACCACTCCCGAGCAGGGCGTCGATCACGATCTCGCTCTCGCCGAGGTGGGCTTCGAGGGATTGAAGCGACAACGTCTGGACGTGCATCTCGGTGGCCAGACAGGCGTCCCGCGCTTGGCGGGCGTCTGCGGTCGTGGGCTCATTGCCGATCTCGAGGAGCTGCACCTGGCGCCCTTCCTGGGTCAGGTGCAGGGCGGCCACGTAGCCGTCACCCCCGTTGTTTCCCTTGCCGCATAGCACCAGCACCCGCCGAGCGTGAGGAAAGCGGTCGCGAGCGGCCTCGGCCACCGCCTGGCCGGCGGCCTCCATCAGCACCGACGATGGGATCCCTGCCTCGGCGGCCTGGCTGTCGGCGGCGCGCATGGCGGCTGCGCTGAAGAGCTGCACGCCCCAGTGTAGCCGCCACCGCCCGCTGCAGCTGCCACAGCGCGGCGAGGACGTTTTGGAGTAGCCTGGAGTCATGAACAGATTGCTGCTGTCATTGCTGGCGGTGCTGCTGTTGCTGGCGGCGTGCGTTCCGGGCACCCTGTCTATCCGCGAAACCGTGAGCGGGGTGTTCGTGGTGGGCTACATCGGCACCAGCGGCCAGGTGCTCGATCTGCTCGAGTTGCGCGGCCCCAACATCCAGCCCAGCGAGGCCTACGGTTTTCTCAACCTGGTGTCGCGAAGCGGTAGCGCCATCGTCTTTACGTCGCAGCTTCTCACCGGCGTCGGTAACCTGACCAACACCGGCATGGCGGCGTCGATTCGGATTGCGGCCACGGTCGAGGATCGCGGCGTTCACCTGGTGGTGGTGATGCGCGGTGAACCGCCCCGTGACGCTGCTTCGCTCAACGCCCGTCGTCAGCTTGTCGAGGTGTTGGACGACCGTTTCGAGCGCTTCCCCCTGAGCGATGAGGAGGCCGAAGGGTTCGAATAGCGCGCCGGCCGGGCCGAGTCAGAGGTTTCACCGTTCACCTCGAGGCTAGCCCCTAGACTGGCGCCATGACCCGCCTCCTGTTTGGACTTGTTATCGTGGCCCTTTGGGGCTCCGTGAGCGCCCAGCGCACCCCTTTCGCCGACGTATCGCCCTGCCATTGGGCTACCGAATCGTTGGCCGGCATCGCCGGCACGCCCGAGGTCGATGTGGAGCAGGCGCGCACCAGCACCTACCTGGCCGAAAACGCTTTCCGGCAGGTTTTAGAGGGCCTCAAGTGCGGCGATCTCGGTTGGAGCGCCGGTTTCATGAGCGGCACCCCCGAGGGGACCGTTTCCAACGGTGAGCTGCAAAGCTACACCCTAGCGGTGGCGTCGGTGACGCTCGCTGGCGACAGCGGCAGTCTCGACTATTCCCTTACCGCGGTCATCGATGGCGGCGAGGTGGTTCGGGCCGGGGTAGCCGAGCTGGTGTTCGCCGGCAAGCGCTGGCGGGTGCGCTACGACAGCCTGGCCGCGCTCGGCCTGCCGCTGTTCCCCTAGACCTGGAGGGCAACCCGGCGCGGTCTGCTCAGGATGCTGCAGGGCTGCCGGAATCTGGAGGAACTGTGCCTTGAGTACTGGCGGGCACGGGAGCGGTTTCGGCACGAGCGGGCACCCATCCGGGCTCGCTTTGGGTTGGCAGGACTCGCTTAGGAACCAGTGCAGAGGTCAGTAGCTGTCTCAGACAAGGCCCGTCTCCTTCCGTCCAAGAGAGCAGATGAGGCTTTTCGGTCGGTGCTGGGATTCCCTGATCGAGTGGGTAGGGCTAATCGGTGCCCCTGGCGACGACCGACCGGGCCGCGCGGACCCTGCGCGCCATCACCCTCAGGCTCATCAGGCCGGCCAGGACGACCAACGCCACGCCGAGCAGCTGGAACGACGCTCGGAATTCGAACGCCTGGATCAGCAGGCCGCCCAGAACGGGCCCCAGGACCTTGCCGGCGTTGCGCATCGACCCGACCATCCCCATGCTCACGCCGAGGCTGGCGCCGTCCACCCTGTGGGCGACGAGGGCGAGGCTCGAGGGAAAGATCAGGGCCTGAGCCACTCCGGAGAGCGCCGCGACAAGCAGCAGGGAGGGCACGGCCTCCGCCCGGACGAGCCACAGGACGCTGCCGCCCAGAAGGGTCATGCCCGAGGCGATGACGGCCAGGTAGCCGAAGCGGTCCCCGAGGCGGCCCGTGAACGGCTTCAGGACGACATGGGTGGCCTCCTGGACAGCGAAAAAGGCGCCCACGAAGGCCACGCTGAAGCCGACGGAGAGGGCGTATAGCGGGAGGAACGCCTTGAGGGCGTAGAGGACGACGAAGTTCACGGACTCTAGCCCGCCGGCGAGCCAGATGGACCCCGAACGCTTCGCGGTACCCAGCGCCCGCGCGAGCTGGCTGCCGATTCCGGAGCGGGTCGCCGGATCCGCCGCCTCGGGTTCGGGCAGGAGCAGGATCGGAACGAAGGCTAGGGCGCTGATCAGGCCGATCAGTGCGAAGATCGACTGAGGTGACCAGACGAGGAGCAGGACGCCGGCGAGCGCAGGGCCGACGATGTAGCCGCCCTCGCGGGCCAGGCCGAACCAGCCGAGCCTCTCCGCGAGTCGCTTCCTGGACTGGCCCGCGAGGTAGGCGAGCGTGACCGGGCCGTAGATGGCGGTCGCAGTTCCGTGGACGAGGCGAATCCAGAAGAGCTGCACCGGGGTCTGCACGAAGGCGTAGGCGAACGGCACGAGGGTGAAGACGATGGTGCCGACGATGAGCCAACGGCGGCGGCCCCAGCGATCGGACAGGAGCCCCACGACCGGCTTGAGTACCATGCCGGTGAACGTCGACACGGCGACGATCATTCCCAGGAGGGCGTCGCCCGCGCCGAGCGCCGCGGCGAACAGCGGCAGCAGCGGGGTCTTGCCCGTCTGGTACGCCGAGCGCACCAGAAAGTCCGCGAGGGTCAGCTTCAGAAACCCCTTCGACACGTCACGCCCTTCTCCCATTGCACCCTGACAGACCACCCGAAATGTGCGAGATCCACCATTCTACCCACACGGGTTCCCCCGGGAGAGAACCCCCGTGCGGCTCGCGCGAACGACTGGACCCAGCAGCGCGGTATTTCGCGATACAATCCCTCCCGTAACGGAGGAGGACAGCGTGACATTCGACGGACTTCTGAAGTGGCGTTGCATCGGCCCTTTCCGCGGCGGGCGCGTGGTCGCTGTGGCGGGCGACGTTGAGGACAGGAACACCTTTTACTTCGGGGCCTGCGCGGGCGGCGTATGGAAGACGGTTGACGCGGGGACCTACTGGGAGTGCGTGTCGGACGGGTTCTTCGAGACCTCGTCCGTGGGAGCGCTGGCAGTCTCAGAGGCCGACCCCAACGTCGTGTTCGCCGGCATGGGCGAGACCACCATCCGCATCGACGTGTCGCACGGTGACGGCGTCTACAAGTCGACGGACGCGGGCAGGACCTGGCGGCACATGGGGCTGGCCGACACCCGGCACATCGCCAAGATCCGCATCCACCCGACGAACCCAGACGACGTCTGGGTCGCGGCCTTCGGTCACGCTTTCGGAGAGCACAAGGACCGCGGCGTGTACAAATCCGTCGACGGCGGCGAGATCTGGAAGAGGGTCCTGACCAAGAACAAGAAGGTCGGCGCGATCGACCTCACCCTCGACCCGAGCAACCCGCGCATCCTCTACGCCGCCATGTGGGAGGCCTACAGGAACTTCTGGCAGATCAGCAGCGGCGGCGAGGGCTCCGGCCTGTACCGCTCGAGCGATGGCGGCGACACCTGGACGGAGATCACGCGCAACCCGGGGCTGCCCGGGGGCCTGCTCGGCAAGATCGGGGTGACCGTCTCGCCCGCCCGGCCGGGTCGGGTGTGGGCGCTGGTCGAGAACCGCGAGGCCGGAGGCCTCTACCGCAGCGACGACGGCGGCGACACCTGGGAACAGATCAGCAGCGACCAGCGGCTGGTCTCGCGCGCCTGGTACTACATGCACCTCACGGCGGATCCGCAGGATCCCGACACGGTGTACGTCAACAACCTCGCCTTCTGGAAGTCGACGGACGCGGGCCGCACCTTCACGCAGATCCGCACCCCACACGGTGACAACCACGACCTGTGGATCGATCCGAACGACCCCCAGAGGATGGTGCAGGGCAACGACGGCGGGGCGAACGTGTCGCTGACCGGGGGCGCCTCCTGGTCCAGCATCTACAACCAGCCGACCGCGCAGTTCTACCACCTCGAGACGGACAGCCGGACCCCCTACCGGGTCTACGGGACGCAGCAGGACAACAGCAGCGTCTCGGTGCCCAGCCGCAGCCACAACCCGAGCATCGCTGGGGCGACTGCTACATCGCCGGCACCGGCGAGAGCGGCTACATCGCCCCCCATCCGACGAACCCCGACATCGTCTACGTGGGCGCGATCGGCAGCGCCCCGGGCGGCGGCAACTGCCTGGAGCGCTACGACCACAAGCGGGGTCAGATCCGGCTGGTGACCACCTGGCCGGAGTTCACGGTCGGCCAGGGCGCCGGTGAGTACCGGTACCGCTTCGCCTGGACCTACCCCCTGTTCTTCTCCCCCCACGACCCGAACACCCTCTACATCGGCGGCAACCGGGTGTTCCGCTCTACCGATGAGGGGCAGAGCTGGGTGCCGGTGAGCCCCGACCTCACAAAGGCCGACCCGGAGACGCTGCTCCCCTCCGGCGGTCCGGTCAACCGCGAGGCGTTGGGGGCCGAGACCTACGCGACGGTGTTCGCGCTCGCGGAGTCCCCGCTCGAGCAGGACCTGTTGTGGGCGGGCAGCGACGACGGGCTGGTCCACCTGAGCCGCGACGGCGGCGAGAGCTGGACCGACGTCACCCCTGAGGGTCTTCCCGAGCGGGCGCTCGTGAGCATGCTCGAGCCCTCCCCCCACGCGCCGGGCACCTGCACCCTGGCCGCCACCCGCTACAAGCTCGACGACTACCAGCCCTACCTGTTCCGGACCACCGATCACGGCAGCTCGTGGACCCGCGTCGACGGCGGCATCCGCCGGGACCACTTCACGCGCGCCGTCCGCGAGGATCCGAACCGCGAGGGCCTGCTCTTCGCCGGGACGGAGTGCGGGCTCTACCTCTCGTTCGATGCGGGAGGGAGCTGGGAGCGGTTCCAGCTCAACCTGCCCGTCACGCCCATCCACGACCTCAAGATCAAGGACGGCGACCTCGTCGCCGCCACGCACGGGCGCTCGTTCTGGATCCTCGACGACATCACCCCCCTGCACGGCTTCGACGCAGCCCAGTTGAAGGACGACGCCCACCTCTTCGCGCCCCGCGCGAGCGCCCGCATACTGCCCCGCCTCTTCCTCGGCGCTTACGGCGCCAAAGTGACCGAGAAGACCCCTGAGGGCTGGGACGAGGTCACCTACCTGGACACGGGCGCCAATCCCCCCAGGGGCGCCGTGATCGGCTACCACCTGAGGAAGCGGCCCCGGGGGGAGGTCACCCTCACGATCGGCGACGCCGACGGCAACCCCATCCGCACCTTCCACAACCGCACGGACGAGGAGAAGGCGGAGCGCAAGGACGACCCCCACGCCGAGGTCGGTATCACGGCCGACAAGGGCTTCAACCGCTTCCTGTGGGACATGCGCCACCCCCGCGTCACCGCCATCCGGGGCGACGACGTCGCCGCCGAGACGGTGATCCAGGGCGCGATGGTTCCCCCGGGCAGCTACCAGGTCACCCTCGCCGTCGGCGGAAAGCGCTGGACCCGCTCTTTCACCATCCACGTGGACCCGACGGCCGGGCGGGTGCTCAAGCGCGACCTCCAGGCCCAGTACCGGCTGTGGCGCACGATCACCGACAGGACCGAAGAGGTCGTCGGGGCCGTCAACCGGATGCGAGACCTCCGGGAGCAATTGGGCGGCTGGTCCCGGCGGGCCTCCGGCGAGGCGGCCGCCCAGGCCACGGAGCTCAACGAGAAGGTCCTCGCCCTCGAGAGCAGGCTCACGGTGCCGGACAGGCGCCCCGGCTGGACCGACACCAACAACGCCGGCGCGCGCCTTCTCGACAAGCTGACGGCGTTGATCCCCGTGGTGAGCGTCGGCGACTACCGGCCGACCGACCAGGCCGAGGAGGCCATCGAAGACATCGCCGGGCGCATCGACGAGGTCCTGAGCGCGATCGACGAGTTGATCGGCGGCGACCTGCGGGCGCTGAACGACCGGCTCGACGCCGACGGCACGCCCAGGATCGTCCCCGGCTGAGGCGGGAGGAACGGATGGATCGCTACCCCGCCGCCACGAAAGGGCTCGAGAGCCGCGCCGTAAACGTCGCTGGATCGGTGATCCGGGAGCTGGCCAACGCGGCCATGCACCGGCCCGGGCTGATTCCCCTCTGGTTCGGGGAGTCGGACCGGCCGACCCCCGACTTCATCAGCGACACCGCCGCCGAGTCCATGCGGGCCGGCGAGACGTTCTACTCCGAAGGTCTCGGGCGCCCCTTCCTGCGTGAGGCCATCGCCCGCTACAGCACCGACCTCTACGGTGTGCCCATCTCGAGCGAGCGGGTGGCCGTCACCGTATCGGGCCTCAACGCGCTGAACCTGGCGTTCCAGTGCGTCCTCGAGCAGGGGGACCGGGTGCTGGCGCCGCTCCCGATCTGGCCCAACGTCCTGTCCGTGCCCGCGCTGCAGGGGGCACAGGTGGAGACGATTCCCCTCACGGTCGGCCCGGGCGGCTGGTCGCTCGACGTCGACCGCTTCCTGGAGCGGGCGAAGGGCGCCAAGGCCGTCGTGCTGAACTCCCCGGCGAACCCCACCGGCTGGATGATGAGCGGCCCGGAGCAGCAGCGGGTGCTCGAGGCGCTGCGCGAGGGCGGCACCTGGCTGATCGCGGATGAGGTCTACGCCCGGCTCTGCTTCACCGGCCGGGCCGCCCCCTCGTTCCTCGAGGTCGCGGAGCCCGAGGACCGCCTCATCGTCATCAACAGTTTCTCGAAGGCCTGGGCCATGACCGGCTGGCGGCTCGGCTGGCTCACCCTCCCCCCCTCGCTGGCGCCCGTCGTGGAGAAGATCGCCGAGTTCTCCGTCTCGTGTGCGCCGCCGTTCGCTCAGCGCGCCGGCGTCGCCGCCCTGGAGCGGGGCGAGCCCTTCGTGGAGGACCAGGTGGCGGGCCTCCGCAGCGCCCTGGACCTGACCGCAGCGCGGCTGGCCGGGTCGGACCGGATCGAGTTCCACCGGCCCGACGCCACCTTCTACGCCTTCTTCCGAATCGACGGCGTCCGCGACAGCGTCGCCTTCGCCCGGCGCCTGATCGACGAGGCGAACATCGGTCTCGCGCCCGGTCTCGCGTTCGACCCGCATGCGGTGGACTGGTTCCGCCTCTGCTTCGCGAAGTCCGAGCCGCTGCTCGTCGAGGCGCTCGAGCGCCTGATGGCGTTCGTGGGCTGAGCCGAATAGGTTTTTTGCACCGCTCGACGTTAGCCGTAGGCGTGCCTGCCTGCAACGTAGACCTCGAGAACTTCGAGTCGATCGTCGAGGAGCACCAGATCGGCGCGCTTGCCGACGGCGATCTCGCCGCGATCATCGAGCCCCAGGTAGCGGGCCGGGACGCCCGACAGCAGCTGGCTCACCTGCCACAGCTCGAGTCCCAGGTCGGTGGCGTTGCGCAGCGCCTGATCGAGCGTGAGCAGGCTGCCGGCCAGGGTGCCGTCAACCAGTCTGGCAACGCCGCCCGATACGGTGACCGGTTGACCCCCCAGTTCAGAACGGCCTACGGGCGTGCCACAAGCCCGAATGGCGTCGGTTATGAGGTGAAGGTGCCCGCTCTTGGCAGCCAGGGCGGCGCGAGCGCTGGCGGGATGGACATGATGGTTGTCCAGGATCAGCTCGGCGAAGCTGTCATGGTCGGACAGCGCGGCCCCTACCACCCCGGGTTCGCGTCCCGTCAGGCCGCTCATGGCGTTGTACAGATGGGTGAACCCGACAGTTCCCCCGACCGCCCGTACGGCCTCGATCAGGCGCCATGTCGAATCGTAGGAAGCCGCGCTGTGACCGACGCTGACGCGTACGCCCGCCTGTGCGAAGCGGGTGGCGGCATCGACAGCATGGGGAATTTCCGGGGCCAGGGTCACCAGCCGTACGACATCCAGCTCGAGCAGGGCTTCGATGCGCTTGGAAGTGGGCGAAACCGTGTGGGGCGGCTGGGCCCCTAACCGCTTGGGGCTGATGAACGGTCCCTCGAGGTGGGCACCCGGGATGCTCGGCAGCTCGGGGTCACGGCTAGCCTGCACCGCGGCCACCCCATCAAGAGCCCTGATGACAGTTTCCCACGGGTTGGTGATGGTAGTGGGGTAGAGGGTGGTGGTGCCGTGCCGAAGGTGGAACCGGGCCAGCGTCCGGACCCCCTGATGGCCGTCCATGGTGTCGCTCCCGTCGCCCCCGTGGACGTGGGTGTCGATGAACCCCGGTACGATGAAGGGGCCTGAGACGTCCGCTGGAACGATGGCTTCGATGCGCCGCTCGAAGCCGAGCTCCGCCCCTACCGGCCCCTGGGGTGTGATGACCACGCCTCGAAGAATGTTGGCCATGTGAGACGCCCTCCTCGTGACAAGATCATAGTGTGTTCGAGGACGCCGATCGAGACCGGTTCGCGATCTGATGTAGGCGCAAGGGGTAACATCGGTCCATCAGTTGAACGGTTCGGGTGTCCTTTCGGGAGGGTGGAGGCCGAAGTGGAAATTCTGATCCAGGCGACGCCGGAAAAGGCCGCCAGGCTCGTCGCCGCTATCGTCGCCCAGCGTTTGCGGACCCGCCCGGAGCTGGTGCTGGGCTGCGCTACCGGCCGCACCATGGAGGGTCTATATCGAGAGCTAATCCGCCTGCACCGCGAGGAACGTCTCGACTTTTCCGGCTGTCGAACCTTCAACCTCGACGAGTACGTGGGTCTGGCTCCGGAGGACCCGAGATCGTACCACCGCTATATGAGCGAGCGGCTCTTCGATCACGTCGACATCGACCTCGCCAACACCCATCTGCCCGACGGCCTGGCCACAGACCTCGAGGCCGAGGCCAGGCGCTACGAGGCGGCCATCGCCCTGGCAGGCGGAATCGACACCCAACTCCTGGGCCTGGGCGCGTCGGGTCACATCGGCTTCAACGAGCCGCTCTCGTCAGCTGATGTCGCGCACCCGCGAGAAGGCGATGACCCCGACCACCCGGCGGCAGAACGCTGCGCTCTTCGGGGGCGACCTCGAGGCGGTTCCGGTGCGGGCCCTGACCATGGGCGTGGGCACCATCCTCGAGGCCCGCGAGATCGTGATGCTGGTGACCGGACGCCGCAAGGCCGCGATGCTGGCCAAGGCGACCGAAGGCCCCATCACCGCCATGATCAGCGCCACCGCCCTGCAGCTCCATCCCAACTGCAAGGTGATCGTCGACGAGGCGGCGGCCGGCGAGCTGGAGGCCAAGGAGTACTACCGCTGGATCTACCAGAACGAACCCGAGTGGCAGGTGTACCATGATCTCTAGTGGGTGAGGGCGCGGTAAGCGGCCCCACCATCACGAGGAGGAAACAATGCGTGTCGGCATCGTTGGAGCAGGGACCATGGGCACGGTGCACGCCGCGGCCTGGGCGACCACCGGCGCGGACCTGGTCGGCGTCGTGGCCAAGAACCGCGCCACGGCCCAACCGCTGGCTGAGGCTCTTGGCGTGACGGCCTACGAGGACTACCAGGACCTGTTGGCGACGGTCGACATCGTCGATGTCTGTGCCCCGTCCGACCTCCACAAGGAGCTGGTGCTGCAGGCGGCCGAGGCAGGCAAGCACGTCGTCTGCGAGAAGCCGATCGCGCTCACCGTGGAGGACGGCGAAGCCATGATCGAGGCGTGTGAGCAGGCCGGGGTGCGGCTGTTCGTGGGCATGGTGGTGCGCTTCTTCCCTCAATACCTGGCGGCCCAACGGGTCGTGGCTGCCGGCAAGATTGGCGATGTCGGCGTGATGCGCCTCAAACGGGTCTCCTACCAGCCGATCGGCGACGAGGGCTGGTTCGCCGATGAGGCGCGCTCCGGCGGCCTGCTGCTCGACATCATGATTCACGATCTCGACTACGCTCGCTGGCTCGGTGGCGAGGTGCAGCGTGTCTACGCCCGTTCAATCCGGGCCGGCGAGGCCGATGCTGCCGGCGATTACGCCCTGGTCACCCTTCGCTTCGCCAGCGGCGCCATGGCCCTCGTCGAGGGGGGCTGGGCCTACCCGCCGGGTGTGTTCAGGACCAGTTTCGATATCGCCGGCAGCACCGGGGTCCTCGAATGGCGCAGCGACGACAGCGAACCGGTGAAGACCTTCCTCAAGGACTCCGACGACCACGTCGCCAGGGTGGGCGTACCCACCAGCGCCGTCGCCGATGATCCCTTCACGCTCGAGTTGCAGCACGCCTATCGCGGCATCGTGCACGATGAGCCCTTCTCGGTGACGGCTCGCGACGCGCTCGAAGCGGTGCGGATCGCACAGGCGGCGCGCAGCTCGCTGGCTTCCGGTGGTCCCGTGACGCTGGAGGCCGGTTGAGATGCGGGTCGGGATTCTGAGCTTCGCCCACGTTCACGCGGACACCTATGCCAGCCTTCTCCCTGCGTTCGAGGACGTCGAAGTGATCGGTTTTTCCGACACCGATCCGATCCGCGGACGGCAGGCCACCGACGCCTACGGCCTGCGCTGGTTCGAGCGCCATGAGGATCTCGTTGCTGCCGGTCCGGACGCCCTGGTGATCTGCTCTGAGAACGCCAACCACCGAGACCATGTCGAGCTCGCAGCCGCAGCCGGCTGCCACGTGCTGTGCGAAAAGCCGATCGCCTCCACACTTGCCGACGCCGAGGCCATGAAGCGCGCTGTGGACCGGGCCGGCGTGACCTTCATGACCGCCTTTCCGATGCGCTTCGAACTCAGCACCATCGCTCTCAAAGCGATGATCGATCGCGGCGACCTCGGCCGGGTGCGGGCCATCAACGGGATCAACCACGCCGAGATTCCCAGGAGGCACCGCGCCTGGTTCGCCGACCCCGAACTGGCCGGCGGCGGCGCCGTCATGGATCACACCGTTCACCTGCTCGACCTCTACCGCTGGTTGCTGGGCGGCGAGGCGCGCACCGTCTACGCCGAGGTCGGCAACCCCTTCCACCCCGACGTCGAGGTGGACACCGCCGGCCTCATCACCGTCGGCTTCGAGGACGGGGTGTTCGCGACCATCGACTGCTCGTGGAGCCGCCCGGAGGCGGTCTACCCTAGCTGGGGCCACGTGAAGATGGAGCTGTTCGGCGAGCGCGGTGCCACCGAGGTGGACGTGTTTGCCCAGCACCTCGACCTGTACAGCGCGAGCGAATCGCCGCAGGCCAGCTGGCTCGGCTGGGGGGCCAACTCCGACCTCGCCATGATCGAGGCTTTCCTAGCCTGCGTGCGCGACGGAGGTGAGCCGCCGGTCACCTGGAACGACGGCTACCAGGCCTTGCGGGTGGCGCTGGCGGCGTACGAGTCTGCAGAACGCTCCGCGCCGGTCGTGCTCGAGCACGGAGCCGAAATCAAAGGATAAGAATTTTTTGGGGCCCCTTCAGAAAGTAGTAGGTTTGGGTCCCCTTCAGAAAAGTAGAAGAAGATTTGGGTCCCCTTCAGACCCCTTCCCTTTGGTCAGGGTTCTTACGGGGTCCTTCAGAGCCCCCCTTCGGTGGTCTCTTCAGGGGCTACGGAGCCTCATAGAGCCTCCTCCGCCAGAAGAGGGTTTATAAGAACAAGCAAGACACCGTTAGCGTCTTCATGCCTCGGCTATTCCATATCTTCTGCTGGAGGAGACTCACAGGGTGACCTTTTCTTCGGCTATTCCATATCTTCTGGCTCCGAGAGCCCCGAAATCATCTCCCCAATTCATCTCCCCAATTCATCTCCCCAAATCCTCTAATCCTTACCTCACTTACCCTTATTTTCCTACTTCCCTAAATCTTCTACTCCTTACGCCAGCACCTTCTCCAGGTGGTACGGAAACTGCTTTCGCCACCAGTACCAGTGGTGCTCCACGTCGGTTCCCCAGATATCGCGTTCGTAGCTGACGCCCTTTTCCTCGAGCAGGTTGGCGAGGCGGCGGGTTTCGGCTAGGCACTTGTCTTCCCAGGCTCCCTGGCCGCAGACCAACGCCAGGTGGGCGTGGCGCTGCAGGTACTCGAGGCTGTCGTCGTGAAGGTGGTCGAGATAGACCATGGGGTTGTTGAAGTAGACGGTATCGTCGGAGCTGGCAGCGTTGAGGAAGGCCTCGAGATCGTAGCGCCCGGACATGCACAGGGCGTAGTGGAACACGTTGGGGTGTTTGAGTCCGAAGTTGGCGGCGTGATAGGCGCCCATGCTGCAGCCCACCAGTCCGATGCGACCGTCGGGGAGCTGACAGTCTTGACGGATGAAGGGGACCAGGTCGCGCAGCAGATAGTCCTCGTAGGCCTGATAGCGAACACCGCGCCAATGGATGTCGATATCGGCTCGGAGCCACGATTCGTTGTCGAGGCTCTCGGGGCAGTAGAGCTTCAGTTTTCCCCCCTCGATCAGGGAGCGGACGCTCTCGACCATGCCGTTGTCTTCGAAGTCGAAGTACTGGCCGCCGCCGGACGGAAAGGCGATCATGGGAGCGCCGTAGTGGCCGAACACCAGAAGTTGCATGTCGCGGCCAACGGCCGGTGACGGGAGCGTGAGGTAGCGACGGTGCACGGCCACAGCTTACCTGTCAGCTGTGCTGTCGGCTAGCCGCCGGATCTCTCTTCGAAGACCTCCTCGATGGCGAGGTCGAAGGTCCGCGCAATCCGGAAGGCGAGCGGCAGGCTGGGATCGTACTTCTCGGTTTCGATGGCGTTCACGGTCTGGCGCGAAACGCCGAGCTCTTTGGCGAGGTCGGCCTGCGACCAACGGCGTTCGGCCCGGAGGACCCGGAGACGGTTCTTCACGGCCGCTCCGGAGCTCGTACGATACTTTTTGGACGGCTCATGAGGTTGCTGTCGAGGGCCACGGCTAGCGGTACCGGACCTGGGCTCGGGCGAGGCCGATCAGGTAGCTGAAGGCGATCAGGAACCAGACCCAGAACATGCTCAACTTGGGGAAGCCGGCGTAGGCCTCGAGCAGGCCGTAGCCGAGGCTGGCGATCGCTGTCATCCCGAGCGCGAACAGACCGGCTTCGCTGAGGGTGCGCAGCTGCAGTTCGTCCATGGTGCGTACCGCGTCGATCCAGCCCACCATGCCCCAGATGGCCGGGACCATAGGGACGAGTGCGAGTAGCACCAGCAGGTAGCTGGGGAACCGGTCGGCGTCCAGGAACAGCGACAGCAGCACGATGACGACGGCGTAGAGTGCAAGACCGATGATGAACCGCCGCCAGTTTCGGGTGGGTCGTTTTGAAGCCATGGTAATCCCCTCTAGAAGTAAAGCTCTCTTTACATACTGTAAATGAAACATAGAGATAAGTCAAGTATCCTTTACTCAACGGTGCCGTCGCTAGTATTTCTGCGGTCGTATACTCCTTGCTATGGAGAACCGCTACGACGACCCTCCCGAGGGTCTGGCCGAGCGGCTGGGCCAGCCCGGCAGCTACCCGTTCACGCGCGGCATCTATCGGGGCATGTACTCCGAGCGGCTGTGGACGATGCGGCAGTACGCCGGCTTCGGGTCGGCCGCGGAGTCCAACCGGCGCTACCGGTACCTTATCGAGCAGGGCGTCATGGGCCTCTCTGTCGCCTTCGATCTGCCGACCCAGCTGGGTCTCGATCCCGACCACCCGTCCGCCGCCGGCGAGGTCGGCAAGGTCGGGGTATCGATCGCTACCCTCGACGATATGCGCGCCCTGTTCGAGGAGATCCCCCTCGACAGGGTGACCACCTCGATGACCATCAACGCTCCGGCGATGATGCTGCTGGCCCTCTACCTGCTGGTGGCCGAGGAGCAGGGGGTGGCCGCCGAGCAGATCGGCGGCACGGTTCAGAACGATATCCTCAAAGAGTACGTGGCCCGCGGCACCTACATCTACCCGCCCCAACCCAGCATGCGTCTGATCACCGACCTGTTCTCCTACTGCGCCGAGCGGCTGCCGAACTGGAATACGATCTCCATCTCGGGCTATCACATTCGCGAGGCGGGCGCCACGGCTGCCCAGGAGATTGCGTTTACGCTTGCCAACGCCAAGGCCTACGTGCGGGCGGCCCTGTCGGCGGGGCTCGAGCTCGGCGCCTTTGCCCCCAGGCTGTCGTTCTTCTTTGCCTGTCACAGTCACTTCTTCGAGGAGATTGCCAAGTTCCGCGCCGTCAGGCGCATGTGGGCACATATCATGCGCGACGCGTTCGGCGCGGTCGATGACAGAGCCATGAAGCTGCGCTTTCATACCCAGACGGGCGGCAGCACCCTGACCGCCCAGCAGCCCGACAACAACGTTGTGCGCACGGCGTACCAGGCCCTGTCGGCGGTGTTGGGCGGCACCCAGAGCCTCCACACCAACGCCAAGGACGAGGCGCTGGGGCTGCCTACCTCCGAGGCGGCCCGCACCGCCCTGCGCACGCAGCAGGTGCTGGCCTATGAGACCGGGGTGGTGGACGCCGTCGACCCGCTGGCCGGCAGCTACTATCTGGAGCGGCTCACCGATGCCGTCGAAGCCGAAGCCGGCGAATTGCTGCGGCAGGTCGAAGACCTCGGCGGCAGCGTCGAGGCGATCGAGGCGGGCTTTATCCAGGCGGAGATAGAAGAGTCGGCCTACCGCTACCAGCGCCAGATCGAGTCGGACGAGCAGGTGATCGTGGGCGTCAACCGCTTCGAGGTTGAGGAGGAACCCGCGATCCCAATCCAGACCATCGACCCTGCCGTGCAGGGCGAACGTGAGCGCCAGCTCCGCGACTACCGCCAGGCCCGCGATCAGCGTGCGACGGACGCCGTCCTCGCCCAGCTACGCAACGCCGCCGGCAGCGACGACAATCTCTTTCCCTATGTCCTGGCGGCCTTCCGAGCCGCGGCGACCCTCGGCGAAGTTTGTGGGGTGCTCCGCGACGTGTGGGGCGAGTACAGCTGAATCTCTAGAGGTAGGATCATGGGCGCTGTCGCAGTGCGCCGAGGCCCGGTTTGTGCCGTCCGTGCAGCTAGGCCGTTCCGGTAGCCTTCGCTGGCGGTCCTCGACCCTGAATGAACCCGGCGATGACCTCCACCGTCTGCTGCAGGTGGCTCCGTCCATCGGGCAGGATCGCCATGTTGTCCAGATAGCCGCCCCGTCCGGTGTGATCTACCGGACCCATGTCCACGATCCGCACGCGGCCCTGAGCCTTCGCCTGGTTCCAGCTCGAGTAGCTGAAGACCGGCCAGCGTCCAGGGAACAGCAGGGTGCCGAAGCGGTGAATCCGATCCTTGCGGCCGGCCAGATAGTAGAGCCGGTGCACCGCAGCCAACCCCGGGTCGGCACTTAGCACGCCCCCGAGCGCGATCACCGAAACGTCCGCATCGATCAGCTCCTTGAGGTGACCGGCAGCGCCTACCGCGATCTGGCCACCACCGCTGTAGCCGACTAGGGTGATGGGTGCGCAGGCATTTACAGCGGGTTGCGCATTGAGTGATCGTGCTTCATGCTGAGGCATGGCGCACTCTACCGACCTCCGAGAACGCATCGTAAACGCCGTCCTACACAAGCGTTACACCCTCCATGAAGCCGCAGACACGTTCGACGTTGGAACCGCCACCGTCAGTCGCTACCTCCGCCGCTACCGCCAAAGTGGAGATCTCACCCCCAGAACCTCCCCGGGCCGCCCCAGCGCCCTCCATGAGCACCAGGCATGGGTTGAGCAGAGCCTCATCAGCAACGACCTCACCCACGACCAGCGCTGCGACCTTTTCTTGGAGAGAACCGGCGTCCGCATCAGCAGAGCGACCATGTGCCGCTGGGTACAGAGATTGGGATCGACGAGAAAAAAAAGACGATCTACGCGAGTGAACAGAATCCAGAGGCCCGGTGGAGGTTCCTGGCTTGGATCAGAGGTATTGACCCGCACCGGTTGGTGTTCGTCGATGAGAGCGGCTTCAACGTCGCCATGACCCTGCCCTACGCCTACGCCCCACGTGGACAACGTGCCGTGGGTAGGGTGCCGAAGAACCGTGGGGAGAACACCAGCCTCGTTGCAGCGATCAGTCTCGATGAGGGTGTGGGTGACGCGATGACGTTGACCGGAGCGGTGGATGGCGTGGCGTTTTTAGCGTACATCGAGCAGGTCATCGCTCCGAAGCTGAGGCCGGGGCAGATCGTGGTGATGGATCAGCTGGGGGTGCACCGCAAACCGGAGGTGCGGGAGGCGATCGAGGCGAGGGGGTGCGAGTTGGTGTTGTTGCCTGGGTACAGTCCGGACTTCAACCCCATTGAGTTGGCTTTTTCGAAGATAAAGGCGTTCGTGAAAGCTGTGGGGGCGAGGACGAGGGGAGCGTTGGACTCTGCGATCGCGGCTGCGCTATCGACGGTGTCGTTGGGGGATGTGTTGGGTTGGTTTGAGCATGCCGGAGTCACCAATCACGATCATTCTGATCTGGAACCGCTGTAGATCGTAGCCGCGGTGAAGCAGCGCGTCCACGATCAGGTCGGCGCTGCCGTGGTTGTAGAGGGGCCCGTAACGCCGGTCGGCCGAGACCGCCACCTGCCACAGGTTGCGCAGGTTGATCACGGATCCTGCGAGGCCGGCCAGCGCCCGGTTGCTGAGCTTCATCGACAGCGCCCAGCGCCAGAACCAGGCGAAGGCTCGTTGGCCGGTGAGGGCCCGGTTGGTCACCGAATAGGGAAATACCTCGAGCACTTCGACTGCGGGAAGCTGTTCGCGGAGCCGCTCGAGCAGGTCGATTTCGCGACGCGCAAAGGCGGCGCCAGCGACGCTGTGAATACCCGAAAGAAACACCAAATAGTGCTGAGCCCTGCGGGTGGAATCGTCCTCGAATCGTGGTTCGGTGGCCTCGCGAGGTCGCCCGAACCAGCCGGCCCACCAGCCGAGCGTCTCGAGCGGCGCCAGCGCTCCGAACACCAGGATGGCGACCAGCACTACCCCCAGGAAGGTCAGAATGTCGAGCAGGGGCATCAGCGGTCTCGGCCGTCGTGTGATGGATCGCGGAAGGGGTCCAGCGCAGTGCCGGCAACCGCCTGCCGCAGGCGCCGGGTTAGCCATACCAGGGGCCGCCCCACCGTCCGCTGACCGACTTGCAGCAACAGCCAGCCCAGCGCAGCACTAGCCACGGCCGGCGCCAGGGGAATGCCGAACACCACCTGCGTCGCCACCAGGGTGGCGAGCAGCAGCCAGATCGACAGGACAGCGGCAATGGCTGCCCCCAGGTAGGGCGTGAGCACAAAGAATCCGAACAGTTGGGGGGCGTAGGCCAGGCCTACAGCCCGCACCACATCGATGAAGAGGCGGTCCCGATCGAAGAGTTGGCCCGCGACCAACCAGATCGAGGCCACCCAAAACAGAAACGAAACTGCGAATATACCCGCCGAAACCACCAGGCTTGCGATGAGGCGCCGGGGCGTTACCCGGTTCACGAACAGCACCAGGCTCTGCCCCAGGGCCGACGAAAGACCGGCGAAGAACACGACCCACAGCGCTAAGCGCAACCCGCCGGGCTGTGTCTCCAGGAGTGCAAAGGCCTCAGGCCGCAACCTGAGCGCTTGACCGATCAGGTCGAGGGCGCCCATGGCCCGACGCTAGCATGTCCCAGGCGGTGCAGCGCTCGATGGAGACCATGTGGCAACGAGCAAGGCCCGTCGCGGTAGCCGACATCGACCGGTACCCCTCTCTCAGGGGGATGGACAGCTGGCAGCGAAGCGACCGACCGGACAGCCACGCTGGTGCGGTCGGCCCCTCTATCTCACTGGCACTCGGTACAGAGTCCGTACAGGGTCAGTTCGTGGTGGGTGACGTGGAACCCACCGGGGAGCGCGATACCCTCGAGCACCGCGACCGGACAGGTGGTGCTGAGTTCGAACACCTGATCGCAGCGCTGACAACGGAAGTGATGGTGGTGGCCGCGGCCGGCCGGCTCGAAGCGCGTCGATTCGCCCGGCAGGTGCACCACCACTACCTCGCCGGCCTCCTCGAGGCGGTTGAGGTTGCGGTAGACGGTGGCGAGCCCGAGCCCCTGCATATCCTCGGTAGCGAGCTCGTGCACCTCGTGTGGGGTGAGTGGCCCCTGAGCCCTTTGCAGAGCGTGAAAGATGGCGCGGCGCTGCGCGGTGCTGCGTTCCATGGAACCAAGTCTAGCAGGGCGTCGGTGTGGCCGACGGGGGGGCTAGCCGTCCGGTCGCATCAGCATCGGCCCCAACGGGCGGCCGCCGACCAAGTGCATATGGAGGTGGAAGACCTCCTGGTGCCCATGCTCTTTGCAGTTGATCACCAGCCGGTACCCGTGGCGCAGACCCTTCTGCTCGGCGATCTTCCTGGCAGCCGTGAACATCCGCCCGAGCGCCACTTCGTCTGTCGGGGTGACGTCGTCTACGGTGGGGATCGCGCGGTTGGGAACGATCAGAATGTGGACCGGTGCCTGCGGATTGATATCGCAGAAGGCGGTGACCAGCTCGTCCTGAAAGACGATGTCGGCCGGGATCTCACCGGCCACGATGCGTGCGAACAGGGTGTCTTCGGCCATGCCTAACTCTACCGCGCGGCCTCGCCCTAGGTCGGAAGGCGCCAGCCCGGCTAGGAGCTGACCTCGAGCTGCTCCATGGTGAACAGCGCCCGCAGCTCGATCTCGGCAGCGGCGAGGTTCTCGGTCCCACCAGCCTGTCGGTCGATGACGCATATCGCCCTGGCGATGGTCGCCCCCCGCTCCCGGAGATCTCTCGCCGAGTGCGCGACCTGCCCGCCGGAGGTCACCACGTCCTCCACGATCAGCAGCCGGCGACCGGCGATGTCGCCTCCCTCGGCGAGCTTGCAGGTTCCGTAGGTCTTGGCCTCCTTGCGTATGAACAGCGTCGGCAGGCCGCTGAGTTGCGACAGCATCACCGCCAGGGGGATGCCACCGGTCTCGAGGCCGGCCAGCGCGTCGACGTCGTCGGGAACCAGCGGCACGAGCGCTTCGGAGATCGCCCGCAGCAACCCTGGGTCGCCCTCGAACAGATACTTGTCGAAGTAGTGGTGGCTGATCGCCCCCGACCGGAGCACGAACTCCCCGGTGAGGTGTGAACGGCGGTAGATCGCGGTGGCAAGCTCCTGGCGGTGCATGAGGGCATTGTACGTGGCTACAGGTTCCGGTTCGCTCGAGCTGGCAAGCGCGGCTGCGCCTGTGCTAACATGGCGCGTTTGCGATCGATGCCGGGGCGGTCTCCCAGCGCTGGCTTGGGACCACAACCGCACGGTTATGGAGGACGAAATGCCGAGAGTGTGTGCCGTAACCGGCAAGAAAACGAGGAGCGTTCGCACCAGCAAACGCAAGGGTTCCCCCAAAAAGCGGGGCGGCGTAGGCCTGAAAAAGGCCGGCAACTCGGTGCGCAAGCGAATGGTGAAACCGAATCTGCAAAAACGCACCATCTGGGTCGATGGTAAACCGAACAAGGTGTGGCTCAGCGCCAAAGCCTTGCGGCAGATGGACCCGACCCTGTTCGTAAACCCGCACAAGCCCTCGTAAAGCACGCTCAACACATCAGCAGGTCAGGCCCAGACACGCCACCTGGGACGCCCATGGTCCTTCGAATGTTGTGGGGCCGTATCGCCGCTCTTCGCCCGCACGTTCGGACTATGGTCTTTGCCATAGAGGTCTTTTCCAAGGTTGCCCGGCACCAAAGCTATCTGGTAGAGTTCGATTGAGAATGAATTCTCGTTATCACCGGTTCGTGCTGTGGGAGTCGGAGCTGTGACAACCTATCGCCGTATCCAGATGTTGTTGTTGGCCGCGTGCTCGTGGGCTGTGGCACAGCCCACGGTGGTGACGTCGATCCACCCCTATTTCGATCTCGTCCGGCAGCTTGCCGGTCGGCGAGCCGAGGTGGTCCGATTGCTGCCCCCGGGTGCGTCACCCCACACCTTCGACCCCACCCCCCGAGATGTCGCTCGAGTGGCTGCGGCGGACCTGATAGTCCTCAACGGTCGGATCGACACCTGGCTCGAGGGCCTGATCGACGCCAGTGGCAGTCAAGGCTCCGTTCTCGTGATCCTCGACGTGATCGATCTCGCGCTCGTCGACGGGGATCGTGGTGCCGAGGTGGGGACTGCCGAGTCGGACCGGGACGACGAACTCTCAGGCGTGAATCCGCATGTATGGCTCGATCCGCTCGCCATGGTGCAGGCGGTCGAGGCCCTCAGCGAGCGCTTGGCGGAGCTCGACCCCGAGTACGCCGATGGCTACCGGAGCAACGCAGCCGCCCTGGTCGCGGACCTTATCGAGCTCGATCGGGAGTTGGCCGTGATCCTGGCTTGCGCCCAGGGGGCGCCCTTTGTTCCATTCCACGACGCCTGGCCCCACTTCGCCCGGCGTTACGGTCTCAACCTCATCGTCGAGATCGAACCGTTTCCGGGACGCGAACCCAGCCCCCGCTATCTGGTCGCAGCCCTCGCCCAAATAGCGGCCGCGGAGGCGACGGCGGTATTCGCCGAACGTCAATTGAACGGGAGACCGGCCGAGGTGGTGGCCGAGAGTGCGGGCGTAGATCTCTACATCCTCGACCCCTTAGGGGGCACCGAGGGGCTCGACAGCTACCAGCAACTGCTGCGCTACAATGCCTCCGTGATCGCCGCTGCCCTTCAGCTCGAGCACGGCCGTTAGGAGGGTACCCTGAAGCCCCCAGCCCTCCACGTCCACCGCGTCACCGTGCGCTATGGCGACGCCGAGATCCTGAGCGATATCACGCTCGACCTCGAGCCAGGGCACTTTCTGGCGGTGGTTGGACCCAACGGTGCCGGCAAATCGACGCTCTTCAAGGTCGCGCTCGGACTCGTCAAACCGCAGCGAGGCCACGCTGCCATCTTCGGGCACCATGCTGGCGTCGCCCCGGAACGGATCGGCTACGTACCGCAGCTCAAGACCTTCGATCGCAGCTTTCCGGCCCTCGCCCGCGATCTGGTGGTGTCGGGCCTGCGGCGCCGCTGGCCCGCTCGGACCACCACTCGAGAACGACAGTTGGCACGCGAGGCCCTCGATCTGGTTGGTGCTGCGGGCCTGGCGCAGCGACCGCTCGCGCGGCTTTCGGGCGGCGAGCTGCAGCGGGCCTTTCTGGCCCGAGCGATAGTCCGTCGGCCAGACATCATTCTGCTCGACGAACCAGCCACCGGCGTCGACTTCCTCGCGGAACACGACCTCTACGATCTGCTCGAGGGCTATCAGGCCGAGACGGGCGCAGCCGTCGCCATGATCACCCACGATCTGGCAGCTGCCCGCTACCACGCCGATAGGGTGGCGGTGCTGAACCGCACGATCCACGGTTTTGGCACGCCCGAGGAAGTGCTGTGTGAACCGTGCCTGCGGGAGGCCTACGGGCACCAGCATCACGACCACGGACTGCTGACCTTCTAAGCTATGGCCGAGCTGATCGACGCCCTCTCGTTCCCATTCATGCAGCGGGCGCTGATCGCCGGCATCCTCATCGCGGCAATGAACGGACTTCTGGGGGTGTTCGTGGTCCAGCGGCGCCTCGCCTTTCTCGGCGATGGGCTCGCCCATGCCGCCTTTGGGGGCATGGGTCTGGGAGCCTTTGTGGTGTTCGTAACGGGCCTGTCGAGCGTAAACGTCTTCCTGCTCCAGGAACCGCTGCTGGTGGCCGTGCCGTTTGCGCTGTTGGCCGCACTGGGGATCGCGTGGGTTCGCGATCACACCGGGCTGAGCGCCGATACCGTCATCGGCGTCTTCTTTGCGGTGTCGGTGGCGGCAGGGGTGCTGTTCTTCTCGATCATTCCCCCAGACATCGAGGTCGGAATCGATTTTTTCGACATTCTTTTCGGCTCGATCCTCGGTGTTCGCCAGGGTGACCTGGTGACCATTGCGGTGGTGACGGCGCTGTCGCTGGCGCTACTTATCGGTCTCTGGGGGCGAATCGCCTACGCTACCTTCGACGACGAACTTGCGCGCGCCGACGGTATCCGAACCCGAGCACTCGAGTACCTGCTGTTCGCGGTCGCGGCGGTGATCATCGCCGTGAGCGCTCTGGTGGTCGGGGTGGTGCTCATGGCCGCCTATCTGGTGATCCCGGCTGCCGGTGCCCGGTTGCTGGCGCGGTCGTTGCTGCAGATGACCGTGATCAGCGTGATCATCGGGGTGCTCGCCACGGTCGTCGGACTGCTGCTCTCGTTCGTGATAGATGCCCCTAGCGGCAGCACCATCGTTCTCAGCCAGGCGGCCCTGTTCATGCTGGCTGCGGCGCTAGCCAGGTGGCGTTACGGCGACGCGTCCAGAGCGGAAAATCGCGCCTCGTGAAGCGACGGCACATGCTATAACCCGAACCATGGTGCAGCACGGCGCCCCCGGACGATGGGTACCCGATCGCGGCAAACGGCGGGTCTACCAGGTCGTCCTACCCATCCTCGCTGCGGCGTCCATTATCGTCCTCTTCCTCAACAATTATCTGGCTTCCATGCCTGGCTTTTATGGTGCGGTCATCGTCTTCTCGACCGGCATCATGACCATGCTGGCGGTGCTGGCAGCGATTCCCTCAATTCCGATCCGCAGCATCGAAATCGTGCTGCTGGCAACCACCGCCGGCATCTTTGCGGTCGTGCTCCTATTTGCGCTCTACATTCAGGGGACGGGTCCTCTGTCTACCCCGGCGGTAGCGGTCTACCTGTGGCTGCCGGTGTTCAACCTGCTTATATACCTGGCGTTCGAACCCGGACAGGCTCGCGATCCGCAGAGTCCAACGCGCCCCTCGTCGCCTTTGGTGGGCTGCTGCTGATCGGGGTCCGGTTTGCGGTGCACCCCCTTTGGTGGGCCTGACCCACCACGATCTGCCCCGGCCTCAGCTTCGGAGCGATGACCTGCTCGATGACGCTAAAAACGCCACGCCATCCACCGCTCCGGTCAACGTTCGCGTCACCCACACCCTCAGAGACTGATCGCTGCAACGAGGCTGGTGTTCTCCCCACTTCCACGTTGTCCACGTCGCGTAGGGAGGGTCAGCGTTGAAGCCGCTTGAACACCAACCGGTGCGGGTCAGGCAGGACCGGGCCGGCGACGTGGTATTCGTTCTGCTCCAGGTCTATCTCGCCAACGCCGTGCTCATCGCTACCATGTTCTTCTTCGCCACCTTTTTGCGCCGCTATCGCAGCTTGGAAGAGACTGCCGACGCCATGCGCAAGTTGGCAAACACCGACACGCTGACGGGCCTTGGGAACCGCCGCCACGTGGAGCGCGCCCTCGACAACGAGCTCATGCGTGCCAAGCGCTACGACCGTCCCTTTAGCGTGATCATGACCGACATCGACGACTTCAAGCGGCTCAACGACCGCTATGGGCACCCTGCCGGGGACGAGGTTCTGGTCGAGCTGGCCAATCGCCTGAGCCACTCCATTCGGGCGGCCGATCGGATCGGCCGTTGGGGCGGTGAAGAGTTCCTGATCCTCACCCCCGAAACCCAGCTCGAGGATGCCGCCCAATTGGCCGAGGTGATGTGCGCCTACGTCGCTGCCCACCCGCTGGCCGATCGCTTCGCTGTTACCCTCAGTTTCGGGGTGGCCAGCTACCGGGCCGGCGACAAGATCGACGATCTGATAGCGCGTTCGGATGCCGCCCTTTACGAGGCCAAGAGGAAGGGCAAGAACCGGGTCGAGATCGCCCCGGGTCCTTAGCGGGCCGGCGGTTGTCCGGCGCTCGCCACACTGGATGACCTAGTCCAGAACGCGGGTTGGACCCCCGCGACAGACCGATGATGCATGTCACAACGCGTGCGCGCCCGGTTTGGAAGCGCCAAAAAGATCTTGCCACCGACGGTCGACCTGCGCCTTGATCTCGGGACTCATCACGATCTTTTCGGGCCAGGCCCGGGTGAACCCTTCGGCAGCCAGCTTGGGGGTGCCATCGAAGATGAATGCGGGGCCGTGACCGCCATCGACCATCTGAACGTCCCGTTCCGGGTCGATGTTGTTGAGTAGCGTCCACATGACCGCTTCGAAGTCGCTCGGATCGGTTTCGTGGTCGACCACCGCCACGAGGCGCACCCCCTCGGCGGCACGCTGCCGGACCGCCCATTCGCCCAGGTGGCGCCCCTGGCCTGGCCGCACCTTGCGCGTGGTCAGGAACCAGAAGCCGCCGGCAGGCTGGTGCTGGTCGACCACCTCATCGTGGTTGGGAAGGGCGGCGTTGGGGCGTTCCGGATTGGCCTTCCAGTCGGCTGCTCCGCCCTCTTCATCGTGTTTGCGCGTGCCGTCGATGATCAGCTTGCTCCCGTAGCTCCAAGCCCGGCTGGCGTGATCGAGGACATCGATCGGCCCCTTGGCGAACTGCTGGTCGCGGCCCGGCAGGGCGTGCCGCAGGACGGTGCGCCAGAACGCGAGGTGATCCTGGGGCACCACGTCGTCATCGGTGACCAACAGCACTTTGGCGAACATCATCTGCCCCAAACCCAACAGCCCGTTGGCGACCTTGTAGGCCTGTCCCGGATAGCGTTTGTCGATCACGATTTGCACCAGATTGTGGGCGATCCCGGCCGGCGGCATGTGGTAGTCGACCAGCTCCGGCAGAATTATCTGCGCGGGAACCAGGAACAGCCGCTCGCTCGCTTCGACCAGAAAGGCATCTTCCATCGGCGGGCGACCCACGATGGTGGCCGGATAGATCGGTTCGCGCCGCATCGTTACTGCGGTCACATGGAAGGTCGGATAGAGATCCTCGAGGGTGTAGAACCCGGTGTGGTCGCCGAACGGTCCTTCGACCCGCCATGCTTCTTCGGGATCGACGTAGCCCTCGAGCACGAACTCCGCTCGGGCCGGAACCTCGAGGTCGACGGTACGCCCTTTGACCAGCTCTACCCGCCGCCCGGTCAGGTAGCCGGCCAGCGTGTATTCGTTGACCCCCGGCAGCGCCGGCAGCGGCGCCGTGGCGGCGTAGGTCAGGGCCGGATCGCCCCCCAGGGCCACCGCTACCTCCAGGCGTGTGCCCGCCTTTCGGGCACTCTCGAGATGCCGCGCACCGGTCTTATGCCGTTGCCAATGCATGCCGGTCGTGCGTCTATCGAACACCTGCATGCGGTACATGCCGATATTGGTGTCACCCGCCAGCGGGTCTCTGCTGATGACCAGCGGCAAGGTCACGAACGGCCCGCCGTCGCCGGGCCAGCAGGTCAGTACCGGCAAGCGGTTGAGATCGACCTCGTCGCCGCGCCACACGACCTCCTGGACCGGTGCCCGACGTACCCTGCGCGGGCGCAGCTTGGGCAAGATCCCGAGTTTGGGCAGGTTGCTGGCGAGGCCGCCGAGGCCACCCCCGAGACGGATGTCGAGGAGCTGCCGGAGCCGATCACTAAGCCCGTCGAGCCGTTCGACGCCGAGTGCCCAGGCCAGGCGTTTCCGGCTTCCAAACAGGCCGATCACCAGGGGGAAATCCCGACCCTCGACCCGTTCGAAAAGCAACGCCGGCCCCCCCTGTTTCACGGTGCGGTCCGCGATCTCGGTGATCTCCAGCTCTGCCGAGACCGGCTCCGAAATGCGGGTCAGTTCGCCCCGCGCCTCGAGGAAAGTCAGGAACGCATGCAGATCGGGGAAGGCCACGGCTCCATGCTACCGCCGTATGGGAACCGGGACCGAGGGTCGCGGTACAGTGATCGCTGATGACACTCAGTGGTGGCGTTCGCTACGTCGATGTCGCTGACCGGTAGCACCCTCCGCCGGATTGGGAAGACCCTCGCTTCGGGGACGGCTCAAGCGCACCGCGAGTTCGCCCTTGAGACGGTCGAGTCCGCTAGCGGTCCGGGCCGAAACCGATAGTCCCTGAAAGCGCTCTTCGAGCTGGGCTGCCACCGCGCCGTCGGCAGCGTCGGCCTTGTTGATGGCAATCAGTCGCGGCGGTTCCAGCTTCAGCTCATCGAGAATGCGATTCACGGCGTCGATACGGTCTGGGGCTCCGGGCATCGCCCCATCGACAACATGGATCAGCAAGTTGGCGTCGTGGAGGGCCTCGAGGGTCGCGCGGAAGGCGTTTATCAGCTCGGCGGGCAGGTCGCGGATGAACCCCACGGTGTCGGTGTAGAGAACCTTGCTGCCCCATTCGCCCAGCTCGGGAAGCCAGCCTTCGCGGGTGGTCGGGCGCAGGGTGGCGAACAGCTGATTGCGGGTGCGGGCATCCGCCTTCGCCAGGGCGTTGAACAGCGTCGATTTGCCGGCGTTGGTGTAGCCCACCAGAGCGATAACCGGGGTGCTCGACATCGTTCGGTTGCGACGCGTACGGGCCCGGCGCCGGCTGATCTCGTCGACCGCTGCCTCCAGCGACACGATACGGTCGCGGATGCGGCGCCGGTCCACCTCGAGCTTGGTCTCGCCGGGGCCACGGGTACCGATGCCACCGGCGAGACGCGACAGGGCCAGCCCCCGTCCGCTGAGGCGCGGCAGCTGGTAGTGGAGCTGGGCGAGTTCGACCTGGACCTGGGCCTCGCGGCCACGTGCGTTCTGGGCGAAGATGTCGAGGATGACCTGGGTACGGTCGAGAACCTTCAGCTGCGTCAGGCTCTCGATTTCTCGCGCTTGTGCCGGCGAGAGCTCACGATCGAACACCAGCAGATCGGCATCCTCGTGAAAGGCCGTCGAGATCAGCTCGTTGAGCTTGCCACGCCCCACCAGGGTGCGGGCGTCGATCCTCTTGCGATGCTGTAGCTCGCCGTGGGCCACCACGCCACCAGCCGAACGCACCAGCTCGCCGAGCTCCTCGAGGCGGGATTCGGCCTCGAAGGCCCCCTCGTCGGTGTCGAGACCGATCAGCACGGCCCGCTCCTCGCTGCTCCGTTGCACCTCACGGGGGCCGCGGGCGCGCGCCAACTCTTCCTCGAGCGCCCGGAGCCGTTCCAGGAAGTCCACCTGTTCCACCTCGCGGAGGCTGCTGGGCGGATCGATGATCCAGTCCTCCTCCTGACTGGTGGGCGGGGCCATCGTGGCCACGTGTGCGTTTCCAAGAATCGTGTCGCCACGGTCGTTACGGTCGATGTCGACGGCGACGATGGCATCGAGGTGGTTGAGGAACAGCTTGGTCAGGTCGGCTCCGGAGAGGCCGCCCGGTTTGAGATGGGTATGGATGAGCCTGAGGCCATACAGACGCGAACCGCGTTCGCCGTGCCACGGTGGAATGGGCGTGGCTTCGGCGTCGCCGACGGCTACCGTCACCACGCGACCCCTGCGATCGACCAGCACCGCCACCGGTTTCGAGACTTCCATCGACAGAGCGCCCATCGCCCGCGCCAGCTCGAGGCTTACCGTCTCGGCAGGGGGAAGTCGCCTTCGGTAGAGGTTGCCAAGCTGTCTGATCTGGCCCTTTTTCAGGCCCGAGAGCTTACCGTGGACCTTCTCGATGGTTCAGCCTCCTTCCGTGGTGCAACCGGTGCCGACCGCGAACGGTTGGGCGGCTACCGAGACCACCGCCTGGGGTTTTTGGCTGAGGATCAGGAGAACTCCGAGGTGCAACCGACCTCGTGGGCCGGCCACCGGCGTACCTCTGTCGGCTCGATCATTGCAGCTCACGGTAGCGCATCGGAGCCTCCGAAGGGGCCTTGTTCCCTACCCGAACAAGCGTGTTACGCTCCCAGCGTGAAAGCTGTACCTGTGCTGGTGCTGCTGTTGGCCTGGTTGCCTGTCGTTCGTGGCCAGCAGCAGGCTTCGGTCCCGGCCACGCGCGTAGCCGGGACGCCGTACGCTGCGCTGGAACCGGTACTCCGGGCGCTCGGTTATCTCAGCACCCCCGGAGAGGGGAGCATCACGGTGCAGAGTCCAGACGGGGTGCTCACGCTCTTCGCCGGGTCGCCTGATGGGCTGTGGGCCGGCGTCGGTGCCGCGGGCGCCGAAGAGGTGAGTTTCGCGGCTCCGATCATCCTCCGGGCCGACGGTTGGTTCGCCCCCCTCGATACCTTTGGCCGCTTGAACGTCGGTGTCGAGGCCGACACCCTGACGCTGCCCGATGGCAGGGTGCTGGTGCTCGCCTTTCCCGCGCCGCCTGCAGACGCCGCGGCCGGTGCCCAGGCCGAGGTCGAGGACCTTGGAAACGGCCTGGTCGGGATTCGCTTCTTTGTCCCGGGGGTGGCCGGGCCCGATACCGTGAGCCTCTTGATCACCGACCTGGGCCTGCTGGCGCTCGCCTACCCCGAACAGCGCCGGGAGCTCGGCGAGCGTCTCGTCGAGCTCGGTCAGGACCGGCCACTCTATTTCGTGCTGACCAGCCTCGGTGAGAGCGGTTGGGAGCCGGCCTTTGTCCTCGAACAGGGGGGCAGGAGCTTCGAAGCCCGGCATCCCTTTCGGGTCAGGATCCTGGAAGGCGGGGCCGAGAGCGTCACCCCCGAGGCACCGGTTTCCGGCGTCGTTCTGGTCCCCGAGTCCTTCGTGTTGACGCTGCCGCTACGGATCACCTGGGGCGGGGTCACGGGCGAGGTCACCTTCCGACGCTGATAGGTTCGGGACTCGGCCGAGCTCAGGACACGCCGCCCAGCCGCGGCACCCTATACTCGCTCCATGGGAACATCTCTGGTCGACGACGTGGTCATCGCCTCCGCCGTTCGCACCCCGATCGGTTCCTTCCAAGGGGTGCTGTCCCCGCTGAAGGCGTCGCAACTCGGCGCCATTGCCGTACGAGAGGCCGTCGCCCAGGCCGGGGCCGGCGACGGCGTCGATCTGGTGTTGATGGGCAACGTCCTGCCGGCGGGCATGGGGCAGGCGCCCGCCCGCCAGGCCGCGATCTATGCGGGACTAGGGCCCGCTACGCCAACGGTGACGCTCAACAGGATGTGCGGCAGCGGGCTCGAGGCGGTGGTCCAGGCTGCACGGGCCGTAGCCGTGGGCGACGCCGAGGTGGTGGTCGCCGGCGGAATGGAGTCGATGACCAACGCGCCCTACCTGTTGCCCGGTGCCCGCGGCGGACTGCGGTTCGGGGACAAGCAGCTTGTCGATTCGATGATCCACGACGGTCTCTGGGATGTCTACAACGACATGCACATGGGCAGCTGCGCCGAACTGTGCGCCCGCGAATACCGCTTTACCCGCGAGCAGCAGGACGCGTTCGCCGCCTGCTCGTACCGGCGCGCTATCGAGGCGGCGGAGGACGGTTCGTTCGGCCCCGAGTTGGTGCCGGTGGAGGTGGCGGGGCGCCGGGGAACGATCACCGTTGTAGGCGAAGATGAGGGTCCCCGGCAGGTCGACTTCGACAAGATGCCGACCCTCCGACCGGCGTTCGAGCCGGAGGGCACGGTCACCGCCGCCAACGCCTCGACCATAAACGACGGTGCCGCGGCGCTGGTCGTCACCCGCGCCGCTATCGCCGAGGCGCGCGGCATGCCGGTGCTGGCCCACATCCGTGGTTACGCCAGCCACGCCCAGGCTCCGGAGTGGTTCACCACCGCGCCCGTGGGGGCGATGAAGACGCTGTTCGGGCGGCTGGCCTGGCACCCCGATTCGGTGGAGTTGTTCGAGATCAACGAAGCGTTCAGCGTGGTCCCGATGGCCGCCATGGCCGCCTTCGACCTCCCTCACGACAGGGTCAACGTTCACGGTGGGGCGGTGGCGCTGGGTCACCCCATCGGGGCGTCTGGCGCCAGAATATTGGTGACCCTGATCCATGCGCTCAGAGCACGCGATCAGGGTCGTGGGATGGCTAGCATCTGTATTGGCGGCGGCGAAGCCTTGGCGCTCGGGCTGGAGCTGGCTTAGCTCACTCGGCCTCGGCGTCGCCGCTGGTGTCGATCCGTTCCGTCATGCGGCCGAGTTGAATGGTGTCGGCCACCATGGTGGGGAGGCCCCAGGCAACGATGTCGAAGGCCACCGCGGCGAAATCGTACTCGATCTTGTCCATGTAGATCTTTGTCCCATCCTCGGTGATGGTGAGGACAGCGTAGTCGGCCCCGGGCTCGCCGTTAAGCGAAAGGCCTACCGAGCCCGGATTGATCACCCAGCCGGTACTCAGCTCTCGAAAGTAGGGTACGTGCGTGGCGCCACACGACAGGATGCAGCGGTGCCGCTCGATGGTGCAGCGGTGCCGCTCGAGCAGGCGGGTCAGGGTGATGGGATCCTGATTCAGGCTGAGGCGTTCGGCGGTATCCTCCGGCGTCCCATGGAAGTAGCGCAGCCGTCCCGCCGGGGTGTTGAGGCGTTTCTGGATCGGTAACGTCCGCAGGAATTGGACATGCTTGGGCTCGATGATCTCACGGGTCCACTCCAGGATTTCGTCGGCCACCCCGCGTCGAGGCAGCTTGCGTCTGGCGAAATCGTAGGCGATGCGCTCGTCGGCAGCCCCGAGGGTGCACAGAATTCCCTCCCGGCGAATGAGATCGATGGTCTCGTTGGGGGCCGGACCATAGCCGACGAGATCGCCAAGGCACACGATGGTATCGACCCCTTTGGACCGCATGACCTCCACTACGGCCTCGAGGGCGAGCACGTTGGCGTGTACGTCGCTGATGATGCCGACCAACACGAGAATCAGTGTACCACCGCCACACCTGCGCAGCGGGGGATTTCCTCATTTTCAGCGGCGTCGGGCTCAGCGGTTATCGACCAGGGCTTCGGGGAGCCACCCTTCGAGCACGGCCAAGAACCCAAGGGGGCACTCCTCGTGAGGCAGGTGGCCGCAGCTGTCGAATACCGCCAGCGTTGCGTTCGGGAGCTGCCGCGCCAGCTCCTCGCTCTGCTCGGGCGGGACGATCCGATCGTCGGCTCCGGTGACCACCAGCACCGGTAGCTCGAGTTCGCCCAGGCGATCCGCCACCTTTAGAGGCCGTGTGACCTTGGTTAGCTCCCACAGCGCCCGATCCCAGCGCTCGACCTGGAAGGTCTTGCGGTAGCTGGCAAGATCGTCTTCGAGGATGCGATCCGGATCGCTCCAGGAAGCCTGGTAGAAGGTCTCGTCCGCGACCTGGAATTGCCGCATGAGCCGCGGGCCGAGGCGGTTGAGTTGCGGGGTGGACAGCAGCAGGCGCGTCCATGCCGGCGGCCCCCCGACCTCGAAGATGGCGGCGTCGACAAGCACCAGGCCGGCCACCCGATCGGGGTGCGCCAGCGCAACCTCGGCGGCCACCGCCCCCCCCGATGAGCTGCCGACGAGGACGGCCCGATCGATACCGAAGCTGTCCATCAGGCCCACCGTGAGCGCGACCTGGGATGCCATGCTGTAGGGGCTTTCGCCCCGCCAATCGCCACGCTCGGGTCGCTCGGTGAGGCCAAATGCAGGCCGATCGAAAGCCACGGTTCGGGCCGACAGACTGAGGTCGTCGATCACCTTGCGCCAGCTGTCGGTGTTGGCGCCGAACCCGTGAAGGAGCAGCAGTGCCGGCAGGTCCGGCTGGGGCTCCAAGGCAGTGAAGCCGCCCTCCCGGTAATGGACCGTAAGGTCGCCTACATCGACGAAGGCGCTGTCCTCATCGGTAAGTCGATCGACAGGTAAGGTGTTTTCGAGGTCCGGGATGGGCAGGACGAGGGGGCCGAAGACCACCACGCCCAGGAGCGCCAGCACGATCGCCAGCGAAACCCGGATACGAAACGGCATACCCGAGATGTACCACGGCGTTTGCAGCCGCGGCTGGAAGGCTCACGACATGAAACGTCAAGGCACCGTCCAGGCAGGATCGATCGGATGGTGCCGGCGTTCTTGCGGCGACGCTGCGGTTGCACAGGCGGGCGTTTTCGAGGGCTGGCGTTACTACCCCTTGAAGTCGGCTGCGCGCTTTTCCAGGAAGGCCGCCGTGCCCTCTTTCATGTCCTCGGTGGTGGCCACCATCCCGAATAGGTCCGCCTCGATCTCCAGGCCCTGTGGCAGGGTCACGTCGAGTCCGCGGAAGATCGCCTCCTTGGCGAGCCCGAGCGCCACCGGCGCGTTCTTGAGGATCTGAGCTGCCAGCGCTTTGGCTCCCTCGAGGGCGTCGTCGACGACGCGGTTGACCAGACCGAGTTGCAGGGCCTCCTCGGCGGCCACGTGACGCCCCGTCAGTATCAGGTCGAGCGCACGAGCGGCGCCGATCAGGCGCGGCAGCCGCTGGGTTCCGCCGTAGGCGGGGATGAGCCCCAGGCCGACCTCCGGCAACCCCAGCCGGGCCCCTGCCGCCGCCACCCGCAGATCGCAAGCCAGGGCCAGCTCGAGGCCACCACCGAGGGCGAAGCCGTTGATGGCGGCCAGCGTCGGGTAGGGGAGGGTGGCCAGGGTGTTCATCACGTCTTGGCCTACCAGCGCGAACTCACGCCCCGCGAAGGTGTCGTCGATGGCCCCGATATTGCCGATATCAGCTCCGGCCACGAACGCCCGGCCCGCACCGGTCAGGATCAACGCCCGGACTTCGAGATCGCTCTCGGCAAGGTCGAGAGCGAGGCCCAGCTCCAGCAGCAGCTCGCCGGTGAGGGTGTTGAGGGCTTCCGGCCGGCTGATGGTTACGATTGCGACCCCGTCGGCGACCGCATAGTCGAGGTGCTCGAAGGTAAATTCCTGCTGGTCCATGACGATGCCTCCAGGGGGCAGTGCGAAAACTTAAACGGAGCGCCGCTTCGCCCCATGCTAGATTACCTGCGATGACCGATCTCGACGAGATTCTCGCCTTTCTGGTTGACAATGTCGACGGCGCCCTGGTGGCTGCCGTCGCGGGTGTCGACGGTCTGCTGGTCGACAAATACCCCGACGAGGGTCGTTCCTTGACCGGCGCCACCGCCGAGCTCACCAACGTGTTGCTCACTGCCAGGTCCATCTTCTCCGACTATCTCGAGGCGGGTCCCCTCAGTGAGCTGATCCTGACCTCCGATTCGACGATCGTATACCTGCGGTCGCTCAACGATGCGTTCTTCTGCCTGATTCTGATGAACGCGTCAGGCAATATCGGCAAGGCCCGCTTGTACAGTGAAGAGGCGAGCCGGAAGGTCCTCGAGGTGTTCGCATGAACCTCTACACATCGTGCAGCCCTGTCGGAGGTGCCGCGTGAATCTCGCAGAAATGCTCGATCAGATCGCCGCCATCAAGGGGGTCGGCAGCGCCTCGGTGGTGAGCGGTGAGGGCTTCATGCTCGAAGGCAGCAGCAACAGCGAGGTCGATCTCGACCTCGTCAGCGGTCTTATCGCCACGGGGCTCGCGTCGAGCCGTGCTCTTGCCAGCCTGCTCGGTGAAGAGGAGATCGAGCAAGCGATGATCGAGTACAAGCGCGGTCCGGTGCTGATGGTTCCGCTGGGCAAGACAGACGAGAGCTATGTCATGGTGGTTACCTTGGACGACGCCAATACCCTAGGGCGGGTCCGGTTTCAGTTGCGCCGGCTGCTCCCCGAGATCGCCAAGCACGTAGCCTAGAGCTATGAAACCGCTCAAACTGGAGATCGACCAAGAGACGGCCAAGGGGCGCTACGCCAACGTGGCGTTGATCACGCATACGCGCAACGAGTTCATCTTCGATTTCGCCCTGGCCTATCCCCAACAGGCCCCAGCGGTCGTTTCGCGCGTGGTCACCAATCCGGAACACGCCAAGGCGTTTCTGAAAAGCCTCGAGGACAATTTGCGCCGCTTCGAATCGCGATTCGGCCCCATCGACGACCCGCCCGCCCGAGATACCCCGCAAAACTAACGCCCCCCGGCTCTGTCGAGGACGACTGTGCGCTGTCGTGCACGCTACGTGAGCCCGGTGCGGCGGGGGCTGTAATGACGCCATGAGGGAAACGGTCACGGTCTATTTCGATTACCTCTGCCCATTCGCCTGGCGTGGTTCCGAAGTGGCGGAGATCGTGACCCAAGAATTTGGCACCCATTTCGACTGGCGGCACTTCAGTCTCTACCAGAGCAACCACCACGGCGAGGACAATTGGCAATTGTGGAATGACGTATTCGATCCCGACGATGCCTCGGGCGGAAAGGGCCTGCTGCCCTTCCTGACATCGTGTGCCGCCCGCCGGCAGGGATACCAGCGGCACCACGACTTCCGGCTCGCGTTGATGCGTGCCCGCCACCGCGATCATCGCCCGCTCGACTGGTCGACCATCCTCGAGGTGGCCGCAGAGGCGGGCCTTCATGTGCCCAGGTTCGAGAGCGATGTAGCGGATCCCGAGTGTCGGACCCACCTGGCCCAAGAGCACCACCGGGCGGCGTGCCTCGATGTGTTCGGCACCCCGACATTTGTCTTTCCCGGCGGTCACACGGCCTATTTCCGCATCCGCGAACTGCCCATGGGCAAGCGTGAGGCAGTCGATCTTTTCCAGGACTATCGTCAACTACTCGAACGCTATCCCTACCTAGAGACGGTGAAACGCCCTCGGCCCCGCCGCAACTGATGGCGGGGCCGAGGGCGATGCGGCCTCAAGTCTTGTGGGATATGTCTATCAGAGCACCCTCGCTTCGGGGTAAACTACCTGCGTGCGCTTAGGGCAGAACGTCGGGCATGGCTCGGACGTCGGCCGCGTCCGTCCCCTGAACGAGGATTTCCACCGGGTCTGGCAATTCCCCTTGCGCGGCGGCGAGCTGACCCTGTTGGCAGTTGCGGACGGAATGGGGAGGCGCTGCAGCAGGTGAAGTGGCCAGTAAGCTCGCCATGGAGGTTCTCGACGAAATCGTTCAGCCGCTATGTCGAAGAGCTCGAACTGGGCAATCCTGTGGTCGGCATCGACCGGCTTACGGAGAAGGCCGTCCGGCTCGCCAACCGACGGGTCTACGCTGCCGCCATTCGCAATCAAGGCCGACGTGGTATGGGCACCACCCTTACCTGCATCGCTATCTTCGGCGCCAAGGCCATCCTCGGTCACGTCGGTGATTCCCGAGCTTACCTGGTACGTGGAAAGAAGATCTTTCAGCTTACCCGCGACCATTCCTGGGTTGAGGAACAGCTCGCGAAGGGGCTCATTTCGAACACCGAAGCCGAGAATCACGAGTGGCGAAATCTCATCACCCGAGCGCTCGGCACCCGACCCCAGGTGGCTCCCGACACGGTCGAAATCGAGGTCCAGACGGGTGATGTGTTCGTGATTTCGACCGATGGCCTTCATAGCCTGGTGAAGCCCGAAGAGATCCTCGCCGAGGTTCGTCGTACCGGCGATCGTCAGTCCAGCGTGGAGTACCTGATCTCGTTGGCAAACGAGCGGGGCGGGCCAGACAACATCACTGTCGTGATCGGCGAGGTGGTCTGATGTTGTTGGTGCTGTCCGGGGTGGCCATTTTCCTGATTGCGATCCTGCTACGCGCTCCAAGCTGGGTGGTCATCGCTCTGCTCGCTATCACCTCGCTGCTCGGCATCGGTCAGATCTATGTGAGCGGGATCGAACGGGCGTTGACCCCGTTGTTGCTGTATGCCCTGGCGCTAGGCCTGCTGATACCGGCGGGCACCTATTCGGTGCGGAGCAGCCGTGTGGCCCCACCCAAACGGCGGCGCCCGAGCGCGCAGACCGACACCAACAACAAGGCCACGAACGGGTTCGAATCCATCGACGTCCCCAACTACGAGATTCTTGAGAAGGTCGGCTCCGGAGGGATGGCGAGCGTCTTTCGCGCCCGCCGTAAGGCAGACGATCAGATCGTGGCCCTCAAGGTTCCCATGGAACAGTACGTCGCCGATGCCAAGTTCATCCGGCGCTTCCACCGCGAGGCGGAGGTGGCCCGGCGTCTCGATCACGTCAACATCGTCAAGACCTACGAACACGACTCTATCGGGGTGCAGCACTACATGGCCATGGAGTTCGTCGATGGCCGCAGCCTCGAGGGATACATCGAAGGCGACGAACTCGACCCGGAACTGTCGGTCGACGTGCTGACGTTGGTGGTTGAAGCGCTTCAGCATATCCACTCGGCCGGGATTATCCACCGCGACATCAAGCCGGCGAATATCATGATCCTCAAAGGCGGGATCCGTGAATCCGGGCGGCCGCGGGTCGCCTCCGACGCCGTCAAGCTGATGGATTTTGGTATCGCCGGCGGCAAAGTGCTATCCCGCCTTACTATGACCGGCGCCAGGGTCGGCACGCCAGTGTATATGTCGCCCGAGCAGGCGCGGGGCCTCAAGATCGACCATCGCAGCGATATCTACAGCCTCGGCCTGGTGGTCTACGAGATGCTCACGGGGCAGACTGCCTTCAAGGGTGGTTACGAGGCCATCGTTCACCAGCAGATCTTCCAGACCCCGCCGCCTCCACGGCAGGTCAACCTGCGGGTGCCGAAGGCGCTCGACCAGTTGGTGATGCGCATGATCTCGAAGGACCCGGGCGACCGGCCGTCGCTCGAAGAGGTCTCGGAGGTGCTCGCAACCGAGGATTTCAACGAAAGCGTCGAGATCAATCTGCCGAGTCGGATCGTCCTCACCGTAAGCGCTCGTCAGGGGGTGCTGAGGGTGCTCGATCCCGAAGGCCACCTCCATGCAACCTTGGGCGACATCGGCGTGGGACCGGGCTCCTTCTCGGCGGCGCCGCTGTCGGTATCGGTCGATAGCGAGGGCAATTTCTTTGCCGCAATCTTCGAATATCGGGTTGGACAGGACGATCACCGGATGATCCACAAGCTCGGCCCGGATGGTAGCCCGATCATCTCGTTCGGCAGCTACGGCATGAAGACCGGCGAGTTCCTCTACCCGGTGTCGGTGGCGGTCGCGCCCGACGATACCGTCTATGTACTCGACTCCGAGACCCATCTGGTTCAGCGCTTCAACAACGACGGGACCTTCATCTCCAGCTTTGGTGGCCGCGGTACCGGTCAGGGTAACTTCAACGACCCGCGCCTCATTTCCGTCAACCGTTCCGGCTCGGTGTACGTGCTCGACTACGGCAACCGCCAGGTCCAACGGTTCAATCCCGAAGGTCGATACGAGACTCGCTGGGCCTTCCGAATGGGTGCCGATCAGGACGGCATGCGCCTCCTCGATGGCGTTACCGTCGATAGTTCTGGGAACCTGTTCATCAGCGACGCCACCGCCGGAAAGGTTCGCATGGTAACCCCGAGCGGCACGGTCGGGCAGTCGTTCGCCCTCGAACCCCGCCAGGGCGAGGTCACCGATACCCTTCTCGATCTCGGAGTCGACGAGAGCGGAAACCTCTATGCGGCCCGCCGTGGCGGTCACCTGATTCGGAAATTCAGCCCCAGCGGCGATCTACTCGAGACCCTCGAGACCTACGCGCCGGTGGTGCAGATGGTTATCGACGTCAAGCGGCCGGGCGTGGTGGCGACCGACTGAACGTGTTTTCTCGTTCAGCTGGGCGGTGCTGAGGGCAGCAACCTCCGATCGATCCAGCGCCTCGCAGATCTCCCAACAGAAGGTAGATAGTCAGGTACGCGCGATCAGCACCGGACACTCGAGCGCGCCCAACCAGTCCGGTTTTTGGCCCGGCTCGAGCAGAGAACTGGTTCCAGGTACGACCAGCACGCCGGCATGAACCGTTTTGACGAGCTGGGCAAGCCGCACCGGAGACACCTCAGGCAGCGCCACGAAGTGCGCCTCCGAGAGACCCAGTTCGATTAGCTTTTGCTCGGCCGCCGGTTGCAGTTCCGGCTGCCTGGAGCCGTCCGGAATGAGGACCAACAGAGGCATTCGCGGGGCCCGTGCCAAGCGGCCAGCCAAGTGAAGGGAGGCCCCGCTGGCGGCGCTGCCGTCGTACAGGGTCAGGATCGGCTGCCCCAAGCGAAGGCCACGGCGTGATACCAGCACTGGTGAGGTTGCCTGGGCGAGGATGGCTTGCATGGTGGTACCCACCTGCTGGTGGTTGCCCGGCGACCAGCCGGTGGCTCCTAGGGTGATCAGATCAGCCGCAGAGGCCGATGCCAACAGCTCGGAGACGACCGGCCCGCGCCTCACCTGGAACTCCCACTCGAGCTGAGCCCGTTCGGCCGCTGTCGCCAGCGCCTGTTGGGCGCGCCGTGCCTGTACCTGGAATTCCTGCTCGAGGTCATGCCTATCGAGCGATCGGGCGACACCCGAAGCCGAGCCGATTTCGCGCACGAAAGGGAGCTCGGCGGCGCGGAGTAGATGGAGGTCCTCGATATAGAGGCCCACCAGTCGCGTCCGCAACCGACGTCCCAGCTCGGCAGCGGCCTCGAGCGCGGCCATGCTGTGGGAGGAGGCGTCGAGGGCGATGAGGATGCGCTCGACGGTGGGTCCATGCTCCACGGCGCTCATGAACCCGTCGTTCGGGCGGTACTGGCCGCAAAGTCCTTCCACCTGGCTGCGAACACCGTAAGGCGCTCCTCAACGCGGTGGCTGAGGCTCCCTTCGGGATAGGCGCCACCGGCGTCGCGCCCACCCATAGGCAGGCCCATCAACAGCTCCGCACCCTGGTCGATGGTCTCGATCGGAAAGATGTGAAACCGATCGGCGGCCACGGCCTCGACGACCTCCTCACGAAGCATCAGGTGCTTGACGTTGGAGGCAGGAATCACCACGCCCTGTTCACCGCTAAGTCCGCGCGCCTTGCAGAGGTCGAAGAAGCCCTCGATCTTCTCGTTGACGCCGCCGATCGGTTGCACCTCTCCGTGCTGGTTGACCGAGCCGGTAATGGCGAACGACTGATCGATGGGAACCTCGGCGATGGCGGACAGCAGCGCGTAGAGCTCTGCCGCCGAGGCGCTGTCGCCGTCCACGCCGGAATAGGACTGTTCGAACACCAGGCTTGCCGACAGCGATAGCGGTTGCTCGGAACCAAAGTGCGCTCCCAGGAAGCTCGCCAGGATCAGCACACCCTTGGCGTGAAGCGATCCGCCCAGATCGACCTCGCGCTCGATGTCGACGACCTCGCCCTTGCCGAGGCGTACCCGGGCGGTGATGCGGCTTGGACGTCCAAAGGCGAAAGCGCCGACCTGAATCACCGACAGGCCATTGATCTGGCCGACTTTGGCCCCGTCGGTGTCTATGTAAATGGTGTTGCGCAGTATCCCTTCCTGGTGTCGGGAACGGAGCCGGTCGGCGCGGTAGGTCTGGGCATCGATGGCGCGCTGCACATCGTCGGCAGCGACGACGCTGTTGCCCGCCTCCCCAGCCCAGTAATCGGCCTCGCGCAGGAGGTCGGTCAGGCTGGCGGTATGGGCAGAGAGTTTGTCGGCATCTCCGGCCATGCGGGCACCCTGCTCGGTCACTCGAGCCACCGCCGAGCGGTCGTAGGGACGAAGTTCCTGCCCTTGAATCAAGGCGGCGATCAGGTTGGCGTACCTTCGCTGACCCTCGTCGCTGCGGTCGATCACATCGTCGAAGTCGGCGGCAACCTTGAAGAGTTCCAGAAATTCGGGGTCGACGGCGCTCAACTGGTAGTAGAGTGAGCGGTCACCTAAGAGGACCACCTTCACCTCGAGCGGAACCCGCTCGGGCTCCAGCGACACGGTGCTGATCAGGCTGGAACCCTGAGGCGCTTCGATGCCGAGCTGGCGGGCCTTGAGCGCTCGCTTGAGCCCTTCCCAGGCGAAGGGATGCTGTAGTAGTTGGTGCGCTTCGAGGATCAGGTAGCCGCCGTTGGCCCGGTGCAGAGCGCCGGGTCGAATCAGGGTGAAGTCGGTCACCAGCGCGCCCATCTGCGCCAGGTGCTCGATGCGGCCCAGCAGATTCGGATAGCTGGGGTTATCCTCGAAGATCACCGGGGCGCCGCTGGCATCGCCACGATCGACCACCACGTTTACCTGATACCGGCGTAATAGCGGCACTACCCCCGAAGCACGAGCGGCTCCAGCCGTCGCCTGGTCCGGTGCCTGCTCCTTCGCCTGCAGGAGTTGTCGGGCGTTGTCGACGAAATCCTGGCGCACGGTGTCGAGGTAGGCGACCACCGCTGGATAGTCCGAAAACCTGACACGTAGTTCGTCGATCAGGGGACCCACCGCGAAGTCGCTTATCTCTCGATTCAGCTCGCGAACCCTGACCCGGCGTTCGCGCTCCCAGCCGGGCATCTCGCGGAGGACCTTTTGAACCTCCTGCTGAAGAGCTTCGATGTCGTCTCGAAGGCGTTGCTGCTCTTCTTCGGCGAGTTGCTCGAATGCCTCGGCACTCAGAACCTCGCCATCACCCAGTGGTGCGAACATCACCCCAGCCGGGGTGTGGCGCATGGCAATCCCCTGCGCCTGGGCCCGCTCCTGAATCTCCTCGAAGCGGCTGGCCGAGCGCTGCTTGAAGGCGTCTTCGATGGCGTGCAGCCGGGCCTGGTATTCCTCGGTTTCAAACGCCGCCGGCAAGACGCTGCTGACCTCTTCCATCAAGTGGTTTAAATCGGCCCGGAGTCCGACCCCCGTACCGGCGGGCAGCAGCAGGGCGCGGGGCTTGTTGGGCTCGGCGAAATTGTTGAGGTAGCAGAGATCGTCGGGTACCGGTTGGCGGGCGGCCTGCTCGGCCAGGAAGTGTTCCACGAAGTAGCGTTTGCCGGTGCCGGTCGGGCCCAGGGCGAAGAGGTTGTAGCCGGCGCCTGCAATGCCCAGGCCGAAGTGAACGGCGGCCAGCGCTCGTGGCTGCCCAACGAAGTCGTTGGCCCCATCGAGCTCGGCGGTCGTTTCGAAGTCGAACAGGTCCGGGTCGCAGCGCCGGTAGAGCCTGTCGGGGCCGAGCCGTTCAACCGGCGCCATCAGGTTCGGTCTTCCGCAAGGTGTGGCGGGGGTGGTATTGGCATAGTCTTCCTCGCTACCAGCATACGCCAGAGTGGGTGAGGGCGAGACGGCGAACACCGATGCTCTCAGCGAGCAGCTGGTCTAGGCCAGAATCACGTTGGCCAGCCAACTGGTGATGGTGTTGACGAGTCCGAAGATCGGTCCGCGGAACAGCACCAGCAGTCCGATCACCAGCAGGAAACCGTAACGCTCCAAGCTGAACAGCGCCCGCTGTATCGGCGCCGGACTCAGCGCTGAGAGGACTTTCGACCCGTCGAGCGGTGGGATCGGCAGCAGGTTGAAAACCGCCAACAGGACATTGATGCGGGCTGCGAAGACCAGCCCCCTGACCAGCGGCGAATTGACGTCGGCACCCTGGGCCAGCAACAGCCGCAGGCCGATCAGGGCCAGGACTGCCAGGCCGAAATTGACGACCACGCCTGCGATCGAGACCGTAAACAGGCCGCGCCTGAAGTGCCGGAACTTGTCGATTCGGATCGGCACCGGCTTGGCCCAGCCAAAGCCGATGAACAGCAGCATGGCGGTGCCCATCAGTTCGAGGTGCTTGAGTGGATCCAGCGTGATGCGCCCCAGGTTGCGGGCGGTGTCGTCGCCGGCTCTGTCGGCAGCCACTGCATGCGCGAGCTCGTGCAGTACCAGACTGTAGAGCAGCACCACCACAGCGATCGCGAAGGCGCCGGGATCGCTGCGAAGCAGTTGCAGCACTACAGACCCGGTATCAGACCGAGAATCGAAAGGATCAGGTTGCGGAAGAAGCCCATGATAGCGCCGGTAATCCCGCTAAATGACAGGACCATGAAGATCACGATAAAGCCGAGGATGCCAAAACCGGCAATGCGCTGGACGATACGGCGTACGTCGGCGTTGCCCCAGGCCAGGGCGGCTTTGGCACCGTCGAGGGGGAACACCGGAAACAGATTGATCATCGCGTGCAAGATGGCGATGTCGCCGGCCGCAGCGAACGCGCGACCCAGTTCGATGTTGCCGCTCAGCTGGAGGAACAGTACCGCCACCAGGTAGCACACGAAGGCCACCGCCAGGTAGGCAGCGGGACCGCTGTACCAGACGATCGCCTCCTGACGGCCCCGTTGCTGGTAGTTGCGGCTGTTTGTGGTGATCGACTTGGGCCAGCCAAACCCGAGCAGGAAGAGGAACAGCACCCCAAAGGGTTCGAGCTGCTGCTGGGGGTCGAAATTCATGAAGCCGGCGAGGCGCGGACTGCTGTCGCCGAGCCGTGAGGCCACCCAGGCCTGCACGATGTTGTGGAAGATCAGCGCCATGATCATGATGATGGCTGCGATGATCAGCGTGGTCGGGCTATTGAAGTAGCTAAGAACCATGTTTCTCCTGATCGACCTTCGACCCGGTCGAGCCGATAAGCTGGCGGGCGAGCTCGAGTTCTTGATCGAAGGTGGCGACCCGGTGATCGGCCCGCGCCCTGGCTACTTCGCGCAGGACGGCGCCGACCTGAGGTCCGGGCGGCAGGCCCAAGTCTATCACGTCGCGCCCGCGCAATTTCCTGCGGGCAGGGGCCGATTCAAATAGCTTTACCCGGCCTGCGTGGCGGCTCGAGGCGGCCTCCAGAACAGCCCTTCCGAGCGCACCAAGCTCTTCCAGATCTTCGTCCTGGAGCAGTTCGGAGCCGATCGCTTCGCGCACCTTCAGCAGCGTCCGGGCCAGCGCCCGGGGCCAGTGGAACCGTTGCAGATGGTGGTTGGCCGCAGTCTCCTCGGTGCCCAGCAGCAGCGCCAGCACATAGGCCCGGTCGGGGAAGGCCTTGCCTGCCTGGCGCAGGTCGTCGAGGCGCCGCACCGTGGCCTCGTTGAAGGCGACGCCGTAGCCGGCCTCGAGCGCCCCGAGTTCGGCGAGAATCGTGAGCGCCGGCGCCACCCGCGGTTCCGCCAGGGTCGATGCCAGTTCGTTGCGCAGCCTGGCGGCGCTGACGCCATGAAGCGCGTCGTCGCGCAGGGCAGCCAGGGCCTGCCCGCGGGTCGTCTCTTCGAACCGGAAGCCCAACCTTCCGGCGAGGCGCGCGCCTCGTATCATCCGGGTGGGGTCCTCGACGAACGACAGCGGGTGGATGCTGCGCAGCCGACGCGCCTCGAGATCGGCGAGGCCGCCGAACGGGTCGATCAGCTCGAGCGGCTCCGGGGTCAGGCGGATCGCCAGCGCATTCACGGTGAAGTCTCGGCGCGGCAGATCCTTATGCAGGGTGGTAGCCGCCACCTGGGGCAACTCCCCCGGCCGCTGGTAGAACTCCTCGCGTGTCGTGGCGACGTCCAGCGTCAGTCCGTTGGACAGCTCGAGGGTGCAGGTGCCAAAGACCAGGTGGCAGCTCAGACGGCCGCCGAGCGCCTCTTGCAGCGCCGCCCCGAAGCGGTCGATTGGCTGCCCCTCTATGGCCAGGTCGAGGTCCTTGAGGCCCGTCCCGAGGAGACCGTCGCGGACGGTTCCGCCAACCAGAAAGAGCGTCCCGCCCACCGCGTCGCTGGTCGCAATGGCAACCTCGAGAGCGGCCTTGGCAGCCCCCGGAAGCTGGGCCAGCACCCGCGCCGCTGGGCCGGGATCGACGGTCTGCCGGTGCCGGGCAGCCAGCAGGTCGGAGCGGGTCACGATGCCGACCAAGGCACCCCCTTCGACGATGGGGATCCGGCCAATGGCGTGCGTGCGGACCATCGTTTCGAGGTCGCGAAGGCTCGCTTTGGAGCTTGCTGTGATGGCCGGCGAACGCATGATGTCCGCGACCGGCTTCTCGCCCAGCTCGTGGCGCAGGGCGCGCTCGAGATCCCGACGTGATACGACGCCGGCCAGTACCCCCTGATCCATAACTGGAAGACCGTTGTGCCCCGACCGGACCAACACGGCGTTGGCTGCTGCGATCGGGGTCTCGCGATCCACGGTTTTCACGGGCCGGCCCATCAGATGGTCGGCGCGGGTTACCGCTTCGGCGTGGCGCGCCAAGGCCTCGAGGGTCGATTCCAGCGCCGCCTCGGGCGGCAGCTCGCTGCGGGCAAAAGCGGCACCCGGATGGCCGCCACCGCCGAACTGCTCGACGAGGGCCGCAGCGACGTCGAACATGCCGCCCGACCGGGCGAACAGCAGGGTCTTGCCATCCATTCCGACGGCCAGTACGGAGGCGTCGGCAGCGCTCTGCTCGAGAAGCTCGTTGGCCATTCCTGCCACGTTCGCCAGGTAGTTCGGGTAGACAAAGGCGGCTACCGCCACCTGCCAGCCGCCTACCTCACGCTCGTGGGCCTCGCTGAACATGCGTGCCCGGAACGCGAGGTGATCAGGTCCCAGCCCTTCCTGAAGGTAGCGTCGTACCAGCCGCACGCTCGCCCCGCTGGCCAGCAGATGCGAGGCCGAGGCGTGATCGAGAGGCCGGGTAAGGCCGTAGTTGAAGTGTCCGGTGTCCTCGTGAATCCCCAATAGCGCCAAGCTGGCTACCGCCGCTGGGATCGCAATACTGTGGGTCTGCAAGATCCGGGTCAGCAGGCTGGCGGTTGCCCCCACCCGCTCGACGAGCCCATGAACCGCCTCGATCGGCTCAGGCGGCCTGGGGTGGTGATCGTAGACGGTAACCACCACCCGCTCCAGCAAGGCGTCATAGGGGCGTATCCGGCGGCGGTCGGCGGTGTCCACCACGATGAGTTCCCGCACCTGCTCGAGCTCGACATCGATCGGGTCGGAGAGGTCGAGTTCGTCGCGGTAGAGGCGCACGATGGTCGCCACCGGCGGGCTGATGGCCCCGCCGACGATGGCGGTGGCGTCGGGGTGCAGGAGTTTGGCCAACGCTACGCTGGCGACCGCATCGAAGTCGGGCTGCGCGTGGGTGACGATCAGTTTCACCATCTAGAGTCTACGGTCCCGATGCTGGTAGCTCGTAACGTGTAACACTGGCCCGGTGTTCCATGTGGCTCTTTTGGAGCCGGAAATCGCAGGCAATACCGGCAGTGTGGCGCGTACCTGTGTCGCGCTAGGGGCCGCCTTGCACCTGATTCGCCCCTTCGGCTTTCGCTTCTCGGACGCCGAACTGAGGCGGGCCGGGAATGGACTACTGGTCCGAGGTCGATACCACCGTCCATCAGGCGCTTTGAAACCTTCGCAGCGGACTTCGCCGCGCGCCTTTCAGCGTGGCCGCCGGCTACGAGGTGTTCGGCTTCAGCACCAAGGCGGGTACCGCCTTCGGGTCGGCCGAGTTTCTGCCCGGCGATGTGCTGCTGTTCGGACCCGAATCATGCGGTCTGCCCGCACGGGTGCTGGCCGCAACCGTCCCGCTGCGGATACCGATGCAGCGCGCTCGCTCGCTGAATCTGGCGATCAGCGTGGCTCGTCGAACAGGCTACGAGGTCTGGCGGCAGCTACCGACTACCGCGGAGCGCCTTAGCGCTGGTCGTGGGTGAGGTCGTTGCTGGGGCTCCGCTCACCCGGTTGGCGAAGGTTCTGTCCGTGTCGATGCGGCTTCATCGAGCGACTCGACTCAATGGAACCCGCTGTAAGGGGCTCCACCACGGTTGGCAGGGTCGATGAGCGATGGTCCACGTCAGCGTCGTCTACCAGCTCGTTGGGCGAGTGCATATAGCGGCAGGGAATCGACACCACCGCGGTCGGTACCCCGGCACGAACCTTGGCGCCGTGATCGGCGTCGGTTCCGGTGCGGCGTGGGGTAGCGGCGATGGTAAAGGGAATGTCGCGCTCGCGGGCGACCTCCTTTAGCCGGGCCAGCACGCTCTGGTGGACGTAGCTGCCTACCGATAGCTCCGGACCCGAGCGCAGGGGAGAGGTCCCCTCCTGCTTTTCGTCTACCCCGGGCATATCGGTGGCGTGGGTGAGGTCGACGACCAACAGGGCGTCGGGCTCGAGAGCGAAGGTGGCGGGACCGGCGCCGACACCGCCGATCTCCTCCTGGACGGAGGCGACGGCAATCACTTCGGCCACGGTTCCTGCCGCGGCAGCCCTGCGCGCCGCCTCCAGCACCGTGTAGGCTCCCATCCTGTCGTCGACTGCCCGACCGGCAAGGCGACCGTTGAGGAGGCGAATTGGGGGCTGTTCGATCACCGCTACATCTCCCGGCACGCAGTGTTCGAGGGCGTTGGCCTGATCGGTGGCGCCGATGTCGATCCACAGGTCGCTGAGCTTCAATATCTTGCGCCGCTCCTCGGCCGAGAGCAGGTGGATCGGCTTCTTGCCGACCACCCCAATGACATCGCCCTTTTCGCCCAGTACCCGCACCCGCTGACCGACCAATACCTGCGGATCCCAACCCCCGATGCCACGAAACGACAGATGCCCCTCGTTGTCGGCGTGGGTGACGATCAGCCCGATCTCGTCGATATGCCCGGCCATCATGATGCGGGGCCGGCCACCGGGGTTGAAGGTGGCGAACACGTTGCCGTAGGAATCGCTGCGGACGTCCTCGCTGAGGGTCTCGGCCCGGCGACGCCACACCGCGGCCGGCCTGGATTCGAACGAGCTCGGCCCCGCGGCCTCGAGCAGGGCCTCTAGAAAGTCCCGATCGTCGGTCATGATTCGAGCCTCTCGCCTTGGCTCCGGTTGCCCGCTGCCAGTCGCCGGAGGAGGTCGTCGAGGCGCTCGCCGGACTGTAGTCCGGCCGCCACAGCCAGGGCGTTGCTGTGCGAGACCACGCCGTTGGCCAGCGTGTCTTCGGCGTCGCCGATGCGGGCGCTGGTGCCCGCCACCGCCAGCGCCGGAATGCGGAACGACTCGAGCTGTGTCAGGGCGGCGACGCCCGCCCGATCCTTGCCAACACCGGCGTCGTTGAACACCACCAGCTTCGGCGGATACCGGATGGCGTGGCGGCCCGAGTCCAGGCCCCCGTGGGAGCCGCAGATGACGACCTTGTCGGCGTGCTCGGCTGCGATAAAGGAGATCGAATCCATCAGCACCAGGTCGAGGCCGTGGCGCTGAAGGGTTCGGATGGCCATCAGCGGATGGTGACGCTGCCGGAACCGACGTCTTCGAGGGTCACGGTAATCCGAGGTTCGCCGGGACCGCCGCTGCGCCACACACCTCGCTCCCCACTGCCCTCGTCGCGATTCAGGAAGGGCGGCACCGAGAGTCTGCCCGAACCGTCATCCTCGACCCGGAGCAGAATCGCGTCGCCGTCTGGAAGATCGATCGTCACGCTGCCGCTGCCGGTGTCGAGCACCAGGTCGAGGCGCGCATTGCGACCTACCGACCATCGGTTCGAGCCCGAGCCCGTCGTGGCCCGGATGGTGAGGTTTGCGTCGTTCCCGATCTCGACCTCTGTCGACCCCGAGCCGAGGTCGAACTCGGCCGGGTAGCTACCGGGGGTGCTCGGCAGGATCAGCGTGCCCGATCCCGAGCCGCCATCGTAGCCGAGGGACTCGAGTTGCATGTCGCCTAGGTCCAATACAGCGCTGCCCGAGCCACCGCCGATCACGAGCGACAGCGGCACCGCATCGGTCAGCTCCAAGTCCCACCGCGAGCGCAGCAACGGGGCGCCGAACGGCCGCTGGTTCGAGCGCCGATCCAGAACGATGCGTGCCTCCTGGTCGCCGTCTCGGGTCAGCACCACCTCGGCGTTGTCGACGATGTCGGCCGTGAGGAGAACCTCTCCGGAAACGGAGGTCAGCGTGGTTGGCGCCGGACCTAGATCGAGGGTGATTTCGGCCCGTTCGGCGGACCCGATAGGTTCGCTGAACGTCGCTTTGAACGGGGCCCCGCTCGTCCCTGGCAACAGCGCCAGCATCAACATCGCCGCAATGGCGAGCGCGGTGTAGGGAATGTTCGCCACAACCCGCTGTTTGAGCAGCAGATCCAAGCCGATGCCGATGGGCAGCAGCGGCCAGAAACTCCAGAATGCACCGACCATCCGTCCAGGGATGAAGCCGCTGCTCACCAGCAGCCACAGCACCCCGATCGCGATCAGGGCCCCGGCGGCGAGTCGGCGTTCGCCAAAGCGCCCCTTCATGGCTCCTCGCCGTCTCGGTTACGCCGAAGCAGCAGAACCCCGGCGCCGATGATCGCCGCCGGAACCAGGAAGCGGCCCGCGCCCCGTACCGCCCAGCCATCGAGATAAAACCTTCGAACATGACGCCGAAGGCGACGAACAGGACCAGACCCAACAGAACGAGTCTGATCCCCTCCTCGCCCTCGTTTTCGTCCTCTGCGCCACCCAGCTGACCGCTTAGAAAGATCCCGCCGCCGACCGAGGCGAGCACCAACCCCCAGGCATAGGCCCAGGTGTGGAAGGTACCCGTGAAGCTCTGAATCAGCAGGATGAGCCCCACGGTGGTCACGATGCTGCCGGGCACCGCCAGCCCCGAAGCCTCGCGAGGACCGAGAAAGGCGGCGGCCAACAGGCCGGCCCCGGGAACGATGACGAACAGCGGCCAGCCGAGCTGCCCGAGGTCGACGTTCAGGACGCGACCGAGCAGCAGCAACGCGCCTAGAGCGATGAGTCCTAGCCCAAACCATCGATTGCCCATGGTGAACCGACCTCCTCCGTGCGAGACGACCACGGTCCCCTCTTTATACCCCTGCCTGCACCGGCCCGCGGGCGTCTGCCCGCCGTAAGAGCAGCGAGCTGGTGATGAGGGCTCTGGAGCAGGCTGTGAGCGTCCGGCGTCGACGATCGGCGGTTCCTCTGACGGCGTGATTCATCATTCGGATGCCGGCAGCCCTACGACCCCGAGCGACCTCCTCACGACGGCCGCAGCACGCCGCTCGAGGTGGCGAGCGATATCGTCCAGAGCCTTCTCTGCATGGACCAGACCGTTCTCGATGAACACGTCGCTCGTCCGGGTCCCGAAACCGGCGGAGCCGATCACATACAGGCCGGGCACATCGCTCTGGTAACTTTCCGGGTCGAGTTTGGCAGCCAGCGTGCTGGGATCCACACGCGCTCCCACCGCGCTCAGTAGCGCCGGTGAGGCGATGTAGCCGGTCAGCAGGAAGGTCTGGTCGGTGGCGATCACCAGCTGCTCGCCGCGGCGTCTGGCAATCACGGCGGTGGCGGTGATCTCCTCCACCTCGGTGTCGAAGTGGGCCGTGATGGATCCCTCCTTGACCCGGTTTACCAGGTCGGGCCGGACCCAGTATTTGAGGCTGTGCCGGAAATCCGATCCGCGGTGCACGATCGTCACCCGGGCGCCGCCGCGGAACAGGTCGAGAGCCGCATCTGCGGCGCTGCTGCCGGCGCCGACGATGGTGACGTTGCGCTCGAAGAAGGGGTGAGCCTCGCTGTAGTAGTGGCTTACATAGGCCCGCTCTTCGCCCGGTACGCCGAGCTTCCTGGGATGATCGAAATAGCCCGTTGCCAAAGCCACGAAGCGACTCCGCAGCTGCGCGTGGGCGCCACGATCGTCTTGGGTGGCGATCACAAACCCCTCAGCTTCTCGGGTCAGGCCGGTGACCTCGATGTAGGTCCGCACCTCGAGCGCCTCGTTGGCCACCACCTTTCGGTAGTAGTCCAGCGCCTCCTTGCGGGTCGGTTTGTCCCTGGCCGATACCAGCGGGTGTCCGCCGATCTCGAGACGCTCCGAGGTGGTGAAAAACGTCATGTAGGTCGGATAGCTGGCGATGGCGTTGACGATGCAGCCCTGGTCGATAACCAGGTAGTTGAGACCGATCCGCTTGGCGCGGATGGCGGCCTCGAGGCCGATCGGCCCGGCTCCGACGATGATCAGGTCGTAGCTGGGGGGCGGTGCCATCGCTCAAGGGTAGCAGACCGCTCTGGTCGTGGCCGCGCCGCTCCTTACACCCGGCTGTCCGGGCAAAGGTCCGCCAGCGCGCACGCCTGACAGTTCGGTGTGCGGGCGTGACACACGCGGCGGCCGTGAAGGATTAGGGCGTGATGGAGGAAGATCCACGACGCTTTCGGGAACAGCTCTTCGAGGTTGGCCTGCACGGCGTCGGGGTGCTGCTCGGCGCTAAAGCCGAGCCGCCGGGCCAAGCGGCCAACGTGGGTGTCCACGGCGATGGCCGGGCGGCCGAAGGCGTTCGCCAGCACGACATTGGCCGTCTTGGTTCCGACCCCGGGCAGCTCCGTGAGGGCGGCGAGGTCCGGCGGCACCTCGCCACCGTGGCGCTCCACCAAGAGCTGGGCGGCCCGCACGACGTTCTTCGCCTTGGTTTTGTGGAGGCCGATGCTCCGAATCAATACGCTCACCGCTGCCGGATCTGCCCGCGCCAGATCTTCGGCTGTCGGGTAGCGGGCAAAGAGTCCCGGGCTGGCGGCGTTCACGCTCACGTCGGTCGCCTGAGCCGACAGCATGGTCGCGATGAGAAGTTCGAAGGGGGTGGCGTAGCCGAGCTCGGTCGCCGCACCGGGGTAGAGATCTTCGAGGCGATTCATCGTTTCGGTCGCTCTGGCGCTGCGGTTCCGTTTCGATTCCTTGGGCACCTTCCAATTGTAGCGGCCCACCGCCAGCGGCGGCGCTTCCCCCGCTAGACTTGGGCGTGCCGTCAGCGACCGCAGGCGAGGTGCGCGAAGCCGTCTGGAGCGCCGTCATGCGGGCCCATGTGGCCGTGTACCCGCTGCCGGTGCACGGGCATCATCCGAACTTTCAGGGCGCCCCCGAGGCTGCCGAAGGCCTGCTCGAGCAGCTGGTGCTTCGCGGCCTGGTCGCTAGCACGCGGCCGGTACTCTGCTTCCCCGACTACGTGCTGCGGCCGCTGCGCCGAGGGTTGCTCGAGCGCGGCAGCGACGTGGTGGTGCCGGCGAAATACGGGCGTGGATACCGCCTGCTGGAGAGCGGTCGCCACGAGCCTGCGAAGGCCGCTACCATCGCCGGTGCCGAACGTCTCGGGCATCGCCTCGAGACGTTGCCGGCGGTCGATGTGGCGCTGGTGGCCTGCGTGGCGCTGACCCCCTCCGGGGACTACCTGCGCAAAGGCTACGGTTACAGACTTCCCGCCGAGGCTGCCACCGTTCCAGCCGCCACCATCGTCCACCCCCTCCAACTCGTTCCCGAGTTGCCCGGTCGCGACGGCAGCGTGACTCTGTACGCCACCCCGGAGAACGTGTTCGAGACACGATAGTGACCGATTTTTCACCATTCACCCGTCCTCAACGAGTACACTGGAAGGCACGTTGTGACTTTCTCCTCACTGCCATGAAGGAGGCGTAATGCCCGTTTTCGAGTACAAGGCCCGAGACAGGACCGGCAAGGTCATCGCTGCCACCATGGAGGCAGCCTCGCAGCGGGACGTGGCCGCGTCACTACGCGATAAAGGCTACTTCATCAGCGAGATCAAGGCGCCGCGGGCCGGCCTGCGGGCCGACATCAAACTGCCAAAATGGCTCGATATCGGCGGCATCCCCACGCTGCGAGACGTCACGGTCTTCAGCCGTCAGTTTGCCACCGTGATCAACGCCGGTCTGCCTGTGGTCCAGTCGCTGTCAATCCTCCAGAAGCAGGCGGAAAAGCAGGGCATGAAAGACGCCCTCAAAAAGATCCGAGAAGATGTCGAGACCGGTCTGCCGCTGTCGGATTCGATGGCCAAATTCCCCCGCATCTTCAACAAGCTGTACATCTACCTGGTGCGTGCCGGTGAGATTTCGGGGAACCTCGACGGCATCCTCGAACGGGTCGCCACCTACCAGGAGAAGCAGGCTGCGCTGCGCGGCAAGATTCGCACCGCCCTGACCTACCCGACGGTGGTGCTGGTGATCGCCTTCGCCGTCACCTACTTCCTGCTGACCGGCATCGTCCCACAGTTCGCGCAGATTCTCACCCAGCTGGGCGGGGATCTCCCCGTCATTACCAAGGTCCTTATCGCCATCAGCGACTTCCTGCGCTTCCAGTGGTACATCCTTATCGGCGGGATCGCTCTGCTGACCGTTGGCACCATCTTCTACTACCGGACCGACAACGGCCGCCACGTGATCGACCGGCTCCTGTTGCGCGCCCCGATCATTGGGCCGCTGGTGCAGAAGTCGTCGATCGCCAGCTTCTCGAACACCTTCGGGCTGCTGCTGCGGAGCGGTGTGAACATCATCGAATCGATCGACATCACCAAGGGTGCAGCGGGCAACGTCATCGTCGAGGACATCCTCGAGGAGACCAAGGAAGGGATACAGCGGGGCGAACAGATCAGCACCACCCTGATCCGATACCCCCGCGTGTTTCCACCGCTGGTCAGTTCCATGGTGGCGATCGGGGAGGAGACCGGCGCGGTCGACAGCATGCTCGAGAAGATCGCCCAGTTCTACGAGCGCGAAGTGGACGAAGCCGTCGATCAGCTCACCGCGGCCCTGGAACCGGCCTTGATCGTGTTTCTCGGCGTCATCGTCGGCTTCATCGTGGCCGGCATGTTCCTGCCGATGTTCTCGATTATCGGCCAGCTGAGCGGCTGAGCGAAAAAGAGAACCCGAGAAGCGGTCCGGCCTCGATTTGGCCGGACCGCGTTCATCGTGGTGGTCAAGGAGCGCCTTGGGTAGGTGTCGTCGACGGCGATGTGTTTCTTTCAGCCACATTACTGCCAGTCCAGAATGACCTTCCCGGCCTTACCGGAACGCATCACATCGAAAGCCTCTTGAAAGTCATCGACGGCAAAGCGGTGCGTGATGATCGGCCCCAGCTCCAACCCCGCCTCGATCAGGTTCGCCATCTTGTACCAGGTTTCGTACATCTCGCGGCCGTAGATGCCTTTTAGGGTGAGCCCTTTGAAGATCACCCGGTTCCAGTCGATCGCCATTGGCTCGCTGGGAATGCCGAGCATGGCGATCTTGCCCCCATGGTTCATGGTCTCGAGCATGTCCATGAAGGCGCTCGGTGCTCCCGACATCTCGAGGCCGATATCGAACCCTTCGGTCATGCCCAGATCGTGCATGACGTCGTGCAAGTCTTCGTTTCTGGCGTCCACCGCGCGGGTTACCCCCATGCTCCGTGCCAGCTCGAGCCGATACGGATTGATATCGGTGATGACCACGAAGCGCGCCCCCACGAAGCGGCTCACCGCCGCCGCCATGATGCCGATCGGTCCTGCCCCGGTAACCAGCACGTCCTCGCCGACCAGGGGAAAGGTCAGGGTGGCATGAACGGCGTTGCCGAAGGGATCGAGGATCGCCGCCAGGTCGTCGGTCACTTTGTCGGGTAGGGCGAAGGCGTTGACGGCGGGTAGCACCAGGTACTCGGAGAAGGCGCCGGGCCGGTTCACACCCACCCCAACAGCGTTGCGGCACAGGTGCCGCCGGCCGGCGCGGCAGTTGCGGCAGTATCCACAGGTAATGTGTCCTTCGCCCGAAACCCGGTCGCCGACGGCAAAACCCTGCACCTCGCCGCCGATGGCCGCCACCTCGCCCATGTACTCGTGCCCGATGGTCATGGGGATAGGAATGGTCCGCTGCGCCCAGCCATCCCAATTGTAGATGTGCACATCCGTGCCGCAGATACTGGTCTTCTTGATGCGGATCAGCAGGTCGTTGGGTCCCGGTTCGGGGATGGGATCGTGATGGAGCCAGATTCCCTCTTCAGGCTCGAGCTTCGCCAGCGTTTTCATGCGATAAGACATGCGCCTTCGACCTCGTCGCTCCCTGCCAGGGAGATTCTCTGTTGTGAGCATACCGGTAATCGACACAACCCGGATCGTTGTAACGCCTGCCCCAAGCCCACGCCAAGGGGCCCGTTCCCTGCGGCGTTGCGCCCCGGTCGCTGCCGTGCTATCATCTTTCGGCTAGTGGCCCGTCCGGGCCCCTGTTCCTGTTCCCCCAGCCGATGAAGGAGTGCCATGGCTAGAAATCCCTCCGCGATGAAGTACCACCGCCAGTCCGAACTGGCCCGGCGCGCGAACCGCTCTCTCAAGAGCATGATTCGGACCTTCACCAATAAGGCCGTCACCGCCGCCGAAGCGGGCGATTTCGACGAAGCCCGCAAGTATCAGAAGGTGGTTCAGGGTCTGGTCGATAAGGCTTCCAGAGGCTCCACCTTGCACAAAAACACCGCCGCCCGCAAGAACTCGCGGTTGGCCAAGCGCCTCAGCGCACTGCAGCAGGCCTGAACCTCTTCCCAGAGTAGATAACGCCGACCTCGAACGGGGTCGGCGTTGGCGTGTCCGTTAGCTGTACCGTTCTTCGGCCCAGGGTTCGCCGCGGTTGTGGTAGCCGTTGCGCTCCCAGAACCCCGGGCGGTCACCCGCCATGAACTCGATGCCGCTCAGCCATTTGGCGCTCTTCCAGGCGTACAGGTGCGGGATCAGCGCGCGCAGCGGCCCCCCGTGGTCGGTCGGAATGTCCTCACCCTCGAGCAGATAGGCGATCATGCCGTCCTCGACCAGGAAATCCTCGAGCTCCAGGTTGGTGGTGTAGCCCCCGTAGCAGTGCAGCATGACGTGGCTGGCCTCATCCTCGACCTCGAGCGCCGTCATCAGCTCCGAGGTGAGCACCCCGGTCCAGGTCACATCCAGCTTCGACCAGTGGGTAACGCAGTGAAAGTCCCGCGTCTGCGTGGTTCTTGGCAGCGCCATCAGCGCCTCCCAGTCGAACAGGCGCTCCTTTGCCAGGCCGAACACCCGCAGCTCGAACGCCTCCTTGGCGACTCGCGGGGTCGGGCCGTAGGTCAGGACCGGGAAGCGTTCCGTCAGCGCCTGCCCCGGCGGCAATTTGGGGTTGCTGGACTCCTTGCGGAAGAACGTACCGAGCACCCCTCACGCTACCACGGCCAGCGCCGAGGCTAGACTGGTGGGGTGCCAGACCTGCGCATCATCCTGGTTCGCACCAAGGACGCCGCCAACCTAGGGTCCGCCGCCCGGGCGATGAAGAACTTCGGGCTGCGCGACCTGGTGCTGGTCGCCCCGCGCTGCAAGCTCGACAAGCGCGCCTACGCGCTCGCCTCGCACGCCGGCGACCACCTCGACGGCGCCGTCACCGTCGCCAGCGTCGAGTCCGCCATCGAGGACCGGACCTGGGTTGTCGGCACCACCGCCACGCCCCGCGCCTCAGAACAGCTCCCGGTCTTCGACCCCGACCGGGGCCTGGCGTCGCTACCCCGCCAAGGCGCCGCCCTGCTGTTCGGCCCCGAGGATCACGGACTCTCCACCGACGAACTCAGCCACTGCCAGGCGGTCATCACCATCCCCACCGCCGAGTACGCCTCCGTCAACCTCGCCCAAGCGGTCAACATCCTCTGCTACCGCTGGTTCGAGCGCCAAGACCGGCCCCCGGCAGCCGATGAACCTGAGCGCGCCCCGCGCGACCAGCACGAGCGCATGTACGCCCAACTCCTCGAGGTCATGCACCGCATCGGCTACACCGACCGCAAGCGGGCCGCCAGCATCGAACGGCCGTTCCGGGCGTTGTTCGATCGGGCCGCGCTGAGCCCTCGCGAACTCTCCGCGCTGCGGGGCCTGTGGCAGCAGACGCGCTGGGCCGCCGAGCAGCTGCCGGAACACCTTCCTGGCAGCCCCGAGGAACATTGACAGGTCTCGAGCGCCTTCTGTATACTTGCCGACGCTGACCGGAGGGTTGGCTGAGTGGTTGAAAGCGGCGGTCTTGAAAACCGTTATAGGGTTACGCCCTATCGGGGGTTCGAATCCCTCACCCTCCGCCACTCTCAGTTGCTAAGTTGCGTGAGTGACGGTGTTTTTTGATAGATCTCTCAGCTAGGTATACAATTTAAGGTACAATCCAGAATTGGCATTCGGCGGATTTCCGAGGACTTTATGGGAAGCGTTCCAGATGATGTCACCAAATTGCGTCCGCTACAACAAAGCCCATGGACGACGGAACCATAGATCATGGTTGGTAACCGTCCGGCGATCATGTTGCCGAGGGGCGGCTCTGCATGCTGAGTTTCTCAACCAGTCCCGTGCGGCGCAGCGGGCGCTGCTGGCAGGCCGCGCGCACGGCAGCGCCGTCGGCCGCGATCAGCATCTTCGATCGTGCTCGGGTCACGCCAGTATAAAGCAACTCGGGTCCGGCGAGTTCGTGGGCCTCGGGGGGCAACACCAGCAGCACCGAATCGAATTCGCTGCCCTGCGAGCGGTGCACCGTCATCGCCCAAGCCGTGTCATGGCTGGGCAGTGCCGCAAGCGGCACACTCCGGGGTTCCTGGAGGCTGGGAAACCACGCCATGACCCCGCGCCCATCCTTTCCTTTCAACAGCACACCGACATCGCCGTTGAAGAGTCCGCTGTGGGGGTCGTTGGCCGTCACCAGTAGGGGGCGACCATGGGTCCATTCGCCAGCGGGTCGTCCCTCGCGACGCAGCCTCGCCTCGACTCGGGCATTGACGCCTTCGACGCCATAGGGGCCCCGCCTCAGAGCGCACAGGATCCGCACGCGCGCCAGAGCGGCCAACGCCGGTGCAGGCTCCGATGCCCGGACCACCTCCATGATCTGCGGCCAGACGTGGTCGAGGGCGTCGTCGACCTGCGCGGACGAGTAGTGGGCCAGCTCCTTTCGATACTCGGTGCTGGTCAGGGTCTCGATCGCCGCGTCGCCATCGTACGCGCGAATGGCGGCCGCGAGGCGGCTGATCCCCGGGTGCGACTCGAACCGGTAATTTCTGTCCAGTTCGACATGGCACTTTTTCAGGGCCCCGCCACCGGCCGCAACAATCATGTCGGCCAGGACGCGACCAGGCTGTACGCTCTCCAGCTGGCGATGGTCGCCGAGCACGACGAGGCGGGTGCCGTGTCCCAGGGCGGACAGTAACCGGTCCCACAGGACGAGGTCCAGCATAGACGCTTCGTCAACGACCACCACGTCAGAAGGCAAGGGGTTATCGGCATGGAACCGGCAGCGGTCGGTGCGCGGATTCCAGCCGAGGAGCCGGTGCAGGGTGCACGCCTGGCCCGCGGCCCGCTCTAGCTGGGGACGGACACCTGCCAGCGGTCCGGCGAGTGTCTTGGCGGCTTGGCCGATGGCTTCGCCCAGCCGGGCCGCGGCCTTCCCGGTAGGTGCCGCCAGTGCTACAGCGAGTCCCGGATCGCGGTTGGCGAGCAGGGCCAGCAGACGCGCTGCCGTGGTGGTCTTGCCCGTCCCGGGACTGCCGGTCACCAGCGTGAGAGCACGCCGGAGGCCCAGTTCCGTCGCGCGCCGCTGGGCCGATTTTGGGTCAGGAAAGAGCTGCGCGAGAACGTCAGAGGCATCTGGGGCCGTGGGACCCGCGGGGAGGCGGGCGGCAGGAATATCTTCATGGGCCAACTCCCGCAGTCTGGCGGCCACCCGAGTCTCGGCCTGGTCCAGGCGCCAGGACTGCAGACGCGTGCCGCGTAAGACCAGCGGAGCTGGATGGGTGAAGTCCTTGCCATCGGTGACAGCGGCGCTGGGTGCCAGCAGTCCGGCTTCTTCGTCACTCAGCTCAATCGACGTGTGACCGTCGGCCCACGCCGCAAATAAGCGGCCGAGTGCTGGTCTGGCTGCGTCGGGGAGACCCCACCTGCGCTTCAACACTTCGATGGCAGCTCGGCTCATGCCGGCCCTGTGCGGTCAGGGCTCAAAAACAGACGGTCGAGCTCATCGAGTAGCGGTTCGGGCGGCGTGATCTCGAGCACGCCCTGGCTCGTTCCCGGGAGCACACCACGCAAGAACAGCAGACTGCCTGACACGGCCGCTATGGCGGAGTCGTAGAGGCGCAGATAGCGGCGCAGCGCCACCAGATAGAGATGCACCTGCAACAGATAATGCTGTCCCGTCGCGCAGCGCCACAGGGCCTGCCGACTATAGTCAGCAGAGCGCGGCCCCAGGTAATTGCTCTTCCAGTCCACGATGCCCCAGCGGTCATCGGCCCGTACAATGCGGTCGATATACCCGGTCAGCATTCCCGCCAGCACCTGGCCTGGCAGGCCGGCCAGATCCCGAGCGTAGTGGCGCTCGTCTGCGTTTCGGGCGTGACGGGCGAAGAGCTCTGACAGGGTCTGGCCTGTGATGCCGGCCGGACCCAGAGGGAGCAGAAATTCCCATTCAGATAGGCTCTTGTCCGAGGCGGCCGTTTCCAGATTTGCGTGCAGGCTGCGCAGGCGGGTAGCCTTGAGATCGTCGAGTGTGTGTCGCACCGCCGCCGCGGCCTCTTCGGAATAGAGCCGGTGCCTTCGTAAGCTGCGGTCCACCAGCACCTCGGTGTCTTCCTGGAAATCCCAGTGCTCCAGCAGTTCGTGTAGGCAATTGCCGGCGTGGGTCCCGGAGGCAAACGCTGCCAGCGGCACGTCGGCGTCCATGGCTTCTGTGACCGTACCGAGGGCACCGGTATCCTCGGGTTCCACCACCGCGTCGCGGCGTTCCCGCTCCTCGTGCCGCCCATGGGCCAGCTGCGAAAAGCTGGTCAAGTGCCAGGCATTGAGATCGAGCACGGGGGCGGGACGCGCCTCCATGGGGGTGTCGGCAGTGCCACTGGCAGCCCAGGCCGTATCAGTGGGCGTGGGCGGGGCCGACACGGTAATCACGTTTGGACACGCCGCCTGCAGCCAGCGCAGGGTGTTGCCGTGTTCGCATCCTGCGAGATGCTTCTTCCGGGTCACAGCAGCCGCATACCAGTCTTCCAGGCTGTCGACCTGCTCGTCGGCCCGCAGCAGCCAGTCGAGCGAGCTCGGGGGCAGGGCCGTCCCTGCGTACCCCAGGGGTCCAGCGAGCAGTGTCACTCGGCGACGGGCGCGGGTCAGCGCCACGTAGGCCAGCCGTACGTCTTCCCGCAGACGCTCGGCGGTATAGGCGCGGTGCTCCGTACGATTATGATTGTCCCGTTGCGTGCCGTCGGCCAGTACCCAGCCGTTGTCGCGGCGTACGAGCAGACGGTCGGTGACGTGGGCATCCGGCATCACCGACCACAAGAAGGGGCAATACACGAAGTCGAACTCCAGCCCCTTGGCCCGGTGTACCGTGACGACCTGTACGGCGTCGCCGTCTTCTTCCAGCCGATGCAGGCGTTCATCTGCCGAGCTGCCCTCAGACATCCGCTCGCCCTCGAACCATTGCAGCAGCCTGACGGGCGAACGCTGGCTCTCGGCTTCCCGGGCCTGCAACAGTTCGACCAGATGTCTCAGGTCGGTCAGGTGCCGCGCGCCAGCAGGCGCACGGGCCAGTCGCAGGGGGGCGCCGGAATCTGTTTCCAGACGAGCCATCAGCGCGGTGATCCCTTGGCGATGCCAGAGGTCGTTCCACTGCAAGAACCTAGTCAGCCATTCGTCGGCGTCCGCTCGGGTGAGCCCGGCCAGCATGGCAGAGTCGTAGCCGAACAGACGGGTCGCCATAGCGGCGCGTCGCCCCCCCGGGTGGGTCGGCGACAGTACCGCTTTCAGAATGGCCGCGAGGTCGGATGCTGTGTGGCTCTGCATGACGTCCCCGTCGTCGCGGACCACGCTCGGCACGCGTCGGGCCCGCAACGCCTCGTGGACCAGCCTAGCTTCGAGGTTAGTGCGGGTCAGCACGGCCACATGTGACGGATTGATCCTTGTCGGGCCGGCGCCCATCGTCCGGCCCAGCAGATCCACGATGGCCGTGGCGGTGCAGGCGGCCGTGCGTGCTCGACGCGTCTGGGCACGAGCCCAGTCCTCGGTGTCGGTGTCGGCAGCCACCCAGGCAACCAACCGTCCTTGCCCGTCATCGGGCAGGGGCAGGTCTTCGTCCTGGCGGGCCGCGGTCGCCGCAGGGTAGTGAAGGTCGGGGGTGCCGAATGCGCGCGGGCGTCCGAACAGGGTATTGAGCGCCGTCACCAAGCCAGGGGCCGACCGGTAGGTCCTGGCCAGACTGCTGATGCGCGTGTAATCGGTCGGGTGGGCGGAGAGGTACGCATCGAGGTCCCCACCGCGAAAACCGTAGATCGCCTGCTTAGGGTCGCCCACCAGGATGAGCCGCCCCGGTCCCGTCCCGGGGTCGAAGATGGCCCTGAAAATATCCAGTTGTTGTTGGTCAGTATCCTGACTCTCGTCAATCAGGCCCACCTTCCATTTGTCCGACAGCCGCTGGGCGAGAGCCACGCGGTTGGGTTCCACGCACAGCGCGCGATGCAGATGCTGAATCAACCCGTCGTAAGTGACAGTGTTGGCGCGGCGCAGGCTGCGCGCGTATCGGTGCCCAGCTGACTGCCTCACGTGGGCCAGCCAGGCCCAACCGGTTGCTCCGAGGCTGGCCTCCACCGCCCCGGCTGCGGCCACGATCGGTAATGCGCCCGCCTCGTCCGAGGCGGCCCTGCCCACCACCCCTGTCCGGCGAAACCAGGATTTCGCACCTGCCAGTCGCCCGGCGACCTGAAAGATCTCCACCGAAGGCTGTTGCGGGTCTAGGGTCTCAAGCTTGACGTGCCAGCTGTCCAGCTGCGCTACCGAATCTTCCCCGGGATTCTGTGCCGAGCTATTTAACCTCACCTGATCCTGGTCGGCGATCTCCTGCAGCCGACGGATGTCGGCGCGGGCCTCCTGCACGGCTTCGAGCGCCTGCGCCACTCGGCCTCGTGCGTCCGGCAGCGAGAGGGGCTCCGGGTCCATGCGGGTGGACGGCCGCCGGGTCAACGAGCGCCAGGCCTTCAGATCGTTCTCGACTGACCACTTCCCGCGGGCTGCCACCGCGGCCAGCAACGAATCACCGGCGAGATCGGTGCGCCACGTGTCTTCGATGGCATCCGACTTCGCGCCGCCGAGGTCCGGCAGGACCTCGAACCCTGCCTGCATACCGCAGAGGAACCCCTCGGTCCCTAGCACTTGGTTGCAGAAGGCATGAATGGTTGACACCGCGAGCTGGTCGCTTTCATCCAGCGCCAGACGCAAACGCTGTACGGCCGCGTTCCACTCGGCGGTGGGGAGAGCACCAAGGCGGTCCAAGAGCACACATATGCCTTGCTGGCAATCGGGGGGCCGGGTGTCGGCGTCGACATACCCGACCAGAGCCGCCAGCTGGCGGCGGGTGTGCTGGCCCAGTTCTCGGGCCGCGTCCTCGGCAAACGTGACCAGTAACACGTCGCCGATGTTGCTGATCAGCCCGTCCACCAGCAGGCGAGGGACCAGGTGCGAGATGGTCCAGGTTTTCCCGGTGCCTGCGCTGGCTTCAATGACCGATAGGCCCGTGGGCACGTCGGTGGTGTGGAGGTCGAAATCAGCCACCCGGGGCCTCGCTCCGCGACGGGGTTGCCGCAGTCGCGAACCAGGCCTCCACAGGGCCGAAGACCTCCGTGGCCAGTCGTCGCCACTCGTCGAAGATCTCCTCCGCGAAGGGGTCCCGATCGCGCCACGTCAGCTGCGCAGAGGCACCGTCGCCTTCACCCGGTGGGCCAGGGGGTTGCTGGTGCCAGGCCTTCATGGCTCTGTCGGTTTCGTTACCGTTGTGTTGACGCGCATAGAACACCGCAAAGCTGGTCTTTGGGCCGAACGGCAGTGGACGCCCCCGTGCCTGTGCGCACAGGTGCAGCAGGCGGTCGAGCGCGGCTCGCGCCTCATCCGGGACCATCGGCAGCCAGCGGTCGACCTTGGTGCGCTCCCCATCTTTCGAGACCACCACGGTGTCGCCGCGTATGCCACAGGCGGCAGCAAAGGTCGCGCGGACCCAGACATCGAGACGATGATGGGGGGCAGCCTTCAGCTCGGTGGGCCTGACCAACACGTGCAGGCGGTGGTCAGGGGTGACGGAAATGTTGCCGGCCACCTGCGGGCACCCGCTCCGGTACACCAGCCGCTGGGGCTGCAGCCGCCCGCCCGCTGCCTGTAGGGCGCGTGTCGGGCCAGGGACTCGGCTTCCTGCACCGCCTGGCGGCCCATCGCGGCGCCCAGGGCTCCATAGGGCATCAACCGGTTGGCCGTTAGGAGTTCTTCCAGGAATGTGGTCCGTCCCGCCAGCACGGCATCGATCACCTCAGTCTGCAGCTGCCACCGGCCTAGGCCTACTGGTGCTGCCACTGGTTCCCTGTCCAGCGCGAACGGGTCGTCCCCAGCCCGGGGAAGTTCGATCCCCAGAGACGCCAGCCAAGCCGACCAGGGATCTTTGAGGATCCGGATCATCTCCTGCAACTCGAGGTCGGTTGACGGGCCCATCCCAGACCGTTCGGACACGCCATGGAATGGTGCAGCCTCGTCTTGCCGTTGCTGGAACGCGCGGGCAATCTCGAGGTGGCCGGTATCGAACGAGGCTCTCGGGCCAGCAAAACATGCAGCGTTGAAAGGCTGCAGCGGGTGGTCCTCGATCAGACCCCAGTACGTGCTCTCCCGGATGTCGGGATTGTCGGAGGCGGTGGCAGCGGCTACTCGCAGGAATTCATCGACGCAGGCCGAGAGTGGCTCGTCCTTGTTGCTGCGGATGTTGCGGGCCGTGGCCGTCACAATCACGCGGTCGTCAGCCGCCAAGAGCGCATCAAGAAACAGCTGCCGATCTTCACGCACCGGATCCCGGTCGCCGGGCCGCGGCGCGGCGGCCAGAAGGTCCCAGGCGGGCGCCCGCGCCCGGCGCGGAAAGGCGGAATCGTGCATGCCCACTACCGCCAGCACACGGCAGGGAATGGCGCGCATCGGCTTGAAGCCGCCCATGGCCATGTTCCTACCAACACGGGACACCGCGCGGACCTCCTCCTGAGCCACCTGGTCCAACCAGTCGGCCACGGCGGCGGCGTCCATGTCTAGGTCGCACGCATGGTCCGTTTCAGCGGCGCGGAGCTGCCCAACAAGATCCACAGCCACCGTCGAGTCGAACCGACTGTTGCTGGCAGCTAGCACCTGGTCCAACGCCTCATCCAGGCGGTCGGCCCACTGGCCAGGGCTGGCCTCACGTTGCCAGTCTTCCAGCAGGCACACTAGGTCGTTCAGCCAGTCCAGTGACGCGCTCATCGTCGCCGGGTCAGCGCTCAGGTCGCCCGAGACGGGTAGGGCTGGGCGGTGGTGTCCGTCCAACGCCGTGTCCGCGTCACCCAGCCACACCCCCGCGAGTAATCGGTCCAACCCTTCGCGCCAGGTGCCCGTGCCCTGGTAGCCCGCATCCATCGCCCGACGATGGGCCGCATTGAGCCCCCACGTGATACCCGAGGCGCGCACGAGATCGGCGAGCGCCGCCGGGTCAGTGCCCAGCGATTCAGCGGCTGAGGCGACAGCGGGCAGTTCCAGCAGCGCCAACCCCTCGCTCAGCGGGACGCGACCGGCGGCTAGGTGGAGCATCATCTGCATACCGCGCACCAAGGGGTCGCTACGATCGATCCGCCGCTCCACCAGTTGCAGCGGCAACGAGGGGTCACCGTCCCGCAAGATGGCCTCGGCGAGCGGCCCGTAGGTGTCCAGGTGGGGTGCCAAGACCAAGACCTCGCTCGCCCTCAGATCGGGGAGGCTCCCGAACGCGTCCAGTAATTCATCGCGCAGCACTTCTACCTCGCGGCGGGCACCGTGGCAGCGATGTACACGCACCGAACGATCCGCCGTGACCAACGGGGTGGTGTTGGCGGCGCCCGGTTGCCGCGCCGCGCGAATGTCTGCTTGCAAACGAGCCAGTAGTGTGGCTTTCCGGGACTCGGGAAGAGCGATGACATCGTACTCCTGGCCTTCGGTGATGAGCGCCTCCTCGAAACTGCGAAAGCTGTCGACGGCTTGCTTGCCCAGATGGGACAGCAGGGGGTGCCCTTCCCAAGCGAGGTCTACGGCCTGACCTGTCTCCATCTGCGTAAGACTGGCGCGAATGTCGCCCAGGTACTCGGTCGACGGGAGCAGGGCGCGCAAGCAGACCCTCGTTCTGGTCGCCAGCGCGCGTAACAGCGGAAGCAGGGTCGGGGGCAGAGGCCCCGTGGCCAGGACTTCCAGTGAGGTCGGCAAGTCACCGTTGCCATCGTGGATCCGTGTCACAAGATCGCGCAGGCGTACGGCCGGATGGGGGTGGTCGGCCAGCCGGTCGACGAGACGCCGCCAGAGGTCCCGCTGCCAGGCCTCATCTCCACGAGCCGACTCGGGCAGGGCGTCCCAGGCCTCACCCCGGTCCCAGGCCTCAATCATCTCCGGTCTAAAATACAGATACTGGTCGAAGCGATCGGCCACTTCGCGGGCCAGCGCTTGCCGCGCTCGGGCGTCTGCGCACGCCGCCCGCAGGCGCGGGGTATCGCCTTGCTCGACCATGGCTGCCAGCAGTGGTACCAGTCGCCACGCCAAGCCCTGCGGGCGCCAGGAGGGATGGACCGGGTCCAGACCCACTAGCTGGGCCATGTGTTCGATGAAGGCGCTGGGCAGGAGAAACGCCACCCCCATGGCCACCCCACGACGGCGGGCCAGCGCGGCCTTGGCGCGATCCACCAGAGGAAGCGACGGCATCAGCACGGGTACCACCACGCCAGCAGCACTCCCCGGCCTACCCAGCGAGTCGACCAGATCGTCGAGGAGAAGGGTTGCGTCAGACGCGTACTTGAGTTCCAGGGCCATGGCTTAGGGTAACTCGGATGACGGCTTGGCAATTACGTCGTTTGCTACTTGATCTGAGAGATGAAACGGGGGATGGTGGGTCTGCTATGAACCAAATCCATCCCCGATACCAGCATACGCTCGACGACCTGTTCCTGCAGGTGTTCGTACTCATCGATGACTTCTTACAACCCTTCGAACCACAGTTACCCAGTCAGGCACACCAGAAAGCCAGTATCAGCGAGATCTTAACCATCGCCATCGTCGGCGAGATCCTCGCTCAACCATTTGAGAGCGTGTGGTACTGGCTGGTCACACAGAACCACCAGGATTTGTTCCCAAGCTTGCCGCACCCCAGCCGCTATCACCGGATTCTTCGCAACTCCGAGCGGCTCATCGCTCAGCTGGCACTCAGCGTCACCGGGGAACAACAGGGGGTAAAGCTGATCGATAGTAAACCCTTGCCGGTCGCTAAGGGCAAGCGCGCTTCGTGGGCGAAACTCCCCGAGGCCGAGAAGGGATTCAGCACGATGGGGATGGTGTTTGGTTTCAAGCTGCATGCCCTGGTGAGTGAAGCGGGGTTGTTCCGGAGGTGGCTGTTTGCTCCTGCATCCTGCTCGGATGTTCGTGCTGGACGGGAACTCACGCAAGACTTAGAGGGCGACCGGGTGCTCGGGGATAAAGCTTACGTGGGTTCAGACGTCATCACTCCAGCCAGGAAGAACATGCACGATCAAGGTATTTGGTGTTTGTGGATGAGTCGCGCTAGGAAGCGTATTGAGACGTCTTTCAGCACTCTGGTGAGGTCGTTAACGCTTCATGCAGCTCAGGTAAAGACGTTCAGATCGCTGAGGACCAGGGTGAATCTGAAGATCGCTGCGTTCAACTTGATGCACTCGGGAGCCCTAAACGGGTAGCAAACGAGGTAATTGGTGATAGTGGCCGGACGACCCGGTGGCGCGCCGCCCCTAGCAGCCCGTAGTGTAAATCTACAGTAGCAGGATCGACACGAATCAATACGGAAATTGCTCATTAGCGTTTTCTCCATAACATCGTCGGGCAATCCATTCGCCAGTAGTCTGGTGACCCCTGAAAACGTCCACCAATCGCGGGAGCCATTGGGCTGTATGAAGAAGGGGCCATGCTGTCCTTGGTAGAGCCCTTGAGAACCTTCCACAAACACCTGATTTCCCCACTGATCGTGATGTCTCCAGGAATCTAACATCAAAGGCATGTGACCGCCCGGTTCATCGGCAAAGGCAATGGGTCTTGCCTAGCCGAGGGTCTTGTGATGTGTGATAAGGCTAAGCTTGGTAATGAAAAACAAGTACGCGAGGCGTTCGAAGATTTCGGAGGGCAGGGTCCGCGAGTTGGTTCGTTACTTCGCCGCCGATCTGACGGCCCTCCAGGCAGCGACGCCGAGCGGTCTAAACCGCAACACCGTGAATCGGTTCTACCGTGGCTTGCGGGAACGTATTCTGCTTGACTGCGAAGCGCGACGCCCTCTGTTCGGTGTCGTCGAGGTCGATGAGAGCCTCTTCGGGGCGCGTCGGGTCGAGGGCCGGCGCGGGCGCGGCGCCTACGGCAAGACCGTCGTCTTCGGCATCTTCGAGCGTCGAGGCCAAGTCTACACGGAGATTGTCCCGGACTGCTCAAGGCCGACCCTGCAGGGCATCATCCGCGGCCGAGTGGACCCCAGTACCGTCATCAACTCCGATGGCTGGCGCGGCTACAACGGGCTGGTCGATCTCGGCTATGGTCACTTCCGCGTCGATCATTCCAACGACGAGTTCGCTAAAGGGGCTGTCCACATCAACGGCATCGAAGGCTTCTGGGGGCTGGCAAAGGTCCGGCTGGCAAAGTTCAAGGGCTTACCCAGACACACCTTCCACCTACACGCTCCCGAACTCGCACCTCAAGGAGACCGAATGGCGGTACAACCATCGCCATGCCGACAAGTACAAAACCCTGCTACGTTACCTCCGACAAAACCCGATCAGCTAGGCAAGACCCTTCTTTTTTCTTCTGAGATTTTTCGCTGAAGCTCGTCATGCGAAACAGATAGCAGCCGCTCGACAACGTTGTCAAACCGCTTAAATTCCGTCTTACCTCTTAACGTTAAGTTTCATTTGTCACGGTCCCTTTTCTTAACTAGGCGGTGCAGTACGCCATCAAGAAGCACCCTCTTCGGATCAGGAAGTCCACTGGCGCCGATAGTGTTGTCAGGGCGCAGATATTGATGAGCGCGGGCCACCTCAATATTCTTCTTATCAAGGTACGAAATTTCTTGACTTACAGCGGTTCTCAGAATGAGTGATTGGTGACTCCGGCATGCTCAAACCAACCCAACACATCCCCCAACGACACCGTCGATAGCGCAGCCGCGATCGCAGAGTCCAACGCTCCCCTCGTCCTCGCCCCCACAGCTTTCACGAACGCCTTTATCTTCGAAAAAGCCAACTCAATGGGGTTGAAGTCCGGACTGTACCCAGGCAACAACACCAACTCGCACCCCCTCGCCTCGATCGCCTCCCGCACCTCCGGTTTGCGGTGCACCCCCAGCTGATCCATCACCACGATCTGCCCCGGCCTCAGCTTCGGAGCGATGACCTGCTCGATGTACGCTAAAAACGCCACGCCATCCACCGCTCCGGTCAACGTCATCGCGTCACCCACACCCTCATCGAGACTGATCGCTGCAACGAGGCTGGTGTTCTCCCCACGGTTCTTCGGCACCCTACCCACGGCACGTTGTCCACGTGGGGCGTAGGCGTAGGGCAGGGTCATGGCGACGTTGAAGCCGCTCTCATCGACGAACACCAACCGGTGCGGGTCAATACCTCTGATCCAAGCCAGGAACCTCCACCGGGCCTCTGGATTCTGTTCACTCGCGTAGATCGTCTTTTTTTCTCGTCGATCCCAATCTCTGTACCCAGCGGCACATGGTCGCTCTGCTGATGCGGACGCCGGTTCTCTCCAAGAAAAGGTCGCAGCGCTGGTCGTGGGTGAGGTCGTTGCTGATGAGGCTCTGCTCAACCCATGCCTGGTGCTCATGGAGGGCGCTGGGGCGGCCCGGGGAGGTTCTGGGGGTGAGATCTCCACTTTGGCGGTAGCGGCGGAGGTAGCGACTGACGGTGGCGGTTCCAACGTCGAACGTGTCTGCGGCTTCATGGAGGGTGTAACGCTTGTGTAGGACGGCGTTTACGATGCGTTCTCGGAGGTCGGTAGAGTGCGCCATGCCTCAGCATGAAGCACGATCACTCAATGCGCAACCCGCTGTATGATGCCCCAGGCGCTGCCGAAGCCTGTGGAAAAACCGGATGGTTTCTTCTGGGTTATCGAGGATACTGAAAATCTTTGGGGTGCTGATGAGTTTATGTTGAGGGAGCTTTTGATGGCCATTGACAGATCCGAGTGTTTCTGACTTCGTTTCTTGCTTTTTTGAACCGTACTGGGTTTCGTGGAGACTCTGCTCTCACGCGGCCAGCCTGGGCATGGCCTGCGCTTGAGTGTACGCCATCTCGAAGTCCACGGGACTGACGTAATCGAGCGAAGAGTGCAACCGCCGACAGTTGAACCACCTCACCCACCGCATCGTCGCCGTCTCCACCTCCTGCCTCGAGCACCAACTCGTCGACCTGGCGTGGATCAGCTCGCTCTTGAACAAGCCGATCGTGCTCTCCATCAACGCATTGTCATACGCCGTGCCCACCCGACCGATCGAACCGTTCACGCCATGATCGAGCAACTTCTGGCTGAACGCCAGACTCGTATATTGACTGCCGGCATCCGAATGATGAATCACGCCGTCAGCAACGAACCGCCGATCGGTTCGACGCCGGACGCTCACAGCCTGCTCCAGAGCCCTCATCACCAGCTCGCTGCTCTTACCGGTACTGACCGTGAAACCCAGGATGCGCCTCGAGAAGCCGTCCTGCAGGAACGACACGTACACCCACCCTTCACGAGTGAGCACGTGCGTGAAGTCCGCCACCCAAACGATGTCGGGCGCATCTTGGAACCAGTCTCGCCTCACCAGATCCGGCGAGCTGACGCCGCTAGGCGTTGGGATGGTCGTGCGGACCTTCCTTCTTCGTGTCATGCCCTTCAAGCCCGCGACTCTCATCAGGCGCGCCACCTGGTCACGCCCAACGTCGATACTCTCGTGCTGGAGGGCGTGCCATACCTTACGGACGCCGTACACACCAAAGTTCTCGCGGTGCACCCGATGAATGACCTCCAGGAGACGCTCATCGGATTGCTGGCGAGCGGATGCTTGCCGCTTCTTGGCTGCGTAGTACGTGCTCGGGGCGATCGGCACGTTGTGGTCCCGTAGGACACGGCAGATCGGCTCGACCCCGAACAGGTTCTTATACGCGTTGATGTAGGCGACCATCACTTGAGTCGGCGGTCGAGCTCCGCGGCCGCGAAAAACGCGCTGGCTGTCTTGAGGATCTCGTTGGCTCGTTTGAGTTCGGCTACTTCCTTCTTGAGGGCCTTGATCTCCTCACGCTCTGTGGTTGTCAGGCCTGGCTTGTCACCAGCGTCGATGCGGGCTCTGTCTACCCAGCCGCGCATCGTGTCGACCGGGATGCCGGTTAGGTCATGCAGGCGCCGATAAGAGGCTGAACGTGATTCGTGCGGCGCTTCTTCTCGACGCTCCATGAACATGCGGATGACTCGATCTTTGGTTTCTTGGTCGTAACGGGTCATGCTCCATTCTCTCCTTTCGAGGGAGAACGGAGCCTCCATCAAACCCAGGGCGGTTCACTGTTGCAGAATATTCTTAGTGCCGCGATCGCAACGGGAGCCAAACGGGGGAGAGCGACATGGGCAAGTCACCCGATCAGGTGCCAGAAGATACGTTCGAGTTGTACCGCAAACTCATCGACACGCAGCCCGAAATCGAGCTGAAAGGCGCCATGAAGCTGCCCTACACGTCGACCAACGGGCACATGTACAGCTCACTGACCAAGGACGGGCGCGTCGGAATTCGCCTGTCGGAGCCCGACCGGGAAGCGTTCATGCAGAAATACGACACCATCTTGTTCAAGAACTACGGCGCAAACATCAGAGAGCATGTCGAAGTGCCCGATAGCCTGCTGAGGAATACCGAGGAGCTAGCTCCCTATCTCGCTATGAGCTATGCCTACACCCAGACCCTGCCTCCTAAGTAAGGCGAAGAAAAAGCTGAAATAGACCGTCCGGTAACCTCGAGATCGATCGTGGTGGTGGAGCGAACCCTTTCGTGGTCGGTGAAGCACCGCAGCATTCGTACCCGGTGGAGCAAGAAAGCCACGAACTGGTTGGCGTTCGTCCAGTTCACCTGCGCCCATAGTCTGTTCAAGCTGGCAGTTTACGGATAGAATCTTAGATATTCAACCCGAACACGAGGTGCCAGCCATGCAGTCACAAACCGTATTTATTGGAACCTACACCGAAAAACTGCCTTTTGTCGATGGCAAGGCCGAAGGGATCTACATCTACAGCCTGGATATGGGCTCGGGTGAACTCCGCCATCTCAGCACCGCCGCCGGCCCCCGCAACCCCTCTTATCTCGCCATCGACCCGCAAAAACGGTTTATCTACGCCGTCCAGGAGACCGAGGTCGACGACACCCCTGAAGTACACGCCCTGGCCATCGAAGGGCATGCCCTCCGCCCACTCAATAGCCAGCCCGCGCACGGCGGCCTGCCCTGCCATATCGTCGTCGACGCGACGGGGCAATGCGTCTTGAGCGCCAACTACGAGACCGGGAGTGTCGCCGTGTACCCCATTCGGGAAGACGGTAGCCTCGGCGAGGCATCCACCGTGATCCAGCACAAAGGTTCGGCCAGCAACCACAAACCCAAACGCGGACCGCACGCCCACGCCGTAGTTTTGAACGCCGACAACGACCTGCTGTACGTCCCGGATCTCGGCCTGGACCAGGTCCTCGTATACAGCTTCGACCCCGATACCGGTCAGCTCACACCAGGCGATCCCGCATTCGTAAAACTGCACACCAACGCGGGCCCACGGCACTTCATATTCGACCCCCAAGAGCGGTACGCCTTCCTCCTTGGTGAGACGGACTCCACCATCACCGTATTCGCCCACCGCGATTGCATGCTCAATCCGCTGCAAACCGTCTCGACGCTGCCGCCAGGCACCGCCACGAGAAACTCGTGCGCCGAAATCGCCATGACCTCAGACGGCCGTTTTGTCTACGCCTCGAACCGGGGGCACGACACCATCGCCCGATTTTCATTTTCCGACGGCGCGCTCACCGCCCTCGGGCATACGGACACCGAGGGCAACAATCCGCGCGACTTTGCTATCGACCCGACGGGAACGTTCTTGATCGTCGGTAACCAGGACACGGACACGGTGGTCACATTCCGCATCGACCGCGATACCGGGGACTTGGAACCGACAGGCCACGTCGCGAACGTCGCCAATCCAGTGTGCATTCTGCCGGTGCAATTCTAGGCGGGACAAGCAGCTCCGCAAGAGAGGCGATGAGCAGGGGAAAGCCTGGACCCACGGATGGTACAAGTGAGTGCACGTCGGCTCCCAGGAGCGACAGATGCCTCTGATCATGCATCGCTTTAGACGCATAAGAAGGACGTGACCATGAAACTCACACCCCAGGATATCGACCTGTTCCGACACAACGGATTCGTCAAACTCCCAACGCCATTGCCCGAAACACAGGTCGAAGCCTTGAAAGCGAGAGTCCTAAAAGATATGGCGGATGAGATCGAACCCGTGAGCCGTAAAGATGGACGGGTGATCCGCATCTCCAACCTCTGGGGCCGTGGCGGCATTTTCCAGGAAACGATCGTGGGTCATGAAATCCTGGACCCACTGGAATCGCTTTTGGGACCCAATATCGAATATATGCTCAATCGGCACAACCATGTCTATCTACGGGACCGGGAGTCAAAGGCTTCGCTGGGACTGCATCGTGACGTGAGACAGTGGTCACGCACCATCGTTACGATTCTGGTCTATCTGGAGGACACCCATGTGGAGAACGGCTGTACGCGACTCCTACCGGGTTCTCATCTCCTACCGGCTTTCTCGGATCTTGCTGATAACGACCATCTGCGCCAGATCGCCTCGAGCCAGACAATTCCGCTCCCCATGCCTGCCGGCGGACTGCTCGCTATCGACAGTATGATCCTCCACGCTGCGGGCAACAATCAGACCGACAGCACACGGATGAGCATGACCCTCGGTTATCACAGCGTGGACGAATTTTCGGGGCCAGATAATCCCAAGTTGGTGCTGGTGCGTGGGGAGCGAATCTATGATGGGAACGACAGTTAGGCACGTCCCTGTGGCTTGCCCCTCCAGGCGTTGGCCCGCTCGACTTCTGAACTCAGATTAGTGGGCTAGTATCTCGGGAATCAGGTAGCGGTACCGATACCGGGTGACGAAGCCTAGTCGCTCGTATAGCCTACGAGCACCCGAGTTCGGCTCGTTGACGGAGATGATCGCTGCCTGCGCACCGTTCTCCCGGCCGAGTTGCATCAGCCCATGAATGAGCTGCGTTCCTACCCCTCGACCCCGCATGGCAGGCAGGACCCACAGCTCTCTGATAAACAGCTGATCCCCTGGGTCTCTACCGACCTCCTGCTGAATCTTCTAAAGGTGAAGAACGTGGAAGGAGTGAAGGTGGAGTGGGACGCCACTCCCGAGGCTATCTAATAGTAAAGCAGCCCTGGATGCCACTTCGCTAGCCGGCATCCAGGGCTCATCTCAGCGTTCGCTATCCGCTGATCAAGACTCGGTTGGAGAACAGTCAAGTCCAGATTGTTCTGTAGTTTCCTCCAAACAAGTCAAGCACCGATGAGTTCCTCCAATTCCGCCGGCTCAACTAACCAGCTCATATCCAAATACCGCTTCCCAGAGAGCCACTCCTCACTCGTCTCCATACACAACGCCGTCACCAACCGCAAGCAAGACTCCCGATTCGGAAAGATCCTCACCACCCGAGTCCTACGCTTGATCTCCTGATTCAGACGCTCCAACGAATTCGTAGTCCTGATCCTCAAACGATGAGAAACAGGGAACGCGAAACACACCAAGCACTCCTCGACATGCCCCTCCAAATGCTCAGCCAGGGCCCGATGACTACCACGCCAGGCATCCACCACTTCCACCACTGCTTCCCTGGCCCACTCCAAGGTAGGCGCCCGGAAGATCCCCTTGAGGTCCTCGGCTAGGTGCTTACGATGCTTCCTCGCTACTCGACCCAGCAGATTCCGAGCGAAATGAACCTGGCAGCGTTGCCAACTCGCGCCCTGAAAGTGCCTACTGATCGCTGCTCTCAATCCTGCATGGTCATCACTCGTTACGAGCTGCACACCCCGAAGGCCCCGGGTCTTGAGAGATCGGAAGACCTCCTGGTAGGTAGCTTCACTCTCCGTATCCGACACCGCCACAGCGAGTATTTCGCGGTAACCGTCAGCCCTGACCCCCGTCACGATCAGCACCCCCAGGCTGACCACCTGATGGTCGACCCGGACATGTTCGTAGCGAGCATCCACCATCAGGTACGGGTACTCAACTTCTAGCGGACGAGATCTCCATGCTTGGAGGTCCTCATCGAGCTGCCTCGTGAGGTTGCTGACGGTGCTCTTGCTGAAACTTGTTCCGCATAGGACTTCGGTAACGTCTCTGACTTTCCGGGTTGATATTCCTTCGAGGTACATCGTCATCAGGGATAGCACGAGGGCTTTCTCGTTGCGTTGGTACTTCTCGAAGAGTTCTGTCCTGAAGGTGCCATCTCTGCCTTGGGGGATGAGTAGCTCGAGGCTGCCGACTCTGGTTTTGAGTTGTCTGGGTTTGTAGCCGTTGCGGTAGCCTTTCCTGCTGGGCGTTCGTTGGTATGGCTCAGCGTTGAGGTGGTGGCTGATTTCGGCTTCAAGGATGTGCTGTAGGGCGTTCTGGACGATTCGTTGTAGGAACTCGGGGTCATTGAGTAGGGCCTCTTGTAGCGTGTCGGGCGTGGGCGTATTGTCGGGGTTAGCCATCGCTTTCCTCCTCGTGAGTTGGTGGTTCTTCTCATCTTGGAGGGCGATGGCTACTTGTTGCTAGGTAGCCTCGCTATTTACAGAACATATCGGACACAACCTTGGAGAACCGCGTGTGCTTATTCTTGCCCGCCAACACCTAAGGCGCTGCGAACACCACGACTTGCGGGTCGTAGCACACGAAACCAACCCCCTCAGCATGCGTGCCCATGGTGTTCACGTCACAACCGCCACCGACCAGATGAAGCTGCTCACCGAGCATGCCCATATCGGCGACGGGACCGTGAAAACGAACCAGGATGTGAATCTCAGCTGAGTCGGTGTGCACCAAACCCGGTCCGAACACCGCCTCGGTCGTGTCACCTACGTAGAGGTGCCCGGAGAACCTGCCGTCACCTACGTAGAGGTGCCCGGAGAACCTGCCGATACCGTCCTCAGCGACGATTTCATTGTCGATCCGGTTGGCTGCTGAGAGGATCATGGGGTTGCCACCCATGAGCGCGAGATCAGCTTCGTCACACGACCCATCACAGAACTCTGAACCGTACTGGGTTTCGTGGAGACTCTGCTCTCACGCGGCCAGCCTGGGCATGGCCTGCGCTTGAGTGTACGCCATCTCGAAGTCCACGGGACTGACGTAATCGAGCGAAGAGTGCAACCGCCGACAGTTGAACCACCTCACCCACCGCATCGTCGCCGTCTCCACCTCCTGCCTCGAGCACCAACTCGTCGACCTGGCGTGGATCAGCTCGCTCTTGAACAAGCCGATCGTGCTCTCCATCAACGCATTGTCATACGCCGTGCCCACCCGACCGATCGAACCGTTCACGCCATGATCGAGCAACTTCTGGCTGAACGCCAGACTCGTATATTGACTGCCGGCATCCGAATGATGAATCACGCCGTCAGCAACGAACCGCCGATCGGTTCGACGCCGGACGCTCACAGCCTGCTCCAGAGCCCTCATCACCAGCTCGCTGCTCTTACCGGTACTGACCGTGAAACCCAGGATGCGCCTCGAGAAGCCGTCCTGCAGGAACGACACGTACACCCACCCTTCACGAGTGAGCACGTGCGTGAAGTCCGCCACCCAAACGATGTCGGGCGCATCTTGGAACCAGTCTCGCCTCACCAGATCCGGCGAGCTGACGCCGCTAGGCGTTGGGATGGTCGTGCGGACCTTCCTTCTTCGTGTCATGCCCTTCAAGCCCGCGACTCTCATCAGGCGCGCCACCTGGTCACGCCCAACGTCGATACTCTCGTGCTGGAGGGCGTGCCATACCTTACGGACGCCGTACACACCAAAGTTCTCGCGGTGCACCCGATGAATGACCTCCAGGAGACGCTCATCGGATTGCTGGCGAGCGGATGCTTGCCGCTTCTTGGCTGCGTAGTACGTGCTCGGGGCGATCGGCACGTTGTGGTCCCGTAGGACACGGCAGATCGGCTCGACCCCGAACAGGTTCTTATACGCGTTGATGTAGGCGACCATCACTTGAGTCGGCGGTCGAGCTCCGCGGCCGCGAAAAACGCGCTGGCTGTCTTGAGGATCTCGTTGGCTCGTTTGAGTTCGGCTACTTCCTTCTTGAGGGCCTTGATCTCCTCACGCTCTGTGGTTGTCAGGCCTGGCTTGTCACCAGCGTCGATGCGGGCTCTGTCTACCCAGCCGCGCATCGTGTCGACCGGGATGCCGGTTAGGTCATGCAGGCGCCGATAAGAGGCTGAACGTGATTCGTGCGGCGCTTCTTCTCGACGCTCCATGAACATGCGGATGACTCGATCTTTGGTTTCTTGGTCGTAACGGGTCATGCTCCATTCTCTCCTTTCGAGGGAGAACGGAGCCTCCATCAAACCCAGGGCGGTTCATTTTGTACGCATTGCTCTGGCAGAGCGATTGGCGTTGTGGTGCTTGTACCTAGCCTCTGTCCAGAGCTTCTTCATATCAATCAAGATACGCGAGGGGCCGGGGCGATTGGGGAAGGAACTAACACACCCCCTTCTATCTCGGTCTACCCTTCACGACTGATACCGGTCTTGCCCAGAAACCCCTCTGTCTGGAAGGAGGTGACCCCTGATGTCGCGGTCACCAACTTATCCAACGCCATTTCCCAAGATGTTCCGATCAGCTCGAGCGTAATGCCCCGGCATGGTGGGCGATTCCCACCGCCCCGCCTGCTGTATCTCGACGAGGGTAGCCCCTGCAGTTGCGAGCGACTGTGCCGACCAGACCCGCAGGGAGTGACCTGAGACCCGACCCTCGACACCAGTAGCCTCCGCCCTGGACGTGATGATCGTTTGGATGGCTCGATTGAATAGAGTTGATATTCTAATCACCTCACCGACCAGACCCGCCGGAAAAGCGGACCCTCCCCGAATTCGGCAGCCTCGATCCACTTCCAAACGCACGGCACGAGGAGATGCTAGCCTGAAAGGGCCACAGGGCAAACCTACTTGTCACAGGGGAAGTGAATGATCAGCGACTTCCAGAACACACTGGACCACCTCCAGTCTATCGCCGACTCCACAGCCCATCAGGGTCGCCTCTTCGAGCGGCTGATGAAGGCCTACTTCCTGCAGGACCCCCTCTACCGGGAGCGCTTCTCCGAGGTCTGGCTCTGGTCGGAGTGGGCCAAGGAGCGCTCCGACTTCTCCGGTCAAGACATCGGTATCGACCTGGTCGCCGCCGAGCGTGGGAGCGAGGGGGAGTACTGCGCCATCCAGTGCAAGTGCTTTGCACCCGATACCAAGGCCTCGAAGCCGCAGATCGACTCGTTTGTCTCCGCTTCGGCCGTCGACCCCTTCGCTGCCCGGATCTTCGTCAATACCGGTGGCTGGGGCCCTAACGCACTCAAGGTCTTAGAGAAACTGGAAGCCTGCACCGTGATCGGGCGGGGCCAGCTGGAGAGCTGTCCGATCGACTGGCCCGACCTGCTGACCGGTGAGCCGGAAGATCTGGTCTACCGGGCCGAATCCTTTAGTCTCCGCCCTCACCAGCGAGAGGCCCTGAACGATGTCGTCGCCGGCTTTGAGGAGTCTGATCGGGGCAAGCTGATCATGGCCTGCGGGACCGGTAAGACCTTCACCGCCCTCCGGATAGCAGAAGCCGTTGCCAAGGAAGGCGGCCGAGTACTCTACCTGGTCCCCTCGATCTCGCTCTTCCAGCAGTCGATGCGAGAGTGGGCGACCCAGCAGGCTATCCCTCACCGCTACATCGGGATCTGCTCCGATACCCGGGCCGGTCGTACCGACGAAGACGCCTCGCTGCAGGAGCTGGAGCTACCGGTCACCACCGATCCCCAGAAGATCTCTGAGGCCTTACAAGAAGAGAGGCCGGAGGCGCTGACGGTAGTCTTCTCCACCTACCAGTCGCTCGACCTGGTGAGACAGGCTCAGGATGAGGGGGCGCCCCCTTTCGATCTGATCCTCTGCGACGAGGCCCACCGGACCACCGGGATCGAGCAGTCCGACGCTAAGACCTCACCCTTCGTGCTGGTTCACGACCAGGAGCGGATCCGGGCAGCCAAGCGGCTCTATATGACCGCTACCCCCCCGGCTCTATACCGAGGCTGCCAAGACCAAGGCGGCCGATCACTCGATCGAGATCTTCTCGATGGACGACCCGGCTACTTATGGACCGGAGTTCCACCGACTCCCCTTCTCCCAGGCGGTCGAGCGGGACCTGCTCTCTGATTACAAGGTGGTGATCTTCGCTATCGCCGAGGAGCAGGTCGAGGCGGTGCTGCAGCGGCACCTGGCCGCCTATAGCAGCGAGATCAACATCACCGACACCGCCAAGATCGTCGGCTGCTGGAATGCGCTGCAGAATCCGGAGGGCAAGGGCGACGGGTCAAGCCGCAAGCTGAGTCGGGCCATCGCCTTTACCAACTCGATCCGTTCTTCTAAGCTGCTGGAGTCTCACTGGAGCAACATCGTCGAGCAGGCGATCGGACGCCTATCCGACGAGGAAGAGCGGTCGCAGGCGCTCCGCTGCGAGATCCACCATGTCGACGGGAGGCATCATGCCCTCGAGCGCAAGGGGCGGATCGAGTGGCTGAAGCGGTCGGGTCCGAACGGTGCCAGCCCGAACGGTGCCAGTTCAGCGAGCTGTCGGATCCTCACCAACGCCCGCTGCCTCTCCGAGGGGATCGACGTACCGGCACTCGACGCGGTGCTCTTCATGAGTCCCCGGAACTCCCATGTCGACATCGTCCAGGCGGTCGGCCGGACCATGCGTAAGGCGCCGGGCAAGGAGTACGGCTACATCATCCTGCCGGTCACAATCCCGGCCGGGGTCGACCCGGCTGCTGCTCTCGATGACAACGAGCGCTTCGCCACCGTCTGGAGCGTGCTTAGGGCCCTGCGCTCCCACGACGACAGGTTCGATGTTGAGATCAATCAGCTCGACCTCAACAACAGCCCGACCGAGCGGATCGTCATCAATGGTGATGATCCCGAGATCACCCCGGAGCAGATCCGGCTGCTCTTCCCCCCACTCGACCTGGACCCCGGTGCGATCTATGCCAAGATCGTCGAGAAGTGTGGTGACCGGAAGTACTGGGCGAGTTGGGCTGAGGATGTCGCCCAAATCTTCCCCCGACTCACCTCCCGGATCGAGGGGCTGCTGGCCGGTCCTGCCAACGAGACGCTGCGTGAGTGGTTCGACGGCTTCTTGGAGGAGCTCCAGGTCTCGATCAACGACTCGATCAGCAGAGAAGGGGCGATCGAGATGATGGCCCAGCACATCCTGACCGGGCCGGTCTTCGGGGCGCTCTTTGAACACTACGACTTCGCTGCCGAGAACCCGGTGGCCAAGCGGCTGGACTCCCTGACCGAGGACTTCGGAGAGTTCGGCCTGGAGAATGAGACTCGGGACCTCGAGGGCTTCTACGAGAGCGTTCGTCAGCGGGCCCAAGGGCTCGACAACAGTGACGCTCGCCAGCGGGTACTGACCGAACTCTACGAGCGCTTCTTCAGCACCGCAACCAAGAAGGATGCCGATCGCCTGGGAATCGTCTACACCCCGATCGAGGTGGTCGACTTCATCCTGGCTAGTGCCGATCAGGTATTGCGCCAGGAGTTCGGCCGCTCCTTGAGCGACGAGGGGGTGCATGTCTTAGATCCCTTCACCGGGACCGGCACCTTCCTGGTCAGGTTGCTCAGCAAGCTCGGACTCTCCGGGCCTGGGCTGATCCGGGATGAGGATGTAGAGCGGAAGTTCCGCGAGGAGCTCCATGCCAACGAGATCGTCCTGCTCGCCTACTACATCGCGGCCATCCACATCGAAGAGGCTTTCCACGGCCGCCGCGGTGACACCAGCAGCTACGAACCGTTCAGCGGCATCGCCCTCACCGACACCTTCAACCTCCACACCGCCCGGACCGGCTTCCCGAAAGAGTGGCTCCCGGAGAACAGCGAGCGGGTCGAGCGCCAGCAGGGACTGCCGATCCAGGTCATTGTTGGCAATCCGCCCTGGTCGGCGGGACAGCAGAGTGCGGCGGACGACAACCCCAATGTGAGCTATCCCGAACTCGAGCAGCGGGTCTTTGAGACCTACGCGGCCCGCTCTAAGGCAATCAATAAGAGCACCCTCTACGACAGCTACAAAATGGCGATCCGCTGGGCCTCGGATCGGATCGGCAAGCAAGGCGTAATCGCCTTCGTTACCAACGGCTCCTGGATCGATGGTAACTCGGGTTCGGGTATTCGTGCCTGCTTAGCGGAGGAGTTCAGTTCGGTCTATGTGCTGAATTTGCGGGGGAACCAACGGACCCAAGGAGAACGCTCGCGTCAAGAGGGAGGCAAGGTATTCGGCCAGGGCTCTCGAGCCCCTGTGGCGATCACGATCCTGGTGCGCAACCCGGCCGCCACGGGCTGCCGTATCCTTTATCGCGATATCGGCGACTACCTGAAGCGCGAGGAGAAGCTGGAGCTACTCAGCGAGGCGGGATCGATCGAGGGCTTAGAGGGCTGGCTCGAGGTCAAGCCCGATCGGCATCACGACTGGATAGGGCAACGCAATGAGGCGTTCCAGGAGCTCTATCCGGTCGGATCCAAGGATGCGAAGGCTGGGAAGGCAGATGATGGGATCTTCAAGCTGTTCAGCAACGGCTACGAGACCCACCGCGACGCCTACATCTACAACTTCTCCCGTGATGCCTGTGCCGAGAATGCTCGCAAGATGGTGGCTGACTATCTCGGGGCCATGCAGGAGTTGGAGGCGTCACGAGATCAGACCCCTGACATTGAAAACATCACGCACCGGCACTCCACGAATGCTCACTGGGATCCAGCACTAAAGAACTATCTGCGGCGGCGTAAGGCCGTAGTGTACTCGCCTGACAATATCTGGACGGCCCAGTACAGGCCTTTCGTCAAGCAACACTGCTACACCAATTATGTGTTTATTTACAGCAAGTACTCGATGGGCCAAGTCTTCCCAGCGGCCGACAGCGAGAATCGGGCGATCTGCCTTACGGGCGTCGGCTCGACCAAGCCCTTCTCCGCCCTCATGGTCGATACGATGCCCAATCGTGAAGTGATATCCAAGGGCCAATGCTTCCCCCGCTACCGCTACCTGGCGAGCCCGGGCGGCGGTGTCCTTTACGACAATCCTGGAGTACAGCGCATCGACAACATTTCAGATACCGCCCTGCGCACCCTCCGTACCCACTACCGGGACGACACAATTGCCAAGGACGACCTCTTCGACTACGCCTACGGGGTCCTGCATGCGCCTGGCTACCGGAAGCGCTTTGCCAACAACCTGGCGAAGGAGCTGCCCCGAGTCCCCTTCGCGCCCGACTTCCACGCCTTCGTCGAGGCTGGGCGGGCCCTGGCAGAGCTTCACCTAGACTATGAGACCGATGAAGAGTATCCGTTAGAGGTCAGGCTCGCAGGCAGGTCCAGCGAGCCCCTCTTTGGAGAGCCGGCAGCCGATCTCTTTCGTATCGGCACTCGAGCGATGCGGTTCAAGGATGAGGAGAAGTCGGTACTCATCGTCAACGACCACGTCCAGCTCTATGGCATTCCGGCTGAGGCGCACCGCTATGAGGTCAATGGGCGGACTCCGCTCGGTTGGTTCATCGATCGCTACAAGATCTCCCGGGACAAGCGAAGCGGGATCCTCAACGATCCCAACGGCTGGTTTGCAGATCCGCGTGACCTGATTACGGCAATCAGGCGGATCATCTATCTCAGCGTGGAGACTGTGCGCATTGTTGAGGGTCTGCCGGAGCCATTTGAGGCCTAGCCCTCGAGCTGGTAGCCACCTCAGTTGCCCGGATGCTGCGAAGTGGACTCGGACCCAGCGAGTTCGTCCTGGTGGACCAAGCGCAAGGCGACCTTATCCAGCTGGATCCGCCAGGCGGTCTCTTCCCCATGGAAGCGCTCGTTCTGCCGGCAGAGCTCCTCGAGCAGAGCGGCAGTCCTGGCTCTACTCTCTTCCTGACGGCGGGCCCATCTGGCCTCCTTGCGAGTGCTCGAGTCGGTCATGTCAGGACCTCTTTGTTGCCGCAATGGCCTACCGTAACTGCGACACCCATACTCCTATCCTATTCGGTCTCACTCGAGTACCTAGTCCACAGCCCCCGACCCTTACAGCGGGTTGCGCATTGAGTGATCGTGCTTCATGCTGAGGCATGGCGCACTCTACCGACCTCCGAGAACGCATCGTAAACGCCGTCCTACACAAGCGTTACACCCTCCATGAAGCCGCAGACACGTTCGACGTTGGAACCGCCACCGTCAGTCGCTACCTCCGCCGCTACCGCCAAAGTGGAGATCTCACCCCCAGAACCTCCCCGGGCCGCCCCAGCGCCCTCCATGAGCACCAGGCATGGGTTGAGCAGAGCCTCATCAGCAACGACCTCACCCACGACCAGCGCTGCGACCTTTTCTTGGAGAGAACCGGCGTCCGCATCAGCAGAGCGACCATGTGCCGCTGGGTACAGAGATTGGGATCGACGAGAAAAAAAGACGATCTACGCGAGTGAACAGAATCCAGAGGCCCGGTGGAGGTTCCTGGCTTGGATCAGAGGTATTGACCCGCACCGGTTGGTGTTCGTCGATGAGAGCGGCTTCAACGTCGCCATGACCCTGCCCTACGCCTACGCCCCACGTGGACAACGTGCCGTGGGTAGGGTGCCGAAGAACCGTGGGGAGAACACCAGCCTCGTTGCAGCGATCAGTCTCGATGAGGGTGTGGGTGACGCGATGACGTTGACCGGAGCGGTGGATGGCGTGGCGTTTTTAGCGTACATCGAGCAGGTCATCGCTCCGAAGCTGAGGCCGGGGCAGATCGTGGTGATGGATCAGCTGGGGGTGCACCGCAAACCGGAGGTGCGGGAGGCGATCGAGGCGAGGGGGTGCGAGTTGGTGTTGTTGCCTGGGTACAGTCCGGACTTCAACCCCATTGAGTTGGCTTTTTCGAAGATAAAGGCGTTCGTGAAAGCTGTGGGGGCGAGGACGAGGGGAGCGTTGGACTCTGCGATCGCGGCTGCGCTATCGACGGTGTCGTTGGGGGATGTGTTGGGTTGGTTTGAGCATGCCGGAGTCACCAATCACTCATTCTGAGAACCGCTGTAAGTCCTACCCGTCTACTTCCTCCATCAGTCTGCGCATTGACCGCAGGAGCGCTGCTATTCTCCGCCGCTCAGCGATCGCCTCGGCGGTGTATCGACCGTGCCTGTAGGCATTGGAGTTACCCCTCGGTGCGCCTGGCGATTTACCCCCGTGCATCCGGCAGCGGCCGTTGTTCATCGCCGGCGACCGACACGGCCTTCCCATTCTTGTCCGGGCTCCACATCGGGGACTCAGGTGCATCGGTATTCTGCTTTGCATAGGGTTGTTCCTCCGTTTTCCGGTAGTTCCCACCCCCCGGCCCCCTACGCTCCAGAGTTTCTACTACCCCGACCACGGCCTGCTCACCCTTGTGAACGTGTACGTGTTCGACTGTTACCTTCTGCTGGCCCTTGCCGCGATGGCGATTGAGGGCTGTGAGTAGGGTCGTCCAGGTACGGGAGAGCCTGTTCGCCTGGTTCAGTCTCTCCCGCCACCTTTCGAAGGTCTGGTCGCTGATCATGGCACGGCGGTAGCACTCCATGGCAGCGTTGTGGGCGGCGACCAGTTGGGCCGCCATCATCCCTTCTAGTTCATCTTGCGGATTGATGCCGACCAGCGCTGCAACGGTGGCGCTATTCTGTCTATCCTGTGCCATCTCATCCGAGTGCAACGTCCACTGGGTCAGAAGCGCCTGATGGGCTAGTGTGTTGTTCCAGTCGTCGGACTTTGAGCCACCGATAGGTTTGAGTTCACCTTTCTGCTCTGCCGGATTGTAGGTGATGTTGGTTGTCGGGACGTTCGCCTTGGAGGACTTCTTCGTGCTCATATGTGATCGCCTCTCTCCTCGATTCCCAGTGCCGCAAGCGCTGTGATGGCTTGCTCCTTCCTGCTCGCATACCAGCTACTCCTTACGCGAACCATGTCCGCCTCGCCTCCTGAAGCCGGGCTATGGCCTCAGACGCTCCAGAACTACCCCCGACCAGATAGGCCGCACACCAGGCACAGACGTAGCGTCCGAGGTCGGGCACCATCCCACTGGGCAGGAAGGCCGCTCTGGCGAGGAGTCCCGACGACGACGCCCTGATCAGAGATGTGAGTTCGGATGGCAGCGGTGGTACTCCCCTAGCCTCGAGGAGGGGAATGAGTTCGGTCTTCTTCTGGCTTAGGAGTTCGAGGAGCTCTTGGCTAGGCTGATGAGGACAGCGATAGCGGACTCGGTCTCCCCCTACCCAGAGCTCGAGCCCCTCGGTCTGGGCCCGGATGAGGACCTCGCGGGACGTTTCTGACGGTAAGTGAATGGTCACAGCTCTCCCTCGATCCAGGTACTATCTGGCTCATTGACCGATGGAGTCGTAATCGGCTCTATGGTCCTCTCTCCTCTTTCATCCTCTAGAGGATGGTAATCCATCCGTCCCGCCGTCCCAATCGGCTCCTGGACAGAGTTTCTCGGATTTCCTATCCGTCCCGCTTTCAGACCTTGGGACGGATGGTGATCAGTCGGGAACGCCGTCTCTGACGGCATTGGGACGGCGGGACGGATAGGAGACCCCTCCTTAGAGGGAGAGAGAGCGTAGCGCTCCCAGATCGGTTCGAGGTCCTCGCGCCGATACCCCTTGGACTGCTGTCCTCCGCTCCGCTGGTTCCGCGGCTTCACTCTGAACGGTGAGAGCAGGCTACTGAGGCCGCGCGGGGTCAGCGGCCGGTTGCTCCTACCCCACTCGCTCCACGGTCTCGACTCCAGTTGGTGCAGTGCAGTTAGGATCTCCTGAGTCGGCAATATCTCTGGGTCGCCGGCCTCCGCAAAGACGACCCGGAGGTCGGCGAGTAGCTGCTCCCGAACCCCTGTCTCGTCAGTCTCATTCGGACACAGGGCCTGACACGCTGCCCAAGCTCGGCCACCCTGGCCGGCCCACTCGCCTCCGGCAACCTCGGCGATGGCCAGAAGTGATTCCCAGGCATCTCGGGCTCGGTCGTGAAGGCCGGGGGGGTAGCTCACGCTCGCTCTTGCGGCCAGGATCGCCTCCTCGTTGTCGGCTACCCAGCAGGTCAGCTGTCGCTTCAGCCTCTCAATCGCCTCCCGATCTCGGTCGCGCCACCTCGGTAGCGGCTCCGCATTGGCGGGTCTGCGCTCGAGGTTGAGCACCAGTGAGCGATCGACAACCGTGTCCGGCAACTTACCTATGCCGGCAATCGCCTTCGGGCACCAGGTCACGAACTGACGGGGCTCGTGCTCCTCACCAACGCAGCGGAGGACGTGGGCAAGTTCTCGGCGCTGCGAGCCATTTACGACTCCCCGGAGTTCGTCATCCTTGCCGAAGAAGGTGTCGGCCTCATCGAGCAGGAGAGTCGGAGCGTGGAGTTCGATGGTTCGGAACAGTGCTGCCGAAGTGATACGCCCACTGAGTGGCAGGGGCCGGTAGACCAGTTCAGCCAGGATCTCCAGCAATAGACTCTTTCCACACCTCTTCGTGGCGGAGGTCAGGTTCAGGAAAGTGCTCGTCTCCAGCCGGGAGTGAAGGTGAGTGTGGATGATCCACAGGGCGATTGCGTCGGCCGCTGTTGAGGGCAGGTGGATGTAGCGACTCACCAGGGAGCTGAGGAGCCTCAGCAGCTCCGCGCCGTCTACAGCCTCCGGCCACGGTTCGATCTCGGGCCATTCGAGCACCCGTCCCTGGGTTTGGGTTGTCTCCTCGTCGGCTTTGCTACTGGTTCCCCAGATCTCCCTATCGAGCCAACTGAGCGGAACCTTGATCTTCTGCTTCGAAACTTCCGCCCTGAGCCGCACCCGGTCAGCGGGGGCGAGCGCTCGGAGACGAACGACCGTATCTGGCTCGAGGAGCACCCCTGGATCGTCGGTCGCCCTCTGCAGAAGGTTCTCGAGCCATTCGCGCGATGGAGTACTCTCGTCACCGGACTCCGTGGGAATCAGTGATGGTGTCCACTCTTGAGCATCTGCCACCAACTCCAACAGGCCCTCAGCTGTACCGCCCGTCTCTAGCCAGTCCGAGACATCACCGCCGGAGTCGGGGAGGCCGGGCAGCTCCAATCTCTTCACGCTGGTGGCTATTCCCTGAAGGCTGGTCGCCACCTGCTCGGCGTGATGGAGGCCCTGGCCTCCAGCGTCGTTGTCGGGAAGGATTACAATCTGTCGGCCCTCGAGTGCGCTCAGGTCCTTGATCAGGTGCCACTTCCCTGCGCCTCCCGAGTTGGTGGTCGCTACCAATCCCAATGCTGAGACGTTGTCTGCATCCTTCTCACCTTCGCAGATGAATACGGGTTGATCGGGATCAGCGGCCAGCAGTTCGGGCAGTCGGTAGAGGATGCGCTCGACGCCATCTAGGTTCGAGATCCAGCCACCCTTTCCGCTAGGTCGGCGCTGTCTGAAGTCCTTGGGGTCATAGCGGACTACCTCGTAGAGCAGTGTCCCATCGGTGTCCTTGTAATCGTACATCGCCACGATGGGGCCTAGTTTCCCCCCCTCGGCGGCCGGCTGACGCTCGCTCTGGACGGGCCGGTGTTTATTTGGGAACTCCCGGCTCGAGGTGCACTTCCGGCCCAGGCCAGCTCTGCCCTGGTACAGGCCCAGACCCTCGAGAATCTCATGATGAGCGCACCCGTAGCTATGACACTTCGCTCCGATGCTGCCGTCAGGACCGACCCAGACGCTACAGTTGGCTTCGGAGCGGTCGCCTGGATGATTCGGCGCGGGGCAAGGGAGGCGGCGGCGCTCGCCGTCAAGCTGGGGAGGCAACCCCTTGGCGGCTATTGCTGCATCGAGGTCAGCGACCGTGTAAGACCCGCCCGCCACTTCTCTCCTACCTGGCCTCGAGCGTGTAGGGGATCGTGCCTATGCTCGGCACGTTCACGACGCTGTGGAAGGATCAGTGGTTTCGGCGGTGCGACGCTTCGGGCTGTATAGATCGAGCGGATCGGCTTCGATACGTTCCAAGAGCCACTGCTCTATTGCTGACTCATCCCAGGCGACGGCGCGCTTGCCGATGCGACGGGGCCGGGGGAACTTCCCTCTGTGCATCATAGCGTAGATGGAGCTGCGGCTCAGGCCGGTACGGGCTTCGACTTCAGAACGGCGTAGAAATCTGGTGGGCATATGGGACTACCTCCCTCATCCGCAGGATTCCATACTCCGGCTGGCAGAAGAAGGGAAACGCTTTTTTGGACAATAATATACTTGCGGTACCCGGCGAGGGGGGACTATAATGTTCTTCCTAACCCAGGAGGCAGGCGTGGAGAGACTTAACACTTACAGCATTTATTGGTTTGGATCTCTGATACGCGAGGCCTACCTGTGCGCACGGCAGCCCTTGGGAATGTGGGCGCATATAGCCCTGGAGTGCCGCAGCTACTTGCTTGCTGCGTTAGACCCGAAATCACCCTTCAGGCTGAGGATCAGTGTTGAGCAGGCGAAGCATATGGACTCGCAGCTTGGCCACGTCGTCAGTATGCACCGACAACACGGTGCAGACCATAAATTAACAGAGGACGACGTAAGGATGTTCAATTCCGCCTACTTCGCATTTAACAGTGCCATTGGCCTAGAACTGGGCCGGGCTCCGACATTCTTTGTGACGCCGAAAGGCGTCTATGACACGGATAGTCTTATAAACGATGGTTCGTCTGTCTACGGAGACCTACAAGATTACCTACCGAACGAAACGATCGAAGACACTAGCCAGGCAGCACGATGCTTAGCATTCACTCTTCCCACCGCCTCTGGCTTTCACATGGCCCGTGCAACTGAAGCTGTTGCCAAGAAGTATTTGTTACACCTTGGCTGTGGGGAAAAAAACTCAAGTCTTCCAGCTGGGGTAGATATCACAAACTAATGAAGGATAATAACGGCGACGATAAGATTTCCCACCACTTTGACCAGTTACGCTCGCTTCATCGCAACCCTATGATCCACCCCGAGGTAACGCTTGCCATGACGGAGGCGCAGTCCTTCTGGGCTATGTGTACGAGCCTAATCATGTCGATGGTGGCCGAGATGAATCTGCCGTTGAGTCCTTCGGAGCCTTCAGAATCTCCCGCATGATGGCGCGAAACCTGCGCATACCAGAGTCACCATCAGTCAGCGGTGTTTCGGAGGTTTTTCGGTTTACGCCCTCTTCGGCGATACGGCGCCGATCGAGATTCATCTTGTCTTTGTCTTTCGTCATGCTGGATTGCCTACCAACTCGGTGCAGGTCAGGCACTTGTTCATGATCGATGCAATGGCGGTCAGGAAACGGCCCCGGTCGCTGTCCTTGCGGTTGTTGAACCGAAAAGCCTGCTCATCAAGGTAGCGGAACAAATGGAAAGGTTCGACAGACACGTAGGTGCCATTCACGGCACGCTTCAAGAGGCTCCAGAAGTTCTCGATCCCGTTGGTATGGATGCGGCCGCGGACGTACTCATGAACGTGGTCGATGACTTCGTGCATGTAACTGGCAGAGAGCCCGTAGTAGCCCCAATGCCGGTCGGTGTAGAGGTTGGCCCCTTCCTCGACGTTATTCTGCACATGGGCCTGCATGGTGCGCTGGGTGACGTCATCGAGGACGGTGGTGCGGACCAAAGAGTGCGGGGTGTTACGGGGCCGCTCAAGGAGTCCCATGACGGCGGTCTTGTCGTGTCCCCCGGTCCCCCTGATGATCCGCTTCCGGCGAGCCCGGTGCATGTTCTTGGCTTTGCCGCCGATGTAGGTCTCATCGACCTCAACGTCCCCGTCCATCTTGGTCCAGAACCCGTCATGGTCCTTCATGGCGAGCCGGATACGGTGGAGCATGAACCATGCGGTCTTTTGGGTGACGCCGAGCGCACGGGACAACTCGTAGGAGCTGATCCCGCTCTTGCAGTTGGCGAGCATCCACATGGCCGGGAGCCACAGAGACAGCGACAGGGGCGATCCCTCGAAGATGGTGCCGACTTTAATGGAGAATTGGTGACGGCAATCCCGGCACTTCCAACGCTTCCGGGTCTTCATGAAGTAGTGCTTGCCGATGCTCCCGCACTTGGGGCAAGTCTGCTCGCCCCCGGGCCAGCGCATGTCAGCGACGAAGGCCAAGGCAACGTTTTCGTCGGAGAAGTATTGGATGGCTTCGAGGAGGGTGTTCGGGGCGTCCATGGTGCTTTCCATTCGTTGAATGTTCTCTCTCAATACAACAAATATACCATGAATCACTGGGTACCGCAAGTATATTATTGCCCTTTTTTGGATTGGGTTCCGCTAGCGTCCTTGACCTATCTTGGACTCTCTAGCTTCTTCTGATTCTTCTCGCGAAGTTTGGTGATCCGATCGTTCTCCGCGTGCCAGATCCAGGATTCCCACAAGGGGTAATCGTCGTAAGGGACTTTTCCAATAGCCTTCTTGACGGCGTCTGGAGATATATGCTCGTAGCCCGAAGAGCTCGGCGTACGTGACAGCCGCTTGTTGACCGTTTTGGCTACTGCTACGAGGGCACTTGCTTTGGTCATACCCCGCATCTGGAGGTTGGATACTGCGTCCACCAACCACCTGTCCCGTGCTTCGTTGGCATGAGGGTAGCCGCCGGTGACCTTCTTGGGACGCTTGTGTTTACCCTCGCACACTTCCTTGCACCAGATACTGAGGCGCTCAGGGATTGGCCTCTGCTCCGCTTGGCATCGGTCCGTGATGGCATTCAATCCTTCCCAAAAGAGCGCACTGTCGGGGCTGATCTCAATGTATCTGCGTAGCTCCTCGTCAGCTTTCTCCTCATCCCATTGGGAGCGGACCGTGAACCACATGCGTGCTATCACGTCGGGCTCCACATTTACTGGAGAGATGTCGGTCGGCCATCTGAGGACTTGAAGCATGTAAGCGGCCTCTTGTTCGAGGCACCTGTCGTCGATGTACTGGTCGTCTCGGCATTTCTTGAGGACATCGGGGAGGAGAAGCGCATACCAGAGCGCCAAGTACTCGGGGTCGCTCAACGGCCGCTTAAGCTGTTTCTTGAGCCGAAGCATTCTCAACCAGGCAGCGCGGCGCTCTCTGCAGAGGGTACGGAGGATACGACATTCCCCCTCGGTTAGGTCACGTGCGGCCGCAATGACCTTCCATCTCTCCCGCGAGTCCTCAACCGAGGCTAGCTGCTCTTCCAGGCTCTCGCCGGCGCGCTCCCTGGCGTAGGCCTCCATGGCTCCCATCCTCTCCACACCATTCTCGATCGACTCGAGGCGGGCGATGTGAAGCACCCTGGAGCACACATCGTCCCACTTAGGGAATGAGCGGCTATGCGTGGGGCAGTACATGTAAGGTCTTGCCGCGTTCCTGGTTCAGGTAGTCCGCCCACTGATTCATCAGGCTACGACGCCGGTCAAACAGATCTGAGCGCGCGTAGGCTGCCTCGGCTTTGTCCTTGATGATGTGGGCGAGTGCAGCTTCCATGACCTCGCGAGGGGTGTTGGTACACTCTGCAGCCCAGTCCCGGAAGGATGAGCGGAATCCGTGCGGCACGGCGGAGATCTTGAGGTCTCGCAGTAGCTTCGAGATGGTGTTATCTGAGAGCGGGCGACCGGTCGGTGATGGGAAGACCAAGGTCGAGGCAGCGCTGGTCTGTGCACCCTCTTCGTCGTTAGTTCCTTCTTTGTTGTTCGAGAGTCGTTGGGCCTCGAGCAGGATCTCCATGGCGCGGCCTGATAGGGGCACCCGGTGTTCACGTTTCGCCTTCATCCGTTCTGGGGGGATTGTCCAGGTGGCAGTGTCGAGGTTGATCTCATTCCAGGTCGCCAGTCGCACCTCGCCCGAGCGGCAGGCGGTTAGGACGATGAATTCGAAGCAGAGTTTGGTTGCCGGGTAGGCGTCTGAGGCCTGGATAGCTGCGATTGCGTTGGCGACCTCCGGATGGGGCAGGGCCCGGTGATGGGTCTTGATGCCGTTCTGTTTAGGTAGTGCTGCCCCGATGGCCTCGCCGGCAGGGTTGTCAAGCCGGTAGCCTTGGGTGATGACCCATTTCATGACCGTACTGATCCGTTGACGGACACGTCGGGCGGTCTCCGGTTTGTCGCTCCAGATCGGCTGCAATATCGCCATCACATCAGCAGTGGTCACCAAGTCCACGGGCTTACTGTCGATGTATGGGAGGGCATAGTCACGAAGGGAGGCCTGCCATTGGGCTGCGCTCCGAGTGCTACTCCAGGAGGGTCGATGCAGTTCGATCACTTTAGCTGCTGCTTCGGCGAAGGTCGGTATGCCCTGGGCTCTACGTTTCTCGGCTAGTGGGTCACCGCCCACTCGGGCCTGTCTACGATTGGCAAGTGCCTTCTCGCGTGCCTCCTTAAGGGAGACGAGTGGATAGCCGCCTAATCCCAGTGTCCGTGGCTTACTACGGATCACCAGGCGTTGGACCCAGCGTCGGGCTCCTGAGGGGTCGACGCGGAGGTTCAGACCCTGTCCGTCGCAGTAGAATCCTGGTGGAGCTGTCCGTACCTTCTGGGCGCTAAGTCGGTTAGTCTGATGCTTGCTTCCACGCTTCTTGGGCATGGAATCTCCTTTCGTATATACAATTACGTACCATTTCAGTAGGTAGAATACCATGGACTTTGCAGGAATGTACAGGTATGGTTGACGGTCAATGCTCTGTGGTATAATAGTCCTGGACGGGATTTCCGGATTAGTTCGGAAGGCTCAGGAATGTCGTGGGAATGTGCGTGGTGGGCTCACCCTCCGCCACGACTACCCGGTCGGCGCGTACAATATGGAGAGGTGGCCGAGCGGCTGAAGGCGCTCCCCTGCTAAGGGAGTATAGGGGCAAAACTTCTATCGAGGGTTCGAATCCCTCCCTCTCCGCCAACCGTTTTCCCATACTGGGAAGACGCACAGACAGCGTACGCGCCCGTAGCTCAGCTGGATAGAGCGTCTGACTACGGATCAGAAGGCCAGGGGTTCGAATCCTCTCGGGCGCGCCAGCAAGAACCCCGTCAGTGACGGGGTTTCTTACTTTGCGGCTATTTGAGTATCACCGAGTTTCTGCGTTTGACCCTAGAAAATACCCTAACCGGCTAATTCACGACTCGGGCCTTGCTACCGAAGAGGTCTTCCAGGCTAAGTGCGGCCTCGCGGCGCTCTGCATCGTACAGATGGCGGTAGGTATCCAGAGTAAACCCGACTGAAGTGTGACCTAGGCGCTCGCTCACCAACTCCACCTGCACGCCGTGCTGCAGGGCCAGTGAAGCGTAGGTATGCCGAAGGTCATGAAGCCGGATAGTGTGCACCGCAGCCAGCCTGCACAAGGTCTTGAAGCGGCGGCCTAGATTATCTGGATTGATGAATGTTCCTTCAGTCGAGACGAATACCGGCTCTAGCGTCCCAAAGAGCGCCGTCATCTTCTCCTGGTGTTCTCGTAGCGCCGCAATCACGTCATGGGGCAGGTAGAGACTCCTGCGGCTGGCGGGCGTCTTCACTTCCTTGATTCGCGCCTTGCCCTTCCCACCCATCGTCAGGGCTTGGCGTACCTTTAGCACACCGTCCTCTAAGTCGATATCCTGCCAACGCAAACCCAACACTTCTCCTCGGCGTAAGCCCAGCGCCAGCATGAGATAGAAGACGGGGTAATACTGGCTCGGCTTCGGATCGCTCGCTTGAATCACTTTGCTCTGCTTGCCCTTGTTCTTTGGTCCGCCGATCCTTGCTCGGATCAGCTCGCCCCTTGCGGCTCGCATGAACTGTGCGGCCTCTTCTTTGGTCCAGGCTTCTGCTTTGCGCTCCACTCGCGGCAATTTGACCTTGAGTGCGTCGGCGGGGTTGCGGGCAATGAGCTGCAAGGCTACCGCTTCCTTCAAGGCAGCCTTTAGGAGCATGGCGTCGTGTCGCTGGCTTCGAGGTGCTAACCCTCTGTCTGCTAGCGCGGTGTGCAGAGATCTAACATCTACAGGCTTGAGCCGTTGCAGCTTTTTTCCACCTAGAACACTCTTGACGTGCTCTAGCCCGGATGCGTAGTCGCTGAGGGTCTTGCTGTCAAGGTGGCGCTTGCTGTCCAGCCAGCTATCCAGATATTCCCCAACCGTGATCCTATTTGGCTCAGTCAAGAGCCCTTGAGACTGTTTGTGAAGGGCGTCGTTGAGTTTCGTTGCTGCCTCTTCACGCGTGCGCCCGAAGAAACTGCGTTGTTTGGGCTTTCCATCAACGGTAACAGCTACGGTGATCCGAGCTTCCCAGCGGCCGTCCTTACGGTGTCTGATTGTGCCCTCGCCGTTGCCGCGCTTCTTGGTCTTCTTGCGGGACATCATTCTTCCTTCTCTGTGACGGTCAGGTCGAGTCCCAACTCGGTGAGGATGCGTTCCCAGATCGGCGGCACCTTACCCAGATCGCCGGTGAGTGCCCGGTTGACATGTTGTTTGGAGATGCCGAGGGCTCGAGCTAGGTCGGTTTGTGTCATGGATCGTTTGGCAAGTTCGACTTTGATAGTGTGCCGGATTCTGTTATTCATGGTGGAATCTATCATGCCACTATTTTGCAATGTACTTGCAACAGAGTCAATATAAACTGTTGACTTAGTAGCATATAACTTGATACAATATGGTATCAGGAAGGGCGGCCCATTCCGCCAAGAACCGACCGCTTCTCCTAAAATCCAATCCACAGTAGGAAGGATCAAGATGAACCCTATCACCCTAACTGCCATCAAGCTCGAAAAAGAAGCCTGGAGCCTCTACAGCGCCCTCAAGACCCACACCAGCCTCTACGGCCGCCATCGCCTATCAGAAGCCGCCTGAAGGCGCTATGAACGCCGCGCTAGCCTCACCGACACGGTACGCAAGCTCGAACGCCAGTCAGCTCCACCCCAGCCGCAGGTCATCGGGACCGAACTACCCTGCGAGGTGGGGGTGGTGCTTCTAGTGGGATGAAGGATTCACGGTGGGTCTACCGTCTGTCATGCTTACGGCGGGTCGGGCTAGGATGAACCGCCCTGGGTTTGATGGAGGCTCCGTTCTCCCTCGAAAGGAGAGAATGGAGCATGACCCGTTACGACCAAGAAACCAAAGATCGAGTCATCCGCATGTTCATGGAGCGTCGAGAAGAAGCGCCGCACGAATCACGTTCAGCCTCCTATCGGCGCCTGCATGACCTAACCGGCATCCCGGTCGACACGATGCGCGGCTGGGTAGACAGAGCCCGCATCGACGCTGGTGACAAGCCAGGCCTGACAACCACAGAGCGTGAGGAGATCAAGGCCCTCAAGAAGGAAGTAGCCGAACTCAAACGAGCCAACGAGATCCTCAAGACAGCCAGCGCGTTTTTCGCGGCCGCGGAGCTCGACCGCCGACTCAAGTGATGGTCGCCTACATCAACGCGTATAAGAACCTGTTCGGGGTCGAGCCGATCTGCCGTGTCCTACGGGACCACAACGTGCCGATCGCCCCGAGCACGTACTACGCAGCCAAGAAGCGGCAAGCATCCGCTCGCCAGCAATCCGATGAGCGTCTCCTGGAGGTCATTCATCGGGTGCACCGCGAGAACTTTGGTGTGTACGGCGTCCGTAAGGTATGGCACGCCCTCCAGCACGAGAGTATCGACGTTGGGCGTGACCAGGTGGCGCGCCTGATGAGAGTCGCGGGCTTGAAGGGCATGACACGAAGAAGGAAGGTCCGCACGACCATCCCAACGCCTAGCGGCGTCAGCTCGCCGGATCTGGTGAGGCGAGACTGGTTCCAAGATGCGCCCGACATCGTTTGGGTGGCGGACTTCACGCACGTGCTCACTCGTGAAGGGTGGGTGTACGTGTCGTTCCTGCAGGACGGCTTCTCGAGGCGCATCCTGGGTTTCACGGTCAGTACCGGTAAGAGCAGCGAGCTGGTGATGAGGGCTCTGGAGCAGGCTGTGAGCGTCCGGCGTCGAACCGATCGGCGGTTCGTTGCTGACGGCGTGATTCATCATTCGGATGCCGGCAGTCAATATACGAGTCTGGCGTTCAGCCAGAAGTTGCTCGATCATGGCGTGAACGGTTCGATCGGTCGGGTGGGCACGGCGTATGACAATGCGTTGATGGAGAGCACGATCGGCTTGTTCAAGGGCGAGCTGATCCACGCCAGGTCGACGAGTTGGTGCTCGAGGCAGGAGGTGGAGACGGCGACGATGCGGTGGGTGAGGTGGTTCAACTGTCGGCGGTTGCACTCTTCGCTCGATTACGTCAGTCCCGTGGACTTCGAGATGGCGTACGCTCAAGCGCAGGCCATGCCCAGGCTGGCCGCGTGAGAACAGAGTCTCCACGAAACCCAGTACGGTTCATAGCGGGTCCAGTGGCTCGACCGTTCGAAACTGGCGGTAACCAGGAATCCGCTGATTATGAAGAATATGGCAACCCCGAAGCCACCGAACCCAGCTTGGCCCTTGGTGAGGCGCACGAACGGCTCGAATCGTTCGTGACCTACCCCTTGGGAGAGCGTGAAGGCATGCGACACGATGACTAAGGTGGCAGCCACAAAACGTACGAAGTCAAGTGTGTTCTTTCGCCGCTCGAGGAGCCGCGAGAGCTGCCTTGTGGAAGGCGACATGAGCAATGCTAGCACTGAGGGGAAGTGTCGTCTATGACAAGCTGGATTGCCCCCGCCTTGCCGAAATTAAAAGCCGATCGACAGGCACGCATTTCCGGGTTCAGCGCTGGCCGCAGATACGATTGTCAGGGTAGGGCCAGTCGCATGATCGCGCTTCCAACCACATAAAGCGCACTACCGTCGCGATCCGTTCGCAGCTGGCTATTCGAGGGCTGACCACTCCAAGGGCCAACGTAAGTCCATACCAATTCCCCCTCAAAATTGACGACCTCTACCAGAACTTGGAAACGCCATAGCAGCTCAGGATCATACTGAAAAACCTCATGAGCGATGGCGATGGTGCCGTTGGAGAGGAAACGGATATCAGCAACCATACTGCCCCGCTTTTCTCGAACCCAAAGTTGACGTCCAGTGTCATCGAATAGCTGTGTGCGGCCGTCACTCGCACCCACAGCGATGAAGGTACGACCATCCGCAGCCCGTACCCCCTCAATCACTCGGGGGTGACGGCCAATAGGATGTCCCACTTCGCTTCCAAGCAACCTCAATCGGGAGTCGATAATGGCGACAAGGTCGCCTTCTGAAGTCGCCCAGAGACCCTGATTCTCAGTTCCTTCTGTACGACGTCCAATCATTGTGCCATGACCCCCAGAGTCTATTCGAACTACTCCTAAGAAATTCAGCGCGAGGGCTCCGCCATCGCTGGTGGGAGCCAGGGCACGTACATAGCTGCCGATGCCGCTCTGCCATGCGACTTCGCCCGCCTCATCCAAGCGGAGCAGATTCCCGTTCCAGTCGGCATAGACCAAGCCCCCATCGGCCGTAGGAACGAACTGTTGGACTGACCGACCGTCGTTCTCGAGTCCAGCACTAACGCGATGGCGCCAACGCAATTGTGGTCGGTGCGCTTCATCTATATCGAAGGCTAGTATGAACACATCGTCGTAGTTCTGATTGCTGATGGGATTCTGCTGAGCTGCCACGTAGAGCCGTTTGCCTGTTGCACCAAAGCGCGCGAAGAAGGTGGCGCCCAAAGACTCTCCGGATGGAGGCCAGGTCCACAACGTGTCCCCACGCTCATCGAGGAGGCGGACTAGGCCAAACCAGCGCTCATCGTCTCGATACCGTTCGGCAATGACGAGGTGACGCCCATCTGTGGAGAGGTCACCATCTACGACCACTTCCTCGCCCTCTGAGTGTAAGATCCATGTGGCACTTCGTTCACGAGGGGGATTCGTCAAGGATTCGGTCTCGAGTACGAAATCGTTCCCGGTTCCATCTGGAAGGAGGGTTGTCAGCGACAACAGCTCGCCCTGCACAGGCACTTGGGTGAGCGTCAGCCGGTAGCCGGTTTCATCGTCGAGTCTCGTGCTCTGGAGCAACTGACCACTCTGTCCCCAATGTTGAACCAGCACCCCCACCACGTCTGTTTGGGGCATCAGGGTAAGCGTACTGCCGTCGAGGTCGGTGGTCATTCCAGCGTGCTGTAGCGCATCGCTGGTGATGGGGAGCATAGAGGCTGATTGGCTGCGTATGGTCGTTCCAGACCTGGATGAGGTGGCAGTCGGGTTGAAATAGAGGTGGAACGAGCGACTCTCTCCAGGTGCGATACCCTGTGGGAGGGCGATGGATATACGAGCATCTTTTGTGGCAATAAGGCGTCGCAGCCCCCACTCCGAAGCCCGTCCCACCGTCGAGGGCACGACGTCTATCTGAAATCTGGGACGCCATTGTCCTGCCAGCGGTTGCTCCGGGAATAAGGCTCTGAAGGCTGCTTCGATGTCTATCAGGTATCGGTTCCAGTCGTCAGGAAGCGATACCGTTGGCTGTTCGGTCAGAATCAGGCTGGTGCTTTCATCGATTTTGCCATCAGCATCAACATCAAAGTCAATTATCAGACAGTGCCGGATCGCTTCATGGGCCGCTTCGACCCCACGCATCTCGATTTCAAGTTGACGCAGGTCGATCGACGTCCAGCCGCTATTTTGTGTCAGCGCCGGATCCGGCTGAGGCACTAGATGAATGAGATACCGATCTTCTGGATGGCTCTGGTAGCGATGTAATAGGCCTATAGGGGAGCGGGTAAGAGTGAAGAGATCGCTGTAGCGATCGTTAGAAATCATTTCGAGTTTATCGTTGGGTTGGAGCGCATAGTCCACGATGGTTTGAGGGCCGGAAGCCAGCGCGAGCACTGGGCGCACTTGGCCCTCGTCGATGTCGACTAACTTCATGCTAGTGGAATCCACCTGAACGCCATCAGGCCAGTCGATGAGCACATCAAAGATCGACCGGCTGCCAACACCGTCGTTAGCGATTGTCATCGGCAACCTCAGCCTGAAATCACGAAATGCCCAATCGTGGGGTAGCGGCTCACCCCAGCTGCGGAGTTGGTCGAGCGCCCCTTTGGGGTTGGGAAAGACGAGCTGCTGCCAGGCTGCCTCGAGGGCATGGCCATCGTGAGCGGAACCCAGCACTACCAGCGCGGCTGTATGGAACCGTGTCAGTTGAAGACGAACTCGGTCTGCATCGACTCGCTCGAGGGGAAGCGGTTGTACTCCCTCAAATGGATCAATAAGGAAGGCATTACTAGCCTCCACGTAAGCAGGAACCTGAAGCAAAACGGTCTGATCGGTCAGTACTGTTGGGGTGGCGCCCGGCTCGCTCCGTAGATAGTAATTGAGCGGGGTATATTTGTCGATCAATACGGCGACGGCGCGATCGGTTCCGCTAACGAGAGTCGTAACCTCGATCCCTGAGGGGGTGGTGTTCCGAAATGCTGGAGCACTGACTGCCAAGTATGGCTCGAGCATTCTCATCACTAATGAAAGGCGGCCCACGCGATCCATTAAGAGGGGGTTGCTGACAGCACCGTTCATGGAAATATCCTGGTGGGTACGCCCAGAGTCGATCGCGCCGCCGCGACCGTGCCCCTGATTCCACAGGTTCCAGAATGTGAACCACTGGATGTGTTTAGCTCCACGAGCGATGCCAGCGAATGCCTGATGGCGGAGGTCCTCGAGCGGGTACCAGCGCTCGGGGACCCCTGGTTGCGAGTTACGCGCCCAGGCGTTTTGGGGGAGGTACCAAATGGGTTTGGGCCAACTCAAAAAGAGACTCAGATCCTGCTCGACATCACGGTGATGGGTCATCGTTATGTCGCCGATGTCGCCATATAGGAGGTTTTCCTGATAGCCGGTGAGCTGAATCATCAACGGACGATTCGGTTCGGTACTCCAAGACGACTGAACGCGGTCCGAGAGCTCTGCGGGCCCTATCCGCGCTCCCAACGGTTCATCGACAAATACGCTCGACGCCGGGTGGTCGCGGTCGATGCCGTAGAGGTCGAGGCTGGGGTCGTTGAGATCCGGGGCATGCCCGAGTTGCCAGAAGCTGGTCGAAAAGGAGGCCGGGAAAGCGCGCAGACTGCCAATGGTACTCGTTCCATCGACGGTCTGCACCTCGATTACAATCCAGTGTCCGGATGGCCGGAAGGGACGCAAATCGACCTCTATAGGGACCACAGCTCCGGCATCGATTTGACGTTGCGCGGGCCGGCCCAGAACCGGCTGATCATCGATGCGAACCCCCCCCTGAACTGGGAGAGTGACCGCCGTGTCGCCGGCATTGGCAACGTAAATTACAGCTCTGACTAGGTCCCCAGCCGTATTGGCGTGAAATCCGACAGAAGGCAGCCACAATGTCGGTTGTTCGGCCACGATCTCGATGTTTTTAGGCCCACTGTCGGTGTTCAGGGTGAGGCGTATCGGTCCAGTCCCGAGTGCTTCGAGATCGAGCATCCGTAACCGCAAGCTCATGAGGTCGCCAGGCGCAACCGTGAGGGGCGCGGCCTGCCACCAATTAAGCCCCGAGATTGCGCCGTCGAAAAGCGATTTGTCAGCTAGGGTTTCGATGGGTGCTCCGTTGACCTCCAACCCCGTTACTGTGAGTGGGGTCGACCCATCATTGGCTACAACTGCGAACAGTCGCCCCCCATTGAGGTGGTCCCTCAGAAAACTGGTATAGATGCCTTGTCCATGAGCAGGGAAGGCCCGATCCGGGGTGAGGCGCGCGCCCACGAGACGTAGATTTTGCATACTCACTTGTTCCTGTGCCCGGCCGTTTCCTGGTCCCCCAATGAGTAGTAGAAGACAAATTACCTTAACGAAGAACCGATGCTGCCAAGCGTCACAGTCAGGTGCCATCATTTTTGGAGGTGAGATAGTGGAATCCGGTGATAAATCCAGGCAATGCCGTTGTCGTAAAGTCGGTTCTGTTCGGTAATCGGTGATAGGAATATCCAACCCGTACTAGCATGAGCCTTTTGGATCTGTGAAAATAACACATGTGCGGTACGAGAGTCAACGATACCCTCGTCTGGGAAATTGTTATTCGGGAGGCCTGAGTGATCTGTCATGATCCAAGCTGACCACACGCGTCCCCCCATATAGATTGGGCGCCTTTCGCTGTGATCCGCCCAGGTCTCGATGGCAGCAATTTCGCTGGGGTGAAAGTAGATCCAATTGTTACTGATTAGGGGATCCAGCGTAGCTTTCAAAAGGCTGCTAACAGCAAAAATGAAGATCATGGCAGTCACGCCGATGCGAATTGTCGAACGCGGGAGCCAACGGCGGAGAGTGACAACGACCCAGTCGGCGCTCAGTACGAACAGGGGGGCGGCAAAAAGCCCGTAGTAGGTGAAGAAGCGGACCTGAAGGTTGTTGCCAAAGCCGAGATCGGCGAAATCTGCTATAATGCCAGTAGCCAGTTCAGCCCCAAAGGCGAAGAAGAGGCCGAGGAGGATGACCCGTTCGGTTCGAACCACCCTGGACTTGCGAATCAAGCGCAGGCCGATGGCGAGTGCACCCAAACTAGAGCCGGCGAACAGAACCCAACGAAATGCGGTAAGGGTGTGATAAACTCGTTGGTTCAACCAGGCCTCGCGAATGGTCCTATACGGTGCGGATTCCGCTCCGGTGTCGCTGGTGAAGAGATCTATAATGTTAACCACGGCGTCCTTGATGAAGGAGATGTCCTGCCTCATCGGTGGGTAGACATACCAGGCGACGACAAATAGCAGGATCCACGAACTCCAGATCAGGGGGCGTATTCGTCGGGATGCGAGTCGCAGCTGTACTCGAGTATCAGGCGTACGTCCAAGAGTCAAGATATTGATCAGAACCAGCGTCACTGTCCAAGCGCTGAGTACCGCCAAGCCAAAGATAAAGCTGTCGGAGATCATGCTGAAGGTGGTGAGGTAATAGATAACGGTCCAACCCGCATAGACGTTCCAACGCGGTTTCAGTCGTTGCATCTCCTTGAAGCTCAGAAGGATCGCCAAAGAGGCTACCAATGCCAGCGAGATGAAGATCTTCTCGTGGTTGCCACGCGATGCAGTAAAAACTAGTTCAGGAATGAGAAAGATGGTTGTCGTTGCCAGCATTCCAAGGCGGTGCCCGCCAAGGAAGCGCACGAAGGCTGCGTAACTGATCAACGCGATGAGTAGAGAACCCAGAACAGGCGTATAGAAGCGGGTGAGTTCACCAGGTTCGAGACCCGTTAATAACGCCATTGAGGCCAACCAGGTAGGGTAGGAAAAACCGTGTGTATAGGCGCCGGGATAGATGGTTGTGCCAGCATTCAGGAGTTTTCTAGTTGCCCCCACAAAGAAGAAGGAGTCGTGCTCAGCCCAATACCCCCCATACCGCATGATGAAATAGCCCCCAAAGGCGGTGCCAATTGAAATCACGATAATGAGATAGCGCGCCTTGGGTATGGAGAACCAGTGGACAAGGGCCACCAATTGATTCCTAAGCCACATGGTACCCGGTCCAAATTTGACTGGAATCCGCCTCGAACGAACTGTTTGATTGCCTCATGCCGCTCGCCAGGCACGGATCAATCCAAATGAGCCAACTGCCAGGAGGATCAAGCTGCTAAGGGCCGCCAGCGGATTCCGGTAAGACAAGGAGAGTAGGTTGACTGAAGAGTTGCGTCGAACCGACGTGATTACGAGCCGGTCCAGTGGGATTTCGGCTCCATCCAGGTTCAACGTGACGTCGTACTCTCCCGATGGCCTAGATTGCCAATAGATCTCTTCGGAGAGGGTATCGCCTCCAGGGATCAGCACTGCTGGCAGCTGCTTAACCAGCTCCCCACCGATGAAGAGGTCAAGGCTTCCATGCCAGTCTGTGTTACCAGTATTGGTGATGTTAAGTGTCAATTGGGTTGGATGTAGAGCTTGGATCGTTGTTGCTTTCAAAGATGCGGAGGGTGGGTGGGTTATGGCAGGCTCGATGACCCAACTGGCCGAATTTTCATTGTAGCGAATGAGGTGACGCCCCGCCTCGAGACCGCGGAGTCCAGAGAGGTTTAAGCCCCCACTAACAAGCGTGTCTGGCATAACTTCCAGTACGAACTGGAAGCCCGTCGTAAGAACCCTCGGTGCCTCCATGCGTGCTTTGGACATGGAAATTGTGGGGCCGGAGAACGCATCGAACCAGGAACGTAGGTCGGCCGGATCGCGGCCAGTGTCTTGGTACGGAGCGAGGGTGTCGCGAAAAGCCTCCCAACTGGCCTTGTCGGTAGGAGGGTCGAGGCTGAACAGCTCTAAACTGTAGTCTGCTCGGCGGATCGCAACACGATCTGGACCTGCGTAAATTAGGTATTCACCGAAGGCATAAAGAGCGGCTTCGATGGTTGCTGGGTAGGCCATCGGAGGAGGACGCCTCAAAGACCAGAATGATTCGTCCATTAGCTGCTGCAACTGATCCTCAGGGAGCCGCTCTTGGGTCCAACCATTTACAGCGGGTTGCGCATTGAGTGATCGTGCTTCATGCTGAGGCATGGCGCACTCTACCGACCTCCGAGAACGCATCGTAAACGCCGTCCTACACAAGCGTTACACCCTCCATGAAGCCGCAGACACGTTCGACGTTGGAACCGCCACCGTCAGTCGCTACCTCCGCCGCTACCGCCAAAGTGGAGATCTCACCCCCAGAACCTCCCCGGGCCGCCCCAGCGCCCTCCATGAGCACCAGGCATGGGTTGAGCAGAGCCTCATCAGCAACGACCTCACCCACGACCAGCGCTGCGACCTTTTCTTGGAGAGAACCGGCGTCCGCATCAGCAGAGCGACCATGTGCCGCTGGGTACAGAGATTGGGATCGACGAGAAAAAAAAGACGATCTACGCGAGTGAACAGAATCCAGAGGCCCGGTGGAGGTTCCTGGCTTGGATCAGAGGTATTGACCCGCACCGGTTGGTGTTCGTCGATGAGAGCGGCTTCAACGTCGCCATGACCCTGCCCTACGCCTACGCCCCACGTGGACAACGTGCCGTGGGTAGGGTGCCGAAGAACCGTGGGGAGAACACCAGCCTCGTTGCAGCGATCAGTCTCGATGAGGGTGTGGGTGACGCGATGACGTTGACCGGAGCGGTGGATGGCGTGGCGTTTTTAGCGTACATCGAGCAGGTCATCGCTCCGAAGCTGAGGCCGGGGCAGATCGTGGTGATGGATCAGCTGGGGGTGCACCGCAAACCGGAGGTGCGGGAGGCGATCGAGGCGAGGGGGTGCGAGTTGGTGTTGTTGCCTGGGTACAGTCCGGACTTCAACCCCATTGAGTTGGCTTTTTCGAAGATAAAGGCGTTCGTGAAAGCTGTGGGGGCGAGGACGAGGGGAGCGTTGGACTCTGCGATCGCGGCTGCGCTATCGACGGTGTCGTTGGGGGATGTGTTGGGTTGGTTTGAGCATGCCGGAGTCACCAATCACTCATTCTGAGAACCGCTGTATGTGTTCCCCTCCGCCCAGGTTGTGATAGCGCACGATTGTGTGCCCGGGCAGATGCCACACGCCTCCTGAGGCATGCCGTAGGTGAAGGCGATTGTCGATGGGACTGAAGTAGAGTTCCGGAGTGACGAAATTGGCCGCTTGGTATTCCCCTCGGAAGGCAGGTGGGAGTCCTTCTCCAGGAATGTCGCTCAGGTGCGCAGTGGGGATGAGAAATGGAGCCTCAAGCCATGCTGTGGGTGTGTTACTGGCTCCGCTGAGCCAGGGGAGATGAGCGGGGTCGTTGGCGTTGTAGAAATAGATTCCTTCAGACCCAGTGTATCCCTCAGTGGCTTCGACAAAGGTTATCAGTGGCCAGGTTTTGTCGGCGATCCAGGCTGGGAGATTGTCCATTGAGATGTTCTTGAAGGTAATATCGCCAATAGTGATATCTTCGTCGTACGGGTGTGGCCCGGCCACATGAAAAGTGTAGCGCCACCGAAGTTCGCTGTTGGTCTTCCAGGAGTAGCGGAAAGCGGTTCGAGTGAAGTTGTTCGGCAGGGGACCGATGAAACTCTCGGCCGGGTACGACTCGGCGCGTACGATCATGTGCGCTTGGCGGGTACTGGGATCGAAATTGTAGAAGGCAAATGGAGACTCAAAACTGACGAATGGGGGAACGTTGTCGGAATTGATCACGTAGGTGCCGCCAGTTTGAAAACCGACAAAGCTGTTAATCCTGAGCTTCATGCGGCTCAAATCGAAGTAGATGGGTCGGGGATTGACAAAGAACCAGTTCGGGCTGGTGCCGCTGATCTGCAAGTGTGGAAATTGGGGCAATAGTGGTGACACGATTTGAAATGAGGGTGCGTCATCGGCTCGAAGAACTGCACCTAGGCGCACACCAGCCCAGGTCGGATGCGGGTCGAAGATTCGATTGGAGGTCTCCCACTTCGGCTCACCGTTGGCATCCACACCAATGTTGTGGACTAATTCGGGTCGGCCGTCGGGGATACGTTCTGACGGGTCGGCATGCGTCCGGATGTTCTCGACGAAACCATCCTCCCACATCTGTAACCGGTAGTTGGTCTGACCATCGACAACCCAGCCACCTTCCTGTGCCCGCACCGTGATATTGGGGTGTCCATTGTTGCTGACGACGGTGAGGTCGGACCCGCTCAGTTCGTATTCGACAAGGGATTCTCCCCAGTCAGAGGTGTAGACAAGGGCCTGGGGCAAGCCGTTGCTTCGCTGTTCGAATTCGAGGATCATATGGACACTGCCTGGCTCATTGAAAGCGAACAGGTAGGCGTCGGTATCGGTATTGCCCCACTCCCACCAGGGGTCCTGGGCAATGGCTGACGGGTCGATAACGTGGCCTCTAGGGATCACTGTGATCCAAGTAGGAGTGCTGTCGATCGTGCCCGACCAGGTTGCGGGAGTTTGACTCCAAGCAACCTGGGTCAGGACGACCAGTATGACGAGGAGGCTACGCGGCCAAATTCCTGCTGGCATGGTCGTCCTTTATGGGTGAGCTTCGCCTGAGGATCTTGGAAGCCATGACATCACGATAGAGGTCAGTCACTTGGTGGGATACACGTTCCCAGGTCATCTGTAGAACACTGGGGCGTGCCGCGGCGGCTAAGCTGGCTCGGAGACCGGTATTGGTGGCGAGTTGACGTACGAGGCTGGTGAGCTCCCCGACATTTCCTGACTCAAACAGGCGCCCATTCTGTACAGTTACCGTCTCGGGGATCCCCCCCGTGTTCGAGGCGATCACAGGTAGACCCGAAGCCAAAGCCTCGATACAGACCAATCCGAAGCCCTCCTGCCATATAGAGGGAACCACCAGGATGTCGCTTGCTGCATAGATACCAGGCATCTCGTCCGCTGTGCGCTTGCCAAGGAGTTGTACGCGCTCACTGACAGGTTCGAGCGTCCGTTCCACCAGCTCAGTATAGCCGTTGACCGGGGTCTCGTCGGGTCTGGTTGGTGGCTGCAGGTGGTGCCAGAGATTTCCGCTCCCTGCCATAACCAGATGGATGTGCGGGAGTTCGTAGTAGAGAGTGGCAAAGGCTTCGGCCAGAAGATGCGGTCCCTTCCCGGAGGTGACCATACCTGCAAACATGATCACCACATCGTCATTCCCGACACCCCACGCTTCGCGCCAGCGCCAGCGCTCAGGTCTGGTGAGCACAGGATCGAAGGATTCGATGTCAACGCCATTGGAGATGGTGTGGATGTTTCCCCTAGACTTGAGCCCGACTTCAAGTTGCTTGGATACAAAACGACTGATGCCAATCTGTACATCTGTGGTGCGTCCGATAAGCCTGAAATCGGTGTCCTTGAAGGCGATGTGTTCGTGGGGTTCTCCTTGGTGGAAAGGATCTCCATGGAAGTGCGCAACGCGAATCCGGGCACGCAGGAGCCTTAGATAGTTGTGGAAGTGACCGTGAATCACATCGAATGGCCGGCTGATCGTCAGCAGGACATAATTGATGTGCGAGCGGAAATCGACGGTGCGCTTCCCGATCCTAAATTTTGCCCATGCCACGCGTGAGAACGAAACCAGCGTGACCCCTCGCCATCTCACATTGAAGGTTTCGGTGCCGACCGCGGCAACCCACACGTCGTGACCATGTGCTGCTTGACCCTGAGCGATCTCCAGGACGGCCCGAACCACGCCGCTAGCACCGCTTGAATATGGATCAGGGAGCAAGACACGGTCGCCCAAAATATGGAGTATGCGAAGGTGCTGGGGATCGGTGCTGATCAGCACTAGATTGAGTTTCTCGAGGTAGCTAAAGTGCCACAGGGCGAGAAGGTAGGCAGCGGTTGCAACGACAATGGACAAGGCCAGACCAGGAAGCCCTGGAATGAGACGCAAGGTGAGGAGAGGAAGCAGGTACGATGTGGCGGCCCCGATGATCACAAGGCCGCTTAGTGAGCGCCATGGTAGCCGGATGGTAAAGAGGCGATGGAGGATCAAGTATTCGAGCAAGAGCGCGGCGATCACGGTCAAGGTGGCCGACCAGGCTGCACCCAAGGCGCCGAACCGCGGTATCAGCAGGAAGATGAGCCCCACCTTGATAACTGCGACGGCGGTGCTGAATGCGACCACTAGCCAGGAGCGGCGAAGGGCGTATAGGGCGACCCCCATCAATCCGGCGGCAATACTAGGTATCAATCCCAGCATGAGTACGGTGGTGATCGGAACCGATGAAAGCATTTTCGCCCCATAGATGGTGGTGATGGCCCTCTCGAGGGTGGCGAATGCTACGAAGCTAACGGGTACAGCGAAGGCGAATCCGAGCAGCAACCCCTGATCGATGCGGTGCCGTACAGTCGACCAATCTCCGGTACCGATGCTCCTTGAGGTGACCGGGTACCGGCTATTCGTCAACGCCCAACCAAGGACCACAAGAATATTGAAAAGAGTGAAGGCAAGATTGTAGAAACCGACTTGCTCGAGGGTGCTAAGGCGCTCGAGGAAGAAGACCTCAGGACGCTGCCAGAGGAGGGCGTTAAAGGCAGTATGGTAAAGGGCAGCGGGAAGCGCAAAGGCGAGCAAGGGTTGCATGGTGCCTCGGCGAATCGGCTCTGGCCCGTTTTTTGGAGTGTCGTTGATATTGCGGATACCTCTGATCTGAAGGAGGCTGAGTGCGATCGCCAGCATCAGGTTCATCGACAGTACGGCTGCCAAGTATCCAAAAACGCCCCAACCCTGAGTGAAGACGAGGATGACCAGTGCAAAGTGAACCAGGCCGCCTGCCAAGGTGGCGACCGACAGAGGCCGAAATCGCCCGAAACCCAAAAGTGTGGTAGTGGGGATGGCGATGAACACGTTAATCAGCGGAATCGCGCCGGCAATCAGAAGGAAGATGCGGGAGTCACCACTATTGAAGGCCAGCAGCAACACCACAGTGCTGACGATCATCAGATTGAGCAGAAACAATACGGCCCCGGTCCAGCGGATGAGCTTCAGGACGGTTCCAGGTCGGCCCTGCCTTCGAAGTTCGGAGATGAACTTTGTGAGGGCGTTGGGAAACCAGAGGCTGCCGAGCGCACTCAAGATACTGGCTAGCCAGACGAAGTAGCTGTAGGTACCGTAGCTCTCAGGAGCCAGGCTCCGAACGATGAGGATCGAACTCGCAAATCCAGCGAGCATCGTAAAGGTGTGGGACAGGGCAACCCAGATCCCGTTGTGGACGGCGGAGTTCGACGATTGCATCAAGCCCTCCTGAGAGGCTTTGGGGGCAGTAAGTAGCAATGCGGTGGTAGCGTTAGCGCTACGACTTCAATTGTACTGGTCTGGAATGGCAATCGGGGTGCGAATGTCGCAGTTCCACAGGGGTCAGCGGTGGCTTTTCGGGAGCAGCCGATTCAGGAGCGGAAAGCGCTCTCCGAGAGCTTCGAGTCCCGGCAGTCTGGTACTCACGATCAAGATGGCCAGAAGATAGGCGATGCCTGAGACAGCGACGGTGATGATGAGCCCCAGAGCCCCCGGCAGCAGCGGCAGCAGAATTGCGGGCACCGCGTAGGTGGTGGCTACTCCGATCAACACGATTGTAAGCAGCGGACCCCACGGCAGTGTCAGGCTGACGAGGCGACGTATGATGAACCAGGCTACTATCGCGAAACTTACCTGCGCGATGGTATTTGCCAGCGCGGCGCCTACTGCTCCCAATCCGGGAATCAACAGCACATCGAGCACGAGGTTGAGTGCCGTGATCGTGCCCATCAGGGGCAGCAGCGCCCAGGGTCGGTTGATGGCGGAGGTGGTGAGGCCAAAGACGCCGCTAATAACCCCGGGAACCAAGCCAATAAACAGGATTCGAGCGCTTGGGGCCACTGGCAGCCAGGTTTCACCGAAGATGTAAAGGAGGATCTCGTGGACAGAGGCAAGGCCGCCGAAGGCGAAGGGAACTGCGAAGGCGAAAGATAGCACCATCGCCTGCCCGATCTTGCTGTGAATGGCCTCGATCTGGCCGGCACCGTGGTCGTGGGCGATAGCGGGTAGGAAGCCGTTGATGAGCGCCCAGCCGAGGCCCATGATCATGCTTGCCAGGGTGAAAGCGAGGCTGTAGAAACCGACCTCTTCGAAACTGCTGAAGCGCTCGAGGAAGAAGACTTCGGAGCGCTGCCAGACTACCGCGTCGAGAAACATTCCGAGGGTGGTCGGCAGGGTGAACACCAAGAAAGCTCGAACTAGGGCCCACTCGGGCCGCGGCAGCCGTAGCGCCGGCAGTTGCCCGCCGCTACCGCGGGCGAACCCGGCCAGTACCAGCGCTACCACGATGTTAGGTGAGACCAGCGCAATGAAGTAGCCAAACACCCCCCAGCCCAGGAGGTAGGCCAGCACCACCAACAGCAGCTGAGTCACTGCTGCGACGATAGTGGCGATGGTATTGGGCCGGTAGTGCTCGCGGCCGGAGAAGCGCGAAGCCAGTATCCGGCCCCAAGCATTGAACGCCGGCAAGAGGGCGGTGACCAGCAGGTAGCCCCGGATCGGAGGGGAGCTCAGCAGTGCCCACAGCAGGATCGCCAGGCTGGCGATCAGGTTGATGGCAACTAGCTGCCGCAGCGACCAGCGGCCGAGTGAGGCAGCGGCATCCAGGCGGTCCTCCCCGCGCAAGGCCGCAGTAAAGCGGGTCAGGGCCTGCGGTACCCCGAGAATGCCGATGGTCGTCACCAGACCCGCCAGCCACAGGTAGTAGCTGAGCTGACCGTAGGTGAATTCGTCCTGGATGGTTCGCACTACCACCACCGAAAGCGCTAACCCGACAGTGCTGGTAACCACGGTACCCAGCGAGTTCCAAAGGCCGTTGCGGAGTGCGAGGCTTACGCGATGCATTGTGGGTCCAGTGGTGTTGGCGGGCTGCCATTTGGGTTCATGATTCGCAGGTCAACCAAAGGTCGGATGGAGCGCAAGGTCGATCGGCGTGTAGCCTTCGGCGACGACTCACTCGGTGATCGGTTTGCAGGAGAGCCTGTCCAGCACAAACACTTCGGTGACGGACCGGATTCGCGCCAGTTCACCGGCTTGATACGCCACCGACTCGAGGCGTTGGGCCAAGACCTCGCTGGCCGATGCCAGCAGAGACTCTGTCAAGTGCTCCGCACCCGCCTTCCAGCGGCCCCGGAGAGGTTCCACAGGTTCAGGACGAACCGCCACAGTTGAGACCGGATCCAGGCGGAGAGTGGCAAGCCGGAGATGAGCCGCGCCACCTGCAGATCGAGGCGTCTGTTAGGGCTGAGCAAGGTTGCTTCTTGGAGCAGGGACCGGGCCTCCTCGGCCTGCTGTTGCTCGAGCAGCAGGAACGCCAGCGAGGAGAGGCGGTCGGAGAAAGCCTTGACACGGATCGGCTCGAGCTCGGTAGGGATGATGCCCTCGAGCTTCTCGAAGTTCTTGGCCTCGTGCCGCACCCGGGCCACGATGTTGACCGGCATGGTGTGGGCCCCTTCGTGCTTACGTAAGTAGCCGAGCGGCTTGTCCAGGTAGTAGGCTCTGGCGCCTCGCGACATCATCGTCAGCCACAGGAAATAGTCGTTGGTGTAGGTCACTTCCGGATCGTAGGGGAGTTCGGATGGGGACAGTCTCCGGAAATCCTCGCGGCGAAGCATGGCGGTCTGATAAGGGATGTAGTTCATACCGTACAGTTCCGGCACTGCTTGGTGCGGCCCCTCGAGCGGGTGATTGTGACCGAGCATCTCGCCATAGGTGTTGATGACGGTGCCATCCTCCTCGGTCCGGTAGATGTCGCTGTAGACCAACGTCACCTCGGGGTTGGCCTCGGCGATAGTGGTCAACTCCTCGAGCAGCTCGGGCATCCACCAGTCGTCCGAAGGGAGGCCGATGAAGTAGCGGCTGCCAGGGTGGCTTCGCTGGTAACAGAGGTTGAAGTTGCCCACCAGACCGACGTTCTCACGGTTGCGGAAGTACTTGACCCTAGTGTCGAGGGCCGCGTAGTGCTCGCCGATCGCCTGGGTCCCGTCGCTGGAGGCGTTGTCGCTGACGATCAGCTCGAAATCGGGCATGGTCTGGGCGAGGACGCTCTCTATCGCAGCCGGCAGATAGTCGGCGTTGTTGTAGGTTGCCATCAGGACGGTGACGAAGGGGGGAGATTGGGTCATGGCTGGGCTTCCTTTGCGTTCCCGTAGCTTCGCTCGGGAAGGGCTCGTTCTGGGGAACGGTAGCCGTCCCTACTCTACATGCCGGCGGCGGAGTGCTGCAGTGACGCTTTCATGCTTCCTGATGCGCAGCTGTTGCGCCCACCGGGGCACGGGATCCGTCACGGAGTTTCGAGGGCGAAGATGGTACCCTGCAGGCATCATGAAAGTCGTCCTCTTTTGCGGTGGATTTGGCCTGAGGTTGCGCGATTATTCGGAAAAGGTACCCAAGCCGATGGGGACCATCGGCCCCCAGCCCATCCTCTGGAACATCATGAAGTACTACGCCCACCACGGGCACAAGGATTTCATTCTGTGCCTCGGCTACAAGGCCGATGTCATCAAGAACTACTTTCTTACCTACAACGAGTGTCTGTCCAACGACTTCGTACTCAACGGCGACGGCACCGAAGCGGTGCCGCTCAACAGCGACATTCGCGATTGGCGCATCACCTTCGTCGATACCGGTATGGACTCCAACATCGGCATGCGCCTGTTGCGGGTGAAAAAGTACCTCGAGGGTGAGGCGATGTTCCTGGCGCACTACGCCGACACCCTCACCGACGCCCCTCTCAACGACTGGATCACACTCTTCGAACAGCAGAACAAGGTCGCCAGCTTCATGTCGGTCAATCCCAACCTGAGCCTCCACACGGTGACGGTGCAGGACGACTACTCGGTCGCCAGCATCGACCCGGTGCGCGACTCGGGGCTGCTGGTCAACGGCGGCTATTTCGTCTTCCGACGGGCGATCTTCGATCACATCAACGACGGCGAGGAACTCGTCGAAGAGCCCTTCCAGCGGCTGATCCGCAAAGGCCAGCTGATGGCCCACCCGTACAAGGGTTTCTGGGCAACCATGGACACCTTCAAGGATCGCCAGCGGCTCGAGGAGCTGTACCTGAGCGGCCACGCCCCCTGGCAGGTGTGGAAGGACGAAGAACCGCAGCATGTTGCTGCTGCAGCCAGCGATTGAGCCCGGACGCCCCCTGAAGCTGCTCTGCCTCGGGGCGCACAGCGACGACATCGAGATCGGTTGCGGCGGAACCCTGATAAAGCTACTGACGGCCCACCCCGGCAGCGCCCTGACCTGGGTGGTGCTGAGCGCCGACGACCGGCGCGAACGCGAAGCGCGCGCCAGCGCCGAGCGGTACCGGGCCCTGGCAGGAACCGCCGATGTGATCGTGGAACGCTTCCGCGAGAGTTACTTCCCCTCCCAGGGCGAGGCCATCAAGGGCTCCTTCGAAGGCCTCAAAGGCACCGCCCCCGATCTGGTGTTCACCCACACCCGCCACGACCGCCATCAGGACCACCGCCTCGTCTCCGACCTCACCTGGAACACCTTCCGCAACCACCTCGTACTCGAATACGAGATCCCAAAATGGGACGGGGACCTCGCGACTCCGAACATCTATGTCCAGCTCGACGAGGAGCACGTAGAGTGGAAGGTTTCGTGGCTGCTCGAAGATTTCAGCAGCCAGCGTGAGAAGGCGTGGTTCGATGAGGATACATTCAGGGGACTCATGCGGATTCGGGGCGTGGAATCGAATGCAAGGGGGAGGTTTGCGGAGGGGTTTTATGGGAGGAAGATTGTAATACCGAAGTGATTTGTCATTTTCATAGTTCTTGAACGGCATCGAGCCACCACGAGAAACCCGTGAGCCGCACCAGCGCTCCCCGATCCTGCCAGTACCGTTCCAGCAGTTGCGTCGCAGCCCTCTGAATCGCATCGATCGAATCGAACAACGAGTTAGCAAGCTCCCGCCGGAACTCCAAGAACAACCGCTCCACCGGATTCAACTCAGGACTGTAAGCCGGCAACCGGACAAGCACCACGTTCTCCGGGACCCGTGCGTCCTTCCAGCGGTGCGCCGGCGCGTTATGAACCGCACTGGTTTTCGTGGAGACTCTGTTCTCACGCGGCCTGCCTCAGCAAGACCTGTCGCTGAGTGTATGCCATCTCGAAGTCCAGCGGGCTGACGTAATCAAGAGCCGAGTGCAACCGCCGACGATTGAACCACGTCACCCACCGCATCGTGGCCGTCTCCACCTCCTGCCGAGTCACCCAGCCGGCCTGCCTAGCATAGATCAGCTCGCTCTTGAACAAACCGATCGTGCTCTCCATCAACGCGTTATCGTACGCCGTGCCCACCCGACCGATACTGCCATTCACACCGTGATCGACGAGCTTCTGGCTGAACGCCAAGCTCGTGTACTGACTGCCCGCGTCGCTATGGTGGATCACACCGTCAGCAACGAACCTCGGATCGGTTCGACGCCGCACATTCACGGCCTGCCCCAGCGCCCTCATGACGAGCTCGGCACCCTTGCTGCTGCTCACCGTGAAACCCAGGATGTGCCTCGAGAAGCCATCCTGCACGAACGAGACGTACCCCCATCCTTCTCGGGTGAGCACGTGCGTGAAGTCCGCGACCCAAACCCGGTCGGGCGCGTCTTGGAACCAGTCGCGCCTCACCAGATCCGGCGACCGGATCGCTCCTGGGGTCTGGAAGGTCGTACGGATCTTCTTCTGACGAGTTTGGCCCTTCAGGCCGGCGCGCCGCATCAGGCGTGCCACCTGGTCCCGCCCAACGGCGAGACCTTCTTGCTGCAGGGCGTGCCACACCTTACGGACGCCGTACACACCAAAGTTCTCGCGGTGCACTCGCAAGATGATCTCCAGGAGACGCTCGTCGGACTGCTGTCGGGCTGAGCGTGGTCGGTTCTTAGCTGCGTAGTACGTACTGGGGGCGATCGGCAGGTCGTGGTTCTTGAGGACGCGGCAGATCGGCTCGACCCCGAAATGGTTCTTGTACGTATCGATGAATGCGGTGATCACTTGAGTCGGCGGTCGAGCTCCGCGGCCGCGAAAAACGCGCTAGCTGTCTTCAGGATCTCATTCGCCCGCTTGAGTTCCGCGAGTTCTTTCCGGAGGGCTTTGATCTCTTCGCGTTCGGTGGTCGTCAGGCCTGGCTTGTCACCAGCGTCGATGCGGGCCCTGTCCACCCAGCCGCGCATGGTGTCTACCGGGATGCCTGTCAAGTCATGCATGCGGCGGTAGGACGCTGACCGGGACTCATTCGGCGCTTCCTCGCGTCGCTCTTTGAACATGCGGATGACTCGGTCTTTTGTTTCTTGGTCGTAACGGGTCATACTCCATTCTCTCCTTTCGGGGGAGAACGGAGCCTCCATCAAACCCAGGGCGGTTCAACCTATGAGCTCGCTGGCTTCACGCACGCTTTTCGCTTCTCCTTGCTTTAACAGCCTCAGCATGCGGATGCGGCTGCCGATGATGTTGTGGCGGTGTTTCTTCTCGTGGTTGAGGAGTCTGCTGGTGGGTTCCTTGATTAGGGTTCGGTAGTTGTGTCTCATACCCTAACTATGATACACAAACATCAAAAGGGTATAATATGAAGAGGGATAAGGATAAGTAGGTTCGGAAGTGGGTCCGGAAGTAGGTTTCGAAGTAGGTTTTTTGCCCCTTCAGACCCCTACGCTAACGCTTCGGTGTCTTACGGGGTCCCGGGGAGACTTACCGCAGGGAAGGCTCCCCGGGGCTCTCGGAGCCAACCAAGGTTGTCTCCTCCAGCAGAAGATATGGAATAACCAGGGTGTGAAGACGCTAACGGTGTCTAGCTTGTTCCTTTTAACAGGACTTGACGGTGTTTTTCGGCTTGCGTCGGTGACGGATTCCAACCCTGGCGAGGGGCAAGGAAGCCCGGTCCTTATCGCCTTTTTCGCACATTGCCGTGCCTGACGGTGCCCGCTTTTCTACTCCTATGAATACGACTTCACGCTTCGGCCTTGGAAGAGCAGGTTTCAAACAAGCGCGATTCGACGATGCGTGGTGGACGGTGAAACCGAGAAATGCCGTACTGACCGGCACAAACTCGATCGGAGGTCTAGTTTTTCCCTTTCCCATCACCTTTCTTTCTCCGCCGGCTTGTCCTGTTTAAACCTTCTTCTGGCGGAGGAGACTCCTTGGAGGCTCCGTAGCCCCTGAAGAGACCACCGAAGGGGGGCTCTGAAGGACCCCGTAAGAACCCGAAGCGTTAGCGTAGGGGTCTGAAGGGGCCCCAAACCTACTTCTTTCTGAAGGGGCCCCAAACCTACTTATCCTTGTCTGAAGGGGCCCTAAATCTCCTACCACTTACCCCCCTTTAAACCATTACCCTTCTTCCCATCCCCAACTGCTCCTCGTACAGCCGATCTATCAATCTTCCGCTTGGCACTTCTACATCGTCGAAGCTCACGACGTCGTCCTTGGCAATATCGCGTGTGAGGACACAGTCGTCGCTGAGTCCAATAGGTAGCAATCTCTCTTCGTGCATTATCCCAGCATTTTCCATCTGGCCGTAGACGGTGTAGCCGCCGATACCGTCGAGGCTTTCGCCGGCCTTTAGGTCGTGTTTGGCAGTGGCGACTACCTCGGTTACCGGGCCTGCCAGTGGGGCGACGGCTGCGTCGCCGAGCAGGGCTGCGCGAGCGATGGTCAGGGGGACCTCGAAGTAGCACAGGTGGAACGGCTGGTAGAAGCAGTAGAGCGGCCCGGGGCCCATCTTGTAAAGATCGAGGTACTTTTGCTCGCGCGGGTCGTTGTGGGCGGCCAGGATGTAGACGCCGGCTCCGGGGCGGGCACCCACCACGTAGTCGACTACGCCACCGAGCTGGCGCAGGCGGTCGAGGTCGACCATGGCGAGGTGTTCGGGATCGTCGACCATGCCGGGGTGTTCGTAGCCGACCATGCCTCGCGTCGCCACGCCCATGCCGGTGGCGTTGGCGATGACGGTCTGCTCGAAGGAGATCTTGCTGCCGTCGGCAAAGCTGGTGACCATGCGCGGATCCTGGTCCCATTTGGCGGCAAAGGGGGCCTGGGTGGTGGGGGTCCGGTAGTGGTCCATCAGGCCCTTGATGTTGCCGCACAGCAGCGGTTCGAAGCCCATGCCTTTGACATGGCGGTAGAGGTTCATCTCGGTGGCCGGCTGGTCGCCGTCGATGTTGCTCAGCACCACCCCGGACCGGTCGGCATAGGTCTTGAGGATGGGCCCCAGGGTGGCGTCCAGTTCGGCGTTGGAGAGGACGACATGCTTGCCCTCACCGAGGGCGGCTCGGACGGTGCGGGCGGCGAATTCGATGGTACCGGTCGCCTCTACCACCACGTCGACCTGCTCGGCGCGAGCCAGCAGCGTCGGGTCGTCGGTCACGGCAGGTGTACCGGCGGCGACGGCGGCGCTGAGCGCCTCTGCGCTATCGACCCTGACGGCGGCGCTCATGCCGGCTTCGACGAAGGCGCGCTCGGCCTTGTCGATGGTGCGGTTGCCGATCGCCACCACCTCCATGCCTGGCACCGAGCGGGCGATCTGCAGGGTTAGCGAGCGTCCCATGAAGCCGGCGCCGGCGATGGCAACCTTGAGCGGTCGTCCCAGCTCCGCGCGTGCCTTGAGGGCGGTATCGGCGATGATCATGTGTCCTCCTTGAAGTCGGGCCAGCTGGCGTCCTTGGCGCTGATTTCGGTGACGGGTGCGGGCCAGTCAATACCGAATGCCGGGTCGTCGTAGCGAATGCCCCGCTCGAGACCGGGGGTGTAGAGCTCGCTTACCAGGTAGAACACCTCGGCGTTATCGGTCAGCGCCTGATAGCCGTGGGCGAACAGCGGCGGCACGTAGAGTGCGCGGCGGTTGTCGGCGCTCAGCTCCACCCCGAAATGCTCGAGGTAGCTGGGCGAGTCGCGCTTCATGTCGATGATGACGTCGTACATGGCGCCGCTGATACAGCGCATGAACTTGGCCTCGAGGCCGGGCGCAACCTGGTAGTGGAGCCCCCGCACGGTGCCCCGCTTGTGGTTGAACGACAGGTTTGCCTGGGCGGTGGTAGGCGCCAGCCCGTGGTCTTCGAACTCCTCGGCGCAGAAGGCGCGGGCGAAGAAGCCACGGTCGTCGGCAACGGGCTCGAGATCGACCAGGTAGGCGCCGGCGAGTGGCGTGGGGGTGAAGCGCATGCTCAGGCGGGCGTCGCAGCGGCGTGAGGCTGGACGGTCAGTGGGCGCCAGAAGAAGTCCGGGTCGATCTGGCCGCTGGCGAGCAGGTATTGGATCTGCTTGAGACGGGTGAAGCCGCGCGACAGGAACACCTCTTCGCTGAGATCGATGTGTTCGAACACCTCGCGCAGTTGGCGAATGCCGTCTTCGGCGTTCCAATTGCAGCGGAAGCCGGGCAGCACCGCGCGGATCTTGTCGAAGTTGACCCGGTAGCTGCGGGTGTCGGTGCCGGTAAGGGTGCCCATCGACAGCGTGCAGTCGGGAAAGATATCCGCGATCAGGTTGGCGATGGTGCGGATCTGGTAGTTAGTGTCGTTGGCGCCGACGTTGAGGATCTGGTTGTGGATCCGTTCGCGGGGCGCCTCGAGGGTGTGGACGATGGCCCCGGCGATGTCGAGCGCGTGGACGAAGGGTCGCCACGGGGTGCCGTCGCTGTCGAGCCGCAGCTCCTTGACGGTCCAGGCCCAGCCCGAGAGGTTGTTGATGACGATGTCGAAACGCATCCGCGGCGAGGCGCCGAAGGCGGTGGCGTTGCGCAGATAGGTGGGCGAAAAGCCGTCGTCGGCCAGCGCCTGGAGGTCGCGCTCGACCATGATCTTGCAGTCGGCGTAGGCGGTCTGCGGGTTGACGGCGGAGGTCTCGTCGACCACATCCTGATCGGCGATGCCGTAGACGCTGCACGAGGACATGTAGACGAAGCGAGCCACGCCGGCCTGTTTCGCCAGCCGGGCGAGCCGCACCGAGGCTTTGTGGTTGATGTCGTAGGTGATGTTGGGCACGAGTTCCCCGACCGGATCGTTGGACAGTTCGGCCATATGGACCACCGCGTCGATCCCCTCGAGATCGTCTTCACCGATATGGCGGATGTCCTTGTCGAGCGTTTCGGCTGTCATGTCGGTGCCGCGGTAGAGCCAGCCGGCTTTGTAGAAGCCGGTATCGACGCCCAGCACCCGGTGTCCGGCGCCTAGCAGCAGCGGGGCGAGCAGCGTTCCGAGATAGCCTTCGGTTCCGGTCACGAGAATATTCATGGACTCACCTTCTGTACGCACGTGTGAGCGATCACTGTGTTGTCCACATGGTAGTGGTGAGCCTTGCCGTTGCCTGTTCAGCGCACACATTGGCGCGATAGCTAGGGGCGTCGGCCGATTCTGTAACGAGCAGCGGTTCAAGATAAGGGATGAGTTGATCGATCAGGATGCCGGTGTAGGCCTCGGCATTATCGCCCGTGAGGTGGTAGGGGTGATCGTAGAAGGAGGCTTTGGGGAGCAGGCCGTTTTCGGGTCGCCCGAGCACGGGGACGCCGCGGCTGCGGTAGAACTCGGTGATGGTGTCGCCGATCTCGCGGACGACCTCCGGTGCGTAGGTGTCGCGGGCCACTGTTACCGGGAATCCCGCCACCACGGTAATTTCGCGGGCATGGGCCCAGGTGATGAAGTCGTCCAGCAGCTGCCAGCTGCGGCTGGCGGCGGGAAGGCCCTCACGCATCGGCACCAAGGGCCGATCGTCGAAAAACGTTTCGCCACGGAGCTGACCGACATTGATGGTCTCGTCGCCGTGCTCGTTGAGGGTCGAGGCCAGGTAGCCGTAGGCGTGGGGCCGAAGTACTGGGGGGGGGTGACCAGCGCGCGGTATCCCCGAAAGAGCCGGTTCCAGGAGAGCGACACCAGGTGGTAGCCCCGACGTCGCAAATCGAGTGAATTCAGATAGGCTGGATCACGGGCGAAAACGTGGTCGAGCAAATTGCGCGTAGGAATTCCATCGTAAATGAACAGCTCGTACTCGAGCGGAAGGTACACCACGTCCCCCGGAGTGAGCGAGCGCTTGAGATTCCACAGCATGTATTCGAGCTGTAGCGGGACCATCGTCCCGAAATTCACCGCCGGCACCCCGGTGGCCTCGGTGATCCGTTTGGTGCGGATGTTGAACATGGCGCTCGAGCCGGCCATCACCACCAGTTTGGGGCCGCTGTGAGCAGCTGCGGCGGCGCGTTTGAGCTCGACGAGCTCACCGCTCCAGCGCGAACTCTCTACCGGAGCGCCCACCTGCCCCAGCACCAGCAGAAGCCAGGCCAGGCCGGAAAGCAGGACGCCGACAGGAATCGAAATCAGATAGCGGGAATAACGCCGCGGAGTGATGGTGTTCGCTGTCGCCACTGCGGGTCTCTCCGGATCGTCGTGTCCTGGGTGTTGGCTAGTGGTCATGGTGGCCTCAGAAGTTGAAGTAGAGGAATTCCGTCGGGGCTTGGGTGAAGAAGCCTTTAATGATCAGGAAGAGAGCGATGCCGAGCAGAACACCGATCCAGGGCGCGGGGCGCCATTGGCGGTGGCTGGGGCGGTCGATGGCTTGGTAGGTGGGTTTGGTCCAGGCCATCCAGCGCTGCGGGTTCGGCACGAACCACACTACCAGCAACAGTGGGACGATCAGTAGAAAGCCGAAGCCATTGAAGCTACCTAGGCCGGCAAAGGTCATGCCCAGGGACTCGATCGCGCCGCGAACGGGCGCGAGCACACCGCTGAGCTGCTGCGGCAGCGACACCCCGTTGGCGCCGACCATGCCTGCCAGCAGGGTGTTGGCGGCGCTCAAGTCCTCGGCCCGGAAGTAGGTCCAGCCGACCACCACCGCCAGGAACGTCAGCGCCCTGCCGAGGAAGCGGCCCCCACGGTTCTCGAGCGTGAGCCCGGTTCGCTTACTGAGGTTCCGCCAGCCGTGGTTGATGACCAGGTAGATCCCATGCAGGCCGCCCCAGAGGACGAAGGTCCAACCTGCACCGTGCCACAGCCCTCCCAGCAACATGGTGATCATCAGGTTGAGATAACGGCGGACGGTGCCTTTGCGGTTGCCGCCCAGGGGGATATAGAGGTACTCCTTGAGCCAGCGCGACAGCGACATGTGCCAGCGCTGCCAGAAGTCGATGATGTTGCGCGCCTGGTAGGGCGAGTTGAAGTTGAGCGGGATGCGCACCCCGATCATCCGCCCCAGGCCGATGGCCATGTCGGAGTAGCCGGAGAAATCGAAATACAGCTGCAGGGTGAACGCCAGCGTCCCTCCCCACGCTTCGAACAGGGTGGGGGTCGCCCCCGCGAGGGTCGCGTCGAACACCGGGCTGCCGAACGCTCCCAGCGTGTCGGCGATGAGCACCTTCTTGCCGAGGCCGATGAGGAACAGGGTGAGCCCGATGGAGAAGTCGTCGGTCTGGAATCGGTGCCGCTTGCCGGCAAATTGCGGGAGCATCTCCTGCGGGTGCATGATCGGACCGGCGATGAGCTGGGGGAAGAAGACCACGAACAGGCTGTAGTCGATGGGGTTGTAGCGCTTGGTTTTGCCCTTGAAGGTATCGACGATAAAGGCGATCTGCTCGAAGGTGAAAAAGGAGATGGCCAGCGGCAAGATGATCTTGGCCAGCGAAAACCCGGTTCCGAACGAGACGTTGAACGAATCGACGAAGAAGTTGGCATACTTGAAGATGCCGAGCACGCCCAGGTTGAAGACCAGGCCGGCGATCATCAGCACCTGACGAGGGCGGCGCTCCGTTTGGCCATGCATGAAGTGGCTGATGGCGTAGTTGACCACCAGCGAGCCAAGCAGCAGCGGCAGGTAGGCGGGATTCCAGTAGGCGTAGAAGAACAGCGATGTCACCACCATCCAGCCGCGCGCCAACAGCGGCCGCCCCGCGGCGTTCAGCAGGAAGAACGCCAGCAAGGTGATGGGGACGAAGATAAAGATGAAGACGGGTGAGTTGAAGAGCATGGTGTTACAGCGGTTCTCAGAATGAGTGATTGGTGACTCCGGCATGCTCAAACCAACCCAACACATCCCCCAACGACACCGTCGATAGCGCAGCCGCGATCGCAGAGTCCAACGCTCCCCTCGTCCTCGCCCCCACAGCTTTCACGAACGCCTTTATCTTCGAAAAAGCCAACTCAATGGGGTTGAAGTCCGGACTGTACCCAGGCAACAACACCAACTCGCACCCCCTCGCCTCGATCGCCTCCCGCACCTCCGGTTTGCGGTGCACCCCCAGCTGATCCATCACCACGATCTGCCCCGGCCTCAGCTTCGGAGCGATGACCTGCTCGATGTACGCTAAAAACGCCACGCCATCCACCGCTCCGGTCAACGTCATCGCGTCACCCACACCCTCATCGAGACTGATCGCTGCAACGAGGCTGGTGTTCTCCCCACGGTTCTTCGGCACCCTACCCACGGCACGTTGTCCACGTGGGGCGTAGGCGTAGGGCAGGGTCATGGCGACGTTGAAGCCGCTCTCATCGACGAACACCAACCGGTGCGGGTCAATACCTCTGATCCAAGCCAGGAACCTCCACCGGGCCTCTGGATTCTGTTCACTCGCGTAGATCGTCTTTTTTTCTCGTCGATCCCAATCTCTGTACCCAGCGGCACATGGTCGCTCTGCTGATGCGGACGCCGGTTCTCTCCAAGAAAAGGTCGCAGCGCTGGTCGTGGGTGAGGTCGTTGCTGATGAGGCTCTGCTCAACCCATGCCTGGTGCTCATGGAGGGCGCTGGGGCGGCCCGGGGAGGTTCTGGGGGTGAGATCTCCACTTTGGCGGTAGCGGCGGAGGTAGCGACTGACGGTGGCGGTTCCAACGTCGAACGTGTCTGCGGCTTCATGGAGGGTGTAACGCTTGTGTAGGACGGCGTTTACGATGCGTTCTCGGAGGTCGGTAGAGTGCGCCATGCCTCAGCATGAAGCACGATCACTCAATGCGCAACCCGCTGTAAGGGTTCCGCCTTAGCTTCGAGGGAGGTGGGTGGGCACAAGGAGCGGGCCTTGTGAGGCTGCGGTTGTTTGCTGGTTCCAGTTTAGAGGGGATGGCACAGCCGAGCGGTGATGATTGACCGTGCGCCTGGAGCCCGGTTCCCCATAAGGAGAGCTCGGTCCTCCACAAGAATGCGACCCCCCCGCTTCGATGGGCAGGGGTCGCAAGCAAGAGCCGCGCTGGTGTCGGGGCGCTCGACGGAAGGGCCGGAGCTATTCGGTTTCGGGCAGGACCCAGGCCCCGTCCACGACCCCGAGGTAATCCTCGACCGCGCGGACGTAATTGCCCCACGTACTGTAGACACCGTCGAGGCTTCGGGGGAGGCCGTTGTTCAGGTTGGCGATGTCGCCCTCGGTCCTACCGAGCTGACCCTCGGCGGTGCGCAGCAGGTCGTCGGCCTCGCGCAGTTCGTCGTCGAGGGTGTTGCGGTCGTCGCCGGTTGCGGCGTCACGGCGGACACGCAGCTCATCCGCTGCCGTCCGCAACCGCACCACCTCGGCCGGCAAGTCGGCACGCTGCGCCTCGAGTTCGGCGATGCGCGCCCGGTTGATATCGAGCTGCCGCAGCGCCCGCTGGAGATCTTCCCAGGCGAACATGACATCCTGTCGTTCCCGCGCGGCGTTGGCCGCGAACTGCGCCAGAAACTCTTCGAGGTTGGCCTGGGCGTTGGCGAGGTTGCGCTCCGCTTCGGTGAAGTCCCTGGGGGTTCCATCGTCGACCCGGATGTCGAACGCGAGGGTGATCGAGAGGCTGCTTCCGATCTCATCGAACGGGAAGTCGAGGTTGGCATCGACGCCGGCTCCCGGGCGACCGCGGTTGGGGTTGACGTTGGCTCCAAAGGTGTAGTCGTCGAATTCGTAGGTTGCCGCCAAGCCCACCGCTTGGAGTACCCCGAAGGCGGTCGATTGAAGGCCGATCACGTCGGCCAGCTGGAGTTCGAACATCAGCTGCCGGTATTGAAAGGTCTGTTCCGGTGCCGGATCGGGCAACACGAATTGCAGAACCTCGAAACTCGGGCTTGCCCCCAGGCCGCGGCGCAGCGCGTCGCTGCGGGCACGGTCGACCCGAACGTGGGCCCGATCCAGAGCGACCTGATCCGAATCCAGATTGAGCTCGGCAGCGTCGAGCTGCGCCTGGCTGGCTTCGTTCGCTCGGAAGGACTGTTCCACCTCGGCGAAGCGGGTCTGTTCGCTGGCGAGGTCGAACTCTTCGAAGGCAACGGCATTCTGGGCGCGGAGTAGTTCGGTGTGGATCAGAAGGGCAGTTTCGACGTCCCTGCGGCGCTGGTCGAAGTAGCGGTCCTCGGACCGAACCAGATCCCGGCGATCGGCAATGATGGCTGCCAGGTCGAAGCGGTAGTCGATTCCGAGGTCGATATCGAGGAAGAAATCGAAGGTGGCGGGATCGACGGTATCGTAATTGATGAAGTAGTTCAGTGTGGGGTCGATGCCGAGCGAGCCGGAGAGTCCGAGCTGGCTTCGGCGCAGCTCCGCCAGGGAGCGTTCCATAACCGCTTCGGCCCCGAGGCTTGCACCGCTGATGTAGTCGAGCGCGGCGCTAGGTGGCTGGGCGAGGCCGCCGGACGCCAGCAAAAGGCCGATCAAGAGAAATAGCCGAACTGGACGAATCATGCGAGGCTCCTTATGTGGGCAGGGGGTGCTGGTAGGTGGCACGGTAGCTATCACCGTACCTACGGGGCGTGCGATAGCCTGTGACCAAAGCCCGCCTTACCCGATCGCCGCTGGGGGCGTGGCGGGCTCGCGACCAAGGGCATTCCGAGGGGGTGCTGGTAGGTGGCACGGTAGCTATCAGTACCTACGGGGCCGATAGCCTGTGACCAAAGCCCGCCTTACCCGATCGCCGCTGGGGGCGTGGCGGGCTCGCGACCAAGGGCATTCCGAGTGTCGAGAACCTTGTCGCGAACGTCGTGCAGCAGGCTGTATTCGGGACTGTCGTGGTCGGTGGTGATGAGGATCAGATCGCTCGTTTGCAGCCGCTGCCGGTCGAGTGCGACGCTCTGCATCCGGGTGCCGTTGTCTAGCGCCAGCACCGGCACCAAGGGATCGAAGTAGTCGACCTCGGCACCGTGTTTCTGAAGGGCCTCGATGATCGTGAGGGCCGGTGATTCGCGGGTGTCGGGAACGCCCGGTTTGTAGGCCACGCCCACCACCAGCACCTTGGCGCCGTTCAGCGCCTTGCGGGCCTCGTTGAGTTGGGCCATCGCCTTCTGCACCACGTAGTTGGGCATGTCCTGGTTGATCTGGTCGGCCAGCGCTACCAGCCGCGGCTCGTAGCCCGACAGGCGTGCCTTGTAGACCAGGTATTGGGGGTCGAGGGGGATGCAGTGACCACCGATGCCGGGGCCGGGTCGAAACGGCATGAAGCCGAAGGGCTTGGTGGCCGCCGCGTCGATGACCTCCCAGATGTCTACCCCAAGGGCGTCGCAGATCTGCGCAAATTCATTGGCAAGCGCGATGTTGACATTCCTGAAGGTGTTCTCGAGGAGCTTGGTGAGTTCGGCGGCCCGTGCATTCGACACCGGGTGAACCGTGTCGAACACGGTGTCGTAGAGGGCGGATGCGAGGCGTGTGCTGGTCTCACTGACCCCACCGACCACCTTGGGAATGGTGGCGAGCGGATGGGCGGCATTGCCTGGGTCGACCCGTTCGGGGCTGAACGCCAGCAGGAAGTCGCGGTCGAGTTCGGCACCGCCCTGGCGGAGCGACTCGAGCAGCACCTCATCGGTGGTGCCCGGATAGGTGGTCGATTCGAGGACCACCAACGATCCGGGTTGCCAGTGGGTGGCGAGCGTGTCGATGGCCTGCCCGATGTACGACAGGTCGGGTTGCCGGGTCTTGCTGAGCGGGGTTGGCACACAGATCAGGTAGATGTCGGCGGCCGCGAGGTGTTCGGGGAGCGCCGTCGGCTGGAAGCGGTCCTGTTCGAGGGCCGCTAGCAGCCGTTCCGAGGTCACGTCCGTTATCCGTGAGCGACCGGCGCGCAGTGAGCGGACGTACTCCGGGTCGACATCGTAGCCGGTCACCGTGAAGCCGGCCTCGGCAAACAGTAGCGATAGTGGCAGTCCGACGTAGCCGAGCCCCATGACGGCGAGTCGGGCCTGTCGGGTGTCGATCTTGTGGCGGAGGTGACTGTCGATCATGGCTATCTCCCTAGGACCAGGTGATCCGACCTCGAAGGATCTGCGAGGTGGCCAGCACGCCCGCGCCCAGGTCGGCAAGGATAGTGGACAGCGTGCTTCCGAGCGGAACGGTGATGCCGCCGATGTAGGCGTAGCGAAGGCGGTTGAGGGTAGCATGCGCCAGCGCCAGCAGCGCCAGCAGCGCCAGCGGAGGCCACCAGATCCCTAGCAGCAGCAGCGCCAGCAGCACGAAGGGTAACGCCAAGGTGGTGGCGACGCCTCGCACCTCGTCCCAGGCCCGGTAGCGGGCGCCAAGCAGCACCACGTTCCGCAGCCAGCGGGCCTGTTTGCGAACATAGATCCCCACCCCGTCGGGGTACATGGTGGGCATTTCGCTCTCCCGCAGGTAGGCGATTGCCGCGCCGCGCTGCGTCAACTCCTTGGCGAGCGTATAGTCGGTGCCACTGATCGCGTCCTGCCCGAACGCGCCCGAGAGGTCGAGGGCTTGGCGGGTCAAGGCGGCGTTGGCGCCGCGCAGGCCGTGGGTCCGATCGCCGGTCTGAAGCGCGCCGATCCGTTCGATCGCCCACTGGGTACGCACGAAGGCGCTGGTCCGCTGGGACTCGAGCGGCCGGATGCTGCCGGTCACGACCTGGACCTGGTGATCGCGCAGTCGCTCGATCAGCGGCAGTACGGCGTCGTCGGTGGGCCGGCAGTCGATGTCGGTGAGATACAGGATCGCCCCCCGCGCCAGCGGGTAGAGCTGCCTGAGGGTCTTCTGCTTGCCTTGGCCGGGCGGCTGTTCGATCACCCGAACATCGTCGCCTGCCAGGCGCTGGGCCAGGGCAAGGCTACCGTCGCCACCGCCGGCCCCAAGGAGCAACTCTCTGTTGGGGTAGCTGAGCGCACGGAAGGCTGCAACGAAGCCGTCGAGGTCGTCGAGCGCCTCCCAGGCGGGCACCAGGAAACTCACCAAGGGGGCATCGACACCGCTCTTGGCGATGTCCTGTGCCCATTCGGAAGGCGGCCGTGGTTGCGCCTGACGCCATTGGGCCAGGTGGTACAGCACGAACGCGGTGAGCAAGAGGATGGTTACGAGCGTCGTCACGCTTAGGTAACTCTAGCGTCGCAAGGCCCCGCTACCTGTGATGGAATCACATGGGTGCGTGCAGGGAAAAGTTCACGATCGGATGATTCGATGCATACGTAGAATATTGCGAAAATGGACAAAGAAATTGCGAAGTCCTGTCAAATTCTCACCAACCACTTTCAATTATGCGCTATATTTAGGTAAGTTCTCTGCAACCGTGAAAGGGGTGTGACGATGGCTATCCGCACCGGACCGTCCTACCGTGAATGGCTCGACGTGATCGAGCACAACAAATTGGCCAGCTTCGTAGAGCTCAAGGCCTTGGCCCAACGGATCGAGAGGTCGGACATCTCCCCCCTGACCGGGGGCCAGCGGGCCAACCTGCTGTGCCGGCTGGGCGAACTCCAGGTCACTGCGGCCAAAAGCGTGCGTGGTGTTCATGGCAAGCACGACCTGAGGTCTGGACCGGCGATGAGCTGACCCAAGCGCGCTTCTGGTAGCGGCCGGACCGACAGGTTCGGCCCTTTTTTTGCGGCAGAACGTGGTTCAGCTTTCTCGGTAACGATCCACGCCCCTCCGAGGTCGATGCCCTCAGTGGCGTCCCCTTGCCGTAGACGTCGGCAGCCCTCGCTAGTCGCCGTTCAACCCCAACTTCTGGTTCAGCAGGGCCCGCACCAGCTCCGGCTTGGCCTTGCCGCGGCTGGCCTGCATGGCCCTGCCTAGCAGCGCGTTCACGGCTTTGGGGTTTCCCCCTACGCTCGACACGATATCGGGGTGGGCGGCCAGGACCTCGTCGACCAGCCCCTCGATGGCCTGCGAATCGGTGATCTGGGTCAGGCCGCGGGCTTCGACCAGGCTCCTGGGATCCTCGCCTTCCATCACTTCGGGCAACAGCTCTTTGGCGGTCTTGCCGGAGATGGTACCCCCGTCTACCAGCTCGATCAACAGGGTCAGGCGCTCGGGGGTAAGCGCCGACTCGGCGAGCGCCAGGTCGTGTCCGTTCAGGTAGCCTGCGACGTCGCCGATGAGCCAGTTGGCGAGCGCCTGCAGCTCGCCCCGATAGCGTTCGCCGGCGGCGTCGAAAAAGGGCGCCAGCGCGGCGTCGTAGGCGATGATATCGGCGTCGTAGGGCCGCAAGCCTGCGGCGATGTAGCGGTCCTTTTTGACGTCTGGAAGTTCCGGAGTGCGCGCGCGGATCGCCTCGAGCCAGTCGCGGCCGATGCGGACGGGGGGGAGGTCGGGATCGGGAAAGTAGCGGTAGTCCGCGCTCCCCTCTTTGCGGCGCATTAGGTAGGTCTTCTGACCCCCTTCGTTCCAGCCACGCGTCTCCTGCACCACCTCGAACCCTTCCTCGAGCAGCCTCGCCTGGCGCCGAATCTCGAACTCGAGCGTGTTCTGCACGCTCTTGAACGAGTTGAGATTCTTGACCTCGACCTTGGTCCCGTACGGTTCACCCGGCTCGTGCAGCGACACATTGACGTCGGCCCGCATCTTCCCCTCTTCGGGCGAGGCGTCGGAGACGCCGAGGGTCTGGGCGACAGCGCGGACGCGGTTCAGGAACTCGCGCGCCTCCTCGGGGGTGCGCAGATCCGGCTCGGTGACCATCTCGATCAACGGGGTTCCGGCGCGGTTGACGTCGACCAGGCTGTGGTCGACGTAGGCGGGGTGGATCAGCCGGCCGGCATCCTCCTCGATGTGGCAGCGGGTGATGCCGATGCGGCGTCCGGCGCCGAGCTCGATGACCCCGTGTTCGCCCACCGGCCGGTCGAACTGACTGATCTGGTAGTTCTTGGGGGCGTCCGGGTAGTAGTAGTTTTTGCGGTGGAACTGGGTCACCTCGGGCACCTGGCAGTCGAGCGCCAGGGAGAACATGAGCGCCTTTTCGAAGGCCTCTCGGTTCGCTACCGGCAAGCTGCCCGGCAGGCCCAGGCACACCGGGCAGGTGTTGCTGTTGGGATCGCGCCCGAAGCCGTCGGCCAAGCAGCCGCAGAACAGCTTCGTACGGGTCCTCATCGCCAGGTGGATTTCGAGTCCTATAACAGGCTCGAGCATGGCGTAGCCTAACACCGAAAATCACGTCTGATGGATTGCGCTGCGTCACGTGGGGTGCGCTAAGATATGGGGTATGGTCGAGGTCTTTGTCGAGGACATCGCGATTTCCGGCGACGATAGTCAATTCCTGGTGCTATTGCGAAGCGATCAGGACGATATCTTGCCGATGGTGATCGACGGCGTTCAGGCCTACGCCATCTCCATGGGGCGTTCCGGAGAGAAGGCCAGCCGCCCGCTCAGCCACGACCTGATGCTGTCGATGATGGAGATGCTCGGCGCCAAGATCGCGCGCATCGAGATCACCGATCTGATCGAGGGCATCTACTTTGCCATGGTGGTTCTGGAGCGCTCGGGCGTCCATCTCGAGGTAGACGCCCGGCCCAGCGACGCCCTGGCCCTGGCGGTGCGGGTAGACGCCCCGGTGTTTGTCGCCGAACATGTTCTCGAGCAGAACGCCCTCACCGACGGCCTCTCCAGCGGCAGCGAGGGTTTCGAGGCATAGCCCGGCTAACCCCGCAGCAGCCGCGCTGCGCTCCGTTCCAACGCCCCGGCCAATCCCTCCGGGTTGCTCCCACTACCTTGGGCCCATTCCGGCCTGCCACCGCCGCGCCCTTCGATAGACGGCAGCGCGTCGCGAAGCAGCCCCGCGACATCGAGCGCAAGGTCGGCGCTGCGGGCGAACAGCAGCGAGGCGCGATCCCCCTGAACGGCGCCGAGAAGCGCTGCCGTGCCGAGCTTCAGACGCAGCGCGTCGGCGACAGCGGGAAGCAGCTCGGCGTCGTCAGGATCGAGTGCCGCAACCACCAGGCGGCCTCCACCTAACGGCTGCGCCTCGCTTAGCAACGCCGTCGCCAGCTTCTCGGCATTCCGCTTCAGGGTGGCAGCGTGGTGACGCTTGAGGTCTGCCAGAGCCCCCTGTAGTGCCTCCACCCGCGCCGGCAACTCGTCGACTCTGCTGCTGAAGGTGTGGGCGAGTTCGCCGGCAACCTGGTGTTTCTGCGTGTAGTCCTCGAGGGCCTCCAGGCCGACATGAAAGGCCACCCGAACGAGATCCCCCTTGACGCGCTCGGTGGCGACGAGTTTTATGGGCGCGGCCTCCGCCGTACTGCGCAGGTGGGTGCCGCCACAGGCCGCCAGCTCAAAATCGCCCATCGCCACCAGGCGGATCCGGCCAGAGATCTTGGGCGGTCGCCGCAGCGCGTAGCGACTCAGCTCGGCCTCGTCGATTTCGAACGCGGTGATAGGCAGATTGAGGTAGGCCGTTTCGTTGGCCAGGGCTTCGGCAGCGGCGAGCTGTTCGGCTTGAGGACCGCCGGCGAAATCGATGGTGCATCTGAGGCCTCTACAGCGGGTTGCGCATTGAGTGATCGTGCTTCATGCTGAGGCATGGCGCACTCTACCGACCTCCGAGAACGCATCGTAAACGCCGTCCTACACAAGCGTTACACCCTCCATGAAGCCGCAGACACGTTCGACGTTGGAACCGCCACCGTCAGTCGCTACCTCCGCCGCTACCGCCAAAGTGGAGATCTCACCCCCAGAACCTCCCCGGGCCGCCCCAGCGCCCTCCATGAGCACCAGGCATGGGTTGAGCAGAGCCTCATCAGCAACGACCTCACCCACGACCAGCGCTGCGACCTTTTCTTGGAGAGAACCGGCGTCCGCATCAGCAGAGCGACCATGTGCCGCTGGGTACAGAGATTGGGATCGACGAGAAAAAAAGACGATCTACGCGAGTGAACAGAATCCAGAGGCCCGGTGGAGGTTCCTGGCTTGGATCAGAGGTATTGACCCGCACCGGTTGGTGTTCGTCGATGAGAGCGGCTTCAACGTCGCCATGACCCTGCCCTACGCCTACGCCCCACGTGGACAACGTGCCGTGGGTAGGGTGCCGAAGAACCGTGGGGAGAACACCAGCCTCGTTGCAGCGATCAGTCTCGATGAGGGTGTGGGTGACGCGATGACGTTGACCGGAGCGGTGGATGGCGTGGCGTTTTTAGCGTACATCGAGTGAACCGTACTGGGTTTCGTGGAGACTCTGCTCTCACGCGGCCAGCCTGGGCATGGCCTGCGCTTGAGTGTACGCCATCTCGAAGTCCACGGGACTGACGTAATCGAGCGAAGAGTGCAACCGCCGACAGTTGAACCACCTCACCCACCGCATCGTCGCCGTCTCCACCTCCTGCCTCGAGCACCAACTCGTCGACCTGGCGTGGATCAGCTCGCTCTTGAACAAGCCGATCGTGCTCTCCATCAACGCATTGTCATACGCCGTGCCCACCCGACCGATCGAACCGTTCACGCCATGATCGAGCAACTTCTGGCTGAACGCCAGACTCGTATATTGACTGCCGGCATCCGAATGATGAATCACGCCGTCAGCAACGAACCGCCGATCGGTTCGACGCCGGACGCTCACAGCCTGCTCCAGAGCCCTCATCACCAGCTCGCTGCTCTTACCGGTACTGACCGTGAAACCCAGGATGCGCCTCGAGAAGCCGTCCTGCAGGAACGACACGTACACCCACCCTTCACGAGTGAGCACGTGCGTGAAGTCCGCCACCCAAACGATGTCGGGCGCATCTTGGAACCAGTCTCGCCTCACCAGATCCGGCGAGCTGACGCCGCTAGGCGTTGGGATGGTCGTGCGGACCTTCCTTCTTCGTGTCATGCCCTTCAAGCCCGCGACTCTCATCAGGCGCGCCACCTGGTCACGCCCAACGTCGATACTCTCGTGCTGGAGGGCGTGCCATACCTTACGGACGCCGTACACACCAAAGTTCTCGCGGTGCACCCGATGAATGACCTCCAGGAGACGCTCATCGGATTGCTGGCGAGCGGATGCTTGCCGCTTCTTGGCTGCGTAGTACGTGCTCGGGGCGATCGGCACGTTGTGGTCCCGTAGGACACGGCAGATCGGCTCGACCCCGAACAGGTTCTTATACGCGTTGATGTAGGCGACCATCACTTGAGTCGGCGGTCGAGCTCCGCGGCCGCGAAAAACGCGCTGGCTGTCTTGAGGATCTCGTTGGCTCGTTTGAGTTCGGCTACTTCCTTCTTGAGGGCCTTGATCTCCTCACGCTCTGTGGTTGTCAGGCCTGGCTTGTCACCAGCGTCGATGCGGGCTCTGTCTACCCAGCCGCGCATGGTGTCGACCGGGATGCCGGTTAGGTCATGCAGGCGCCGATAAGAGGCTGAACGTGATTCGTGCGGCGCTTCTTCTCGACGCTCCATGAACATGCGGATGACTCGATCTTTGGTTTCTTGGTCGTAACGGGTCATGCTCCATTCTCTCCTTTCGAGGGAGAACGGAGCCTCCATCAAACCCAGGGCGGTTCACGAGCAGGTCATCGCTCCGAAGCTGAGGCCGGGGCAGATCGTGGTGATGGATCAGCTGGGGGTGCACCGCAAACCGGAGGTGCGGGAGGCGATCGAGGCGAGGGGGTGCGAGTTGGTGTTGTTGCCTGGGTACAGTCCGGACTTCAACCCCATTGAGTTGGCTTTTTCGAAGATAAAGGCGTTCGTGAAAGCTGTGGGGGCGAGGACGAGGGGAGCGTTGGACTCTGCGATCGCGGCTGCGCTATCGACGGTGTCGTTGGGGGATGTGTTGGGTTGGTTTGAGCATGCCGGAGTCACCAATCACTCATTCTGAGAACCGCTGTAAGGCTCACCGAGCGTGTCTCGAAGGCCTCATCGACCCGCAGCAGGGCCTGTGACAACAGGTGCTGACCGCTGTGCCGCTGCATGTGGCGGTAGCGCCGCTGCCAGTCGAGCTCCCCTTCCACCTGCGCCCCGGACGCGAACGGATTGCGGTCGACTCGGTGCCACACACGGCCGTCCTCGACGCGCACCTCCACGACCAGGGCGCTGCCGCCCTCGCCGCGCAAGTGGCCAGTATCGTGCGCTTGGCCTCCCGAGGTCGGGTAGAACGCGCTCTGCTCGAGGGTCAGCCAGGGCTTCCCCCGCCACTCGGCGAGCGCCACCACCCGACTGTCAAACCGTTTCAGATAGCTATCGTGCTGCTCGAGTCTCATGACCGCAAGTCTATCGATTCTACAGTTCGATCGTCCAGCACGTGATCTGAATACGTCTAGAAGCGTCAACTCCACTACCGTATTCGTCAGGATCTGAGCGTACACTTCCCCTGAAGGGGCGGTCGCCGCCAGAAGGGAACCAGCTATGAGTCAGAACACGTCTGCAGCGGCGGAAAAGAAGGCTGCGCCCGACGATGCTGCGGGTGACATTATCCCGATCAGCAAGGACAGCCTGGTCCACGATCTGGGGCGCGCCTATGTTCCCGGCGGGCCCGAGTTCGACGAGGTCGGTGAGGTCAGGCTCGAACCCATGATTGCCGAACTGATCACCGAACTAGGAGAAGATGTCGCCCGCGAGGGGTTGCAGAAGACGCCGCAGCGGGTCGAGCGTTCGCTGCGGTACCTCACCAGCGGCTACCTGGCCAGCGTCGACGAGCTGATCAATGGGGCCCTGTTCAAAGCCGAAGGCTCGGAGATGGTGGTGGTCAAGGACATCGAGTTCTACTCGCTGTGCGAGCACCACATGCTGCCCTTCTTCGGCAAAGCCCACATCGCCTACATTCCCGACCAGAGGATTCTGGGCCTCAGCAAATTCGCCCGCGTCGTCGATATTTTCGCGCGTCGGATGCAGGTCCAGGAGCGGATGACGTCGCAGATTGCCGATACCCTAGTCGAGGTGCTCGAACCGTGCGGGCTGGCGGTGGTGACCGAGGCGAGCCACCTGTGCATGATGATGCGCGGGGTCGAAAAGCAGGGTTCGACGACCCGCACCAGCGCCATGCGTGGGGTGTTCAAGACCGACGCCCGGACCCGCCAGGAGTTCCTGGAAGCGATTCGCTAAGGACCAGACAGGGGCAGGAACGTGCCTGTCGCCACCGGGTCGCCGCCGAAGACTTGGGATAGCCCGGGCGGCGATGGCCGAACCTGTAGGCCAGGATTGACATTCGCCACGGTCGTCGTTAGCATGGCCAGGATTAAATCCGAGCGATTTGGTAGGAATTGATCGCGTTTAGGGGCGTGATTCGTAGTGCGGCGCAGCATCCACATTCTGGCGATTCTCTTCCTAGGGTTGGCGGCCAGCTCGGTGGCGCAGACGCTCACGATCTATTCTGGTCGTAACGAAGCCTTTGTGGGTCCGGTGATCGTGGCCTTCGAGGCGGCGACAGGGATGGATGTCGAGGTTCGCTACGGCGACACCGCCCCACTCGTGGCCCAACTCCTCGAGGAAGGGAGCAACAGCCCCGCCGACCTGCTCCTGGCCCAGGATGCGGGCGCCCTGGGGGCGATGGCGGCTGCCGGGATGCTGGCGCCGCTGCCGCGGGAAATCCTCTCACAGGTCGACGCGCGGTTCCGCAGTAGCCAGGGCTTGTGGGTCGGCGTGACCGGGCGGGCGCGGGTATTGGTGGTCGGTCCAGACCTCGACGATCTGCCGACAAGCGTGTTCGAGCTGACCGAGGAGCGGTTCCGGGGTCGGGTCGGTTGGGCTCCGGGCAACGGTTCGTTTCAGGCGTTCGTGACCGCCATGAGGGTGATCTACGGCGAAGCGCGTGCGTCCGAGTGGCTGCGGGCCATGGTCGCCAACGACACCAGGGTCTATCCCAAAAACACCCCCATCGTGGAGGCGGTTGGACGGGGCGAGATCGATATCGGCCTCGTCAACCACTACTACCTCTACCGCTTCACCGCCGAAAATCCCGACTTTAGCGGCCGGAACCTGTTCCTCCCCGACGCCGATATCGGCGCCCTGGTGAATGTGGCCGGCGCCGCAGTGGTAGCCAGCAGCGACCGGCAGATCGCCGCCCAGCATTTTATCGCCTTTCTGCTCAGCCCCCTGGCTCAGCGCCATTTCGCCGCCGAGGTGAATGAGTATCCGCTGGTGCCGGGCGTGTCGGCCAATCCCGAATTACCGCCGCTGAGCCAGCTGGCCACGCCCGATATCGACCTCGCCGCTCTCTCGGACCTCGAGACTACCCTCGAGCTGCTGCTCGATACCGGGGCGCTCGAGTAACCGCTGCCGGCTACTACGACGATGAAGCCAGCGCCCAACAGCCACTCTCGCCAGCACGTCGTCCGGCGTCGCCGGGGGGCTCCCCCTGCGGCTATCCTGGTGCCTGCCCTGGTGGTCGCCACGGCCGTGATGCTGCCGCTCATCTATCTGGTGGTGCGCTCCACCGACGCCTCCGGCGGTATCTGGGCCTATATGGTGCGGCCGCAAACGCTGGTGGTGCTGGCCAGGACCCTGCTGCTGGTGGTCGGAGTATCGCTGGCAAGCCTGGTGGTGGCGCTTCCCATCGCCTATCTGACCACCCGCACCGACCTGCCCGGTCGGCGCCTGTGGTTCGTGCTGACCACGCTGCCCTTGGTGATTCCCAGCTATGTCTTTGCCTACACGTTCGTGTCGGCGTTCGCCAGCGGTGGCCTGCTCTCATCGAGCCTCGGGATTTCATTCCCCATCGGCGGCTACTGGGGAGCCCTGGTGGTGCTCACCCTGGCGACCTATCCGTACGCGCTGCTCACCCTCAGGGCCGGAATGCTCGGCATCGACCCGAGCTTTGAAGAGGCGGCGCGCAGCCTCGGCCGGAGCGGTATCAAGGCATTCTATTACGTGACCCTTCCGTTGCTGCGGCCGTCGATCGCGGCCGGTAGCCTGCTGGTGGCGCTCTACGTCCTCTCCGACTTCGGGGCGGTCTCGCTGCTTCGCTACACCACCTTTACCCGGGCCATCTATGTGCAGTACGAGAATTCCTTCAATCGCGGCAACGCCGCCGCGCTGGGGCTGATGCTGGTCTTGCTGACCGGTCTCATCCTGCTTGTCGACGCTCGCCTTCGGGGCCGTGGGCGGGTGCGGCGCATCGGTGTGGGGGAGGGGCGCCGCAGCCCGCGACGGGTGCTGGGTCGCTGGCGCTGGCCGGCATTTCTGTTCCTGACCGTCGTAATCGGCGTGGCGTTGGCGGCGCCGCTCACCATCATTGTGGCGTGGCTGGCGCGGGGGCTCGCCGCCGGCCAAGGGGTCACCTTCGAATGGGCGCCGGTGCTCAACGCCGCCGGCGTCTCCGCTGCCGCTGCCTTCGCGTCGCTCGTCGCCGCTGTCCCGGTGGCGGTCCTAGCGGTCCGCTTCCCATCCCGGCTCAGCGCCCTGCTCGAGCGCTTCAGCTACCTCGGCTACGCCCTGCCGGGCATCGTGGTGGCGCTCGCACTGGTCTTCTTCGGTGCCCGCTATCTGCCCTGGGCCTACCAGAGCCAGCTGCTGCTGGTTTTCGCCTACGTGCTGCTGTTCTTGCCTCAGGCGGTCGGCAACCTGCGGGCCTCGCTGCTGCAGGTGAACCCCCATATCGAAGATGCTGCCCGCAGCCTGGGCCGCTCCCCGATCGCTACCATCGTCTCGGTCACGCTGCCGCTCATGCGCTCCGGGCTGATCACCAGCGCCATGCTAGTGTTCCTGACCACCATGAAAGAGCTGCCGGCCACGCTGCTGCTGAGGCCGACCGGGTTCGACACCTTGGCAACGCGGCTGTGGTCGTGGACCGAAGAGGCATTCTTCGCCCAGGCGGCGCCGTCGGCACTGATGTTGGTGCTGGTATCGTCCTTGTCGGTAGCGATCCTGCTCTCCCAGGACGCCTCGGACTAGCCCAGATTCTCTTCGATCCAGCGCGCCACTCCGCCGTCTTCCGGCGCGGTGATATGTTCCTGTGCGAGCGCCAGCACCTGGGGATGCGCGTCCGGGCCGACAGCCACCCCGTGTCCGGCCCAGCCGATCATGGAGACGTCGTTCACCCCGTCTCCAAAGGCGATGGTCTCGTGTTGCGACAGCCCCAGCGTTTCGGTTATCAGCTCCAGAGCTGCGCCCTTGTCGGCGCCGCCGGGGAGGATCTCCAGGTATCCGTCGCCCCACAGATAGGTGTCGAGTTGGGGGTGCCGATGGCGAATCTTCTGCGCGAAACCGGCGTCGACCCCTACGAAGATCACCTTGTCGGCTTCCAGCTGGAGGCTGGGTCGATAGCGACCCAAACGCCGATTGGCGCTCTGAGCCCAGGCCCAGCGTTCGTGTTCGGGATCCCTCACATAGAGGGTGTCGTCGACCATGCACGAGAACGTAGTGATCTCGTCGTCGAGCAGCGGCTCGATGAGCGCACCGGTCTGCGCAGCATCGAGCCGCAGACGTCTGAGCACCTCCCCCTGAGGGCCGACCACCATGGCGCCGTTGTTGACACTGAAAGGCCCCACCATCTCGAGTTGCTCGAGGTACTCGACGATCGCCGTCTGCGGCCGGCCGGTCAGCACCGCCACCTGGTGGCTGCTGCGTCTGGCCCCGGTGATAGCGTGCCGGATCTCGCTGGGCAGCAGGTAGTCCTCGGTGAGGATGGTCTTGTCGAGATCGAAGGCCAGAAGCATGCCCAAGAGCATATGTCGCCCGACCCGCCCTGACAAGCAGTGAGGCGACGGGGCCGCTTAGCGAAGGTCGAGCGGGAATCGGTAGATGAAACCGACGCTGTCGGGGGTAAGCCCCGCGCTTGCGGTAACCTTCACAGCGGCGGTCGCGCGCGACGGGTGCCGCGCGCGACCGGAACGACTGTGGCTGATACGCTACTCGAGTTCGATCGAAATGACCTCGCCAAAATCGCTGAGGGGCCGGTCGAATATCTCGGCGTTGCCCACCACCATGATGACCAGTTCGTCGGGACGGAGCTGCTGCAGCGCCACCTGCTGAATCTCGTCGCGGGTGATCCCCTGTACGTTCTCGAGGTAGCGCCGGTAGTACCCTTCGGGCAGGCCCAGCAGCTCCACTCGAGCCGCCCGGGCGGCGATGGCGGCCACCGAGACATCCCGGAAGATGGCGCTGTTGACGATAGTCTCACGGCTGCGCTCGAGTTCGGCGTCGCTCACCCCCGAATCCTGAAGTCTGCGTATCTCCTCGATGAGCAGGGCGATCACCTCACCGGTGGCCTCGCCCCGGGAGATCGAGAAGGCGTAGAAATTGCCCGGATAATCGAACCCTTGAGAGAGGGCGCTGCCGGTGGAGTAGGCCAGCCCCCGGCGGGTGCGAATCTCGGTGAAGATGCGGCTCGAAAAGCCCCCGGCACCCAGGATGTCGTTGGCTACCGACAGGTCGTTGTAGGCGTCGCTGTAGGCAAACACGCTAGGGTGCCCGACCAGGACGATGCTCTGCTGCAGGTCCTTTTCGACGTAGTAGACCCTCGGTGTAGGGGTCGGGTTGAAGGCCGGCAGTTGCGGCCGCTCGACCTCGGCGGCAGGCCAGTCGCCCAGCGCTGCCTCGAGCTTGGCCACCATGGTTTCACCGTCGAAATCGCCGCTGATGGCGATGATGGTCGCCCCGGGTTGGAAGTAGCGGGCATGGAAGTCGACCAGATCGTTGCGGCCGATGGCGCTTACCGTCGCTTCGGTGCTGTAGAAACCGGAGGGGTGCCCCTCTGCCAGTCGGAAGAAGAACTCCCGCACCGCGATCTGAACCGGGTCATCGACCACCCGGCGGATGGACTCGATGCGCCGCTGCCGCTCGATCTCGATGCGCTCGGCGTCGAAGTCGGGGGCGATCAGCACGTCGCGCCAGATCGCGATGACCTCATCCACGTTCTCAGCGAGCGCCGAAAAGCCGACCGACGAGAAGGCGTCGTTGGCAGAGGCCTCGACGCTGGCGGCCAGAAACTCCAGGCGCAGATCGATCTCTTCAGGGGTGCGCCCGCCGGAGCCGCCCTCGCGAAGCTGCGACGCTGTGAAGCTGGCCAGCCCCACCATGTCGGCAGGATCGAACACCGCCGGAGCGTCCACATAGGCGGTGGCCGAGATGAGCGGTAGGCTACGGTTTTCGAGCAGGTACACCACCACCCCATTGGAGAGCTCCGCGCGCGTCGGCTCGGGGGCGGAGAAGTCGATCGGGGCGAATGACAGTTCGCTCGGGTGGGGCCAGTCGGCAGGTTGGGCGAGAGCAAGGGTCGCCAGCGGGATGAGCGTCAGAAGTAGGAAACGACGCATCACTCTTCCTCCCTAACCAGAATGGATACGGTCCGATTCTCCTCGGTAAAGACGCGGCGAACGACATCCTGGATCTCGTCGCGGGTGATCGAATCGTAGATCTCGAGGTCGCCTACGAGATTCTCCCAACCGCCGCCGAAAAGTTCGTTGAAGGCGAGGCTGGAAGCCAGCCCGCTGCCCGAGGCCAGCCCCCTGAGGACCGAGGCCCGCACCTGGTTCTTGACCTTCTGGAGCTCCTCGGCGTCGACCCCGGCTCGCTTGATGCGTTCGATCTCATCGTAGAAGGCGGTCTCGAGATCTTCCGGGACGAAGGGTGCTCGCGGCAGGCCGTAGAACAGGAACAGGTTGTCGTAGCGGACCCCGGGAAAGGCCGAGGTGGTGGTGATGTCGAGCGCACTCTGATCGTCGATCACCATGCGTTGGAACAGCCTCGAGGTGCGCCCCGAGCTCAGAATGGCATCGACCAGATCGAGTACGAAGGCGTCCCGATCGGGATAGGTCGGCTTGTGGTAACCGATGACGATCTGGGGTTCGGCATCGTAGTTCACCGTCCTCCGGCGCTCGGCCATCTGTTCGGGTTCGCTCGGCGGCCGTGGCCGGAAATCAGGCCCGGCCGCGAGCACCCCAAAATAGCGTTCGATGATTGCCAGGTCACGCTCTGGATCGACGTCGCCTACCAGCACCAGCACCGCTCGGTTGGGGTGGTAAAAGGCGTCGAAAAAGGCTTCCGCCTCGGTGGCGGTGTAGCCCTCGATCTCCTCGGCGGAGCCGACAGGAGGTCGCCGGTAGGGGTGGCGTTCGAAGGCCTCACCGAGGAAGGCCTCGAACAGGAAGCCTTGGGGGTCGTCCTCGTTGCGCTGCCGTCGCTCTTCGCGCACGACGTCACGTTCCGGGTAGAAGTAGCGGAAGGTGGTGTCGAACAGCACGTCGGCGTAGATGCGGGCGTACAGTTCGAGGCGGTTGGCGGGCAGCGAAACCACGTAGCTGGTGAAGTCGAGCCCGGTCGAGGCGTTGAGGCCGACCCCACCGTTGGTCGCCAGCAGGTTGTCGATAGGGCTCGCCTGGGCCAACCCCTGTGCCTCGTCGAGCGCCTGGGCGAACGCCGCTTCAGCCGCCGCAATCTCATCGGCGTCACCGACGGAGCGGACCCGCTCCAACGCCAGCGTCGCCACTTCGAGCTTGGCCAGCGCCGCCGCTTCAGCCTCGGGGTCGAGGCTGCCGATCGAGGGGGTGCCCTTGAAGGCCATGTGCTCGACCATGTGGGCGATCCCGCCCAGGCCTTCGGGTTCGTCGACGGCGCCGACATCGAAGGTGAGGTTGAAGGCGATGACGGGGGCCGAGGTCTGCTCCACGAGGAGGACCCGCAGGCCGTTGTCGAGGGTGACTTCGGTCACCCGATCCGCGAGATCCTGCGCCATCGCCGTGGCGGCGAGTAGCCACAAGAGGACGAACACGACGTAGCGAACTTTCATCTCTCACCCCTTTTCAGTCAGGCTCCATGATGGCACGCCTGTCTGAGCTCGAACGTCGGTTCCCTGGCGCACTGTTGACACGCTAGCGTCGCAAGGTGCGGACCGCCCAGCTGACCCGTTGCAGGGCCGAGACGAGCACCAGTCCGGCGGTGAGCCAGAAGAGCGGAACGAGGGCCTCGGGGAAGAGCAGAAAGAGGGTAAACAGAATCACCGTCTCCGCCCCTTCGATGAGGCCGACGGGCATTGTAATGCTGGTGCGTTCGCCGAGCTTCAACGCTCCCTGACGCCGTTTTTCGAGGAGCGCAGAGAGCATCATCCAAGAGCCCACATTGAGGTAGAAGCTCGCCAGCAGCAGCGCCAGCGCCAGCCACACCGCCTGGCTGCCGATCGAGACCGCCAGGCCGATGGGCAGGGCCGCGTACACCGCCAGATCCCCGAGCATGTCCAGATAGCCGCCGAGATCGCTCTGGCGTCCGGCGTTGCGCGCCACCTCGCCATCGAGCCCATCGAGCAGCCGACTCAGCAGCCACAGACCGAGGGCGAGGGCGTACGCCGCGAGCGCAGCGGCCACGGCTGCGGCCAGCCCCACCGCCAGCGCTGTCACGGTAATCCACAGCGGCGACTGATCCCAGCGGCGGACCAGGGGCCGGAACAGTCTCTGTTTGGGGGTTCGGAGGGCTCTATCGATCATCGGTCACCGAACGTAGGGTAGGGCCAGCGCAAGTAATCATCGGCTACCTTCCACTCTCTCGCATCTCCGAGTGCCAGGCTAGCGAGCCCAGAGGAAACGATCCGTCAAGCACTGTACCCTTGGCACCTCGGTCGGCACATCGGTTGCGGGCGTTCACGATTCTGCTGGAGTCGGCCCCTATAATCGAGACATGCAACTCCTAGGGGACTGGCCATGAAACCTTGGTACCTCAGGAACACCGACTTCTCCGAACGTGTGAGCGAATCGGACATGGGTATCTTCCGCCGCGTCTGCCCGGACAAACCCTACGCCAAGGGCGATCTGATCTTTCATGCCGGCGACCGGGCTACCGATCTCCACGTCATCGCCAAGGGCCAGATCAAGCTCGTCACGCCGACCGCCAGCGGTAGCGAACGCATCCTGGCTATCTGCGGACCCAACGATTTCATCGGCGAGGCGTTCCTCAACGACTCCGCCCACTACCGCGTCGACGCGGTGGCCCTGACCGACGTTCTCTCCTGCCCGGTAAGTCGGGAGCAGTTTCTCCAGATGTCGCTTCAGGCGCCCAGCTTCGTGCTTACCTTCGCCGAGATCCTGGCCAGCCATCTGTTCTACTGTCGCGAACAGCTGTCGACCTCGTACGCTCCGGTCAAGGTTCGCGTCATCAAGGCGCTCGTCCAGCAGGCAGAGCGTTTTGGCGAGTCCCAGGAGGGGGATTGGGTCACGCTTTCGACCGAGCTGAAGCATGAAGAACTCGCCTCGATGATCACCGCCACCAGGGTGTCGGTGTCGATGGCTATCGCCGAGCTGCGCGATGAAGGGGTCCTCGAGGGAACCCGCGGTGAATACCGCCTCAACATGGGTGCGATGCGCGACCAGGCTGAATTCTATGGATAGCCTCGAACGGCCAGCGGAGCGTTTCCCACGGGTGCGGACCGGCTGCTGACTACCGAGCGACCCAAGGCAATACAGACCCTTGGGAAGCTGTGGCGAAGGCGCTGCAAATTTGACAAAGGTAGCGTGCAGGGCGTGATATCATCGCATGTACAGTGAAGGCTCTTCGCCTCGCAGCACCGACCACAGTCCCGCTCTCCAAGGAGGTATGCCATGTACCGAGGTAGGGAAGGTCATTGGGCCTTCATCCTGCACCGCCTCTCCGGCGTGGCAATTGCGCTCTACCTGCTGCTTCACGTGATCGACATCAGCCTGGTGATGTACGGCCCCGAGGGCCCGTTCGATCTGTTCCTGGCCTTCTACCACCAGTGGCCCTTCCGCATCGGCCTGGTCCTGGTCATGGCCGGGGTGGTCTACCACGCTCTCAACGGTCTCAGGATCATCCTGATGGATTTCACCGGCTGGGGCGTGCGCTACCAGCGGGCGATGTGGTACGCGGTGCTGGCGCTGGTCACCGCGATCGGCATTCCGGTGCTGGTAAAGGTCGTCCCCGAGATCTTCGCGGGGGCCTGAGATGGCTGTCAAACCGAGAACCCTGCACGAGGCCAAGACGGTCTACAGCACCAACTGGGAACTGGTCTGGTGGGTGTTCATGCGCATCTCGGGGCTGGCGCTGATCTTCCTGGTGTTCGGCCACCTGTTCTTCAACAACATTCAGATCAATGTGGGTGAGGTCGACTTCGCCTATGTGGCAACCCGCTTCTCCAGGAGCTGGGTCAAGATCTACGATTCGTTCCTGCTGGGCTTCGCCATGCTGCACGGAGTCAACGGCCTGCGCTACAGCGTCGAAGACTACATCAAGCGGCCCGGGCGGCGCTTCTGGGCGAAGGTGATCCTGTTCACCGTGGCCGGCGTGGTATTCGTGCTTGGGGTGATGACGCTTTGGGCTTTCAGCTTCGAAGAGATGGGCGACGCGGTGCGCGCCCTGGGGGAGTAGAGCGGCGATGAACAGGCCTCACAAATACGACGTGATCGTGATCGGCGCCGGCGGCGCCGGGCTCATGGCGGCCCGCTACGCCGCTCAGAATCCCAACGTCTCGATAGCGGTGATCAGCAAGCTGTACCCTACCCGGTCCCACACCGGCGCCGCTCAGGGCGGCGTGGGCGCAGCGCTGGGCAACGTCAGCGAGGACCACCCCGAATGGCACGCCTTCGATACCATCAAGGGTGGGGATTACCTGACCGATCAACATGTGGCCGAACGGTTCGCTCACGAGGTCATCGAGGCCGTCTACGAGCTCGAACACCTAGGGCTGCCCTTTTCGCGCACCCCCGACGGACGCATCGCGCAGCGGAAATTCGGCGGCCACACCCGGGAATTTGGCAAGTCTGCAGTGGAGCGGGCCTGTTACGCGGCAGATCGGACCGGCCACATGATTCTGCAAACGCTCTACCAGCAGTCGATCAGGGACAACGTCACGTTCTTCAATGAATTCCACGTACTGGACGTGCTGATCGAGGGGGGGGAGTGCCTCGGTGTGGTGGCCTACGAACTCGCCACCGGGGCGCTTCACACCTTCCATGCCAAGGCCACGGTGATCGCCACGGGTGGCAACGGCAGGATGTTCAAGGTCACCTCCAACGCCCACGCTCTGACCGGCGACCTGATGTCCATCGTCTACCGTCGGGGGCTCCCCATCGAAGATCCCGAGTTCTACCAGTTCCATCCGACCGGCCTCTACCGGATCGGGGTCCTGCTGACCGAGGGCGCGCGGGGCGAGGGAGGCATCCTGCGCAACGGTGCCGGCGAGCGCTTCATGGAGCGCTACGCCCCCACCATCAAGGATCTGGCGCCGCGCGACATGGTGTCGCGGGCCATGTATCTCGAGATACGCGAAGGGCGCGGATCGGGGCCCGACAAAGACTACATCCACCTCGACCTCACCCATATCGACGCCGATATCATCGAGTCCAGGCTGCCCGATGTCACCGAGTTTGCCCGCATCTACCTCGGTGTCAATCCCATTACCGAGCCGGTGCCGGTCCAACCTACAGCCCACTACGCCATGGGAGGGATCCCAACCACCATCGACACCAACGTCATTCGTGATGGTGCCGATACGATCGTGCCCGGGCTCTACGCTGCCGGCGAGGTCAGCTGCGCCAGCCTTCACGGCGCCAACCGGCTGGGCACCAACAGCCTGGGCGACCTGATCGTATTCGGCCGCCGGGCCGGCATCAACGCCGCCGCCTACGCCGCCGCCGGCGGCTACAACGACCTGCCGCACGACAGCCAGGAGCGAGCGCACGACCTCCTCGAGCGCATCAGGCACGGATCCGGTGAGGAACGGGTGGCCCACATTCGCCAGGAGATGCAGGACACCATGATGGACAACGCCTCGGTCTTCCGGACCGAAGAGACCCTCTCCAAGCAAGTGACGATCCTCGATCAGCTCAACGAGCGGGCGAGTCACATCGGGCTGGACGATTCCGGCAGGCAGTACAATACCGAACTGATGGAGGCGGTCGAGCTCGGCTTCTTGCTCGACAACGCCGAGCAGCTGGTCCACGCCGCCCTGAATCGCCAGGAATCGCGCGGAGCCCATTCCCGGGAGGATCACCAAGAGCGCGACGATGAGAGGTGGCTCAAGCACACGCTGGTCTACAAGGACGGCGCCGGCGTGAGGATCGACTACAAACCGGTAACGCTCGGCAAATACGAACCCAAACCGCGGGTCTACTGAGGTACTGCCATGCAGACGACGAACGTCACCCTGAAAATCAAGCGTTTCAATCCCGAGCAGGATGCCCGCCCTTACTGGCAGGCGTTCGAGGTCGAGGCGAGCCCCACCGACCGGGTCCTCGATGTCCTCAACGAGGTCAAGTGGGAGCTCGACGGAAGCCTCACCTTCCGCCGCAGCTGCGCCCACGGCATCTGCGGCTCGGACGCCATGCTCATCAACGGTGTCAATAGACTGGCCTGCAAGCTGCTGGTCAAGGACTTGGGGGCGACCATCACCGTAGAGCCGATTCGGGGTCTGCCGGTGCTAAAGGATCTGATCGTCGATATGGAGTCCTTTTTCGACGCCTACCGGGCCATCGTGCCATATTTCGTCAATGACGACCCCCCGCCGGCGGGTGAGCGCCTGCAGAGCATCGAGGATCGCGAGGTCTTCGACGACAGCACCAAATGCATCCTCTGCGCCTGTTGCACCACCAGCTGCCCCGTCTTCTGGGCCAACGAGCGCTACCTCGGTCCGGCCGCCATCGTGAATGCCCACCGCTTCATCTTCGACTCGCGCGACCAGGGCGCCCCTCAGCGACTCGAGGTTCTCGCCCAGACCAACGGCCTGTGGCGCTGCCGCACCGCCTACAATTGCACCGAGTCCTGCCCCCGCGACATCCCCATTACCCGGGCCATCGAAGAGGTCAAGCGCGAGCTGCTGTGGCGCCGCGCCTAGCCCATCCGCAGCGGTTCTGCAGACCTACCTGTAGTTTGTTGTTACCGGGCATAGCAGTGGATCGGCCTGCCATCGAAAAGCCAATCAAGAAGCCGCTGCAACCGCTGCGGCGGGGGCTTCACCGACCACGCCTGCCAATACCTCCTTAGCAAAAGGTAAGGTTCCAGCCAAGCTCTGACCCGCCTCAACGCCTGTGGCCAAGTCACGACCAGATTCTGGCTCTTTCTTTTTCCCCCCCGCTCGCTCCTCAACATCGCCCTCCACAAGACTTACGGGTTGCCCACCCCCGTCAAGCTCAGCAGCCACTCCTCCTCCTGGTAAGGCCCACCAGCAGAACGAAAACGCGCAACAAACCAGCTGCCAGTGCCGCCTCATGGCCATGTCGCTGCGCACCTGGTACTGCCCAGACTCCCCTTGACCTGCTTGTAACTCTGCTCCACCCACACCCTAAGCCCGTAGAGCCTCACGATCTCCGCCACATCAGCCGGAATCATGCCGCTCTCTTGAGCGCGGCTAGATCCGGGCGCAGGGAGGTTCGTTCGTAAGTAGAACGTGCTCTCCTCCGGAAGCGCAGCTTGAGCTTGATCTAAGCCCGTAGAGCCTCACGATCTCCGCCACATCAGCCGGAATCATGCCGCTCTCTTGAGCGCGGCTAGATCCGGGCGCAGGGAGGTTCGTTCGTAAGTAGAACGTGCTCTCCTCCGGAAGCGCAGCAGGATCAGTAGTCACGATGATCAACCGCTTCGCGCTCTCCGGGCCGTACGGTCCCGCCACCCCCTCGAGAGCCCACCAGGTCTCTTGGTGACCATCACGAAAGCACCGCGTGAGCTTCTCCCAAACGCCGGCATCATCCTCACGCCACGAGGCGGCTCCCGCTACTCCCTCCGCAGAGCCGATGGTGCCAATCTGGTGCCACCATGCGTGCGATGGGTTCAAGGCCAGCACGTAGGGGATCTCCTCGCTCTGCAAAGTAGTCCAGAAGGGGTGGTTCTCCCCGTAGAAGCGGTCGGCTACTACGGCGCGGAAGGGAATGCCGAGCGCATGGGCGTTCTCGATGAGTTCCAGCGCGATTTGCGGTTTGCTGCGGAACTCGGGGTCGTTCTTACCAAGAGCGAACCAGGGTGCAGGCGTGTAGGGCTCAACCTCGATCGGGTAGTACCGTTCCTCGTTCGCCCACAACGTGTGTACGCTGACCACGCCGTTATCGATCTTGCCGATACTGCCGAGGTACTGGCGGCCGACATGGGCGGTGTGTCGGCCCCACTTTCGATCGCCGGTCTCATCGATCACCAGGGCGCCCTCGGGGTTGGGCTTGCTGTGCTCGTCCTCGGAGAGCAGCGCCAGTCGTTTGTTGTTCACCAAGGCGGGGTCCCAGGTGGATTCGGATAAGAACCACTGCAGTTTCTGCGCGTCCTTGTGGGTTGCGCCTGCCACCGGCTCGGTGTTGGCGAGCCCGGTCAGGGTTTTGTTTCGTTCGCTGGGTAGTAGTAGGCCTTCGAGGTAGCGCCGGAAGGTGTCGCGTTGGTTGCGTTTGTTGAACAGGTCATCGAAACTGCTGGCGTAGCTCTCTAGCGGTCCGGGGGCGGTAGGTACGGGTAGGCGTCGACTCATCGTTCGACCTCCTGTTGTCCGTTCTACTGCTCGATTTGACCCTTGTCAACAAACTACAGGTAATACAGGTGTGTGCCCGAGCGCCGGTGGTCAGGCGCTCGGGCAGCAGAAGGGGAGAGGGAGTTCGGAGTCTAGCTAGTTTTCGGTTGGTACGATGATGTGATCTTCTAGGTTACGATCAACGGCAGCCAGTGCGGGTCCTGGGTTGACGTAGACTGCTCTCCAGGGTTCTAGAACCTGCCACTTATTCGCCGGTGCAGGAGCAGCAACCGGACCATTGGACAACGTGAATAACACACCCGGCTTGAGGTACTGCTCGACAGCCTGCGGATCACCACAATCAAGCAGCTCCCAGCCCTTCCAATCAGTACAGAAAGAGCCCTGAGGGACACTCGAACTACGAGTATCGAACCCGAAGTTCCGCTGAGCCGGGAAGATCAACCAACGCATACTGCCATCTTGGGTAGCACCCAGATGATGAGCAGGACTATAACCCGAACCAGCTGGCGGGTCACACCGGTAAGTACCATCAGCATTCATATCCCCAAAAGCACACCGGGTCATAGGATTATGCGTGGTAATGACAAACGAAAGCACGATCGGGAATACCGTCGTATATGGATTCCACTGCCATGACTCATACCCAGTACCAGGCATGTTCACAGCGATCAAGCGTTTCCCAGAGACCCCTTCGAGGTCACCCACCTCAGGGCAAGCACTAGGCCTCATACGGAAGAACGGTCCGCCTGCTTCAACCGCGTAAGGAACCCCGAAGTCACCCTTGAGGTTCAGGTCACCGACCAGGGTGCCGTCACTATCAGCGAAGGCGATGTCGGTAGCATGGAAGCGGCTGCAGGCCCTATTGAGATCACTGGTGGTGAAGTGCTGAGTGATGTACGCCTCGCGATCATTCTCATCACGTAAGAGCACTCCCTTGAAGCCACCATGAGGCTCGAAACGACCATTGAGATGCGTGTACTGATTGTACTTAGGGTGGAACGTGCCATCACCGAACTCAATTGGGTCAGAACCATGTTCATGCCCGAAGTAACACCAGTACACTGGATCGATCTGTGGGTGCCATGTGCGGTACATGCGTCCTTCGGGGCCTTCAGTGACGTGCTGGTCATGAATCCAGGCGGGGCAGTATTGGTTGGGTTGAGGTGATTCCAGGCCAGTTGGGACACTCGGAGGGCTTGAGGGGGTCCCATCGGCTTCACCAAGAAGCAGGAAGTAAGGGTCGCCCTGGCTTCCGGGTACTCCTAGGTTGTGCTCACCGGCTGGTAGGACTTTGGTGTAGGTCACTGCGCCCGAGGTGTTTCCGTTAATGATCACTGTGATGGGTGTGCCTAACTCCCAGTCGTTAAGCCAGGCAGGTCGGTTGGAGGGGTTGCCGGCGCGTTGGGCGACTACTACGGTTGCTGAGCGGTTGAGTTCGATGTGTAGGAAGTCTCCGGGGGTGTAGATGGTGAAGATGCCCTTGGTGTCGGTTACGAGAACATCCCAGTTGGTGTAGGGGCCTGCGTTACCGAGGTAGCTTGTTTGGTTCCGGAGGTCTAGGAGTAGGTTGGGGTGGGCTTGGTTGGGTCGGTATTCCATGTTTTCTGTTTCGAATTCTTCTTTGTTGGCGATCCGTTGGACGGTCCAGTAGGCTCTGAGTAGCCGGGTCTCGCCCGGATTGCCAACAGGCGGGGGCGGGGGGTCGCCAGGGTCGCCAGGATCGCCGGGATCGCCAGGGTCGCCGGGGTCGCCAGGGTCGCTACTGTTGTCAACCGTGAAGTTTATCTGCAGGATCTGCTTGACTCTTTGTCGACGCTTACCCTCCCTGATCTCAATAGTGAGGACGTGCTCACCATCGGTCAGTGTCCTAGTGTCTATTTGCACTTCAAAAGGGGACTCGCTGTCGATCAGGAGGGGGCTGGTGGCCTCCTCGGTATTGTCAAGATAGAAGATTACCTCCCGAGCTTGCTTCCTGACGTTCAATTGAATGTTCACGATACCAGAGATCGTGCTGCCTTCGAGCTGGTAGGCATCGACTCCAGTACCGACGAGAACGTCGCTGCTGACGAACGTTTCATCCTCCGGTCCCAGTCCGCCACAGGCGGCCAGGATCAGACTCAGTGCGATAAGGGTTGGCCAGATGCGGGCAGGTACTCTTCCAAAGGTGATTCTCCTCACCGGGATACTTCCTTCCTACCTACCCAAGAAACAACTAGCCCGACGCATGGGGTGCTTTGGCGTTTGGCCATTTGTTCTAGGTAGGAAGAAGCAGAGGAGATCGTTACCCTAGACCGGTTGCGCTACTGGCTCCACCTGTCCTAAGCGCCCATGGTTGGGGACAGGCTTCATTGCCTTCAAGGGTTGCCCTTGGGCGGGCCCTCTAAGAGTGGCGTAGCGGGTCGCCCAATGCTGTGAACTTTTTCGCCCTTTGCGACGGAGTCGAATTGTTCACGCGGCAGCCGGCGCTGGTCGGTCCTCACCGTGTTAGCGGGTACCATAGAGGGCGGGCTCCGAGTTGGGGTGCCAGCTATCGCGGTCGGCACCCTCGGCTGTTCGCATACCGCCAACTCGGGCGCATACTCGGCTCTAGCTACAACGTCTACCTGCAGATCGGCAGCCGGCTTTCTCCGCTATCCCGCAGCCGACCGCAGCCCTCAGGGGCCGGCCAGCGCCACACATTCGATCTCGATTCTCGCGTCCTTCGGTAACCGCGCCACCTCGACAGCGCTGCGAGCTGGCGGTGTGTCTGCAAAGAACTGCCCGTAGACTTCGTTCATGGCCGCGAAGTCGTTCATGTCGGCCATGAACACGGTACATTTGACCACCCGCTCCAGGCTGGAGCCGGCCGCCTCGAGCACCGCCCGCAGGTTCTCGAGGACCTGCCGGGTCTGAGCCTGGATGCCCCCATCGTTCAGGGTTCCGTCGGCGCGGAGGGGGATCTGGCCAGCCGTGAAGATCAGCTCTCCGGTGCGGATGGCTTGCGAATAGGGACCGAGGGCGGCGGGCGCCGCATCGCTATGGATAGCCTTTTTCATGACATCACCTTACCCGACCGCGGCCAGGCAACGGGTGGGGTGAGGTGGCGCCATCACCTGCCACACCGAGGGTAGGATAGGGCGGTTGTTGCCCCGGCAGAGGAAGGATCATGAAACCGACCACGCCCACGACGTGGCTATTTCGCATCGGCCCCATCCGGCCCATCCGGCAGCTGGGCAGAGCGACGCGCTCGCTGCTGGACATGGCCCCGGCGCCGGTCCTCATTCTGCTCGCCATCGTGTTCATTCACCTCGGTGCGGCGCTCGCCACGACGCTGTTTGCCAGCCTCGGGGTGGCCGGCACCGCCTTCGTCCGGCTAGGTTTTACCGCCCTAGTGCTCAACCTCGCCTGGCGCCCGCGATTGGCCCATTTGCGGTCGGACATGGTGCCGTTGGTCTTGGGTCTGGGGGTGACCCTAGCCGGCCTCAATCTGTTCTTCTACGAAGCGATCGCCCGGCTGCCGCTAGGGGTGGTGGTGATGATCGAATTCTTGGGTCCGCTCGGGATTGCGGTGGCGTCGTCACGGCGACCGAGGGAGTTCCTGTGGGTGGTGCTGGCCGCCGTTGGGATCGTACTGCTGGCCCCCTTGGCGGGCGTTCGCGTGGATCCTGCCGGGTTCGTCTTTGCCTTGGCGGCCGGCGCTTGCTGGGGCGGCTACATCGTTCTTGGCGGCCGCCTGAGCCGCAAGCTCCCAGGGGGGGTGGGGTTGGCGCTGTCGATGGCCGTGGCGGCGGCGCTGCTGCTGCCGTTCGGAGTGGCGAGTGCCGGGGCTGCGCTGTTCCGGCCGGAGCTGATCATGCTCGGATTTGCTGTCGCACTGGTGTCCACCGTAGTCCCCTTCTCGCTCGAGTACGCAGCCATGCGACGGATGAGCGCTCGCGCCTTCGGGGTGCTGCTCAGCAGCGAACCCGCCATCGCTGCCCTGGTAGGGATGGCGGCGTTAGGCGACAGGCTGGGGTTGCGCCAGGGGTTGGCGCTGATTCTGATCAGCAGTGCGGCGTTGGGATCGACCTTGTCCGAACATAAGGGCGGGTCGGATGAATAACGTACCCGGTGGTGGGCGCTAGCGGCTCCAGAGACTGAACACCAGGAACAGTACCAACAGGTATATGCTTCCCAGGATCCACACCCGGTAGGGATACCACGACTGGCGGCGCAACTTGCCGAGCAGGCTGTTGGCCGGGAAGTCCTCCTCGATCTTACGGATGCCGCTCATGGTCTCGCTGATATCGACCGACGCCGGTTGGGTGTAGTGGGGCGGCAGGGCGTAGCGCTTGGTGCGCGACGCGATATGTGTCACCTCGAGCACCACCGCGGTGACGTTGTCCGGGCTGCCGCGATCGTTCGCCTCGGCGACCAGCAGTCTGACCGCCTCGTCGGGAGGATGCGCCTTGACGATCTGCATCATCATGACGTCCGAGAGCAGCATGCTGACGCCGTCGCTGCATAGCAGCAGACGGTCGCCCTCCTGAAGTTCGAAGTGGAGCAGGTCGAGCTTGAAGGTGGCGGTGGCGCCGAGCGCGTTGGTGATGACGTTGCGCCAGCGGTGACGCTTGGCTTCGTCCTCGGTTAGCAGGCCCTGCCGCACCCGATCGGCCACCCAGCTATGGTCGTGGGTGAGCTGGCGGATGTCGTCGCCCCGAACGAGGTAGGCTCGCGAGTCGCCGACGTGCCCCACGAGACCCACCTGATCGTCGATGAACAGGGTCGTCAGTGTCGTGCCCATGCCCCGGTTTTCGGGGTTGGCCAAAGCGTAGTCGTAGATGGTGAGGTTGGCGGCCTGAACCGCTCGGGCGATGGCCGCGGGGGGGTGGGCGCGCGTGCGGTTGAGTTCCTCCATGAGGGTGGCGACCGCTTTTTGGCTGGCCACCTCACCGGTCTGATGGCCACCCATGCCATCAGCGACGACAGCCAGGTAGCCCTTGCTCGGAATCTCACCGGCGAAGAAGCTGTCCTGGTTGACGGCGCGAACCCGTCCTGCATCGCTGAATCCGGCACAGGTCAAATGTGTCTGTGCAGGACTCGTAGCCGCACTTCCCAGCCCCATGGAGGGTCATTATAACGACCCGGGCCGCCGCGACCTAATGAAACTCCGCACTCGTTTTTCGCGTGTGACAAAGGTCGATGCTCCCTTTCTGGTATGCTTCGGCGCATGTTTGCAGCCGATCTCGCGGGGCGAATTCGGCGAGGTGAGGTGTCCTCTCGCGAGGTGGTCGCGGACTCCCTGGCCCGCGCCGAAACGGTCCAGCAGGAGCTCAACGCTTTCATCACCATTGCCCATGAGAGCGCCCTGGCCCGCGCCGAAGACCTCGACAACCGTCGTGCTGACGGTGAAACGTTGGGGCCGTTGGCGGGGGTTCCGGTCGTGATCAAGGACAACATCTGTACCGAAGGGGTCCGCACCAGCGCCGGCTCCCTGAGCCTCGAGAGCTTCCTGCCACCCTACAGTGCGACCGTGGTCGAGCGCCTCGAAGCGGCCGGGGCTGTGGTGGTGGCCAAGGCCAATCTCGACGAGTTCGGCATGGGCGGCAGCAACGAGAACTCCGCCTTCGGTCCGGTTCGCAATCCCTGGGATCCGGAGCGGGTGCCGGGGGGCTCTTCGGGGGGCTCGGCGGCGGCGGTGGCGGCCGGGGTAGCCCCGCTGGCCCTGGGCACCGACACCGGTGGCTCGGTCCGCCAACCGGCGAGCTTCTGCGGCGTTCTGGGACTCAAACCGACCTACGGGAGGCTATCGCGCTACGGCGTCATCGCCTTTGCCAGCTCGCTCGACCAGGTCGGGGTGCTCGCCCGCAGCGTCGCCGACGCCGCGCTGGCCCTCGACACCATGGCTGGGGCCGATCCCCGTGACGCCACCAGCCTCGACGCGCCGGCAGACTTCGCCAGCGCCATCGGTGATGATCTCACCGGATTCCGGGTCGGGGTGGTGCGCGAACTGTCCGACGAGGGGAACAGCGCTGGGGTGCAGGCCGCTCTGGAACGGACCCGCGCACGGCTCGAAGCGCTTGGCGCCGACGTCGCCGAAGCCTCGATCCCACACGCCTCCTACGGCATTCCCAGCTACTACCTGGTCGCCACCGCCGAGGCCAGCAGCAATCTGGCTCGCTTCGACGGCATGATCTACAGCGGTCGTGTCGGTGAGGACCGGCTGGGACAGGCTGAGGTGATGATGCGCTCGAGGGGCCAAACCCTGGGCAGTGAGGTGCGCCGCCGCATCTTGATGGGCACCTACGCCCTGTCGGCCGGCTACTACGACGCCTACTACGGCAAGGCGCTGAAGGTGCGCCGCCTGATCGCCGACGACTTCTCTCGCGCCTTTGCAGATTTCGATGTGCTCATGGCTCCAACGACGCCCAGCGTCGCCTTTCGGCTCGGCGAGAAGGCCGACGACCCGCTGGCGATGTACCTGGGGGATGTCGACACCTGCCTGGCAAACCTGGCCGGGATCGGCGCCGTCAGCGTGCCTGCGGGGATGGGGGAGGACGGGCTGCCTTGCGGGGTCCAGCTCTTCGCCCCGGCGTTGCGCGATGCGAGGTTGCTGCGGGTCGCCGCCGCCCTCGAGACCGATGCCGGCGACGCATTTGCCCCACTCGCGCCCCCCAGGGGCTGAGTCAGCTCGCTACGCGCGAGCCGAGGTTGAGCACCACCACGCCGGCGATGACCAAAGCGATTCCCACCAGGTGTACCGAGGTGAGCGTCTCGCGGAAGTACAGCCACCCGATCAGCGCCACTCCCGCAGTGCCTACCCCCGACCACACCGCATAGGTGGTGCTGAGAGGGATGCTCTTGAGTACCAGACTGAGCAGCCAGAAGGCGGCACCGTAACCGATCACCACAACCAGCCAAGGCCAGGGCTTGGCGAAGCCGGCGGAGAGCTTCAGCGCGCTCGAGCCGAGAACTTCGCTGACGATAGCGAGCGCCAGGATAAACCAGGGGTTCATGTGACCTCCCTAAGGTAAGGATGACGAGCGGGGTCGTCGCCGTTGGCGCGCCCGCGGTTCCGCTCCCCTTCCAGACTACCCGGCCCCGACCAGCAGCGGCGTTCCAGAGCCACCGGTCCCTGTCCCTGACAGGTCCTCTCGGCGGTGAGGAGGGAGCGGTGCCGGTGTTGGCGCGGGCCCTTAGGGTGTGATATGCTCTACCGGCTTATTTGCGCCCGCGCCCGCGGGCGGGTGGATCGTAATGGCCTCGGTGTGCGCTGCCCCCAAAGGATCGTCCCTCCGGCACTACCGGTTCGCCGCTTCCAACCTGCTATAACCGACTGGAAGGAGTTCATCGATGAAGCGCACCTATCAGCCCAATCGCCGCAAGCGGGCCAAGACGCACGGCTTTCGCTCCCGCATGAAGACCAATGCCGGTCGCAACATCATCAAGCGCCGGCGCGCCAAGGGGCGAAAGCGCCTGACGGTCTCCGATCGCTGAGCGGGCTACCGTTCCGTTCGCTTAAAGGTGACCGTGCCTTTCGCAGACTTCGCAAGGGACGATCGGGTGGAGTCAAGCATCTCAGTATTCGCTGGCGAGCGACCCGCAACGGGGTCGTGCGGATCGGCATCGTGGTGAGCAGAAAAGTGGGTAAGGCCGTGACCCGCAACCGCATTCGCCGCCGCCTGCGCGAAGCGTTTGCTGCTGTGCTGCGGGACGTCACGCCTGTCGAGACGTCGTTCGATCTCATCGTCATCGTCCGGCCCGAGGCTGCTGCTGCCGACTACTGGCAGCTCAAGGAATCGTTGCAACGGGCCCTCCAGCGCGGGAGGCTGGTGTGAAAGGGGATGCAACCGTGACGCGCCGTAGCGTTGCTCAGTGGCTTGTAATCGGCCCCATCCTCTTCTACCGGCGGGTGCTGTCGCCCCTCAAGGGTAACCCGAGTTGCCGCTTCCACCCCACCTGCAGCGCCTATACGGTGGAGGCGATCGAGAGCCACGGCGTGTTCAAGGGGAGTTATCTGGCGCTCCGACGCATCGCCAAGTGCCACCCATTTCACCCCGGGGGCCTCGATCCGGTACCGCCCAAGGCCATGGAGGAATCTTGAAGACCGTTCGGTATTTTATCCTCGTCGTATTGCTGCTGATTCCCAGCGCTCTAGCGCAGGCGGAATTCGATGTATACGGCTTCGACATGACCGAGTTTCGCAACATCGAAACGGTCGACGAAGCCTGCGGTGCACCCGCCGCCTCGTCCTTCTTCTGCGGGCGCCAGGGCGAGAGTCTGACCCGCATCCCCACAAAAGGGGCGGATTTCTTTTTCAATCCGGCGGGTGAGCTAGTCGCGGTATACAGCAAACAGCAGAAGGGCCAGCGACTGCGTAACTACCCGATCGATGGCGGGCAGAACCTGATCCCATTCCAGGCCCCAGCGCCAGGTGCCGCCATTCTGATCGGTGGCGAGTACTTTGTTCCAGAAGAGGTAGAGGGCAGCTGGAGCCGGCTGACCAACACCGAATTCGAAGGCAGCTTCCGTTACCTTGTCGGGTCGTATCAGGTCGATAAACGGGTGGTCGTCAGCAACGTGAGGCTGAGTCTTGAGATTGGCGTAGAGGTTTCTCTCGCCGCTCAGGCCGCCGTCGAAACCGGTGCCCGGGACCCGATCTTTATCCAGCTCGCCTTCCCCGGCATCGGGCGCACCGACGAGCCGGTCATCAAGATCGGTCAGGGCGAGAACTTCAGCCTCAACCCGCTCTCGCAGCCGGTTGTGAATCCGAGCTACGCCTCGGTGCAAAACAACAACCGCAACACCGCTACGGCCATCGTGATGCGCCCCACCGGCGCCACCGGCGGCCTCTCGGCCCAGAGCTATCCTGGTGATCTCATCGCGTTCCAGAAAGAGCTGACGACAGGTTCGACCGTCTCCCTGTCGGCCGAAGTCTATACCGGCCCCAACGAACTGATCCGCTACGATCAGGAGGGGTACCTCGAGCTGGCCGGGCTGTTTCGGCCCAACATCTTGGGGCGCCTGTCGCTCGCCATCCTGTGGGTGCTCCACACCATCCACGATGGCATCGGAAACTGGGGGCTGTCGATCATCGTGCTGACGCTGGTGTTCCGGGCCGTGATCTGGCCCCTTATCAGCACCCAGACCCGTTCCATGTACGGCATGCAGGAGCTGCAACCGAAGATCAAGACGTTGCAGAAGAAGTACAAGGACGATCGTCAGAAGCTGACCGAAGAGACCATGAAGCTGTACAAGGAGGCGGGCGTCAACCCGGCCGGTGGCTGCCTGCCGATCCTGGCGCAGATGCCGCTGTTCATTATCCTCTGGAGGGTCTTCGTCAACTTCGAATTCAACGAGGGATTCCTGTGGATTCCCGACCTCGGGCAGGCAGACCCCCTGTTCATCCTGCCGATCCTCTACGTCGGGGTGATGCTCGGTCAGTCCTTCTTCACCGCGCGTGGAAACCCGTCGAGCCTGCGCCAGCAGATCATCATCAATCTGGTGTTCGCATTCATCATCCTGAACTTCCCGGCGGGCGTCATCTTATACTTTGTAGTGTCGATGCTGGTGCAGATCTTCCAATACTGGCTGATCAGTCGCAACAAACCGGTACCAGCACCGGCCAAGTAGAGAGGGCACCATGACCGATAACGACCTGGACAAATACCTCGAAGACATCGGCATCGATGTAGATGACGAGGCGCAGATGGCGAGCCTGCCCGAAGAGCAGGATCTCGTGGAGGATCTTCCCGTCGCCGATATCGAAATGATCATCGTCGATGGTGACGCTCAGGAACGTACCGAATCCTTTCTGGTAAACCTGCTGCTGAACTTCGACCCGGCCTACGCGGTCGAAATCACCCGGGCCGACGAGAGCGAAATTCAGGTGGAGATCTTCGGCGGCGATCCCGGCAAGATCATCGGTCGGGGCGGCCGCACGCTCGCTGCCCTCGAGTACCTCACCAACGCGGTGCTGAACCGTAACGAGGAGGCGTCGGTACGCGTCAACGTCGATGTCGGCGGCTACAAACGCCGCCGCGATGAGCGGCTACGACAGAATGCCCGCAAGGTCGCCGGCCGGGTTCGCAAGACCGGTCGCCCGGTCGAGCTGGAACCGATGAGCGCGGCCGAGCGCAGAGTGATCCACATTACGCTGGCCGACGAACCCACGGTGATGAGTGAATCGACCGGTGAGGGCAGCCACCGCCGCGTGGTCATCAAACCGTCCGAGGACTGACCGCGGTTCAGCGGGCGAGGCGCCCCACGATGACCTCCGAGGCGGCTGAAGCGGGCGCCGCCGTGACGCTTTTCGACGAGATACGCAGCGCCTGTGCACTGGTCGAACAGCGTGCCGAACAGGTGGCGATCGTGGGCGACCCGGGTGGCCTCGCCCGCAGTCTCGCGGCCGACCCGCTGCTGGCTCCAAGCTACGATCTCGAGCATCACTTCCACGCCGCCGACCCCGAAGCGTTGGCCGCCTTCGTCATCACCCTCGACACCGTGAATTTCGGCTCCGGCTACTTCTCGGCGCTGATCAAGCGCCCCGGCATGTCTGGCTACTTCACCGTAGCAAGCCGGCTCAAGGATCATTTCGAGCGCCAGGGGCCCCTGGCCGCAGTCACCCTCGCAGGCCTGCAACCCAGTGAGGTGGCGGCTATCTTCGGTCAGGATCTGAAACACCCTTTACGGTCCGAACTGATGGCGCGTTTCACCGAGGCCCTGAACGACCTCGGACGCTATCTGCTAGACCGCTTCGGGGGTGCGTTCACCGCTCTGGTCCGGGCTGCCGACGGCTCCGCCGAGCAGTTGGTGCGGCTGCTGGCAGCGATGCCGTTGTTTCGGGATAGGGCATTTTATCAGGACTTGCCGGCGTTGTTCGGGGTTGCGTCGGTGACGGGTCTGATCTCTAGTGAGGGGCAAGAAACCCCGGTCCGCATCGCATTTTTCGCACATTGCCGTGCCTGACGGTGGCTGCGTTTCCGCTTTTCTGAATACGACTCAACGATCTGGCGTTGGACGAGAGGGTGGCGAGTAAGAGCGATTTGACGATGCGTGGTGGACGGAGAAACCGAGAAATGCCGTACTGACCGGCACAAACTCGATTGTGGGTCCAAGATTTCCCTTGCTCATCGCCTTTCTCACGAGGCCGGATTGTCCTGTTTATGGCGCGCTCGAGGTGCCCTTCTACAAGCGTGCCCAGATCACCGCCTCGGACCTGGCGCTGGCCTTCGGCGGCGAGGGTTTGGGGGCGTTCTCCGACCTCGATCGGCTCACCATCTTCGCGGACAACCTGGTGCCTCACGTCCTGCGGCTCGATGGGGTACTCGCCTACAGCCCCGACCTCGCCAAGCGCATCGCAGCTGGCGACCCCATCGCCGCCGGCTCGCCCGAAGAGGTCGAACTGCGGGCGGTGGCGCTGCATGCGGTCGAGCAGATGGTGGCGTGGTTGGCGGCGGCCGGTCGGCGCGTGAGCGCCCGGGAACTCGACATCGTGCTGTGGAACAGAGGCCAGGCGAGCCGCTACCGCGAGCAGGCGAGGCATCGGACCCGTACGGTTTTCTATTGACACCTGCCCACCGACCTGCCTACCGAAGATGTGTTGGTGGCGGTAAGATGGTCCGGCCATGATCACCTTCGATCGCGAGGGCGCTCGCTTTACCTTCCGCACCGCTGCTGTGTTCGCTGATCGGGGCCACGTCCTCCTCCATCAGGCCGCGGGCGAGGATTTCTGGGCGCTGCCCGGCGGCCGCGTCGAGTTCGGGGAGGCGGCAGGGGCGGCGCTGCAACGGGAGATGCTCGAGGAGATCGGGCAGCGGGTGCGCCCCATGCGCCTGCTGTGGGTGGTTGAAAACTTCTTCGAGGACGACTCTCGGCCCCACCAGGAGCTGGGCCTCTACTTCCTGGCGACGCTTTCCAACGACTCCCCCTACCGCGACCTGACGTGCGACCACTCCGGTCTTGAGGACACAGCTGGGGACGGTTCGGTGGCGACCCTGGAGTTGATCTACCGCTGGTTCCCCCTGGCCGACCTCGCCACCACCCCCCTCTACCCGACGTTCCTCAGACAGGGCTTGCAAGCTCTGCCCATACAGACCACCCACCTGGTGCACCAGGACCCCTAACCGCGCAGATGAGGATCCACCAGGCCCGACATATGATTCGTCAGCGTCTACAGGACGTCGGCGTGGCCAGCCCCGAGGCCGACGCCTCCTGGTTGCTGGCGGCGCTCACCGGCCTGACGCCGGGCGAGCAGGTGGCTGCCCGGGAGGCATCTCTCAACCGAGCCCAAATGGCCACGCTCGAGACCTGGCTCCGGCGACGTGAGGCGCGCGAACCGCTGCAGCACATCCTCGGAACCACCGAGTTCTTCGGCCTGCCGCTGGAGGTGACACCGGCTGCGATGGTCCCAAGGCCAGAGACCGAGACCCTGGCTGCCCTGGGCCTGACAGTGCTGGAGACGCTCGACCCTGGCGGCGGTCGGGTGCTCGACCTCGGAACCGGCGGCGGCGCGGTCGCCCTGGCCATCAAACACCATCGCCCGACCGCCGAGGTGATGGCCACCGACATCTCCAAGGCCGCCCTCGACCTCGCCCGCCGCAACGCCAGCAGGCTCGACCTAGAGGCCGTGTTCATTCGAAGCGACCTACTCGATCATCCCACCGTCGCCGACTTCGCCGCTGCCGCCGACCTGCTCCTTGCCAACCCCCCCTACCTGCCGACAACCGATCGCGACCACGTCCCCCCCGAGGTCGCCTTCGACCCCGAGGAGGCGCTCTACTCAGGCACCGACGGCCTCGATCACTTCCGCAGACTCGAAGAGCAAGCGACGAGACTGTTGCGGCCGGGGGCAGTAATGCTCGTCGAACTCGACCCGAGGAATGTTGGGGAGGCGTACGAACATGCCAGGCGCTGGAGGAAACGAGAGATTGAAGAAGATCTGTTGGGGAAGGAGAGATTTCTAAGGTTGGAAAAGTGAAGAAAATCGTAAAGAGTTTCGGGAGGAGTATCGGGCTCCTGCAGACAAGGATAAGTAGACGAAGTAGATTTGATGCCCCTTCGGCACCCTTCGGCTCTCCGCCTGCAGAAGAAGGGTCGAACACTCGTCCAGGGAGCTTGTTCGGGCGGTCAATACCGGGGGATTCACGCCCCTGGCGTGGGGGTTTACCCCCTCCCCAGCCCTCCCCCTAAAAGGAGGAGGGAGCAAAAGCAACCCTGGCTACGATAGAAGACACCACGGGGTGGGTAGTGATGGGCGTGAATACGTCTTGAGTAATGAGAACAAGAGCTGGGATAACCGTGGTGTGAAGGAACCAATGGACCAAGGTTGTTAATAGGACCCTTGGACCAAGGTTGTTAATAACCTCGGATGCTAGTTGCGAAAGGGGTTAGAGAAGAGAGAAGATCTAGAGTATGCGAACAAAAGACCTTCTCTCCGAACAGACGGTAACAGATATCTTCACCCTCGTATTCGTCCTTGTTGACGATTACCTCCAAGCCTCCACCAAACAACGACGCTTCCGCTTACCCAACAAAGCCAATCAGAAAGCGAGCTACAGCGACTCTGAACCGCCCTGGGTTTGATGGAGGCTCCGTTCTCCCTCGAAAGGAGAGAATGGAGCATGACCCGTTACGACCAAGAAACCAAAGATCGAGTCATCCGCATGTTCATGGAGCGTCGAGAAGAAGCGCCGCACGAATCACGTTCAGCCTCCTATCGGCGCCTGCATGACCTAACCGGCATCCCGGTCGACACGATGCGCGGCTGGGTAGACAGAGCCCGCATCGACGCTGGTGACAAGCCAGGCCTGACAACCACAGAGCGTGAGGAGATCAAGGCCCTCAAGAAGGAAGTAGCCGAACTCAAACGAGCCAACGAGATCCTCAAGACAGCCAGCGCGTTTTTCGCGGCCGCGGAGCTCGACCGCCGACTCAAGTGATGGTCGCCTACATCAACGCGTATAAGAACCTGTTCGGGGTCGAGCCGATCTGCCGTGTCCTACGGGACCACAACGTGCCGATCGCCCCGAGCACGTACTACGCAGCCAAGAAGCGGCAAGCATCCGCTCGCCAGCAATCCGATGAGCGTCTCCTGGAGGTCATTCATCGGGTGCACCGCGAGAACTTTGGTGTGTACGGCGTCCGTAAGGTATGGCACGCCCTCCAGCACGAGAGTATCGACGTTGGGCGTGACCAGGTGGCGCGCCTGATGAGAGTCGCGGGCTTGAAGGGCATGACACGAAGAAGGAAGGTCCGCACGACCATCCCAACGCCTAGCGGCGTCAGCTCGCCGGATCTGGTGAGGCGAGACTGGTTCCAAGATGCGCCCGACATCGTTTGGGTGGCGGACTTCACGCACGTGCTCACTCGTGAAGGGTGGGTGTACGTGTCGTTCCTGCAGGACGGCTTCTCGAGGCGCATCCTGGGTTTCACGGTCAGTACCGGTAAGAGCAGCGAGCTGGTGATGAGGGCTCTGGAGCAGGCTGTGAGCGTCCGGCGTCGAACCGATCGGCGGTTCGTTGCTGACGGCGTGATTCATCATTCGGATGCCGGCAGTCAATATACGAGTCTGGCGTTCAGCCAGAAGTTGCTCGATCATGGCGTGAACGGTTCGATCGGTCGGGTGGGCACGGCGTATGACAATGCGTTGATGGAGAGCACGATCGGCTTGTTCAAGAGCGAGCTGATCCACGCCAGGTCGACGAGTTGGTGCTCGAGGCAGGAGGTGGAGACGGCGACGATGCGGTGGGTGAGGTGGTTCAACTGTCGGCGGTTGCACTCTTCGCTCGATTACGTCAGTCCCGTGGACTTCGAGATGGCGTACACTCAAGCGCAGGCCATGCCCAGGCTGGCCGCGTGAGAGCAGAGTCTCCACGAAACCCAGTACGGTTCAGAGACGTTCAACGTGAGCAAAAGCAGCGTCGAGCGCTACCTCCATCGCTACCGCCAACAAGGTGACGTCACCCCACAAACCTCCCCAGGCCGCCCCAGCGCCCTCAATGAGCACCGGTCCTGGGTTGAGCAGCACCTGATCAACAATGACCTCACCCACGATCAGCGCTGCGACCTTCTGTTCGAGACGACCGGCATCCGCATCAGCCGCGCCACTATGTGCCGCTGGGTACAGAGAATGGGATCGACGAGAAAAAAAGACGATCTACGCCAGTGAACAGAATCCAGAAGCCCGGTGGCGGTTCTTAGCCTGGATCCAGCAGATCGACCCGAGGCGGTTGGTGTTCATTGATGAGAGCGGCTTCAACCTCGCCATGACTCTCGCCTACGCCTACGCCCCAAAGGGACAGCGGGCTGTGGGTCGGGTGCCGAAGAACCGGGGGGAGAACACCAGCCTGGTCGCAGCCATCAGTCTCGATGAGGGCGTGAGTGACGCGATGACGTTGACTGGGGCGGTGGATGGTGACGCGTTCTTGGCGTACATCAGGCAGATCCTCGCTCCCAGGCTCAGGCCGGGACAGATCGTGGTGATGGATCAGTTGGGGGTGCATCGGAAACCGGAGGTTCGGGAGGCCATTGAGGCTCGCGGGTGTGAGTTGGTGTTCTTACCTGGGTACAGTCCTGACCTGAATCCGATTGAGCTTGCTTTCTCGAAGATCAAGGGGGTCGTGAAGCGCCTGGGAGCGAGGACCAGGGGAGCGTTGGACTCTGCGATTGCGGTTGCGTTGTTGACGGTGGAGCTTTCGGATGTGGTGGGGTGGTTTGAGCATGCCGGAATCCAACTTCACTCATTATGAGAACCGCTGTAAGCTTCCAAAAACCCCTTATCCCTCCTTATTATCCCTCCATTTTTCTGAACTTTAGCAAGAGTATCGCGCATCCTACGGACCGCGTTCAGGACGGGTTGAACACCTTGTGAGGGGCAAGAAGTGCCGGTCAGTACGGCATTCTCCGGCATCGTGTCCAGCACGCACATCCTCTGATCCCACATGAATCTGACCTCGAAATCGCCTCCCATAGCCCGAGTATTCAAGCTGGTATGCGTTGCTGGGAAGGGTTGGAAACCCCTCCAGCACGAGAGGGAATCCGAGATTTGCCGTACTGACCGGCCTTCTTGGCTTGTCGGGAGTCCTTTGAGCTGTCCTGAACGCCATTCAGAAAACAGGCGACTCTCTTGTTTAGGTATACTCCTGTGACCGGACAGGGTAACGGTTAACCAACTTTTGAGGAGTTCCTATGACAGCCAATACGGGGGAGCGTACGAAGCCGAATATCGTGCTCATCGGCATCGATTCGCTCTCTGCCGATCACATGAGCGCCTACGGCTATCACCGCCTTACCAGCCCCTTCATCGACCGTTTCGCTCGAGAAGGCACGCTCTTCGAGAACACCTTCAGTCCCCACATTCCCACCACCAGCGCCTACGCCTCGATGTTGACCGGTATGGACTGCTTCGGTACCCAGGTGGTGGCGCTGAGGCATAAGGGGGGCTTGCGGCCCGAGGTGAGCGCGCTCCCGGAGATCCTTCGAGGGGCCGGCTACGCAACCACCAGCGTGGGTTTCGACGGCAATCCCAGCTCGAGGGGGTTCGACAGGTACTTGAAATACCCGGCCTGGGGCCACTGGGACGAGGGGCGCAGCCCCAAGGCGCAGAATCTCAACGAGGTGGCCATTCCCGAAATCGATCGTCTTGTCGCTGGCGGCGAGCCCTTCTTTCTGTTCCTGCGTCACATGGACCCGCACGCGCCGTACCTGCCGCCCGAGCCGTACGAGCGGATGTTCTATCACGGCGACGAGTTCGATCCGGCCAACCGCTCGATGGAACCGGTCGTGTCCTTCAAGCCGTTCGGCGACTTCTTCGCCTCCTGGATGCCGCCGGGCATTACCGACAAGGACTATATTATTGCCCAGTACGACGGCGCCATCGCCTACATGGACGCCTGCATCCAGACGGTGTTCACGGCCCTCGAGGCCCGGGGCATCCTCGACGACACCATCGTCGTCGTCAACGCCGATCACGGTGAAACCCTCTACGACCACGAGTGCTGGTTCGACCATCACGGCATCTACGACAACGTGCTGCACGTCCCGTTGATCGTTCGCTACCCCAAGAAGGTTCCCGCCGGCGTCCGCCTCGCCGGCTTCAACCAGCACCAGGACCTGGTGCCCACCCTGCTCGAGCTGGCCGACATCGACCCCGACAGCATCGCCTGGCCCTCGGACAAGCGCTTCGACGGCCGCAGCCTGATGCCGCTCGTCCGCGGCGAGGTCGCCTCGTTCGACAGCGAGTTCTATATCACCGAGTGTACCTGGATGCGCAAGCACGGCTGGCGCACGCCGCAGTGGAAGTTGATCGTCGCCCTCGAGCCCGATTTTCACTTCAAACCGGAGGTCGAGCTCTACAACCTGGTCGAGGATCCCCTCGAGAACGTCGATCTGGCTGCCGAGAATCCCGATGTGGTGGCGACCCTGCGGGGGCGCATGGAGGCCTGGATTCGCAGCCGCGAGGAGGAGACGGGCCTGCCCAACCCCATGCACCACCAGGGCGATTGGCACGGCTATGAAGGGGTGGGGTCCTTCACCAGCTCGCAGCAGGCCTACGACACCCTCTACATCGGCGACATCGTTCAGGCCCGGAGGCTACAGGCGGAGTCATCCTCGGACAAGCTGGAAGATGCGGTGCTGGACAAGACCCGCAGGCCGGGAAAGGAATAGGATCGATGTCACTGAACGTCGCCATCGTGGGAGCGGGCGGAATCGGCAACACCCACGCGAGGATCTACACCCAGCACCCGGAGTGCGAGGTGGTTGCTATCTGCGACCTGATCGCCGACAAGGCCCGGGAGGCGGCCGAACGGTTCGGCGCTCAGGCCTTTGCAAGCATCGAGGAGATGCTCGCCAGCGGGCTCCGCATCGACGTCGCCGGGGTGTGCACCGCCGGCGAGGAAAACGGCAGCCACCACTACCAGCCGACCATGGCCCTGCTCGGCGCCGGCATCCCCGTCCTGGGCGAAAAACCCATCTCCAACAAGGTCCCCGAGGCCGAGGAGATGGTGGCTCTCGCCAAGCAGAACAACCTCCGCTACGGCATCAATCTCAACCACCGCTTCACCCCGGCGGCGCAGCGTGCCAAGGCGTGGGTCGCGCAGGGCCGGCTGGGCGAGATCCACATCGTCAACATGACCATGTGGATCAACAACCCCAACGAGAGCTCACCCCACTTCCATATGCGCGCCCTGCACCCCCACTCGCTCGACGTGATGCGCTACTTCGCGGGCGACGTCGCCAAGGTGCAGGCGTTCTTCAAGAAGGGCAAGGGCCGCACCATCTGGTCGAACGTGCAGGTCAACCTGCTGTTCGAGAGCGGCGTCGTCGGCCACCTCACCGGCAGCTACGACGCCGGCGGCAGCTACGGCCTCGAGACCCTCGAGGTGGTCGGTTCCGAGGGTCGCTTCGTGCTGCTCGAGGCCTGCCAGCAGCTCGAGTTCTACCCGCGCTTCTCCAACGAGGTCGAGCGCTACAGCCACCTGGGCGGCATGATGGCCTTCCCCGAGACCTTCGACTCGCGTATCAACGTCTGGATCCAGCAGAACCTCGATGGGGTCGACCCCGGGGACATCGACGCCTCAGGTGCGGACGCGCTCACCGTGCAGCGCACCATCGAGGCCGCCATCGAATCGTGGGACAGCGGGAAGGTGGTCAGCCTCTAGTCGTGGCGCTCATCACCCTGATCGGCCGCGGACACTCCGGCACCCGCGCCATGGCGCACACGCTCTACGCCAGCGGGGTGTTCATGGGCAGCACCATCAACCCCTCGGGGGACCTGGTGCCGCCCCACGCCATGTACGATGCCTGCCGGATCTTCGCTCGTTACGTCCGCTGGCGCGGCGATCTCAGCTGGGACTTCGGCAAGGCCCTGAACACCGAGATACCGGAGCGTTTCACCACCTTGATCCATCGGTATCTGGAATCGGTGCTGGCCAGAAAGGCCCGGCACCGCGGCTGGAAGATCCCCGAAACGGTGCTGTGCTACCCCTGGCTGGTGCGCATGTTCCCCGATGCCAAGTACATCGTCTGGGTCCGCAATCCGCGCGACGCCATCCGCGGGCAGCACGTGACCGATGACCTCCGGGATTTCGGCATCCACTACCCCGACACCGACGACGACCGCCGCCGCCGGGCGATCTCCTGGAAGTACCAGTACGACCTGATCGAGGCCACGCCCAGGCCCGAGCATCAGCTCGTGGTCCGCTTCGAGGATTTCGTCCTCCGTCAGGAAGAGACGCTCCTCCGACTCGAGGATTTCCTCGGCCTGAAGCTCGCCCGGATCATAGTCTGGCCTGAGAACCTGAACCGCTTCGAAGGCGACCAGGAAACGAACTACTTCGATTTCCTGGAGCCGGGCATGAAGGCCTACGGCTACGAGATTCCAGCCCTGGGGGGCGAGAACATGGTGGAGGCACCTCGATGAAGCTCGGCGCGAATTCGGTCCTCTTCGGCGCTTTCGACATGGAGACGGCCTTCAGATACCTGGCTGCCGCCGGCTACGACGGCATCGAACTGGCGGCCATCCCCGACATGAGCGACCACCTGGACCTGAACCGCTGGCGCGAACAGGTCGCGGAGATCGGGCAGCTCTCGCACAGCTACAGTCTCGAGCTGCTCGCCATGGAGCAGCCCAGCCAGGATTCGGCCGTCATGGAGCAGGCCTTCCAGGCCGCCGCCGAGATCGGCATCCCCATCGTCAATACCGGCCCCGGCGGCACCTCCGACGACGAGGCCAGCCTGCAGGCCTCCATCGACTCGCTCGGCCGGCTGGCCGACATGGCCGAGGGCTACGGGGTGACGCTGTGCGTCAAGGCGCACGTCGGGGCGGCCATCTACAACACCCCCACGACCCTGCGCGCCCTCGACGCGATCACCTCGCCGGCCTTCGGCCTCGACATGGACCCGTCGCACATCCACCGGGCCGATGAGGACGCGGTCGCGGCGCTCGAGGCGGTGGTGTCGCGGATCAGGCACGTCCACATTCGCGACTGCAAGGGGCGGCAGCAGGGGCCGGGGGAGCCGGAGGATCAGGCCAACGGCCGCGGTGACATCGATCTGCTCGGCTACGTTGCAGCCCTGCACCGGCACGGCTACGACGGCCCGCTCAACCTCGAGATCATCGGTACCATGGCCAAGGGTCACACCGTCGAGCAGTGCTGCGTGATCGCGGCCGAGGCCCGCGGCCACATGCAGGCCTCCCTGCAGGCCTGCGGCGCCCGGTGACCAAGTACTCGTGCTAGAAGGAGGTACCCATGATCGAAGACAGCGACCGTCCGACCTACCACTACCTTCCACCGGAGGGCCTCCTCTGGGACCCGACCGCTGCCGTGTTCTGGAACGGCCGCTACCATCTGTTCTTCCTGCACAGCTCATGGGAGGAATCCGGACCCCCTCGTCGCTCCGACGGGTACATCTACAAAGCCTGGGCCCACATCTCCTCTGCGGACCTGGTCCGATGGGAGCAGCATCCCAACGCGATCGACCGCGGTCAGACCGGCAACCTGTTTCTCTTCAACGGGACGCCGACCATCATCTACCCGCACTCGGACTTGGAAGGTGCGAGCTGTGTCGCCTTCAATCCTGACGGCGACCTCGAGCGCTGGCAACTTCACCCGGAGAACCCGGTGTTGCGGCACGCGGACCACGAGCTCAAGGGCGTCGACGTGACCGCGTGGCAGGAAGGGGAGTGGTGCTACGCCCTGACCGGTACCCGCGACACCATCGACGGGGGCGATGCCCAGCACCTGTTCCGCTCCCGAGATCTCGCCGGGTGGGACTATGTGGATCGCTTCTACAGGTCGGAGCGCTGCTGGACCGACATCGACGACGATTGCGCCTGTCCCGATTTTTTCGAGCTGGGGGCAAGTCTATGCTGTTGCATTTCTGCCACCAGCGTCGGGCCGGCAGCCGGTACTATCTCGGCCGCTACGAGAACCACAGCTTCCATCCGGACGCCTTCGACCGCATCAACTGGCCAGGCGGCAACATACACGCGCCCAGGGCGATGCTCGATGGGCTAGGGCGCCGAATTCTGTTCGTCAATCTGAACGAGGGGCGCAAAGAGAGTGCCTGTGTGGCGTCGGGCTGGTCGGGGGTCTTGAGCTTACCGGTCGTGATATCGCTCCCCCCGGACGGAAGCGCCGTCCGCTTCGAGCCGGTCCCTGAGCTGCAGGCCTTGCGTCGGGACCATCAGGAGCACACCGATATCGCCGTCGCGGCCGACACGGACGTGCCGCTGCCCGTTCGTGGCGACTGCCTGGAGCTCGAGGTGGAGCTGGAAGCGGGGAGCGCCGCCGAGTTTGGACTTAAGGTGCGCTGCGCCCCCGACGGCTCCGAAGAGACCCTGGTGTCCTTCTCGTCCGAGCCGCCCACCGTCCGAATCGACTACCGGGAAGCGAGCCTGCGGGACGATCTCGACTATCACCACAAGGGCGGCGTCCAGGTGGCCCCTTTCCCTTGGCAGCAGGGAGAACCCGTCGGAGAACCCGTCACCCTACGGGTCTTCCTGGACCGTTCGGTGCTGGAGGTGTTTGTCGGCGATCGGCGGTATCTGGCCCAACGGATCTACCCCACCCATCCTGAAGCGCTCGACGTGAAACTGTTCAGCCGCGGGGGGCCGACCTTGGTCAGGCGGGTGCAGGCGTGGCAGATGATGCCGTTGAACGCCCAGTAACGGTCGTGCCTCACCCTCTTCACGATAAGGTTGCGCCACGATGACCGATCTGAACGAGAGAGCCAGCGCGTCGGGCGGCAAGCTCGTCCACACGTTGGAGGGCGAGACGATGGTGATCGAACCCTGGGGCCGAGACGGTCTGCGGGTCCGGGCGACCAGGGGATCGGCGGTCCTCGACACTGCCTGGGCCCTTACCGAGCCGGTGAACGCCGGCGCCACGATTCTGATCTCGGAGTCCGAGGCGGTGATCCGCAACGGCAGGATCTCGGCGCGGATTCACGACCTGCGCACGCAGCGAGGGTGTCTGCAGTTCTTTCGCCACCCCAGCCCGTCCTCAGAGGCGAAAACCCGCATCCTGAGCGAACAGGATTACGTCGTCGGGGCCCACAATCCCGGTACCCGCGTCTTCAGGCCCAGCGGCGACGGGCTTTTCCACACCGAGCTGCATCTCGCGCCCCGCGAGGGCGAGCGCCTCTACGGCATGGGGCTCAACGATACCGGCACGGTCGACCTGAAGGGCTGCGTGATCGACCTGTACCAGCGGCACGTGAAGCACGTGGTGCCCTTCGTCGTCTCGAGCGAAGGCTACGGCCTGCTGTGGAACAACCCTTCGCTGGGCCGGGTCGAGTTTGGCCACAACCTGACGCGCTGGGTCTCGTACGGCTGCCGGCAGCTCGATTACTACCTCACCGCGGCGGATTCCTACGCCGAGATCATGGAGAACTACGCCGACGTCGCGGGGCATGCGCCGGCGTTTCCCTATTGGGCTTCGGGGTTCTGGCAGTGCAAATTGCGCTACCGGACCCAGGACGAGTTCCTCGGCGTGGCCCGGGAGTTCCAGCGGCGCGGCCTGCCGTTGGCGGTTCACGTCATCGACTTCCTGCACTGGAAGCACACCGGCGACTGGAAGCTCGATCCGGAGTTCTGGCCCGATCCGGAGGCGATGGTTCGGGAGCTCGACGAGATGGGCGTGCGGATCATGATCTCGCCCTGGATCCTGGTGGACGAGAAGAGCGAGAACTTCGCCGCCATGAAGGAACGCGGCCTGTTCACCGGCTCCATCGATGGCCACAAGGACATCGTCTCGGGCCCCAGCCAAGCGGGCGAGGAGCGGCACAAATATCAGGTCGACCCTACCAACCCGGAAGCGGCCCGGTTCCTGTGGAGCAAGTGGAAGGAGAACTACGTCGACCTGGGCATCCGCACCTTCTGGCTCGACCCCTGCGACGACCTTCACGCCATCGGTGATTACGACCAGGTGCAGTACCATATCGGCCCCGGGACCGAGGTGCACAACTACTTCCCGGTGGCGCACCAGAAGAACATCTACCAGGGCCTGATCGCCGCCGGTGAAACCGAGGTCGTCACGATCTGCCGCAGTTCCTGGGCCGGGTCGCAGCGCTACGGGGCCTCCCCGGCCGCGCACGACATCGAGTCTTCGTTCAGGCATCTCGAGGCCTACATGAAGGCGGGCCTCAACCTGGCGATGAGCGGGATTCCCTGGGGAGCGGCTGAGATCGGCGGGTTCGTCACGGCCGACAACGAGAGCGACCGCTTCCACGAACTGATGGTGCGCTGGTATCAATACGGCGTGTTCACGCCGATCTTCCGCACGCACGGCAATCGACCGAACAACGAAGCCTGGACGATCGGCGGCAGCAGCTTTCCCCATATTCGGGCTGCGATGCTGCTGCGGGAGCGTCTGCGCCCCTACATCATGGTGCAGATGAAGCTGGCCACAGAGAGAGGCCTGCCGCCGATGCGACCGCTCTTCTTCGACTTCGCGGATGATGCGACGGCTGCGGAGATAGAAGACCAATTCCTGTTCGGGCCGGATATCCTCGTCGCCCCGATCACCGCGTACCGCGCCCGCAGCCGAGAGGTCTACCTGCCTGCCGGAACCGAGTGGACCGATGCCTGGAGCGGGCGCAAGCTGGCGGGCGGACAGGTCGTTGAGGCGGAGGCCCCGATCGAACACATTCCCGTCTATGTCCGCGGCGACAACGCTCAGCTGGTAGGGCTATTCGGCGAACAGGAGCAGATCGAACGGTAGTCGCTCCTCTAGGTCTTGGAGGCCCGGTAGATACTCTCGATCGAGGCGTCGAGCATCGCGTGGAACGCATCGTCCGATTGCTGGGCTTTGAGCCCCTCGGCCAGCGCCCGCGAGAAGCTTGCAACCATGCCGTTGTTGCGCGCGAGCCTCGCGTTGGCCTCCTCGCGCGAATAGCCGCCCGATAGCGCAACGACCTTGAGTACCTGAGGGTGCTCGATGCAGTCGCGGTAGAGGTTATCTTCCTCGGGAAGCGTGAGCTTCAGCATGATGAGCTGGTCTGCATTGAGCCGCTGCAATTCGTTGAGAATGGCGGGCTTCAGCAGCGCTTCGGCAGCGGCTTTCTGCGGAGAGTGGATATCGACTTCCGGCTCGAGGATGGGCACGAATCCGCTCGCAATGATCTGCTTCGCTAGCGCGAATTGTTGCTCGACGATGGTGGCGACGCCTTCCGGGTTGGCCTGTTTGATGACCGAGCGCATCTTGGTCCCGAAGATATTCTTGGACCGGGCCTTCGCCAGTAGCGCCGCGAGATCCAGCATGGGCTTCATGAGCTGAACGCCGTCATTTTCGTCACCGAGGCCCTCGTCCACCTTGAGGATCGGGACGACGTTCTTTACGTCCCACAGGTAGTCGGCCGCGGGTCGCCCGTCGATTTCCCGATCTATCGTGTTCTCGAACAGAATTGCGCCGGTGATGCGCTCACCGCTGAACGCGGGGCTCGTGATGATGCGCGTCCTCATCTCGTGCACGACGCCGAGCATCTCGTCATCGTTCGACCACGCGTCTTCATTTACGCCGTAGAGCCCCAGCGCTTTGGGTGTACTGCCGCCGCTTTGGTCCAGCGCAACGATGAATCCGGATTCGGTCTGGATCTTGCGCTTCTGTTGTTCGAAATTGCTCACGTCAGCTCCTCGGGTGTCGGCATGGATGTTCCTCGATCGCAGGGTATGTGCTAGCCGAAATCAAAGCACTAGCGTACATTCTAGCTGGAATCAAGGCACCTTTGGCGCCCTCGGTGGAGTGGGTGGGTCGTGGCCTGCCAGAGCGTCGGTGAGTATCTAACGTCGGGGGCACAGTGGAATAGTCGTCACGACCCGGCTATACGAGCCGCGGCGTGATCGGACTGTTCAGCACCCCGCCCAGCTCGATACCCTCCGTGGCGCTCTTATGCCGGTCGGCCCGCGGATTCGACTCCGGAACGTGATAGACGGCGTCGTGCACCATGTACACGATGGTGATCGCCTCACGCATCTCCTCGGTCTGGTTGGCCCCCGCACGGTGATAGGTGAGACCCGAGTGCCAGGTGCAATCGCCGCTGGCCAGCGGTACCCAGTCCCACTCGAACGGCTGGACGTTCTCGGCCAGCTCGATCTCCTCCTGGGCTGCGAAGATGTCGATGAATTCCGTGTCCGCTGACAGGCGATGGCTCTCGCTGGCGAAGGCCATGCAGCCGCGCTCAGGGGGCACGTCGACTAGCGCCATCCAGATCGTGGTTGTCTTCCCCGGTGGGTCCACCGGCCACAGGCCCGCATCCTGGTGGTAGTCGGTGAGGCGTCCGCCGGGCTGTTTGTAGAGCGCCTGATCGAACCACAGGCGGACGCCGTCTACCTCCATCAACCGGCGGGCCAGATCGGCGAAGCGGTAGCCGAAAACAAAACGCTTGATCGCGGGGTACTTAAGCCACAGGTTGCCGGCCTGCAGGAAGCTCCGCTGGTAGACGGGTTTCTCGTCGAGGGCGCGGTCGTCGTCCTTGAACACGTGTCCGACGGCGTATCCGATGAGTTCGCGGTAGTAAGCGAGCGGCTCGCCGCTGATGACCTGCTCGAGCCTGACGTGCCCCTTTTCGTTGTACTCGTCGATCTTCTCCTGGGCGAGGGGGTAGGGTTCGGCGAGGAAGGCTTCGATGTGCGGCGGCGCCGGTTCGTGGAGGCGCTCGAGAGCCTCGGGCGTGAGGAGCGGCTTGTCGCTCACAGGGTTGTTCATGGAAACAGCCTACCTAACTCTGGCGCGGGTTGGAAGTCCGCTAGGTCGCGGAAGTCCGTAGCTGCTCCGACGATTGGATCGCCACCGGCTCGAGGGGTGCCCCTCGTCGAAGCTTCTGGGATATCCTGGATCCCGGAGGAACAGATGACACCTGACCAGGCGCTCGAAAAACGTGAGGAGATGCTCCGCGATGGCTTCTGCATCATCGAAGACGTCGTCACCGAAGCGCTCCTTGTGGAACTGCGCGACGAGACCGAGCGGTTAATCGCGAACCACGAGGAAAAACCGGAACACGTCTACCAGGGACAGCACATCGGCGTAAAGCGCGATGAAAACCCCGTCATCAGGAAGCTGCTCGAGTGGGAGCCTTCGTACCGGGCGCTCGATGAACTCGGCTTCGAAGACTTCGAATCCACAGGCGGCATTATCGTCCTCACCAAAGAGCCGAAGGGGCCGCCCCTGTACTGGCATCAGGACTGGACGCAGTGGAACGACCCCATCAGTGCCGCTCCCTGGCCACAGACCATCTTCCTCAACTACTACTTGACCGATACCTCCATCGACAACGGTTGCTTGCGGGTCATCCCGGGCACGCACCGGAGGCGGATCCCGCTTCACGACAAGATGGTCACCGCCCACGAGCAGGGTGCGCGCTTCATCGACGAGGATCACCCCTTCATGTTCGGAGACGACCCGGAGCAGGTGTACGTCCCCGCTAAGGCGGGTTCACTGGTGCTGGCCGATGCGCGCCTGCTGCATGCGGCCGGCAAGAATGACACGGACGAGCGCAGAACGCTGGTACTCGCCTGGCACAAACGTCCCATGGACACGATTCCGGAGTATTGGGAGGGAGAGGTTCCCGAGGTCGTTGCGAATCGTGATCCGGACGCCGAGTACGAAGGCTCACGCATTCCAGGGGCGTTTCTGAAACCGTAGCGACGCAGTTCCCCGGACCCCTGAGACCCGAATTCCGACCGGAAGGCTCACCATGCCACAACTGCACTGGACCGTCGACCACGCCGGCCACCACCGCGATTGGGATTTCACAGCTGGGTTTACCGCCCCGCTCGCCGAAGCCCTCGCTTCGGAGCCGATCGCAGCCGATGCTGATCGCAAGGTCCACCGCTATCTCATGATCCCGTACCGGCCGATCGATATCGAGAAGGGGGGTGTCTCGATCGACAGGCGGCAGCTGGGCGGCGGTGACTGGGCATACCGGGTGACGCAGCAGAACCACCAGAGCGGCGAGGAGCTGACCCTGGAGTTCGCCTGTGGTGACGACAAGACCAGGCCGCTCCGCACGCCGTGGACCGTTCGGACGAACAACAGGTCGGACGGTGCCTACCAGACAGCCGCCTGGACGGGACGATACGAAGCCCGTGATGGCGGGCAGGACGTCAGGCTGACAACAGCGAGCGGACTGTCCTTCGTGTCCGGAGCCTGTGGCTCACGAACCCCGACCTGCTTTTGGGCGTTGCTCGACATTCTGCCAGCCCTGAACGGTGATGGTGTCCGGGATCTGTGCATCCTCGAGGATCTCGAGGTGCCCAAATTGAACTGCCACCTTCGCCCACTCGGCAGCTGGACGTTCGAGGCGGACGGCGACCAGCACGAATTGACCGGATACTCGGTGCACGGCGAAGGCCTGCCACCTAGCTACTGGTGGATCACGCCCTCGGGCGATGTCGCCGCGATCGGCAAGACCTTCTCGACCTATGTCCTCGCCGAGCGGCGGGGATGACAGAGATGCCTCGCCCACCGAACATCCTCTTCATCAGCACCGATCAGCAGTCGTGGAATGCGGTGTCCGCCTACGGGAATCGGCACCTCAACACGCCCCACATCGATCGGCTTCACCAGAACGGCGTCTCCTTCATGCGCAGCTATTGCAGCGATCCCGTCTGTGCAGCCGCACGCGCCAGCTGGATGACCGGTCTCTACCCATCCGAGAACGGCGTTCCCTTCAACGGCGGACTCGTGCACGAGGACATCCCCGACCTCGGGCAGATCCTGAAGCGGAACGGGTACCGGGCGTTGCACGCCGGAAAGTGGCACGTCGATGGCCGCTCGGTACGCAGCAGCTTCCATAATCTGTATCAGGGCAAGATCGATATCGGCGCCAGCGGCGGGGAGTTTCACGACCGGGTGACGGCGCGCGCCGTCATCGACTTCCTCGATCGGGACCTGGGCAACGACCCGTTCTACCTGAAGATCGGCATCGTCAACCCGCACGACATCTGCGAATACCAGCACAACCACCAATTCAAGACGGTCCCCGGCCCCGTCGAGCAGGGCATCGTACCTGCGGCCGAGCTCCCACCGCTCCCCGAGAACTTCGCCTACGACGAGCGTGAAACCGTCGTCCAGCAGGTCTTTCGCCGAGGAGACGACCCCCTGATCCACGCTCGGATCGTGCACGGCATCCGAGACTGGACGGAGGATCAGTGGCGCTTCCTGAACTGGAACCACCACCGCTTCGTCGAGGATGCAGACCAGAACATCGGACTGATCCTGAACGCACTCGCTGCCAGCCGCCACCGCGATAACACCCTCATCATCTTCAGCGGCGACCACGGGGAAGCGGCCGGCAACCACCAGACCTTCCAGAAGTTCGCCCTCTACGAGGAGAGCATCCACGTCCCCACGATCGTGGCCAGCCTGGGCGACCTTCTCGAGGTGCCCTCGGGCGTCTTCGATCGCGAGCACTTCGTGTCCGGCGTCGATCTGCTGCCGACCGTGCTCGACTACTTCGGCGTCGAGGCGCCGGAGAACCTCCAGGGCAACAGCCTGCGCCCGCTGGTCGAAGGCCGGGAGGTGGACTGGCCCGACTACGCCTTCGTGGAGAGCAACTTCTGGGCGCGCGCCCTCGTCACGGAGCGGTACAAGTACGTGATGGAGTATCGACCCACGGAGGTCGAGGATTTCATGCCACAGGGTCCCGACCCGGATAGCATCGGCCGCGAGCAGCTCTTCGACCTCGACGTCGACCCCTGGGAGACGCGCAACCTCGTCGACGAGCCGAGCTTGGCGAACGTCCTGGCAGACTGCCGCGCTCGGCTCCTTCACCACGAATCTCGCCTCGGGCGCCGCCCGCTTCGAGCGGGCGAGCCCCGCGAGATCGTTACGGAGTGGGGGGACGCGTTGCGCGAACGGTGGGCGCAGATCGATGGTTGAAACCGCTGTCATCGGGTAGTTTGCTTCTCTCGGCAGCAGCTGGCATATCCTCGATCTCGGAGGATCGGATGAGCCCTGAACTGGCGACCCGAAGTCGCGGGCGGATGGATCCCGCATCATAGAAACTACTGGGACCGATAGTCGATCAACACCAAAAGAACGCCCGGCGTTGCAGTCTTTGAAGGGGGAACAAAATGGCCCAGCCCAGCGAAAGACCAGTCCCCATGACCGAGGAGCAGAAGTTCTTCTTCGATCTTCGAGGCTGGATCCTACTCCCTGCCATCCTTTCGGACGAAGAGATTCAGGTCATGAAAGCAGAAGCCTACAGCGTAGAACAGCCGGACAGCGGACAGGTCATCAACCCGGTCACCTACCAGGGCGCACTCCAACGGTTACTCGACCATCCAGCTATCGTCGGCGTCCTCTCAGAGATCCTCTCAGAAGAGCCGTACCTCTCCGACGACTACTACGGTTTTCGGTGCGAGAACTCCTTCATCGCTATACGTCGCCCAGGCTGGAGCAAAACCCAACGCGGCGATGGAGGACTGCCGCACGTTGTGCGGCCACCGCAACAGGCCAACGCGATGCGATACCAGGTGGCAGGCAACAAGATATTTGCCGGCCTGACGCGGGTCGCTTGGGAACTCGAGGAGGTCGAGGCTGGGCAGGGCGGCACCTCGTTCCTCAGTGGATCGCACAAAGCACATTTCGACTACGGTGGGCCCGATCGCAACCGGTCAAACATCAGCGATTCACCCTGGGAAGACAGCATCCGGGCCATGATGGATGATTACAGCTGTCCAGCGGGTTCGGCTGTCATTTTCACGGAGAGTCTGCTGCACGCGGCCAATGACTGGACGAACCCAGACAATCCTCGCTGCGCTGTGTTCAACTGCTATAACTCCCTGTGGGCCCAGTGGCATCGGTTGAATCTGGCTCATGAGGTTATCGAGGCGATGCCTCCCAAGCGGCGAACGCTGTTTCGTGGGGTGTGGCAGCTTGGAGGAGATAACCATGCCTATTCCTTGGACAATCGGTCTCTCTGACGGCGAGATGAACGCGTGACATCGCCATTTATCGGCGTGTCCAGGCGCCGGCAGGCTCTGGAGGTATTGCCTTGACCGTTATCCACGACATCGCCCTCGTCGGCTGCGGGGGGGTAACCCGCATGCACTTCCAGGGGTACGCCGCCCATCCCGAGCGGGTTCGGATCGTAGCGGCCTACGATCCGGATGCGGCGCGCCTCGAGGCCGCGCAGGCGACACACGGTTTCGAGCACGCCTGCTCCGACCTCGACGAGCTCCTGGCCCTCAATTGGACCGCGGCGGTGGTCGCCACGCCGACCTCCGTGCGCCGGGAGGTGGTGGCGCGGATCGCGGGCGCGGGCCGGCACATCTTCGTGGAGAAGCCGTTGGCCGACGATTACGCCGAGGCCGAGCGGATCGTCGCTGCCTGCCGAGAGGCGGGCGTGAAGGTCGCGGTCAACCAGAACTTCCGCACCTTCTACCCCTTCGATCACGCCCGGGCGCGGATCGCCGCAGGCGACATCGGGTCGCCTCTGGTGGTCAGCCAACAGGATCTTCACTTCCGCCAGGACAAGGGCTGGCGCATCGGAATGGACCGGCACGCCCTGTCGGTCATGGCGATCCACTGGTTCGACGGGTTCCGCTGGCTCCTTCAGGACGAGGCGACGACCGTCACCTGCAACCGCTTCAGCTCCCCGGCGGTCGACTCCGTAGGGGAGACCGACGCCCTGGTTCAGGTGGCCTTCGGTCGCGGGACCGCCTGCACGCTGTTCCAGAGCTTCTCGACGCCGGCCGTGCAGCGGACCGAGACCCTGATCGTGGGGGAGACGGGAGCCCTGCGGCTCACCTCCGGAGGTGCCGAGCTGTACCGGAAGGACCGGATCGGGGATCCGCTGCAGACGTGGGAGGTCCCCTCTACGCCGGTAGCCAAATCCGAGGCGACGTTCCAGGGCCTCGACAACCTGCTCACCTGGGTGGATGGCGGCCCGGAGGCCCCGAACAGCGGCGAGGACAACCTGAAGACCGTGGCGCTCCTCGAGGCTGCCTACCGGTCCGCGGATTCCGGGGCGCCGGTGATCCTGAAGGATGGACTGCCCTGAGGTAGGACCTTTGCGCGCATGGGACGATTCGAGGAGGCGATCTACTCTCTGCAGCAAGCCATTCGCCTTCAACCCGACAATGATTTTGCCTCCGGTTGGCTGGCCATCATCTACCTGCACCAGAAACGTTTCGACGACATGATTGTGGCCTGCGAGCGTTAGATCGAGATTGCGGATGCTTGCGACGCTCGGCACGCTCGACGCCTGCTGGGCTACGTCTACGACCGGCTGGGCCGGTTCGAAAAACCGTAGCAGCGTTAGGACTTCCCTGGGTCGTGACGTGAGATCATCTCATACCCCTAGTTATGCGGGTGACAGGAGCAACTCCCTTTGGGAAATCTTCGGGAACAACGAACCTCTCAAGCCACCCGCCTGACCGCCGCGTAGTAGGCCCCAGCAAGTTGCTCGCCAGCGCCGTCCAACCACCACGTCTGTAAGGTCGTCGGCCCCTCTGCCAATTCCAGCTCAAACACCGCCGCCCGGCTGTGCGCCGCTACCGGCGCTTCGACCACCTGGTCGCCGATCTCGATCCAAGCCCCCACTACTGGCAGCGCCTTGCCCGCCGGTAAGCTGCCGTCGACCCCTTGCAATACCGGAGCCGGGGCGCTGATCGCCAGATCCGCTTCCCGCGGCCAACGGCTCAGCGCAATCTGGTAGGTGCCAGACACCTCTACCTGCAGATGCCAGACGCCGCTGTCCATGACGCAGCCCCTGACGCCCGTGGGATTATCGCAGTAGACCTCGGCCCAATCACAGCTGGAAAGACGCGCCGGATTTTCTTGCGGCGAGCCCACACGAATGCGGTGGTACTGATGCAGATTTGCTCCCAGTTCGGCCCACCACTGCTCATAGTGAGCCGCCATCGTTGCCACCACCTCGGGGTGCTCGGCAGCAATATCGTGCTCCTGGGCTGGATCCTGCGCCACATCGTAGAGCTCTGTCCCATCGACCAGGCGCCACTTGTCCCACAGCACCGCGGCCTTTCCCTTCCCGGTAGCGCCCCAACCGCTCGGCAGGGGATGACCGTACTGGACGACCAGGATCCGCTCGGCTAGCGCCTCGACCTCACCGCGCCAGAGCGGCGCCAGCGACACCCCGTCAAAAGCCACCGCCGGTTTCTCCAGGGCGCACAGATCGATCAGGGTCGGCAGCATATCCTGGCACTGGCTCAACGGCTCTACGTCCCGTGCCGGTCCCAACCCCCCCGCTGGCCAGCGGACGAAGCAGGGCACCCGATGCCCCCCTTCGTAGAGTGAGGCTTTCTTGCCGCGCATGCCGGCGTTGTAGACCTGGTCTGCCGTGGCCGTGCCGTTGTCGCCCATGAACATCAGGATGGTGTTTTCGCCCAGATTCCGCTGGCACAAAAACTCCTCGAGTCGGCCCATGTTGCCATCGATATTGGCGATCATGCCGTAAAAGCCGGCCACATCGCTGTCGACCTTGCCGATGTAGGGCTGCCGATAGGCGTCGGGTACCCACAGCGGCACGTGGGGCGCATTGGTCGCGACATAGGCGAAGAACGGCTCATCGCGCTCCTGGCACGCCGCCATCCATACCATCGCCTCATCGAACCAGACGTCGGTGCAGTAGCCGCTGTACGGTTCGATGGCGCCGTTGTGGCGATAGTGATCGTCGAAATAGTCGTTGCCAAAATAGTCCGCTGCCGAAGTGATGCCCCAGGCCGGATGGTGCACCGTCTCGGCGAACCCGCGGTCCTGGGGCCGATACGGATAGTTATCGCCCAGGTGCCATTTGCCAAAATGGCCGGCATTGTACCCGTTGGCGGCAAAAACATCGCCCATTGTCGGCAAAGACGGATCGAGCAACGAGCGGCCCATGCAGACGAAAGTGGCGCCGTTGCGCAACGCATCGCAGCCGCTCAAGAGCTGGCTACGGGTCGGGGTACACACCGGCGCCACATGAAAATCGGTCAGGCGCAGGCTTTGACCGTGCAGCCGGTCCAAGTTGGGCGTCTGCAGGATAGGATTGCCGTGACAGGACAGATCGCCGTAGCCCTGATCGTCGGTCAGGACCACGATCACATTGGGTTTCTCATCGCGCACCGTCGATCCCCTCTTGCCTCCGCGATTCACTGCGCCGCTGTTGAACCCGGCCAAGGCTTGCCCTCGAGCGTACAGCGGTAGCGTCGAGAGTCGTGTGTCGAAGTCCGTGTCCGGCGCTACCGCTGCTCGACCATCACTATCGGTGATTCCTCCACTAAGGCCACAACGCCCTTGAACCGTCATAGAAACGCTAGCGAGCTAGGGGGGTTATATTGAGTACAGCCTGAGCCATGGTGGCGGGCGGCATTTCCCAGGACGTGATCATGGTTAGGCGATTCACCTTAGTTTTCGGTCGTGCTGTGACAGAAGCAAGATCATCTCTTACCCCCAGCTGGGTAAGTGGGTGACAGAAGCAACTCCCGAACACTCCAAATCCGATCAGTCAGGCTTGCAGCCATCGCCGGAGAGCGCCTCTCATCCCGCACACCCCCAGCTGATCCATCACCACGATCTGCCCCGGCCTCAGCTTCGGAGCGATGACCTGCTCGATGTACGCTAAAAACGCCACGCCATCCACCCTCCGGCCCCTGCGGCCAGGCCAGCGGTCGCCTGAGCGACCGGCACTCTCGCGCCCAGTTATAGACCAGCACACCCCAAGCCCCCAGAACCGCTCTTAACTCAGGAGTCTTAGCAAAAGATAGAGTCTTGCGCACGCTGGTAGCGTCCATGCTCCGCGCCGTGCCGTTACGCCGCTCTATAGCACTGGTATTGGGCTTTGAGAAGCCCAACCGGGAGAGTTCCCTGATGATGCGCTTACCACTGCCATGCGCAACCCGCGTGTCAACCTTCACGACCCGCCGGCCTTGCCTGGTTTTACGTACCACCACGTGCGCCTGGCGCCTACTGAGGCGGTAACGCACCTTCGGGAAGCGGCCCCGAGATCCCTTTCGGGCAGGGCGGTAGGCGCGGCCGAACACCTGTCGGAACAGCTTCTCGTAGCTCGGTTCGCCATCAGTGAACAGCACCACTCCCTGCGGGTAGGCCAGGCGAGCTGCAGCGTCGAGCATGACCTGTTCAATTAGCGCCTCGTTTCTCCGCCCGGTGGCGGACGCCACCACCAGCCTCGTTGCCGGGTCGATCACCTCGGCCTGCCACACCTGGTCGCGTTTACTCCCGGCGAAGCCCCAGCGTGCATCGGCTTGCAGGCTGGTACTGGCTAGGCGTTGGACGTGCTGATCGTGAAAGCGAGTGGCGTGCCGTCCTAGACGCACTGCTAGCCGCCGGATCGTTTCGGGACAGGCGCTCGTGAGCCGAGCGGTGGCCTTCACTGAGGTGCCTTCTGCGAGTTGCTCGGCGATGGCATTGGCCTTGCTTTCTCGTATCCTGGCGTTCCACAGGGGGGTGTTCTTGCGTTCGCTGAACTCAAGGCCGCAAGTCCGGCAGCGCAAGAAGCGGATGTGGTCTCGTCCGTACGTCTTACGGACTTTGAGGTTGCTTTGGCAGGCTTGGCCGTAGCTGGGACACTCAGAATTGACGCACGATAGGCTTTCAAGTGGAGGTCGGTCTCTGTTTCCCATACAGTGCAAGATGCACCAGGACTGGCCTCCCCCCTGCGGGGGCAGAGATCATCTCACGTCACCACCCTTCCCTGGGTAGGAGACCGAAATCGCTCAAGGCCGCGCCGTGGGCGCCCGAAGCCGAGTTGGACGGGGTGTTACTTGTAGGGATCGGCGGCGTCGCGGAGGCCGTCGCCGAGGAAGTTGAAACAGAGCACCACGATCACCACGCACAGGCCCGGGATGAGCAGCCACGGCTGCAGCGCCACGGTGCGCACGTTCTGAGCCTGCTGCAGCATCACGCCCCAGCTGATCAACGGGGGCTTCAGGCCGATGCCGATGAACGAGAGCGCGGTCTCACCCAGGATCATGAAGGGGATGGCCAGGGTGATGTGGACGATCAGGTAGCTCATGAAGCCGGGCAGCAGGTGGCGGGTGATGATGCGCATGTCCGAGGCGCCGTAGACGCGAGCAGCCATGACGTAATCCTCCTCGCGGAGCTGGAGCAGCTTGCCGCGGATCACCCGGGCGAGGCCGGTCCAGCCGAGGATGGAGAGGATGATGGTGATCATGAAGTAGGTCCGCGTCTGGGGCCAGGCGATGGGCACGGCCGCGGCCAGCCCCATCCACAGGGGGATGGTCGGCAGCGACTGCAAGAACTCGATGACGCGCTGGATGATCATGTCCGCAGCGCCGCCGAAGTATCCGGAGATGCCACCCAGCAGGCAGCCGAGTAAAAAGCTGATGGCGACGCCAACCAGGCCGATGGAGAGGGATATCCGGGCGCCGTGGAGTATGCGCGAGAACATGTCCCTGCCGAGGCTTTCGGTGCCGAACAGAAACAGGACCCCGGGCTCGTCGACGCCCACGAAGTGCAGGCGGCTCGGGAACAACCCCAGCAGCCGGTACTCGTGGCCGGTCACCAAGAACTTGAGCGGGTAGATCTGCTCGCGGTCGATCTCGTAGACCTTGGCGCGGGTTACCGGATCCCTCCCGGTTTTCAACCCGTACACGAAGGGCCGGTGCAGCCTGCCTTCATGGAACACACGAACCAGCGTGGGTGGGGCGAAGAGGTGGTCCTGATGACGGTCGAAGGGAGCGGCGACGGAGAAGAACCCCGCGAAGATCGCCAGGAGGTAGATCACCAGGAGCACCGCGCCCCCGATCAGCGCCAGCTTGTGCTTCCTGAAGCGGCGCCGCATCAGCGCCCAGCTGGACGCCATGTAGTAGCGCTCCTCCGCGGTTCTCGCCCGGTCGTCGGCCGCGGCTATCGTGTCGGTCGTTCTGTCGCTCATCCGAAGGACCTCAGGCCTGCACTTCGAAGCGGATGCGGGGATCGAGGGCCACCAGCAACAGATCGGAGACGAGCGTCCCGATCAGGCCGAGGGTGCTCAGGAGCATTATGATGCTGCCGGCGAGGAACATGTCCTGGCTCAGGAGCGCCTGGAGCAGAAGCGGACCGATGGTGGGCAGGCTCAGCACGATGGCGACCAGGGCCTCCCCCGAGATGATCGCCGGCAGCAGCCCGCCGACGGTGCTGATGATGGGGTTGAGCGCCATGCGGACCGGGTACTTGATCAAGAGCCGCCTCTCGCCCACCCCCTTGGTGCGGGCGGTGACGACGTACTGCTTGCCCAGCTCGTCGAGCAGCGTTCCGCGCAGGATGCGGATGATCTCGGCGGTGCCGGCGGTGCCGATCACGATCAGCGGGACGGGCAGGTGCTTGAACAGGTCAACGACCTTGCCGAAACTCCACTCCGCCGCGATGTACTCGCGGGAGAACAACCCACCAGGAGCCCAGCCGAAGAGGGTGAAGGTGAGGTACATCAGGATCAGCGCCAGCAGGAAGTTCGGGGTGGCCAGCCCCAGGAAGCCGAACACGGTGGCGATGTAGTCGCCGATGGAGTGCTGGTTGGTGGCGGAGTAGATGCCGATGGGAATGGCGATCAGATACACCAGCACCAGGGTGGAGAGCGACAGCGTTACGGACAGGGCCAGGCGGGTGCCGATGACCTGGTTCACCTCTCGGTTGAGCATGAACGACTCGCCCATGTCGCCCTGAAGAAGGTTCCCGACCCACTTGGTGTACTGGATGAGAAAGGGGTCGTCGAGGCCGTAGCGCTCTGCCAGCGATTCGATCAGCTCGTCGGTGACCTGGACCCTCATCGCCTCCAGGTTGGCGATATAGATGTCGAGGTAGTCGCCGGCCGGAAGCTGGATGATGACGAAGGTGACGAACGAGAGCAGAAACAGCAGCCCGACCATGTAGATGATGCGCCGTACGATGTAGCCTAACAAAGGATCGCTTTCTCAAAAAATGAGGTAGAGGGCGGCGAACGGAACCGATGAGTTTCGTACTGCCACCCTCACACTGTAGCGAAACCTCCGGGAGAAACCGGGGCGACCGGGGGTGGGGTACCCCACCCCCGGCGTGCCCGGGTGGCCTACTCGGTCTTGAAGTAGAGCTGCTCCGCCTCGATGTGCAGACCACCAAACCCGCCGGCGCCGCCGAAGAAACCGGTTGGCACGTTGCCCAGGTTGGTCTTGGCAATGACCAGGTGCGGCATGCCTCCGACCACGCCCTGGAACAGCAGGTTCTCGAAGTGGTAATCGAAGATCCTCTGCGATAACTCGAGGTACTCCGGCGAGCCGAGCACGGTCCCGCTCCGTTCTTCGGTCCACAAGAACAGATCAATGGCCCACTGTGGCGGCTCCTCGCCCGGCAGCACCCCGCCGTCGAAGTCCTCGAGCGTTTTGGTGCCCTCCTCGACCTCGATCCAGGCCTCCAACCAGGCGCCCCACGATGTCGCCCAGCCCCACTCGGCGCCGCCATGCGCCCATTGGTTGCGGTCGTGCATGTACTCGCGCACCTCCGAACCGAGGCCATATCTCTGGACGATGATCCCGATGAGGTTGGCGTTCCGGCGTTGATGAAAGAGGGCGTTTTCGTGGAGTGCGATCTCGGTCTGCAGGCCCACCTCTTCCCAGTACTCCTTGATCAGCTCGATGGCAGCGACGGGGACGACCCCTTCACCGACGAGTCTCCCCTCCATGATGAGGGTGAAGACTTCGCCGTCGGGGCCGAGGCGCCAGCCGGCGCTGTTACGCTGCTCGAGGCCCACCGCGTCGAGAAGCTCGTTGGCACGGTCGACATCCAAGGCGTCCATCGGGTTGTTATCCCACTCGGGCAGCTGGAAGCTGGTGCCCACCACCGGGAACACCATCGGCCTGCCGAGGCCGAAGAACACGGCCTCGTTGATCTCGTCGGCGTCGATCGCCAGCGACAGCGCCTGGCGGAAGCGGAGGTCCTGGAAGATGGGCCGCTTGACCGGATCTTCGACCGTCTGATTGACCGCGAACGCCGCGGAGCTCATACCTTGGAGCTGCAGCTCATGGACCGTGTAGCCGCCGGCCGCCTCGTTCTGCTTGTACAGGGAGTAGTTGGCGACGGACGCGACCGTATTGTTGAGTTCATAGTCGAGTTCACCGGAGATGATCTTGAGGTTGATCGTTTCCGGGTCGACGATGCCCGTGACGATACGGTCGATGTAGGGCAGCTGCTGCCCGGCGGTATCGACCTTCCAGAAGTAGGGGTTGCGCACGTGCACCTTGCTCGAGTCGGTCACCTCGACCAGCGTCCACGGCTGCATGGTCGGTCGCGGCTGATTGTCATCGATGATGTGTGCGTAGCCGTTACCGAACTCCATAGCGTTCGCCTCGAAGGCCTGCACCCAGGTGTCGAAGCCCAGCTCCTCGGCGAGCGCGTTGGCGTCGGGGTTGAGGTCGATGTGGAACCGCTCCATGTAGTGCCGCGGCAGGTACGCGTGTGCGTCCGAACCCGCCGGATCCCCCATCTTCGCCAGGAACGCCGGGAAGGGCTCGTCCGTCTCGAGGCGGACGGTGTAGTCGTCGACCCGGATGGCGCGGCGGCCCTTTTGCATCCAGAATGGTTGGGAGAGGCCATATATCCGGCCGTCGAAGAGGAAGTTCTCAAAGGAGAACATGATGTCGTCGGCGGTGAACGGCTGCCCGTCGGACCACTTCGCGCCCTCGCGCAGGTGGATAGTGAGGCTCATGAAGTCGTCGGCCAGCTCGAAGCTCTCAGCCAGGTTGGGCACGACCGAGGTGTCGGCCTGGATGTAGCCTAAGTAGCTACCCCGCTCCGGCTGCTCCTGCATGGTGTTCCACGGTTCGGTGTTCGGCACGAACACGAAGATGGTGTCGCTGTAGGTGCCGACCGACTCGATGGGCACGCACCATCACGGCGGGGTTGAGCGGCAGCCTCTCCTCGACGGGCGGGAGCTCGCCGGCGGCCACCCTTGCCGCGAGGCTGGGCGCCTCGGAGTACGGTTGTGCCCAGGCCATGGCGGCCAGCAGGCACAGGACCAGGAGCGCGGTTGCGGCTTGGAGTGTTCTTCTCACGTTTCCTTACCTCCCAAGGGTGGTGCGGACCGGGGTCGGTACGCGTACGAGGCGAGTCTGCCTATCTCTGGTAAGGTCTGTCACCTATCTGTGGATCCCCCTCTCGGTGGCTTGCTTGAGGGGTACCAGCAAAGGAATGGTCGGGTGGTTTGATCACCTCCAAACTGTCGTCACGAGTTGAAAGTCTTACCATCGAAAACCAAGAATTCAGGGGAACTGGCTCAGTGACCACTCTAAGGCACTTCAAGCCCAGATACAACAGCACCGTGTCGTTGATAATCCTAGTGGTATACATGCGCATGGCCGACCGACCGAACGTCGTACTCATCAGCACCGACCACTGGCCCGCCGCGCTCCTGGGCTCCGCCGGGCACCCATCGATCCAGACGCCGACCCTCGACGCGCTCGCGCAGAGCGGGATCCGCTTCTCCAACGCCTACGCCGAGTGCCCCGTGTGCATCCCGGCGCGGCGCACCCTGATGACCGGCACCAGCCCCCGCACCCACGGCGACCGGGTGTTCAAGGACAAGATGGAGATGCCGGAGCTGCCAACGGTGGCGCAGACCTTTCGCGACGCGGGCTACCAGGCGACTGCCGTCGGCAAGCTGCACGTCTTCCCGCAGCGCGACCGCATCGGCTTCGACGACGTGATCCTCGAAGAAGAGGGCCGCGCTCAGTACGGCGTCGTCGACGACTACGAGACCTACCTCGCGGACGCGGGCTACGCCGGCCAGCAGTTCCACCACGGGATGAGCAACAACGAGTACAGTTGGCGGCCCTGGCACCTGCCCGAGGCGACCCACGCCACCAACTGGGCGACCCGCCAGATGGCGCGGACCGTCAGGCGGCGCGACCCGAAACGACCCGGGTTCTGGTTCCTCTCCTATCGGCACCCGCACCCGCCGCTGATCCCCTTGCAGCACTACCTCGACCTCTACCGCCAGCTCCCCATCGACGAGCCCTACGAGGGCGACTGGACGGGCGGCGAAACTTGCTTTGCGATCCGGGGCAACCGCAGCCGCGGCGAGGGAGTGAGCGCCGACCAGATCCGCCTGGCGCGGCAGGCCTTCTACGCCCTCTGCACCCACATCGACCACCAGCTCCGCGTCGTCATCGGCACCCTCCGCGAAGAGGGAATCCTCGAGAACACGATCCTGTGCTTCACCTCCGACCACGGCGACATGCTCGGCAACCACGGCATGTGGGCCAAGCGGCTGTTCTACGACCCCTCGGCCAACATCCCCATGCTCCTGGTCGGCGCGGCCGGCGATCCGCGCGTCGGCGCGAACCGCGTGGACGACCGCCTGGTCGGCTGGCAGGACATCATGCCGACCCTCCTCGACCTCGCCGGCGTCGAGGTTCCGGAAACCGTCGAAGGGTTGTCGATGGTCGGGTCCGAGAAGCGCGAGTGGTTCTACGGCGAGGTGGGCGAGGACGACTTCGCCACCCGCATGATCCGCGACGACCGCCATAAGCTGATCTACTACCCGATCGGCAACCAGCGGCAGCTGTTCGACCTCGAGGCCGACCAGCGGGAGCTGACCGACCTGGCCGGCTCCCCCACCCACCAGGACACCCTGGTGCGGCTCACGAAGCTCCTCACGGACGAGCTCTACGGCGGTGACGAGGCGTGGGTCCGGGACGGGCAGCTCATCGGGCTGCCGGACCGGGCACGAAGGCCCGGTCCGAACCGGGGGCTCTCCATGCAACGGGGGGACCACTTCCCGCCCCCGCCGCGGACGGATATGCCGCAGATTACGTGGTTCAGCGAGGGCGAGGCGGAGGAGGAAGCGACCTGAGGCGGCGGAGGGTGCATCTTGAACCCAACATCAGCTGGTTCAAGAATGCATGAAGTCCCATTCCTGAACCGGCTCACAGATGTAGTCCCTCCTATGCCTGGGTCCGCAGGAATCCCAGCGCGAACCCGAGAGCTTCCTCGGCGTCTAGCATTTTTCCCAAACTCAGGGTCGTGATGTACGTGCTCAACCTCACCTTGGGAACCGTGACGATATTGTCGAAGTTCGCTACGCACGGCTGAAACAAACCGTCCTCTTCATCCAAAAAGACCTCTGAAGGTATCTCCCGAATGGTTGAGGTGATGGGGGCTACGGTAACTGCGTTCAGGAACGAGATGGCAGAATCCCTGGTGAGAATCAGGACGGGCCTCTCTTTGTCGGGTTCCTTGAAGGCGTACCAATACACGTCTCCGCGTCTCACAGAGGGCTCAGGTCCTGTTCATCGTAGAGATCGGTAAACTCTTCCTCCTCCACGGGATGCCGCCTGTAGCCATCTACGTGCCTTTTCTCAAGCATCTCGATGTCTTCCGGGCTGTAATCTCGCGGCATCAGGCTCCTGGCGAGGTCTTCGAGTTGGCGAGAAACGCTACCGTTGCCCTTGGCGCTTCGAATCTTGAGGAACTCGAGTACGTCGGAGGAAAGATAGATGGTGGTGCGTCGCTTCCCTGTCTCCTGTGCCATGTTGCACATAATAACATAACAACATAAAGACTCTACCTAGCCTCCTTGGCAGGCACTCGGTATCTGCCACATCGGGAAGCTATATGATTGGCCTGATTGGGCCCCCATCGTAACGGTCTACGGCGATGTGACCAGGATGGAACGTCTCGAGCGTTACTTGACACAAGGGAAGAGTGAACTATGTCCACCCCTTACCATCCCAGCTTCAACGCATGCACCAGGTGCCGGGCCAAGGGGTCAGCTGTCTCTTCTATGTGCTCGATGATGTAGGCCCGCAATCGCTTCCGTGGTCCCTGGTGTTCCGGAGAGTCGATCAGGTTGTGTGTTTCGAAGGGGTCGTCCTCCAGGTCGTACAGCTCATCGCCGTCGAACAGGGCCGCGACATATTTGTATTGCCCTGAGATACAGATACGCTGCGTCATCTCGATACCGTGCCCGTGATGCTGGCAGATGAGATGGTCGGACCAGTCGCTCCGGTCGGGCTCTCGGCACAGAGGCAACAGGCTACGGCTGTGCATGACATCGGGAACGGCCACGCCCGCGGCGTCGAGCATGGTGGCGGTCACGTCCAGATTGCTGACCAGCCGGTCGGTCTGCAACCTCGAGCCCATCCCCGCGGGCCAGCGCATGGCCATCGGAACGCGCGCTACCTCTTCTATAAAGGTACTGGCCTTATCCCACATGCCGCCGTGGCTGGCCACCGCGTCGCCGTGATCGGCGCACCAGATGACGAGGGTGTTCTCCTCCTGACCGCTCTCGCGGAGCGCCTCGAGGATGTTCCCGATGGCCGCGTCGGTCTGATAGCCCTGCCCATAGGCGCGCGAGAGGATGCGCTGCCAGGTGGACCAGTCCTTCCATTCGTGCGCGCTTCGGTGGCTGAAATCGCGATGGAACACATAGCGTAGCGGCCGACCTTCGAGGTCGTCTCCGAAAGTCGGGTACTCCGGAATGCTCTCCGGAGCGACCATCGACGCGTAGGGTTCGCTGGGGAAGTACGGCTGATGTGGCCCCCAGAAGCTCGCCACCAGGCTCCACGGCCCACCGTGCGTTGAAAGCTCTTTGAGCTTTTCCACCGCGAGATGGGCCACGAACTGCTCTTCGTGCGCTTCGGGCGGCCCTGCGAGCACGCCGCTGGCGTTCATGAATTTCCACGGCGACGGATTGTGAAGCGTCACCGTCTGGTCGTTCCACTCCGGCCGGTTGAGGTGGTAGTCGATGTGTGCGCGGGCGTCGCCGAAACCTCGCTCTTCGGCGTAGGCCCGGTAGGCCTCCGACATGTACACCTTGCCGTAGTCCGGGAGGCTCCAGCCCTCGATGCCGTAGTCGATGGGGAGGCGGTCGTGCCCACAGTGCCACTTGCCGACATAGGCGTTTCGGTAGCCGGCCATCGAGAGATGATGGCTGTAGAGCAGCTGCCCCGAGTCCAGGTCCCGCTTGCGGTCGGCCCCCCCGTCGGTGTTGAAGGTCAGACCGTGGTGGCTCGGATAGAGACCGGTCATCATGCTGGTCCGGGCCGGTGTGCAGATTGGCGCCACGCAGTAGGCCCGGTCGAAGCGGATGCCTTCTTCACAGAACCGTTCGAAGTGAGGCGGTCGGTAGTCGAATTCGCCCGCCCGGTCGTGCCCGTGAAAGGCCTGGTGGTCGATCAGGATGAAGAGAATGTTCGGCTGCTCGGGCACGTGTTGAGACCCCTTTCAAAGAGTGCGGTTCGCTTCGGTCATCGCCCTGCAGGCTCGAGTTCTCTCTCTTCGACCGCGAAACTGAATGCCCACAGCCGATTCTCCTGATTGTCGAAGTTGCTCAGTTTGACCTGAATCGTATTCTCCCCCGCACGCAGGTCCACCGGAAAATCGGCGATCTCGAAACCGCGATCGTGCCGACGTGTCTCGATCTTTTCACCGTTGACCCAGAGCGTCAGCCAATCGTCGAAGGCCATGCGGAGGTTGGCCCTGCCATTCGTTTTCGAATCGATCGTGGCGCGAGCATAGGCCGAGACCGCCACCGGCTTGTCACAGAGAAGCGTCAGCGACCCTTCAGCCTCGGATACCGCCTTGGCGTAGTCGTTCCACAGCGGCCTGCGCCCGCGGTACTCCCAGGTCAGGTCGACCCAACTGCGCCTGGAGGGCACCGTGAGCGTCGGCAAGGTACGGCCGTCGTCCTGCCAGCTGTCGGGCCACACGGCAGCGGTTTCGGGTTCGCGCGCTTCCAGGAATTCCTCGAAGGTAAAGCACCTGAAGGGCCCGGTGACCTGCCACTGCGATGGCGTCTCCACGGGCCCAGACTCGGATCCCAGGGTCCTGTAAAAATACAGCACCGACTCGGTATCGTCCGCCCTCGAGCCGGAATAGACGATCAGCGAAGATCTGAACGGGATCGGGTCGGGGCCGTAAAACCGGTACGCCGAGAACTCGGTGGCATGAATGCCAGGATTTACCACGTGGGCACAACCGGTCCAGCGGCCCAGAAACTGGTGGTAGGACCAGCCGAAGCCGAAGTCGTCCTCCTCGTTGTAGCCGCGAATGGCGTGGGGATCGCTCTCGCCATCGATCAACCATACCGAGCCACCGGTGTGATAGGCCAGATCGCTCATATCGCGGTGACGGATCGCCTTGAACATCCCCGCCACGAAACCGCGACCAGCGATCTCAGCGATCTCGAAGGTGCCTCCAAAAGACGCTGCTGCCGGGGTCTCCTTTCGATGCACCGCATGCAATCGGAACGGTGTCAGCTCGGTCCCGGCCTGGTACTGTTGCCAGTCGGTTTGCGAGTAGAGCTGCACCGGACCCGGTGACTCGGTTGTCACTACGATCCGACAGGACGTCTGAAAGGGAATCGGCAGGTAACAGTTGTACCCACCCTCGGGTAATACCTTGATCCCGGCACCGTCGGACCGGTAGTTCGTGGTCCGGGGATCGACATCGAGCAGCACGCCGAAGAAGGCGTTCAGGTCCATGTCCACCTGCGGCCTGTCGTCATCATCGGCGAAAATTTCTATGCGGGCATGGTCGCCAAACGGTTTGTAGAGCACGAAAATGTGCCGAATGCAGCCCGGTCCCTCAGCGTTGAAGAGCTCAAAGCTTCCCGGCTGCTTGAAGGCCGCACGACCGGTATGCTTGCGGGCTTTGAACTGGGTCGGCAGCTGAATCAACGAGAAATTAGGATCAGGTACCATGTCCGCCTCACGCCACTCGTGCTTCGGTCGAATATCCACCGTTAATCGCTCCAATCTGGCTGGAAGGCCATAGCCTGCTATAGGATATAGCTCGAGAGGGAAGTGTGCCTATGGCTGCCAAACTGACCCCAGAACAGCTGGAGCGGTATCGTCGCGACGGCTATATCGTCGTCGAAGACCTCGTGACCGAGGCCGAACTCGAAGGGTTGCGGACCCGTCTGCGCGACATCACCCACGGTGGACGATCGCAGGCGGGGCTGCAGATTCAGATCGAACCCCGCATCCAGCGCGGTGAGCTGGCGGTCGACCATCCGGGTGATGGCATCCGCAAAGTCGACAGCCTGGTTCAGACCGACGACCTGTTCCGAAACCTGGGGTTTCACCCTGCGATCGTCGGGATCCTCGAGCAGATCTTCGGGGGTCCCGATATCAAGATGTTCCGCAATACGATCCTCATGAAACCGCCCGAAGTCGGCTCCCAGAAAGGGATGCACCAGGATTCGCCCTACTGGCCGATCGAGCCGAGGGCGCTGTGCTCCTGTTGGTTCCCGCTCGACGACACCACCCGCGAGAACGGTTGCATGGCCGTGATTTCCGGCGCCCATCGCAAGGGGGCCTTGCCCCACGTCAAGGTCACCGATGATTTTGTGATCGACGAGGCTCACTACGATCAAGACGACATGATCGAGGTGCCGATGAAGGCCGGCGGTGGCCTCTTTTTCCATTCGCTCCTCCCTCACTTCACCGCGCCCAATCGATCCAAGGCCTGGCGGCGAGCCATGGCCCTGTCGTACATGTCTGCCAGATCCGTGTACACGCGTGACGGCGACGGCCCGGAATATCTCCAGATTCAGGGCCAATCGTTCGACAACTGTGTGCGTTGATTGAGCAGCACGTTTTTTCGCACATCATCGATCCTTGGAGCCGAGTCAGGATACTGCTAAGATGACGAAATTCACGGCCGGAAAAACGAGGTGAGATGAGAGATGAGCTACCCACCGCTCGACGACGTACGAAAGACGCTCCGGGTCAAGTGGTATCGAACGCCGATCGAACGCGCCAAGCTTCTCGAGCTTTCACAACGGAGCGACCTGCAGGGCTGGTTTCAGGCCGGGGGGCACCTCGCCCTGTTCGCGGTGACCGGTCTTCTGGTCTATCTCTCATGGGCGAACCAGCTGTGGCTATGGTTTGCGCTAGCGCTCTTCGCACACGGCACGAGTGGCACGTTCTTTACCGGTAATGCGCCCCACGAACTCGGCCACGGCACCGTGTTCCGGACCAAGTGGTTGAACAAGTTCTTCATGTACCTGTTCAGCCTCCTGAGCTGGTGGGATCCGTTCGACTACGCCAGCAGCCATACCTACCACCACCGCTATACGCTCCACCCCGACGGGGATCGTGAGAACCTGCTGCCGATCGAGCCGTCGCTAGCCTCGACCTTCATGTTGCAGATGTTCACGGTGAACCTGCTCACCCAACGGGGTCGCACCTTCGGCAAGGGCGGGCTCCTCTCGACGGTATGGGTAACCATCCAATCGGCGTTTGGCATCGTCGGCTCGAAGGACGTGCCCATCAACGAGTGGATCGATTCCCTGCACAACGACCAGCCGGACGAGTCGCGCAAGTCGACGTGGTGGTCGCGGGCGCTGCTCACATTCCACGGATCGGTACTCGTGATCTCCATCGTCACGGGCCTGTGGGTGCTGCCGCTCATCTTCACGGTATTCCCATTTATTGCGAACTGGTTGTCCTATTTCGTCGGCATAACCCAGCACTGCGGCCTTCGTGAGCACACCGATGACTTTCGCAAGTCCGTTCGCTCGATAAAGCTCGATCCGATCTCGGACTTCCTCTATTGGCGGATGGGTTGGCACACCGAGCACCACATGTACGCCGGGGTTCCCTGCTACAACCTCCATAAGCTGTACCGGGAGATCGCCCACGACATGCCGGAGCCGCGTACCCTGATCGGCGCTTGGCGGGAGATGCGCGAAACCTGGCGGCGGCAGAAGACCGACCCGGACTACCAGTTCGACACGCCGCTACCGGCAACGGCGAAGAGCGTCCGGGCTGATACGCCGGACGCGTTGGAGGATTCGATCGGGGAGTTGGCGCCCAAAGGCTTGGAATAGAACGGTGGTCGGTGGACGTCGACCTTTCATTGCCGGTTCATTGGTGGCCAGTAGCTTTCGTCAGAACTACCGACACAAACTGTCAGATATCCTATTACGTCGTTTGCCACTTGATCTGAGCGGGAAAGAAGGGGGATGGTAGGTCTGCTATGAACCAATGCCATCCCCGCTATCAGCATACGCTAGAAGACCTGTTCCTCACAGCCTTCATCTACATTGACGACTGGCCAGGCTTTTATCACGAATGCGGTGTTGGCTTGCCTAGCGACAGCCGATAAAGTACCTTGGGGGAAAGGAAAGGGCACGAATCATGAGGGCGCAGGAGAGACCCTTCTTCGAAAAAGTACGCGTATGGCAGCCCGAACCGGAAGCCGGGAGGGAGGCGATCTACCTGGAACTGACCAACTCCGGGGCCATCCTCGCCTTCGGATCCAGGCTTCACGACGCCCGCTGGCCCGGCGGCTACGACCACGGCTTCCCGTGGCTTCACCTCCAAGCGCGAAGCATCGACGGCGGGCGCAGCTGGGAGCTCGAGGAGCGCAACTGGTGGGAGCCCGAAACCCGAGCCAAGCGGGCCAGCGTCGTCGACCGGATGACCGGCGAGATCTTCCTGTTCAACCAGGGCACCTGGCCGCTGCAGGACGACCAGGGGCAACCCATGTCCGAGGGCTGGATGATCGCCAACTACCACAAGGGCCCGGAGGTGGGCGCCCGGATGATCATGGAGAAGAGCTCAGACGAGGGAAGGACCTGGGACAAGGTCGACCTCACCGAGCAGTTCTTCACCCACCCCGAAGGCGGCCTCGCCTGGTTCATCGGCGGCGGCATCCAGCTTCAGCACGGGCCGCATGCCGGCCGGTTGATCGTGCCAGGACTCTACCGCCCGAAGGAGTTCAAGGAGATCGACCCGGAGAAGCACAACATCCTCTACTACCACCCTGCACTCGGCCAGGTCTACGACGATGGTGATGGGGAGGTAGCCCAGACCTTGGATGAGACGGCGCACAACATGGTGATCTATAGCGACGATCACGGGGAGACCTGGGAGTGGGGAGGAAGCTCCCAAGGGTCGGTGGCAGAAGCGTGCATCGTCGAGCTTTCGAACGGGTCTTTGTACATGAACAATCGGAATCACGACCCCAGGTCCATGGGGCACCGCTCGTGGTGCATCAGCCGCGATGGCGGCGAGAGCTTCACCGAGTTCGGGGTGGATGAGACGCTGATCGAGAGTCGCTGTCACGCGGCGCTAGCGCGCTACTCGGATCCCGAGGGCGACGAGCCTGGTCAGGTGTTGTTCTCGAACCCGGCGGTGTTCGAGGGGAAGCACCAGCTGCACACGATCGAGCTCGGCCGTGAGGCGCGCAAGGACCTGACGGTGCGCGTAAGTCACGACGACTGCAAATCGTGGCCGGTGTCTCGGCGCCTCGATGAGGAGGCGAGTTACTCTTCGCTGCTGGTGCTGGGGGATGGGACGATCTTGTGTGCTTCGGGTTCGCACGTGTACCGGTTCAACATGGCGTGGCTGGAGCTGGGATCGTCGTAGTGCTCGGTGTATTGCGAAACTCTCGAAACTCTTACCGGAACCAAGCTAGGTGGAGACTGTGAGCTCAAAGACTGAACCGTACTGGGTTTCGTGGAGACTCTGCTCTCACGCGGCCAGCCTGGGCATGGCCTGCGCTTGAGTGTACGCCATCTCGAAGTCCACGGGACTGACGTAATCGAGCGAAGAGTGCAACCGCCGACAGTTGAACCACCTCACCCACCGCATCGTCGCCGTCTCCACCTCCTGCCTCGAGCACCAACTCGTCGACCTGGCGTGGATCAGCTCGCTCTTGAACAAGCCGATCGTGCTCTCCATCAACGCATTGTCATACGCCGTGCCCACCCGACCGATCGAACCGTTCACGCCATGATCGAGCAACTTCTGGCTGAACGCCAGACTCGTATATTGACTGCCGGCATCCGAATGATGAATCACGCCGTCAGCAACGAACCGCCGATCGGTTCGACGCCGGACGCTCACAGCCTGCTCCAGAGCCCTCATCACCAGCTCGCTGCTCTTACCGGTACTGACCGTGAAACCCAGGATGCGCCTCGAGAAGCCGTCCTGCAGGAACGACACGTACACCCACCCTTCACGAGTGAGCACGTGCGTGAAGTCCGCCACCCAAACGATGTCGGGCGCATCTTGGAACCAGTCTCGCCTCACCAGATCCGGCGAGCTGACGCCGCTAGGCGTTGGGATGGTCGTGCGGACCTTCCTTCTTCGTGTCATGCCCTTCAAGCCCGCGACTCTCATCAGGCGCGCCACCTGGTCACGCCCAACGTCGATACTCTCGTGCTGGAGGGCGTGCCATACCTTACGGACGCCGTACACACCAAAGTTCTCGCGGTGCACCCGATGAATGACCTCCAGGAGACGCTCATCGGATTGCTGGCGAGCGGATGCTTGCCGCTTCTTGGCTGCGTAGTACGTGCTCGGGGCGATCGGCACGTTGTGGTCCCGTAGGACACGGCAGATCGGCTCGACCCCGAACAGGTTCTTATACGCGTTGATGTAGGCGACCATCACTTGAGTCGGCGGTCGAGCTCCGCGGCCGCGAAAAACGCGCTGGCTGTCTTGAGGATCTCGTTGGCTCGTTTGAGTTCGGCTACTTCCTTCTTGAGGGCCTTGATCTCCTCACGCTCTGTGGTTGTCAGGCCTGGCTTGTCACCAGCGTCGATGCGGGCTCTGTCTACCCAGCCGCGCATCGTGTCGACCGGGATGCCGGTTAGGTCATGCAGGCGCCGATAGGAGGCTGAACGTGATTCGTGCGGCGCTTCTTCTCGACGCTCCATGAACATGCGGATGACTCGATCTTTGGTTTCTTGGTCGTAACGGGTCATGCTCCATTCTCTCCTTTCGAGGGAGAACGGAGCCTCCATCAAACCCAGGGCGGTTCAGACCGTGAGGGTGTTCTGGCTATTGTTTCTGTTTTTCTGGATCCTCGTCTTTCTGCTTTTGGATGTATTCGTCAGGTTGTTTACGCCAGGTTCCGACTCTACTGTTGCTATTCTCCTCGCTGCCTTCAACATCTCAGCTGCAGTCGCCGCCATATTTGCCCTATATGTGACGATGAGAGGAGGCTTAGCCGAGCGCCACGGGTTGTGCCGAGGCAGAATGATGAAAACACCCTGGACGACTGGCTCAAGCCCTACCAAGACCTCCTGCCTCAGCTTAACCCTGCTTCACTCAGGGGTGCTATCCGGGTAGCAAACGGCGTTATTCAGATATACTTTCGGCCAAGGAACCGACGGTCAGGGCGACGGCCCCTACCCTGATGGGAAGGTGAGACGATGGACATCAAAGGACTCAACCATATGCTGACCGAAGAGGAGCGCAGTGCCTTCGACCGTGACGGCTACATGATCGTGCCCGACGCGCTGCCCCTGGAAATGGTGCCCCCACTCGCGGAGGTGGCCGGCCGGCTCGCTGCCGAGCAGCGGGCCGAGAATGGCGAGCCGCCACACAAGGCCATCCATTATCCGGACTTCATCGGCAAGGACGACGTCTTCCTGGAGCTGCTCGACTGGCCCAAGACCTTTCACAAAGTGTGGGGCATCCTCGGCTGGCACATCCAGCTCTACCACTCCCACCTGATGGTCACGCCCCCCATTCCTGAGGAAGAGCGGGGATCGCTGAAGCGTCTCGGCTGGCATCAGGACAGCGGTCGCCTCAATATCGACATCGAGGCCACCCCCAGGCCCCGCATCTCGCTCAAGGTAGCGTTCTTTTTGACCGACACCACCGAGCCCAACCGCGGCAACTTCTCCGTCATCCCGGGAAGCCATCTCCGCGACAAGATCGCACTCCCCGACGACGGCGTCTCGGAACCCGAGGGGGCCACCGCGGTGCGGGTGCCGGCGGGCACGGCGGTGTTTTTCGATCGCCGCCTGTGGCACGCGGGCGGGCGCAACACCTCGGATCGGACTCGGAAGGTGCTGTTTTACGGTTACGGCTACCGCTGGCTGCGGCCGAGGGATGATATGACGGTCGGACATTACCTGGAGCGTAGCGACCCGATCCGGCGGCAGCTCTTAGGTGTGAGCACGGGGGGTAAGGGCTACACCTCGCCGTCCGAGGAGGATATTCCGCTGAAGAGCTGGATTCGGGATCATGTGGGTGAGGCGGCGTTGGTGCCCTGACGTAGAGCCCTTCGGTAACAGCGGGCTCTCGTCACCGTATCCGAATAGAAGGGAAGCGTCGCTGGCCGCTCAGCCCCACTGCGGTACCCGCGGACGCCAATTCACCTCGCCCACCACGTCGCCCTGAAGGTCGTAGGCGTCGGCTCCCGTTACCTTGACCTCCACGATGTCCCCTATCTTGACGGTCCCGTCACTGCTGGCGAATACCTTGCCGTCTATGGTCGGGGCGTCGCCCTTGCCGCGGCCCACCACCTCGCCCGGAAGATCCCCGTAGTCGTCGACGATGACCTGTGCCGTGGTGCCGATCTTGGACCGGTTGATGTCGAGGCTGATGGCCTGTTGCAGCTCCATCAAGCGGGCGTAGCGTTCATCCTTGAGGTCGTCTGGAACAGCGCCGGGGAGTTCGTTGGCGGCCGCGCCCTCGACCTCGCTGTAGCGGAAGGCGCCGACGCGGTCGAGGCGGGCCTCGCCGAGAAACTCGAGCAACAGCTCGAAGTCCTCTTCGGTTTCGCCGGGGAAGCCCACGATGAAGGTGCTGCGGATGTTCAGCTCGGGACAGATGCTGCGCCATTCGCGAATCGTTTCCAGGTGGCTTTCAGCACCCCCAGGACGCCTCATGGCCCGCAGGATGCGGGGGCTGGCGTGCTGTAGTGGCACGTCGAGATATGGAAGAAGGCGACCTTCGGCCATCAGCGGGATCAGCTCGCGTACGTGCGGGTACGGATAGACATAGTGCAGCCGTACCCAGGCGCCCAGGGCACCGAGTTCGTGCGCCAGGGGCACCAGGTGAGCTGCGACACTGCGGTCCTGGAAGCTGCTCTCACGGTGCTTCAGGTCGTTGCCGTAGGCGCTCGAATCCTGGGCGATTACCAGCAGCTCCTTGGTGCCGCCAGCCACCAGCCTGGTTGCCTCGTAGAGAATGTCGGCAGCGTCCCGCGAGCGCAGCAGGCCGCGCATCTGGGGGATGATGCAGAAGCTGCAGGTGTGGTTGCAGCCCTCGGCGATCTTCAGATAGCTGTAGTGCTTAGGGGTGAGCTTGACGCCCTGGGGGGGGAGCAGGCTGGTGAAGGGGCTCTCGTCTGGCGGTAGCTCCGAACGAACCGCTGCCATGACCCCCTCGAGGTCCGCTTCGCCGGTAACGGCCAGCACGCCTGGGTGCCGCGCCATGATCGTCTCGGGCTTTTCGCCCAGGCAGCCGGTCACCACCACCCGACCGTTGCGGTCGAGCGCCTCCCCGATGGCGTCGAGCGACTCCTCGACCGCGGGCGTGATGAAGCCACAGGTGTTCACGACCACCACCTGTGCCCCCTCGTAGCTGGGGACCAGCTCGTACCCTTCGGCGCGCAGCTGGGTGAGAATGCGTTCGCTGTCGACCAGGGCTTTGGGGCAGCCGAGGCTTACGAATCCGACTCTGCCGCTCATTCCGACCAAGTATAGCTCGCTGGGGCGTCAGGTGCGGTGCTGCCGGCGGAGGTACGGACGCACACGACCCGCCAGGTAGAGCGACCCCGCGACCACGACCAATCCCCCTGGCGGGGTGCGGTCGAGGGCCCAGGCGAGCGCTTCGAGCGGTTGGGCCAAGTAGTGCCTTTGCGAGCGGTCGAGGGGTGCCGGCTCCCCGGCGCGGGCGTCGGTGATCACCACCGCATCGGCACCGGTCTCCAGAGGTTCGAGAATGGCCTCGGCCGGCTTCCTGGCGAGGCAGCCGAACACCAGACTATAGGGCCCGGCAAGGCTATCTCGCAACAGCCTCGCGGCCTCCGGATCGTGGGCCCCGTCGAGAAGAACGGTTCGGCCCTCGATTACGAAACGCTCGCGCCGTGCCGGCAAGGGCGGCGCTGCAAGGATCGATTCGAGGTGCTCTTCGCCGACCTCGAGGAGACGCAAGGCGGCCGTCGCCAGTCTCAGGTTTTGCTGCTGGGCCAGGTCACGAGATTCATGGTTGTGGGGTACGGAGAACAACGGGTCCTGCGCGTCCTCGATCCATAGGGTACTTTTTTGGGCGGCGGCAGTTTCTGCCAGCACCTCGAGTCCGGTGCCCCTTGCGCCCGTGACGGTTGGCACCCCGGGTCGTATGGCAGCGGCTTTGTCGGCCGCGATCGCAGACACCGTAGGCCCCAGGGTGTCGGTATGGTCGAGCGCCACGTTGGTTACAACGGTCAGGCGCACGTTCTCCAGCGCTTGTGTAGCGTCGTGTCGGGCCCCCACCCCGGCCTCGACCACTGCGATCTCGACATCGTGCGCCGCGAACACGGTCAGCGCTAGTGCCAAGGCCGCTTCGAAGAATGAAGGTGTTGGCTGTAGCCGCATGCTTTGCAGCCGCGCCCCAAAGCGAACCACGGCCTCGCGTGACACGCGCACGCCATCGACCACGATCCGCTCACGGAAATCCTCGACATGGGGAGAGGTGAACAGGCCGCTTCGCCGCCCGGCATGGCGCAAGCCTGCATCGATCAGCGAGGCGACCGTCCCTTTTCCGTTGGTGCCGACCACATGCACGACCTGTGGAGGGCTGTCTAGCCCTAAAGCGAGCAACAGCCCACGCATTCGTGTGGGATCGCGCGGGGCACCGTCACGGTTTTGGCGGTAGAGCCAGTCCAAGGCCTGGTGGTACGATCCGATCTCGCCTTGGAGTCGCTTCGGTTCGGAGGCCAGATCGGCTATGAGCCCTTGCCACCGCGTCGCCGGCGGCGCCTCTTCCGCCGCCTGGTACGCGGGCGGCCTGAGGCAGGCGTCTCCATCGTCCAATCGGGAACCGCGTCCTCTACGGCAACCTTTACCAGGATCGCCTCGAGAAAGTGGTCGTCCAGCCGCTGGGTGAGCTTCAGGATGTGGTGCGGATACTCCTGGTCGAGGTAGAGGTAGCTCGCACCCGGGTGGAGAGCGTAGGTCACTGCCGGCCGCACCCCGCGCCCCGTGTCGATGGTGCTGTCGCTCACGAGCCGTGCCACGACGTCCTTCCCCAGCATCGGAATGCGATGGCTCTCGGTGCCTGCCTCGAGCCGCCGCAGTTCGAACAGCATCGATAGGGGATCTCGGTACGGCATGAGCAGGGGGATGCTGGCACGATCCTGGCCCTTACGGGCCTCAACCAGTCCTTGCTGGCTATTGAACGTCACGTCGAACGTACGGTTGTCGCCGTGGCCCGACGAGACCTCGGTAAAGCGGTAGCTGAAGAATTCGCTGCTGTGGAACCGACTTCGCTGTTGGATGTTGGCCGGCCTCAGGCCATTCTGCAACAGGAAACGCCCCTCCATGAAGGTGGTCTGATCTTGGGTCACGGTGGTGACGGTGTGGGTACCGACCGGTTTGCCGCGCAGGGTCAGGCGGTAGCTTTGGATCTCTGCCGGCATGGCGTCAGGGTAGCACGGGCTCTCCGGGACCCCCAGTGTGCCGCACGGTGGTGGCAGGTGGTCAGATGGGGAGGTCGCTGTCTTCGAGCTTGGCGAGCTCTTGGGTCGATTTCCCTTGTCTGAGGATGTTGATGAACAGGGACACGAGGGCCGGGTCCAGCTGCTGGCCGCTCCGGTCTTCTAGGCCCTTCTCCACCTCGTGGATAGGGAGTGCTTGTCCCCGTTCGCTCGACAGGATATCGAAGTCATCGGCGACTGCGATGATGCGCGCCAGGATCGGGATCTGATCCTTGCGCAGGCCGTTGGGAAACCCGGATCCGTCCCAGTTTTCGTGGTGGTGCCGAATTCCTTCTGAGGCACTCTGAATCAGTTCCGATGAAGCGACCAGATTGGCGCCTCGTTGGGGGTGATCGACGTCTTCGATCGCCAGGTCGAGTCCGTTGCCGAGCTTGCCGACATCGTGAAGCATGGCTGAAAAGTACAGGTCCGCCAGCTCCATCTTGTTCAGTTCGAGAGCGCGGCCGATGGCCATGGCGTAGGCCGTAACCCGCTGACCATGACCCAATTGGGCGAAATCTTGAGCCTCCATGGCTTCGATGAAAGCCTTGGTGAATTCGACCAGGCTCAGCTTCACCCTGCGCAGCTCGTAGGCCTGACTCTGAGCTTCGCCGAGCAGACTTCCCCAACGGATGGCCAGTTTCAACTCGCCGTCGTTGAAGGGAGTGCCTGCATGCTTGAGCAGCACCATGGCGCCGTGGCGGTGGAAACTGCCTGCTACCGGCACCACCAGGGAGCTCTTGGCCTGACGCAATCCGAAATCGCCGAGGGCGTTGCGCATGCCGGGTTCGTTCGGGGTGAACAGCTCTTGGACCAGATTGTTGATGATCCGCGGCCCCGGCTCACGCCAAGGACCGTGATGGGCGCTGACTTCCAGGAGGCCTGGGCCGTAGCCCTGCACGGTTTCAAAGGCAAAATCGCCGAGATCGTTACCGGTAATGGTGAAACCGCGCACCTCCCCTTCGATCAATCCTGAGAGGTGTTTCAGAACGAGTGAGCTGCGCTCGACCTCATCCTGCAAACGGAACAGGCGTTCGCTGGCGGCGAGGTTGTCTGGCAGGCCGTCTTCGGTGGCGGAAAAAAACGTCTCAGCAAGCGTAATTCCCTTCGTAGACCCACCTCAGCCAGGTATCCAAATTCAGTCTAGCTCCGGCGTCCAGGCCGTTAAGGGAAAAGGGTTACACCTATCCGGCGTTCGCAAGCAGAGAGCGGCTCCGACACGGTCTATCTGGGGCGGAGCCAGGAGCTTCGGTGCTAAAAACGGTGGGGGAGCCTCGCCAGGAGCCCCGCTCAGCCGCGTGTCAGGCCACGTCGGAGAGGGCGGACTCGAGCAGGTCGCAACCGGTCTCGAGGTCGGCCGCGGCTACAGTCAGATGGGGGGCGATGCGCATCACATTGCCGTAGAGCCCACCCTTTCCGACGAGCAGACCCTGCCGGTGGCAGGCCGATACCAGGGCGCTCGCGCGGTCGTTGTCGGGCGTCTTGCTGCCGTCGGGAACGACCAGCTCGAGCGCCTGCATCAGCCCCATGCCACGCACCTCGCCGATAAACGGGAAGCTCTCGGCCATCGTCAGGAGGCGTTCTCGCAGGCGAGCCCCGCGCACTTCGGCATTCCGTGGCAGATCGTGTTTCTCGATGTATTCGATGGTCGCAAGGGCGGTGGCCATGGCCACAGGGTTGCCGCCAAAGGTGGACAGTGTCAGGCCGTCGACCGCGTCCGCTACCTCTGGCGTGGCGATCGTGCAGCCGACCGGGAAGCCGTTGGCCATCCCTTTGGCGAAGGTCATGATGTCCGGCTCCACACCCCAATGCTCGATACCGCACATGTGGGTACCGGTGCGCCCCCAGCCGGTCTGCACTTCGTCGATGATGAGCAGGCCGCCCGCTGCCTCGACGATGGGCAAGATCCGTCTGAAGTAATCCTTCGGCGCTACCACGAAGCCGCCCACACCCTGGATCGGTTCGGCCATGAAGGCAGCGATCCGGCCGTTGGTGCAGGTGGCGATCATCTCCTCGAGATCCTCTACGCAGAGGTCGAGCAGCTTCTCTTCGTCGAGTCCGACGGGCGCTCGGTAGGTGTAGGGGCTACGCACGTGTTTGACCCCACCGTCGAAGACCCCGCCCAGCCGCCAGCTGCTGTGGGCGGTGAGACTCATGGCGGTGACGGTACGGCCGGAGTAGGCGTGCCGGAGGGCGATCACGTCGGTGTTGCCGGTGTACATCCGGGCCGCCATGACCGCCGTTTCGTCCGCTTCGCTGCCGGAGTTGGTGAAGAAGCACTTCTGGAGGCGACCGGGTGTGATGGCCGCGACCTTACGGGCTACCTCGATTGCGATCTCGTTGATGTACACCGTCGAGGTGTGCTGCAACCTGTTTAATTGCTCCATGGTAGCGGCGGTCACCTCGTCGTTGCAATGGCCGACACCGACCGTGAGAATGCCTCCGAAGAAGTCGAGATAGCGGCGGCCGTCGACATCCCAGAGATACTGATCTTTGCCGTGTGACATGGCCACGGGCGGGTCGCCATAGAGGAGCTTGCTGACTGCGGGGAACAGGTACTCCTGCTGATCGCTTTGCAGGGTCTGGGTCTTGTCGGCTGCCGGAATGGTCATGGCTCCTCCGAAGCGTAGTCAGCTAGTAGATCGTGGTAAGGACGCTGGTGTCGACGACATCGTCGAAGTTCACGGGGTCGGCGAGCAGGCCGACGTCGCGCAGCAGTTCGACCGAGCGATCCCAGGTCCGGCGATCGATGGAGCCGATCATGGTCCCTTCGACCGGCGACACCAATTCGGCGATTCGCGCCATCTGCCAGGTCTGATGGATCAGGGGGCTCTGGGTCGAGCCGGAGCCGGCGCAGGTATCGCCGCAGCTGCCGAGCACGATGGATACGGCCTCGTCCTGGTTGGCGACCGCGTACTCCCAACCGCGGATGGTGGCCCGCAGGAACCGTTCGGCCACGTCCCGGCCCGAGAGTCCGGAGCCCTTGAAGTCGTCGCTGGCCAGCAGCTCTGGGGTGGTGAAGATGAGGTCCTCGAGCAGGGCCGCGTCGATATCGGCGGGGTCGAGCACGTTCAGCTGATCGAGAGGGAAGCCCAGTCCGACGATCTGATCGAGTTCGTTGTAGGTCATGGCGCTGGCCACGTCGACCTCGTTGGGAAACACCAACGACGGATCGAAGGCGTAGACCACGGCGTTGACGTCGGGATTGGCGGCCGTGGCGTCGAGATCCGAGGTGAAGCCCAGGGCCGCAAAGACCGCCTGGCTCACGAATTCGTTGCCGAAGCCCCACACGCCGACGGTGGTGCCGGCCAGATCGTCGAAGGTCTCGATGCCGGAGTCGGAGAGCGCTACCATCCGGTAGCCCGAGGTCTGGAATACCTGGGCGATCTGCACCACTTCAAGACCCTGCTCCCGTTGGACCAGCATGTTGGCGATCCAGTCGGTGCCGAAGTCGGCGTTGCCGGTGGCCACCTGGACCGTCGGGTTGACGTTGCCGCCGTCGAGAACCGTCACGTTGAGGCCCTCCTCGGCGTAGTAGCCCTGGTCGATGGCGACGAAGTAGCCAGCGAACTGCGATTGCGGGAACCACTTCGACTGGAACACCACGTCCACCAGATCGTCTTGAGCGAGACCGGCGCTGAGCAGCAGGGCGGCGATGAGTACGGCGAGTCGTTTCACGTTACCTCCTTGGGTGGTGCTGTAACGGTGCCTGGGGCGGTGGCGTGGGGTGGCGGGCGAGTTCGAGGCATGGTACCGCGCTGCTGGACCCTAGGCATCTTCCTCGCGAAAGGACGGGTGCCAGCCGGTCAGCCACCGCTCGAGCGCCGACAGCAACCCGTACATCAGGATCGAAATGAGACTGGACACGAAGATGGCGGCGAACACCACGTCGAAGGCCCCCCGACGGGCGGAGAGGCTGATGCGTTGCCCCAGTCCGACGGGTGGTCCCGGGATCAGGAATTCGGCCACGATCACGCTGATCACCGACAGTACCGCCGCCAGCTTGAGGGCGTTGAATACGAACGGCAGGGCGTTCGGCAGCCGGAGTTTGAAGAACACGTCCCAGCGGTTGGCACCGTAGGCCCGGAGCAGCTCGAGCTTGAGCTGATCGACCTCCGTGAGGCCCGCCACGGTGTTGAGCACCACCGGAAAGAAGGTGATGATGACCACCACCACCGCCTTCGACTCCCAATCGACCCCGAAGGCGCGACCCAACACCGGTGCCAGCCCGACGATGGGCACGGCCCCAAAGGCGGCAGCCAGCGGCAGGAAACCCCGCTGCAGGAAGCCGCTGTAGGCGATAGCGACGCCCGCCACGAAGCCGCCCGCGAGCCCGAATGTAAACCCGAACAGGACCTCTTTGACGAAGGTCACGTAGGCGTCCCTGACCAGCACCTGATAGCTGCTCACGAGAATGTCGATCACGTTCCCGAGGCTCGGAAAGATGCCCTTGGGAACGTCGAAGCCCAGGACCAGACCTTGCCATACCAGCAACAGTACCAGTGGAACCGAGGTTGGCGGAAGGATTGCCCGCACCCGGGCCATGGCCGGGCCCTCTTCGTCGCTCCGCTCGCTAAGGCTCACACGTCCCAGGGCCCCCAGTGCCACCATCAGGAAGCCCCAGAACGTCAGCCAATAGCCGAGCCCGCCGGGACCCTCGAGCGTAGACACCGTCTCCAGGGCCCCCAGCAGACCGATGGGTACCAGGATGGTTGCCAGCCACGGTCGCCCATCGGTGGCGAGTGCGACTGCTGCGAGCACCAATACCAGGCCAGGGATGCCGAAAACCGTAAGCCCGGAGGCCGAACCTGAGGCCACCGGAAACACCAGACCGAGTCCGGCCAGCACGCCGCCGAGCAGAGAACCCCAGATCGGTTTCATGCCCGTCGTCTCCAGGGGGCGAGCAGGCGCTCGAGCAGGCCGATGAGCGCAACCAGCCCGATCCCCAAGATCCCCGAGATGATGAGCAGGATCCACACATCCGCGACATTGCCCGACTGCACCTGACCGAGAATCTGAAACCCCAGACCGCGCCGATTGTTCGACTCGGTCTCGGCCACCAGGGCCCCGACCAGGGCTGCAGCGGTGCCCAGCTTCAGGCTGGTGAAGAAGAACGGCACGGCCGCCGGGAAGCGAACCTTCACAAAGACCTGCGCCGAGCTGGCGGCGTAGGATCGCATCAGATCCAGTGCCAGCGGGTCGACGGAGCGCAAGCCCTTTACCGTGCCCACCACCACCGGAAAGAAGGTTATGTAGCCACCGATGATGGCGGTCGGCAGCAGGCTCGTCTGGATGGTGATGCCAAAGTTGCCCAACACCAGTAGCAGGACCGGCACCAGAGCGATGATCGGGACGGTCTGGGAGGCGATCACCCACGGCAACAGAGCACGTTCGATGGGTCGGAGCAGCACGAAGACGACGGCCAGCAGAATTCCAATCGCGCCGCCGAGGACCAGGGCAGAGAGCGTTCCCAGGGTGGTGTACAACGTCGCTCGGACCACGTTCCGCTCGTCGGTAAGGGCAAATTTCCCGAAGAAGGGGCCGACCCGCTCAGCGATCCAGTGAGGGAAGGGCACCGGGTGTTGGGGGAGGGCGAAGAAGCACGCTATCAATGTATTCCCACAACTCGGCTCGGCGTAGAACGTGTAGCGGTCGGTCCACACGAGTTCCCCGGCTGTGGGAGCGGCTGCCACCAAGATCTCGCCACCTTCGGGGTCGACCAGAATGTAATCGGGGTGTTGTCTCAGACGTGCGTTTCGCGGCGGCGGCTGGGCAAACGTTACCCGCCTGCCGGAGCGCGAAAAGTCGCGACCTTCGGTGGAGGGCACGCCGTCCACCGCGACGATTCCCGCGTCGCTTTCGAAGGTAAAGGTCGCGCGGTCGCCATCGACCCGCTCCTCAGCGCGCTCGGCCACCGGATTCAGGAGCCGGTCCTCGACGAACACCCTTCGCCTCCCGTCGCCGTCGAGGATGTTCGCGCGGGCGAAGCGAAAGCGGAGGTTGGTGCCGTCGGCCTCTCCTGCCAGAACCTCGGCGAGGCGCACCGCCGACTCCGCAAGAACGACATTACCTTCGGGCGGTGAGGCGAACAAGACCAGCCCGGACGACCCGTCGACGACGGCGTAGTCGCTGCTGACTCGGCGAATCTGACTGCCAAAGGGCGGGGCCTCCGCGAACACCACCACGTCGCCGTCGACGAGGTAGTCGGTCCCTTCCTCCAGAGGCCTGACATCGATGAACACGGGTCCGCCGGCGTTCCCAAAGGTGTAGCGGGTGGCCTGGCCATCGGGCCTCTCCAGAGCCAACACGCTCCCTTGCATCTGAAGCCTGCCGGCCGTGTAGATGGCGGTGCCGGCCTCGTCGGCCGCCAGAGGGGTAGCACCACGAAACAGGACCGGCCCGAGGCGTTCGAACGGTGGGCCGATCGTGACGGGTGCGTCGAAGCCGTTGGGAACCGGAACCCTTTCGGTGCCAGGATCGACCTGGGCGCGTCCGATGAGGGCTTGGCGCCATATCAGCGCGCCAGCAGCAGGAGCGGCGTTGTAGTGCAGGGTTGCGCCGGCGGGCACCAACGGCGCTTGCGCCTCCACCGTCTCCTTGATCCACTTGCGCAGGTCCAGCATGTCGCGGCGGGCGAGCGGGAGGCCGAACAGCAGAGCCAGCGGGTAGCCGAGCAGAACCACCACAATCAGCGTTGCCACAACCGGCCACCAGACCCGCCAGCGGGCCGTGGAGCCGTCCATCTAGTGGGTCTCCCGAAGCGTTTCGCGGACGTGGGTGGCGAGCTCGAAAAACCGCTCCGATTCTCGGGTCCGTTCGTCACGGGGGTAGGGGAGATCCACCTCGACAACCCGTTCGATCTTGCCCGGTCGCGGTGTCATGACCACGATCCGGGTCGACAGGAACACCGCCTCGGGGATCGAGTGGGTTACGAACACCACGGTCTTCCCGGTCTCCTGCCAGATCCGCAGGAGTTCCAGGTTCATGGCCTCGCGGGTGATCTCATCGAGCGCCCCGAACGGTTCGTCCATCAGCAGGAGCTTGGGGTCGAAGGCGAGCGCTCGAGCGATTGAAACGCGCTGCTGCATGCCACCGGAGAGCTGCCACGGATACTGACGTTGAAAGTCCTCGAGGCCGACCATGGTGAGAAGGTCGGCAGCCCTTTCACGGCGCCGCTGCCGCTCGATCCCCATGATCTCGAGCGGCAGCATCACGTTGCTTATGACGGTCCGCCAGTCGTAGAGCACCGGGGCCTGGAATACATAGCCGTAGGCGCGCTCTAGGCGGGCCTCGCGCGGTGTTTTTCCCGCCACCTGAATGTGGCCGGAGGACGGTTGAATCAGGTCGGCCACCAGTCGCAACAGGGTCGTCTTGCCGCAACCGGAGGGGCCAATCAGGCTGATAAACTCACCGGCTCGAACGGTGAGGTTCGCGTCTTTGAGCGCGACCGTCTCCTGGCTGCGACCTCGGTAGACCATCGATAGGCCTTCGATGTCGATGACGGCTGGAGCGGCTGCGTCAGAGGGGGCGTCGGGCTGCGTGTCGGTCATGGCGTGGTTTCGTCAGGCCGCCGGGTCCCGTCTGAGGAGCCGGCCACGGGCGGCGTCGCCGACGAACCGACCGGCGCGAACCTGAACTTTGCCGCGCACCGTGACCACCTCCGGTCGACCGTCGATCTCGATCCCTTCAAAGCCGTTGTAGTCGATGTTCATGGTCTGATTCTCGACCGTTAGGGTGCCTCGGAAGGAGGGGTCGTAGATCACCAGATCGGCGTCGGAACCGACCTGGATGGTGCCCTTTCGGGGGAACAGTCCGAACAGCTTGGCAGCCCGGGTGCTGGCTGTGTCTACGAAGCGGTGGAGGTCGAGGGCGCCGCGCGACACGCCGTAGGTGTAGAGCAGATTCACCCGGTCCTCGAGCGCCGGTATGCCGTTGGGTATCTGTGTGAAGTCGCTGCGGCCCATCTCCTTCTGACCCTGGAAATCGAAGGGGGCGTGATCGGTGCCGACCGTGTCGATGAAGCCGTTGGCCAGCGCGTGCCACAGGATCCGGCGGTCGCGTTCGGTGCGCAGCGGTGGCGACATCACGTACTTCGCGCCCTCGAAGTCTGGCCGCTCAGCGTAGCTCGAGTCGAGCATCAGGTGGGGGATGACGCACTCGATGGCGAGGTCGACGCCGCGCCCCTTGGCCGCCAAGGCGGCATTCAGGGCAGCTTCGCAGCTCAGGTGCACGATGTAGCCCTTGGCACCCGTGGTCTCGAGGAAGGTTGCAAAGTGGTTGGCGCCGTCGGCCTCGACCTGCACCGGGCGACTCGGTTCGTGCCACTCGGGCCCGGTCTTTCCGGCAGCCAGCAGCCGGGCCTGAAGCTGAGCCACGAGCTCGGCGTTCTCGGTGTGGGCGGCGGTGATCACCCCCAGCTCCTTGGCGAGGGTCAGGGCGCCGAAGAGTTCTTCGTCTTCGACCCCGAAGAAACCCTTGTAGGCGAGGAACACCTTGAACGAGGTGGTCCCGTCGCGCACTACCTCACGCAGCTGCGCTTCGGTGATGGCGTCGAACTTGGAGACGGCCATATGGAAGGCGTAGTCGCAGGCGCTGTTCCCCTCGGCCTTCGCCTTCCACAGCTCGTAGCCTTCGAGGGCGTCGTCCAGCCTCGAGGGGGCGCACATCTCGATGAAGGTGGTGGTGCCGCCCACCAGTGCCGCCTGGCTGCCGGTGGTGTGGCTGTCCTTGCTGAACGTGCCCATGAAGGGCAGGTAGATGTGCACGTGGGGATCGATGAATCCGGGAAACACGTACCTGCCGCTGGCATCGATCACCTCGGCGTCGGGAGGCGCTTCCAGGCCCCTTCCGATGCGGGTGATGGTCTCGTCCTCGATGTAGATGTCTGCCGCCTGGCGGCTACCGGCGGTGACGATGTCGCCGTTCTTGATGAGCAAGCTCACGCGGTCCTCCTCGGTTGGCGTCTGTGGACAGGTGTGCTAGTGGATGTCGATCCCATTCTCCTTGCGGTAACGATTCATATCGTCCCAGTCGAGGATCTCCGGCCTGTCTCGCATCAACTGATTCCAGGTGACACTCGGCCGCCCAGGTTCGACCTCCACCATCGAGATGCAGCTGTCGACGGGGCACACCAGCGAGCAGAGGTTGCAGCCCACACAGTCGTCTTCACGCACCACCGGCAGCGATTTGACGGCCCCGGTGTAGCTACCGGGATCGATCTTGGCGCCGTCCACCGTGAGGTCGATGCACTGGTGGGCGCCGTCCTCGCAGGCGATGTAGCAGAGGTTGCAGTTGATGCAGGTCTCGGCGTCGATACGCGCCACCACCTGGTAGCTGAGGTCGAGATCGCCAAAATCGCTGATTCGCGGAATCGAGGCGCCGATCACCTCACGGACGGAGGCGATGCCCTTGTCGTCGAGCCAGTTCGAAAGACCGTCGGTCAGGTCTTCGATGATGCGGAACCCGTAGTGCATCACCGCGGTGCAGACCTGCAGGCTGGTGGCGCCCAGGAGCAGGAACTCGGCGGCGTCGCGCCAGGTCTGGATGCCGCCCATGCCGCTGATCGGCAGGCCGGCCTGGCGCACCTCGTCGAGCCCGGCAACCGCGGACAGCATGTGCAACGCGATCGGTTTGACGGCGGGACCGGCGTAGCCGCCATGCCCCCCCTTACCGCCGACGTTGGGTTTCAGCTGGAAGTTGTCGAGATCGACCCCGATGATCGAGTTGATGGTGTTGATCAGGCTGATGGCGTCGGCGTTGCCGGCGACCGCGGCGCGGGCCGGTGGCGCGATGTCGGTGACGTTGGGGGTGAGCTTCACGATCACCGGAATCTGCGCCGCCTCGGTCACCCAGCTGGTGATCATGGTGCAGTACTCGGGCACCTGGCCCACCGCCGAGCCCATGCCCCGCTCCGACATGCCGTGCGGGCAGCCGTAGTTGAGTTCGATGGCGTCGGCGCCGGTGTCTTCGATCTGGCGCACGATGTCGGCCCACACCTTCGGATCCGACGAGACCATGGCCGACACCACGACCGCCCGGTCGGGCCACAGCCGCTTGACCTCGGCGATCTCGCGGAGGTTCACGTCGAGGGGGCGATCCGAAATCAGCTCGATGTTGTTGATGGCCACCAACTTTTGACCGTTGTATTCGTAGCCGCCGTAGCGGCTCGAGACGTTGAATATCGGCTCGCCGATGGTCTTCCACACCGCGCCCCCCCAGCCCTGTGCGAAGGCCTTGTTCACCTGGTAGGCGCTGTTCGCCGGCGGTGCCGAGGCGAGCCAAAACGGGTTGGGGCTGGTGATGCCGGCGAAATCGATTGACAGGTCGGCCATGGTCTCTCCTTACGCGCCCGACAGCCAGGCGTGAATGCTGGCGGCTGCGATCTTGCCGTCTTCGGTGGCGGTAACCGTCATCGCTTCGCCCTGGGCCCGAATACAGTCGCCGCCGGCGAATACCTTTGGATTCGAGGTGCGGAGCTGCTCGTCGACCCTGACGTAGCCGCCGTCGAGGGCGAGCTCGAAGTGCTCGAACAGGGGGGTGCGTTTCTCCTGGCCGATGGCCATGATGACCTGATCGCAGGGGAGCACGAATTCGCTGTCGGCAAGCGGACGGGGTCGGCGCCGGCCGTCGGGCTCCGGGTCGCCGAGCTCCATCGTCACGCACTTCAGACCGGTCACCCGGTCGCCGTCGGTGAGGACCTCGATCGGCTGGGTAAGAAACCGGAACTCGACCCCTTCGTTCTTGATGAAGGTGTACTCGAAGTCGTAGGCGGGCATCTCCTGTTGGCTGCGCCGGTAGACGATGACCACCCGCTCGGCTCCGAGACGTTTGGCGATGGTGGCGGCGTCGATGGCGGTGTTGCCGGCTCCGACCACCATGACCTCGCTGCCGATCGGAATGGCCGCCAGGCGCTCGAGGCCATCCTTTTCTGCCAGCTTCGTCTCGGCGATGAACGACAGCGCCTCGGTTACGTCGGGATGACCTTCGCCCGGAACGCCCAGGTCCGGCACCCGGCCCATGCCGGCAGCGACGAACACGGCGTCGTACTCGGCGAGCAGCGCCGTCGCCGCAACGTCGGCCCCGATCTCGGTCTCGGTGCGGACCTCGACCCCGAGCTTGCGCACGAATTCGACCTCTTCGAGCGCTACCCGGATCGGTTCGCGCATGACCACGATCCCATACGTAGAGAGGCCCCCGGGGAGCGGATTCTTCTCGAATACCACCGCCCGGTAGCCGAGCTTGGCGAGTTCGCCGGCGCAGGTCAGCCCGGCAGGCCCGGCTCCGACTACGGCCACCCTCTTGCCGTTGCTCGGGGCGGGTTCGAAGGGCATGATCTGGCTGTCATAGAGGTGGTCCATGGCGTGGCGCTGGAGCCGGCCGATCTCTATCGGTTGGTGGTCGCTGCCCAGCACACAGGCCCCTTCGCAGAGCTCGTCTACCGGGCATACGCGGCTGCACGAGGCGCCCATCAGGTTGGCTTCGAGGATGGTCACCGCGGCGCCGGTATCGTTGCCGGTGGCGATCTTGCGAATGAAGGTGGGGACGTCGATGGAGGTTGGACAGGCGGCGATGCAGGGGGCGTCGAAACAGTAGAGGCAACGATTGGCCTCGAGCGATGCTTCGCGCCCGCTCATGGGCGGTTTCAGCTCGACGAAGCTGGCTTCGAGATCTGCTACAGAGAGGCGGGTGGTGTCCATTACAGGAGCACCAGCTCGTCGTACAAGTCCGGCCGACGGTCCCGGTAGAACTGCCACAGGTCGCGGACCTCTTTGATCGTGTCCAGGTTCAGATCGGCGATCACCAGCTCATCCCGATCACGGCTGCCCATGGCCACGAACTGCCCCCGCGGGTCGACGAAGTAACTCTGCCCATAGAACTCGCCGATGTCCCACGGCTGTTCGTGCCCGACGCGATTGATGGCCCCCATAAAATAGCCGTTGGCCACGGCGTGGGCGGGCTGCTCGAGCTTCCACAGGTACTCCGACAGACCGGCCACCGTGGCCGACGGGTTGAACACGATCTCGGCCCCGTTGAGCCCGAGGGCCCGAGCGCCTTCCGGGAAGTGGCGATCGTAGCAGATGTAGACCCCGACCTTGCCCACGGCGGTTTCGAACACCGGGTAGCCGAGATTGCCGGGTCGGAAGAAGAACTTCTCGAAGAAGCCTGCGACCTGGGGAATATGCGTCTTGCGGTACTTGCCGAGGTAGCTACCGTCCGCGTCGATGACGGCCGCGGTGTTGTAGTAGACCCCGGTCATCTCCTGTTCGTAGATGGGCACCACCAGCACCATGCCGTGCTCCTTGGCGAGCTCCTGCGTCATGCGGATGGTCTCCCCGTCGGGAATCGCCTCGGCGGTGTCGTACCATTTGCTGTCCTGGCTGGGGCAGAAGTAGGGCCCGTAGAAGATCTCTTGCAGGCACAGCACCTGAACCCCTTGCCGCCCCGCCTCTTCGATGAGGGGGATGTGCTTGTCGATCATCGCTCTCTTGATGGCCTCGAGGTCGGTGTCGCCCGGGATGGGGTTCGATGCCTGGATCAGGCCGCCTTTCACGATTCGCGCCACGTTCGTCCTCCGTCTTCTGACTGCTGGGCCGAAAGCGTTCCGGTTCGAGGTAGTGAGGCGTCAGCACGCCGTCGGCCACACGGTGTTCCCTCCTGGGGTCAGGGCAGACTTTGCCAGGCTGTGACCCATCATACCTACCATCTCCACCTCCCGCAAAGCCTCGCAGCGGAGGGGAACGTTGGGCCGCAACGACCGGCAGGCCAGCATCGCGCTACGGTGCCCCCTCGGCAGCCAGGCCCCGTTCGAACAGGGGCGTAATGGCTGCGACGAAGGCTCTCAGGCGGGTGTTGAGTTCCGTCAACCGCCCATCGATCTGCTGCGGGTTCCTGTCGTCGTCGCGCAGATAGAGTGCCCGGTTGAACTCGAGGCCAAATCCCGGTTTGCGACTCGGTCCCTCCGGGTGCCCGTGCAGCGACTGGATATTCCCTATCGCGAAGGGCGAGTTGATAAGGATATCGCTCCGCACCTCGGGGACGCTGTCGAGCAGATCGCCGAAGTGGCTCCACAGCACGTCCACCAGCTGCCGGGCCAGCCAGCCGGGCACGCTGGTGGGCCGATCGACCGCCTCACCTTTGAGATCGCCGCCGGTGATGACGTTGAAGGCGGGTCGCGAGGCGCCGCTGTCGGGTCCGATCGTCGGACCGGTCGGCATCATGGCGTGGGCGTCGACGAAAAAGCGAGCGCGATCGCGCCTCAACGCCCTCGATACGCTCTGATTGAAGGGGTCCCAGAACCGCTGTAGACGCTCCTCAGCGTCGACGGGGTCCAGTTCAAAGCCGTCGGGGTAGAGCCGCCCGCCGGTAAAATCCCTCAATTTGATGGTGCCGTTCTCCCCGGTCATGTGCCGTGGCCGATTGAGATCGACGACGAACCGAGACACCAGCGCCCCGACATGCTGCGCTCCGGGAAGGTGGAACAGCAGATCGGTATAGGGGTCGCCTTCGCGGAACAGGTGCTGACGGCGGGCCTCACGGACCGCGGGATCGCCGACCGCGTCACCGAGCATCTCTGCCAGGATATCGAGCGGCACTTCGCAGCTGTGATGCGAGATGGTAACGACGACGTGGCGAAAGGTCTTGGACATCGGTCTCGGCCGGGGTTCCGGGCGGCTCCCACACGAGCCTGCGGGCGTGGAACGCTGCCCGCGAGTATAATACCGGGCGCGGCAGACGTGTCGCGCTGCGCCGACGAAATCCTCTACCGGAGGGCGAATGCCTCGGTCGAACGGTTCGACCAGCGGAGCGACCTGGTGGTGACCGAGGTGGAACCGGTCCTGGCCCACGTCGCCTCCACCACCCGTACCCACGCCGCCGCCCAGCTGCTGGGGGAAAATCGGATCGCGATGGGGCTTCGCGAGGTGGCACGCATCGTCGGCGAGGCGATCGATCGCCGGGGAGCCTTCCGAATATCGCGTTCGTCCGGCGTGTTCGTTGCCCACAAGCACGACCAGGACAATGGTGGCTCCGTCAGGGGGTAATGTAAGACCGTATGCTCGATCTAAAAACCATTCGTGAAGACCCGGAGACGGTGCGGCGGGCGATTCGAGCGAAACAGTTGCCGGACGCTCTGGCGAGCCTCGATCAGCTGATCCTTGCCGATGAGGAACACCGTTTGATTCGCCAGGATCTCGAGGCGAAGCAGGCGGTGCGTAATACCCGCAGCAAGGAGATCGGCGACCGCAAACGCCGTGGCGACGATAGCAGCGACCTCCTCCACGAGATGGGGGCCCTGTCTGCCGAGGTGAAGCGCCTCGAAGACGCTGCCAGAAGTCTCGACCACACCGTGCGGGAACTGCTGCTCGAGATCCCCAACCTGCCCCACAGCTCGGTGCCCTACGGCGAGAGTGAGCACGACAACGTCGTCGTCCACGAGCGCGGTGCCAAGCGGGAGTTCGCCTTCCAACCGCGGCCCCACTGGGAGCTGGCTTCAGCCAGGGGATGGATCGATTTCGAGGTGGGCGTTAAGCTCGCCGGCGCCGGCTTTCCGGTGTTCCGGGGCGACGGTGCCAGGTTGGTGCGGGCGCTGGCCAGCTACTTTCTGGACCGATTGGCGGGGCAGGGGTATGTGGAGATCCGGCCGCCGCTGATGGTCAACGCCGAATCGGCGACCGGGACCGGGCAACTGCCCGACAAGGAGGGCCAGATGTACGAGGTCAGCGACGGGTACTTTCTTATCCCCACCTCCGAAGTGGCGGTCACCAACCTCCATCGTGACGAGATCCTCGACGCGGCGCAGCTGCCGCTGCGGTACGCGGCCTTCTCGGCCAACTTCCGGCGCGAAGCGGGAAGCCACGGCAAGGATGTGCGCGGGCTAAACCGGGTCCATCAGTTCGACAAGGTGGAGATGGTGCAGTTCGTCCACCCGGACAGCAGCTACGACGCCCTCGAAACGATGACGGCCTTTGCCGAGCAGCTGCTCGAAGAGCTCGGCCTGAGCTACCGCCGCCTGCTGATGTGCAGCGGCGACATGAGCTTTACCAATGCCAAGCAGTACGATCTCGAAGTGTGGAGCCCAGGGCAGGGGCGCTGGCTCGAGGTGTCCAGCGTCAGCAACTTCGAGGCGTTTCAGGCCACCCGGCTCAAGACCCGCTTCAGGGCCGGGGGGCAACAGGGCAAGGGCCGGCCTGCGATGGTCCACACGCTAAACGGTAGTGCCCTGGCTTTCCCAAGGACGCTCGCAGCCCTGCTCGAAACCCGGCAGAGCAGCGACGGCAGCGTCGCTCTGCCAGACTGCCTGACGCCCTATACGGGGACAACGACGTTGGAATAGCTTCGGGACTTGGGTCAGTTGCCTTCGTCGACGGTCCGGGGGACCTTGATGAATCCGTCGTCGCTCGCTACCGACAGGTCGAGCGTGCGTTCTCGGGGCAGCGAAGGTCGCTGCTCATCCTCCCGGAATACGTTGCCGGGAGCGATCGGCCTGATGAGGGGCTTCACGGCGTCGGTGTCAAGGTTTCGGATGCGTTCGAAGTACCCGAGAATGTCGTTGAGATCGCGGGTCAACGCCGGCCGCTCGTCGGCACGCACTTCGAGTCGGGCCAGCGCCAGCAGGTGGCTCAGCTGCTTGTCGTCGATGGTCACGTCGAGCCCAAGCTACCACGCCGGTCAGGCGTCGGACGGCCCGTCGCCTCGGCGCCCACCGGTCAGTACCAGCACCGTCACCACCACGCCGGCCACCAACGGCAGGCCGATCAGCCACACCAGCCAGGTGGCGAGGTTGTTGCTGGCTGTGACGGTGGGCGGAAACACGAACGGGATGGGGTCGACCGCAGCGTTGTCCAGGTTCAGCAGCAGCTTCGCCTGCGCCTCCTCCTGGCGGAAGGTCTGATCGCGCATCAGCAGCGCGTACTCGCCACCTTGCGGCAGCACCAGCGTCGCCTCGTAGATGCCCGGAGCGGTCTCGTCGAAGGTGGCCGTCACGGCCGCTCCCCGTGCAGTCGGCGTCACGTCGATTCGGACCACGGCGTCTTCTATGGGGACCTGGGTCGGGTCGATCATCTCGAGGCGAAACCTGATCTGAGAACCCGGCTGCGGTGGATTGGGTTCCAGGCTCAGCGTGCCCAGGACGATGGTGGCGTGCGCCAGCGCGACCGAGGCGACGGATGCCAGCAGCAGGGATGCCATGCTCTGTCCGAATCGAATGAGTGATGCGCTTGGCTCAAACCCCTGTACCGGCGAAATCGTAGATTCCACCTGCCTGAGTTCAGGAGGCAGGTTTGGGTCGACAGACTGGAGAGGTGTGTCGGGTGGCATCCGTGCTTTCTCCCGCTGTGTGAGTAAATATCCTAAGTGCGGAATTTATCAAGCTGAGAGAAACATCTCCTGATCGATACAGCGCAGCGGGTGGCGAAGCTCGGGATGCCCTCCAGGACAGGCGGACGGTCCCGTTGAGATGGGGACGCCTCCGGTCACCCCGTGTGAGGCTGTCCGGAGGCGTCCCTCAACCGCTGGATCTCAGCGACTAGGCGCTACTCGGTCCTGTAGAACCACGTGTTGCTGAAGTGGTTCAGGTCGAGGACACCCTCCAACCAGGGCATCAACTCGGTGGGGAGATTCCCGATGTTGGGTCTCGAGATGAACACTATCGGCGTCTGCGCCACCGTTCCGATCCCGTAGAGTCCGTCCGAAAGCTCCTGGAGCATCTCCGTGGCGAGGGCGGTGTACTCCGGGCTGCCGAACAGGGTGAGCGTGAGAGCCTGGCGCTTGTCAAAGATCGACGTAAACTCGGCCGGCGGCTCCTCACCAGGGATGACTCCGTCTGCGTAGTCCGCGAGCGTCTTCCTGCCCGCCGCGATGTCGCCCTCGGCCTCGCGATAGATTTGCCACCACCAGTTGTTGACTCCGATCATCCCTCTCCCGGATCCTCCCAGGATGGTCGTGTACATCTCGCCGTTGTTGTCCCTACCGGACACCATTTCCCATTCCATGGCACGGTGGATTTCAATGTTGGTGGCAGTGGGAACGCCCCTGATCTCTATACGGATGCCAAGGTCACCCCAGTACTCCTGGACCAGCTCGTAAATCTGTATTGCGGCGGGCTGGGCTTCCGCGGAGGTGAGGACGATGAACACCAGGGGCTCGCCGTCCGAGCCCAGGCGAATCCCGTCGCTGTTGCGCTCGGTCAGGCCGAGATCGTCGAGCATGCTGTTGGCCAGGTCCAGATCGAACTGCACCCAGTTCTGACCCCATTCTTCCTTGTAGAGCGGGGAGAACTCGGTGATCGTCCACTGCAGCGGCTTGGCGAAACCCTGCAGGACCAAGTCGTTGATCTCGTCGCGGTCGATCGCGATCGACATGGCCTGCCGGAACTCGACGGTGTTGAACAGCTCCTTGTATACCGGGTTCGGGTGACTGAAGTTGAAGAGGAACGTGGCTTCAGCGGGTTTAAAGGCGGGAAGGAGGGTCACGACGTAGTTGCTGGCCGCCTCGTTCTCCTTGTACAGCGTGTAGTTGCTGAATGAGGCGGAGCCCCACGCGAGGTCCGCTTCCCCGGCGACGATCTTGAGCTGGTACGTCTCGGGATCGACGAGCTGCGTCAGCACCGTGTCCACGTACGGGAGTTGCTGCCCGGCGGTATCGACCTGGTGGAAGTACGGGTTGCGATGGTAGAGCCTCCCGGTGGAGCCTAACTCCTCGGGGTCCCACATTTGCGTGGTCGGCTTGTTGACGTCGTTCAGCGGGTTCCAGTAGGCGTGCCAGTTGAACGCCTCTTCCCAGGTCTGGAAGCCCTCTTCGATGGCCACGAGTTCGGCGTCATCGGTGAACTCGGGGTGCCACCGCTTGAGATAGTTGCTGGGGTTGAACATCGTCCATTCGCCGCCGCGCCAGTGGACCATGTTCAGCCAGGTGCGTGGCCTGGACTCGCCCTGATGGATGATCACCGTGTACGGGTCGGGGGTCTCGACGACCGCGTCCGCGGTGCCGAATTCACTGTTCCAGCCTTGTTCCCCCATGTATTCGAGCTTGAAACTGAAGTCTTCAGAGGTGAACGGGTCCCCGTTCGACCACTGCATGCCCTCCCGCAGCTTGATGGTGACGACCTCGTAGTTCTCGTCCATGCTGTACTCGAGGGCGACATCGGGAACGAATTCGCCCTCTTTCGTCAACAGCAGAATGAAGGGCCCGCGGGCGGGTTCTTCGGTGAGGTCGTTCCAGGGGTGGTTGGCGAGGGAGAACACGTTGAACTGCCCGCCGTAGGTGCCGACCTCTGCGGCGTACTCGTAGACCATGGGCTGTAGCGGGAGGCGTTCGTCGACGGGGGGCAAGGTGCCGTCGGCGACCATCGCGTCGAGGAAGGGCGACTGCGTGTACATTCCCTGCGCGGTGGCGGTGCCGGCGAGTAGGCCTACGATCATGATGAGGATGGCTGAAGCTGCTTGGAGGGTTCTTCTCACGGTTCTTTACCTCCCATGAGTGGTGCGAACCGGCGTCGGTTCGCGGGTGAGGCGGGTCAGCCTATTCGTGGGGTGGTCCATCACCAAACCCATGCTCTCTCTTGGTGATACAGAGGCTAGTAGCGAATGACGGGTAAGGTGGGTCAATCACCTCCAATCTGTCGTCAGGCGTTGGAATTCTTGCTACTGAAAACCAACGATTCAGGAGAACTGAATTTATGGATCTATAGTAGCACCTCAAACCCAGGCACAACAGCACCTCCCCTGGCATCGCGCCAGAAGCATGAACGGCCGTGTAGAGAATGCCTCCAATGCCAAGCGAAGCACCGCTTCTGCAGGGACTTCAGTTCCCATCAGAGGTCGTCATCTGCCCGATCCTCGCCCTGGTGATGGCTCGGGGCTGCGCTACCCAGTTGCGCCAGCCGGGATCGGAAGCCTTGGTGATGTGGCCCGCGACCAGCGGATCAGGATTGCGGTTCTGGCACCCACTCGACGCCGAGACCACCGCACCCGTAGGCAGCTTCGGGCCTGCCGGTAAAGAACCAGCGGGCACCCGAACGTCCTGCCGAGAAGCTGATGTGCTGGCCGGTGGCCGCCATCGCGACGGTCAGAGCCTGGCAGCTGTCGACGTTGCCGGTAAGGGTGAAACGGTCGTTCTGTCTGGGAATTTCGTGAATTTCGAAGCCAGGGCTCAGGTTGATCCATTCGTAGATGGCCAGCTGCACCCGGCAGCCGTCGCGCTGTTCGGCGATCTTCTCGACATAGCCAAACCCGCGAAAATCGATCTCGAAGGACTCGGGAACGCCGGGCGAATTCTGGAACAGGCCGATCCCTACGGTCGCGCCAACACCGGCCAGAAGAACGACTGCGACGACGATCAACACGATGTTTCGTACGCTCATGACGGCTCCAGTCTAGCGGCTCGGAAGGCGCAGCGCTGTCGGGCGCTGCGCCTTCGGCAGGGAATGTGAAGCTTTCGACCCGGCGTTCACGGATTAGAAACTCGGCCCCAGAATGGTGCCGCGCATCTCCATCGGTTGCCCCAGTATGAGCAACCCTACGGTGGCAAAGGCGATAACAAAGAGCAGCATCGGCCACATGGCCAGCACACCCCGGCGGCCGAAGTCGCGGATGGCGATACGGATCGTCAGGAAAACCGCCAGCAGAGCGTACAGCGAGGTGATGGAGGCGGTGATCGTAAACAGCCAGCGGCTTGGGATGAGTTGGGCCAGGCGCCAATTGGGATCGATGGCGAGGCCGCGGTAGCTGAAGAAGTGCTCGAATACCGGCACGATCGACAGCGCGCCTGTCAGGAAGTGAAAGATGTAGTGCGCCCCCCAAAACCCGAACCCCAAGGCGACCGAGACGTAGCCCCAGCGGAGGAATGCCGCCCTGGGTCGCCACCCTTCGCCTCCGAGGGCGTCTGCCACCGTGGCTGCGGCCGTGGCCACTAGCAGACCACCTACCGTAACGCTGGTGAATAACAGGCTCAGAATCAGGGCTTCGTTTTCGGACCTCAGCAGGCCCGACAGCCAGCTCGCGAACCTGAAAAACGGCGAGATCATGGCGGCGGCGTTCATCAGTCCGAGAAATGTCAGGGCGACCCCAAGCGTCATCAGTGCCAGTCGGCCACGCTTGGACCAGGGCTCGCGCAGCCACTCCCAGGTCGGGCTGCGAACGGTGATGGCGACGTTGTCGTAGGGGCAGGCACGAACGCAGTTGAAGCAGCTGGTGCAATCCATGTTCGACTGCATGGCTGGCACCAGCAGGTCGGTCTCGCAGCCGGGAAACGCCCCTTCGCCGTTGGCGTTGGCGATCTCACTGAGCGGAATGAAGGCCGCCCCCCCGCCCGCTTTGGCGGGTTCGCTAGCGCTCTCGCGCCCGTGCAGGCACGGTTTGTGCTCGCAGCTGCGGCATACGTCGTGTTCGACGGCGGTAATCATTGTCGGCGAGGCGCTCGCGAACACGAAATTGAAGTTGCCGAGGGGGCAGACGTACTTGCAGAAGGTACCGGCGCGAAACAGCGTGTCGATCGCCAGCGCCGCTCCAAAGTAGCCGACCGCCAGCCACGCCGTGAGCCAGGGGCTTGCCCACAGATCGAAGTACTCGTAGGAGAAGAAGTAGAGGACCATCAACCCAGCCACCAAGAATTTGTTCTTGAGGCCTCGGGGCCAAGCGATTTTGGCGGGAAACAACCGCTCGAGGCGCCGGGTCAGGCCGCGCGTCAGCATGAGCGGACAGGCCGCACAGAAGGCGTTGCCGACCAGTGCCAGGGCGATCACCACCAGACCTCGGTAGTGAAGCCAAACGGCGGTGGTGGCGACGTTGCGAGGGGCCACCTGGCGGCCTGTGAAGCCGTCGACGATCACGATCACGGCCAGCACCAGGAGTGGGATCTGGAACACCGCCCGGGCGTAACGCCAGCGGATGAAGCGGCGCAGACCGGGCAACCTCAGCAGATCGAAGCCGCGCGGTTGCGGCTGAATCTGTGCCGAGTTGTCCGGATCTGGCTCGAAGAGCGGAAGTTGCACGGCCCTAGTCGCTCACTACCTGGATCGTCATGAGGATCGCCTCGGCGTCCTCTCCGGCGATGCTCAGGATCAACTCCCACGTGCCCGCCATGGAGAAGTTGAGCGGCGAGCGGTTGGCCATCGCCTCGCCCACCGGCGCCAACTCCGCCAGCGGCACGAAATGATCATGCACCAGCGCCACCCGCTCTTCGTCGGTGCTGTGCTGCATGCCTGGCATGCGGCGCTGTACGTCCATGGGGGCGTGCACCGGTTCGCCCTGCCGGAAGGCGTAGATGAAGGCCTCTGTCAGGCCGGCACCGGAGAGGGTCGGTGCCGGGGCGAACACCGGTATCACCTCGCTCAGGGCGGTTCGCTCGCTGTCGATAGCGATCGGTACCTCTACCTGGCTATCACCGTTGCTCAGGGTCAGACGCCATACGCCATCGAAGCTGCCGGTGGTGGCCCCGCTGAACCAGGGGATAACGTACGCGGTTATCGCCCCGTCGGTGCGGGGCTCGAGCACCTGAAGCGCGACGACCGCACCGTCAGGGCTTTGCAGTGCGGCGGTGGGACGGGGCGCCTCCGCGTGTTCCCCATCGTCTTCGTGCTCGTCATCGATGTGGTCAACGGTGCCGCCCTGAGCCAGGGTCAGAACCAGGGTTCCGTGGTAGCCACGTTCGTCGAGGGATACCAGTGGGACGATGGCATAGCGATCATCGCCGAGGTCAACCAGGTTGCGGTCCTCTGCTCCCGCCTCGACGGTGGCGTGTTCGTGGGTGTCGGGTTCGTCCTGCTGGTCGGCTTCGTCTTGGGCCAGGGCCAGGCCGAGCGTAAGGAGTAGGACAGTCAGCAACCAGATGTGTCTCTTCATGGGTCCTCCGGGCATTCACGTGGCTCGCCGCCTGCGCGGCATCGATTCGGAGTCGGCTGCGGCACCAGGGTACTCTCTCGTGATGCGGCTTAGACCCGAACGGATTGCCTCACGCCAGCACTGGAGGGGCTCTGCACCGCCGTCTTCCGTAGACGGGTTTGATAGGGGCGCGAACTGCACCGATGAGAGCCAGAAACGCCACCACCACCCATACGATTCCCACCTGCTGGCGGGCGTGGATGGTGTCGATGGGGAGCAGTTGTGTTATGGGGTGGACGTGGACCGGAGCTGTTTCGGAATGCGAATGTCCAAAGTTGTCCGAGGCGATGAGCGGGGTGGCGGCGAGGGCGCAGAGAAGGATGCCGGCGGCGTAGGCCGCCAGACCGGCGCGCAGGGCAACGCTCAGCCTGCAAAACAGCATCTAATTGCCTCCCACACTGGTGCGCGCTTCGCCGGTGGCCCTGCCACCGTCGGGCAGTCGCACATCGGCGGTCAGGATCCAGTCGCCGGCCATCGTGAATTCGAAGTCGTCGGCCACGTAGACACCCGGTTCCAGCTCGGCAGCCTCACGGATTACCGGGACCATGCCGGCGTGGGTCATGTCGCCGGTAACGCTTACCTCGGCGCCGGTAACGACCTCGCCGTCGCGCTCCACCACAATGCGCAGGGGGCTGGTCCCTAGCTGCGGTTGGGCCTCTGTGTGGACGCTGATCACCAACCCTCCTGCCGATCCACCCTGCGTTTCGGGGGGCCGACAGGCGGCTGCCAGCACCACGATTGCGATCATCACCAACGCCGGCCGCATGGTGCCGATGCTAGCACGAGAAAAATGAAAACCTTAAGGTCCATGGTCGCCGTCCTGGCGGGCCTTGGACAGGGGGGCGCGCAGCTGTACCCGGTACTTGGGGCCACCACCGCTGCGGACGCTTCACCCACACCCTCGAACAGGATCAACTCCGATACACTCCAGCCGACCGGTGCCGGTTGGTAGCTTTCCAGTAGCGCTCGAAAGCTGCTGGGGTCGGTGCCACGCCGCGTTACCCGGCCCAGAGTCAGATGGGGTCTGAACGACCGGTCGCGTCGCTCCTGGTGCACCGCTGCCAGCTCCACCGCCAGCGACCTGTGCAGGGCCTGAAGGGGGTCGCGCAGACCAGAATCGCGTACGCCCAACCACAGCACGCTGGGCCGATCAAAGCTGGGGAAGGCACCTAGCGTCGAGGTCTCGAGATCGAAAGGTTCGTGCCTGCTTGCCACCTTCGCTACCGCCGAGCGGCAGAACGGAAGGTCGGAATCGGCGACCGGACCGAGGAACACCAGGGTAAGGTGCGCTGCGTCTTGCTGCTGCCAGCGAACCGCGTCGGAGGGCACGCCGTCTGCCAGCAGGGTCTGGGCCTCGGCCAGGATGGTGTGGACCTCAAAGGATACCTCCAGCGCTACGAAGAGCCGCCGCGTCACGGTATCGAGAGCCGTCCTATCGCTACCAGGTAGGCCACTATTCCTTTGGCCAGGGCGCCGCTTGGACCGGCGCTTTCGAGCAGGTATTCGCGGTCCTCGGCGTGGCTCAGATAGCCCAGCTCCACCAGCACCGCTGGCGTGTTCCGTGAGACGCTATGCCGATACCGCCTGGTGTTGAAGCCGTAGTAGTTGAACATGTTGGCGGTGGTGTTGGCGTCGTCGCCGGGCAGCCCCGAGAGCCTGAGATAGGCTGCGTCGACGAAGGCCTTGAGTCTCGCTTCGCGCCCGTTTCGGGCCGGCTCGAAATGGGCGCTCTTGTAGCCGCGCCGTTCCGGGTCGGGGCTGCTGTCGGCGTGGACCGAAACGAACGCATCGGCGCGGTAACGAGGGGGGATCGTTGCAGGCAGCAGATCGACCCTAACGCCCCGCGCCTCCAGCTGGACGGCGAGCGCTTCGGCGACGGCGCGATTGACCGCGACTTCGTCGAGCCCCGCGGCCCGGCCGCCCGTGTTCCAGCGCAGCGCCGCCAGTTCTTCGGGCTGTTGCTCCGCTTGCCAATGGCCGATCTGGATACCGATTCGCGGCGGTCCAAGCATCAGGTTGCGCAGGCCCCACCAGGCCCTGAGCTGGGGTGAGGCCGCGTTAGCGTCGCTGCTCGACCCGCCAAACGTGAGGCCCACAAGCACCAGACTGGCGACCGCGAGCGCCAGCAGCAGGACGCCTCTGCGGAGCCACCGGCCTTCCCAGCCGTCGACCGGGTGGCGTACGCTGGGCTCGCTCGAAGGCGGAGTGTGCACGGGTTTCAGGCTACGTTAGCGGCACCGACTCTCTCTGCGAAAAGCCCCTCATCACGGGATCCGCTTGGAGACGGCTAGATGCGCTCCCCGTCGAGCCAATAGATCAGGTGCTCGTTGACATTTTCCAGGTGATCCCCAAAGCGCTCCAGGTAGCGTGCTACGCTCAGCAGCCGGGTAGCAGCGGTTATGGTGTTGGGATCCTCGATCATATGGGTAAGCAGTTCTCGCTGGATCTGTTCGTAGAGCTCATCGATCTCGTTGTCCATCGCGAGCGCTCGTCGGGCCGAATCGGCGTCGCTTTCGGCCAGCGCTTTGATCGTGGTTTCGATCATGGTGCCGAGGATCTCGAGGATCCTCGCCATGTCAAGGTACTTCTTGAGGGGAGGCTGCGACGCCAGCTCGGCACCCGCTTGGGCGACGCGGACTGCGTAGTCGCCTGCGCGTTCGATCGGGGTTATCGACCGGAAGGCTGCCACCAGGAATCGAAGGTCCTTAGCGGTCGGCTGCCGTCGGGCGATGACCGTCACGATGCGCTGCTCGATCTCGGATTCCGCTGCGTCGACCCTGCGGTCGTTGGCGGTGCACGCGGTCGCAGCCGCAGCTTCGGAATCGATCAGTGCCCGCTTTGCCAGGTCGGTCGATTCGCGCACCAGGCTGAGCATTCGGATGGTGGCCGCGGTTATTTCCTGGATGTCCTGATCCAGGGCGTTCATGACAGCGAGGGTACCACGCCGCCAGGGTGCGCTCGCACGGCCAGAAGTGTGTCAGGGAGGGGGCACCTTGCCAGCCTGGACCCCAGCCGAATACCGATGCCGGTAGGGGTAGACTGAGGCGATGGACCGCAGTGCCAGGGTGCTGTTGATCGAGGACGATCCCGGCGTCGCCGAGGTCGTCTCGTTCCACCTCGAGCAGGCCAGTTTTTCGGTAACGGTTGCGCCGAGCCTGGAACAGGCCTGGGCGTTGCTCGAGGGGGCGCAGTTGGTGGTGCTCGACTGGATGCTGCCCGACGGGTCGGGCTTGGATGTACTTCGGACCCTGCGTGACAACGCCGATGACCACCGTCTGCCGGTGCTTATGCTGACAGCCCGCGCCAGCGAGATGGACCGGGTAACAGGACTCGAGGCCGGTGCCGACGACTATCTGGTGAAGCCGTTCAGCGCCGCCGAGCTGGTGGCGCGGGTTCGGGCGTTGCTGAGGCGCGTGCGGCCCCGGCAGCACATCGTCCTGGGTGAGCTGCTCATCGACGTCGACGAAGCCCGCGCTGTTCTCGGGGGCACGGCGGTACCGCTGACGCGACGCGAGTTCGAACTGCTGGCCTTTCTCGCCGCGCATTCGGGTCGTGTCTACACGCGTAGCGAGCTCCTCGACCGGGTTTGGGGAAAGGATTTCCTGGGCACCGAACGAACCGTCGATCAGCACATCGCCCAACTCCGTTCGCGGCTGGCCTCTCTCGTTATCGAAACCGTCCGGGGGCGAGGGTACCGCCTCGTGAGGGGTGATGATGGCGGCTGACAGCTGGTTCGATGATCTCGAAGAGGGCGTTGTTTCGATTGCGGACGGTGTGGTGGCCCGGATCAACCGAGCGGCCGCGGAGATGCTTCAGGTAGATCCGCAGCGTGCGCAAGGGCAACCGCTTATCGCGGTGGTGCGCGATCATCGGCTCGAACGTTGCTATCTCGACCGGGAGACGGTCGAAGTGCACAGGCACGGCCAAACCATCGTCGCCGTGCCGCTCGCGACCGGGTTGCTGCTTCGCGATGTGAGCGAGCTTCGGGCCAGTCAGCAGAGCGCGCACGAGTTGCTAGCAGTTCTCTCCCACGAGCTGCGAACCCCGGTGACCACGATCCGAGCAACTCTGGAGGCTCTGCGCTACGACCTGAGAGCAGATCGGCGCAGCAGATTTCTCGATCGGGCCGAGGCCGAGACCGAGCGCTTGGTTCGTCTGATCGAAGATCTCACGGTCGATGTCTCGCCACCCCGGGAACGAAGCTTGCTGTTGGCCGAGGTGATCGAGCGGGCCGTCATCGTCCTTCAGCCCACGCTTGTCGAACACCACATCGAGCTTCGCTCGGCGGTGCCGGACTGCGCCGTGTGGGCCGATCCGGACAAGCTTCTTCAGGTGGTGGTCAACCTGATCGAAAACGCCGCTGTCCACGGCCCCGATAGGGCGGCCGTGTGGCTCCGAACGCGGCCGGACCCGGACCACGAGCCGTATCTCGATCTGCTGGTGCAGGACAGCGGGATCCCCCTCCCTTTCGAGCGGATTGGCGAGCTGTTCGAGGCGCACACTCGGGGCTCGTCGGCCAAAGCCAAGGGGACCGGTCTCGGTCTCTTTATCGTGCGCTCGATCGCCGATCGTTGGGGGGGCGCGGCTTGGGGCCGGCCGCTCGCCGACGGCAACGAGTTCGGTGTGAGGATCCCCCTACGGCGCCTGTGAACGCTAAAAATTTTCGTCGCTTGGGTCAAAGGGTGGTGCGTCAAGCACCTTGGTCGGGCGCTGACGGGCGTACTGTTCCGGCAGATCGGGGATCGGGAGGCTCGGATCGCGCAGGGGAGTAGGACGGTCCAGGGCCTCGACAGCGATCCTTGTCTCTGGGATGGCGGCGCTCGGCTGCTTCGGGGCAATGCGGCTTTCCGGAAACAGAGCCGCGTAGCTGACCGGCCCGACAAGGGTCAACAGGCCAGCTGCCACCAACAGCCCCAGCACGGGTTCCTGGTGCTGCTGCCACAGGCCCTGGATGGTTACCGCGCCCTGTTCGTGCTCTAGCAGAGCGATACCGGCCGTGCCCCAGGCCAACACGTAGGCCAGAAGCGCATTGATCGGACCCGCGAAGCGGGTGAGGAACGGACTGGGGTAGATCGCGAGCCAGCCGAGGGCCACCAGCTCTAGGGTGAGGATCGCCTCGCGCCACCCGAGGGTGCCGCTGGTCGCTTCGAAGGCCGCGAACAGGCCGCCTGACACGAGGCCGGCGCTGGGACCGAACGCCAACGCCATCAGGTAGAGAGGAAGGCGGCGCAACCCACTCAGAGACCACGGGGTGGCGCCATCGCCCGACAGGGCTTGTCCGAGGAGCGCCAAGACGAATGCGAGCGCCACCGCGACCGCTATCTTCAGCGTTGCCGAGGGTCGTAACAGCGCTCTCACATCGCCACGCAGCAGGCCTGCGGCAATCGAAACGAGCGCTAACAAGGAGGCTGCCAGCAGGCTGTAGGCCAGGATCGGACCGCGGGTGGCAAGCTCAGAAAGGGACTCGAGCACGCCCACAACCCTAGCACGATCTCCGCCTCAAGCGCCCGGCTGGTCGCCCCAAAAGGCAGGATTTCTGCTGTTCAAGGTCGCTCCGAACGGGCTCTCTTCGAACCGTCCAATGGCGAACATCTGGGCGACGGATCGCAGGGCTCTGCGGCGCTCGGGATCCGCCGAGAAAGGGATGGCGTAGAGGGCAGCCAGGCCCACCAGCCATCGGTGGGCGACGCGGTACCAGACCGGTCGATACCGCTGCGAAACCACCATCCCACCGCGGAGCCCCTCGATCATGAAGGAGGCTGAGGGTGGTGTAGACCGACCGCCCAAATGGGTGACGTCGGTGGCGACGAGGAGGCAACCGAAGCCGGCCCGGTTCATCCGCTCGCACCAGTCGATATCTTCGTTGTAGAAGCGAAAGCTGGTGTCGAGGCCGCCGACGGAATCCAAAGCGGTGCGCGAAACCACATGGAGGCTACCGGCGAGCCACGGTACCGGCACCGAGGCCCTGCCGGTGCGTCGAACGCCGCGATAGTGACGTCGGTACGGCAACCCCAGGTTGTGGGGTCGCTGCTCGGCAGTGAGGTTGATCGGTCCAACGATGCCCACCCCCGGCTGCGACGCCGCTGCGAGCAGATCGGCAAACGTGGTGGGACCGACGAGCACGTCGGCGTTCATATGGGCCAGGTAGGGCGTGGTGCCCCACTCGAGACCTACGTTGGCCGCATGGGCCAGGCTGTGGTTCGACGTCCCAAGGTAGGCGATATCGGGAAAAGAGCGCGCTATCCGCTCGCCTACTTCAGCGCTGGGGGCGGTGTCCACCACAGCTACCGACGCCCCGGCCGCGAACTGCTGCAGGCGATTCAGGCAGCGGCCGAGCAGGTCCGGGGTCTTGTGGTGGATCACCGCTATGCTTAAGCGCTTCTCTAACACCCTTCAAGTGTTGCATGGGCGCTCCCAAAGCATCTCATGTCGCTGACAGCTCAGACTCACCTTCGTCCGCTACCGTAGGGGTGATGACCCCAGACCCCATCACCACGTTTCGGATCGGGGTGGCTTTGGGCGGCGGAAGCGCCCGTGGCTACGCTCATATCGGGGCCCTGGCCAGCCTCGAGCGGAACGGTATCGCTCCACAGGTAGTAGCCGGGACCAGTTTCGGAGCTGTCGTCGGTGCCCTGTATGCGTTGGGCCGAAGCCCGTTCGAACTCGCTGCCGAGGCTAGCAGGCTCCGCCGCCGCGACATCTTCCCCCATATCGCAGATTTCGGTCTTCACAAGGCGGCGCTCTTCGACGGGGTACGCCTCGAGTCCTATTTCGATCGTCTGGTAGAGGGGCGACACTTCCGAGATCTCGAGCGTGAACTGCTGGTTGTCGCTACCGACGTCGACTCCGGTGAGCAGGTGCTCCTGCGCGAGGGACCGCTGGCCCCCGCCCTGAGGGCCAGCGCCTCGCTGCCGGGAATTTTCGCCCCGGTCTCGGTCGCCGGGCGGCGCCTGATCGATGGTGGCGTGGGCTCGCCCGTTCCGCTCGAAACCCTCGAGGGTGCGGGGGTCGACCTCGCCATCGGCATTGGCGCTGGGGTGGAAGTCTGCGACTCGCAGGCCCTGCAGACCGTTCGGAGGTTGCTCGGCACCCGCGTCGGACGTCGGCTCCACAGTTCACTCGGGGACAGCCGAGGCGATCACGCCTTGGGACGTCTCGGCCGTGGGTTGGCGATTGTGGCCGATGCCTGGCTGCTCGACGATCAGGAAGACGGCCGGCTCAAGGTCAACCTGCGGCCTCCGATTCACTGGCTGAACTTTCACCGAGCTGAGGAGGCGATCCACGCCGGGGCGGAGGCGCTGGAACGGTTCATGCCCCGAATCCGCACGCACCTGCTTCTACTGGACCCTGCGGCACCCTGAGCGCTGCTGATAGTGCGGTGTCACCGGGCCCTGCTAGGCTTGACAGGAAGGGTGGTTGACCGTGGCTTACGACGAAGGTTTGGCAGAGCGCATTCGGACGCGTTTTAGCGATGACCCAAGCTGCTTCGAACGCAAGATGTTCGGCGGCTTGGCCTTTATGTTCGGCGGGCATATGGCGTTCGGGGTGGTGGGCCACGAGCTGATGGTGCGGGTTGGACCCGAGCGCTACGAGCAGATGTTGCAACTGTCGTACGCTCGCGAGATGAACTTCACCGGCCGACCCATGAAAGGCATGGTGTTCGTGGCTACCGACGGCTTCGAGTCCGACGAAAAGCTTGCCGCCTGGCTCGAGTTGGGCACCAACTACGTGCGCTCTCTGCCTCCGAAAACCGACGCCTGAGAGCCGTTCACAGAATGCGTTTGCCGAGCAGGCTGGCCGCCATCTCGACCATGGTCTGAGCGGTACGGTTCTGAATATCGAGAATCGGATTCACCTCCACCAAATCGAGGCTGGTAACACGCCCCGAGTCGGCCAGCAGCTCCATGAGGAGGTGCGTTTCGCGGTAGCGGAGGCCTCCGGGCACCGGCGTCCCCACCCCCGGTGCGAGATCTGGGTCGAGGGCGTCCGCGTCGAACGAGATATGGAGCCGCTCGACGCCCGTCAGGTGGTCCAGCGCTTCGCTGGCGACATGGGCCATGCCGCGGGTGTCGATCTCCTTCATCGTATAAGCCCGAATGCCCTCTCCTTTAATCAGCTCTCGTTCCGCCCCGTCGAGGCTGCGCAGGCCGATGAACACGATGTCTTCGGGCTGCAAGAGCGCCCCTCCGCCCCAGATCGACAGCAGCCGGCTATCCCCCAGGCCGAGCAGGTGCGCTAGCGGCATCCCATGAATGTTGCCGCTCGGACTGGTTTCCGGGGTATTGAGATCCGCATGCGCGTCGATCCACACCACCCCGGTGCGAAACCCGCGCGCCACGCCTGCCACCGAGCCCATCGAAATCGAATGGTCGCCCCCCAGGACGATCGGGAATACGTCATCGGGCAACGACATGAGCCGCTGGTAGGTGCGGCCACACGTGTCGGCGATGGCGTCGGCGAAGTGCAGGCCGCTCGGGTTCGCCGTCGCCTCCGCTACCGGCACTTCGATGTTGCCGAGATCCTGGAGTTGGTGCCCCAGCTGCGCCAAGGTTGGCGCCAGTCGGGCCAACCGCAGGGCGCTAGCGCCCATGTCGACGCCGCGGCGCCCCGCCCCAAGGTCCATGGGCACCCCTAGAATTCGGATAGATGACACGGGGGCAATGTAGCACGGGCAGCGTCAGGGACGCAAATCCGCGCCTGGGCTTCGCTGCGGTTTTGAGGCCTCAGTCCTTCCCCGGCAGGTGCCAGTAGCGGCCCTGTTTGGTCAGCATCTCCGTTGCGGCCTTCGGTCCCCGGGAGCCGGCCAGATAGAATTCGGGTTCCTTGTCGCCCCGATCCCAGTGTTCGAGCAGAGGCTGCACCACCTGCCATTGGGCCTCAACCTCGTCGGCCCGCTGGAACAGCGTGGCGTCGCCCACCATGACATCGTGGAGTAGCGTTTCATACGCGTCGGGATTGGGCCGGTCGAAGTGCTCGTCATAGGCAAATTTCATGGAGACGCGGGCCAGCTCGATCCCCTGCCCGGGTGTCTTGCTATTGAAGCGGAGGGTAATGCCCTCGTTGGGCACCACCCGGAGCACCAGGCGATCCGGCTTCAGCTTTTCTGTGAGGGTGAATGGGGTGTGCGGTGGGCGTTTGAATTGCAGAACGATCTCGCTCGCCTTGACTTCGAGGCGCTTGCCTGCCCGCACGAAGAAGGGCACTCCCGACCAGCGCCAATTGGCGATTCCGAACTGCACTGCGGCAAACGTGGCCTGCAGTGAATCGGGTGCGACCGCCGGTTCCTGACGGTAGCCGTCCAATCTCTCAGAGGCGACTCCCTCGGAGGCGATGTACTGGCCCATAACCGCCTTCTCCGGCTCGATGCAGGTCATGGCATGGAGGACCTTCACCTTCTCGTCGCGAACGCTCAAGGCGTCATAGCGGGCCGGCGGTTCCATCGCTACCAGCGCAGCCAGCTGCAGCAGGTGATTCTGAAACACGTCGCGGATCACGCCGGCCTCCTCATAGAAGCTTCCGCGACCCTCCATGCCCATCGGTTCGGCCATGGTGATCTGAACGTGGTCGATGTAGCGGCTATTCCAGGTCGGTTCGAAGAGCGTGTTGGCGAAACGGAGCACGGCCAGATTCTGAGCGGTCTCTTTGGCCAGATAGTGGTCGATTCGGTATACTTGATTCTCTTGGAAGCTGCCCAAGACCGTCCGGTTGAGGGCCCGGGCACTTTGCAGATCGTGCCCGAACGGTTTTTCGATGACCAGCCTGGTCCAGCCGGAGCTCTTGTTGAGTTCGGCCGCACCGAGGCGAAGGGCGATGCCCTCATAGGTCTCCGGCGGGGTGGCGGTATAGAACAGGTGATTATGCAGCTTGAGCCCGCTGAGCCTTTCGTGGAGTTGGTCGAAACCCTCGCGCTGGTTGTAGCTGCCCCGGACGTACGAGATTCGGGGTGCGAAGGTCTTCCACTTCCGCTTACTGAACGAGCCATTGAAACGCTTCACGGCCTCTTCAAGGCGCGCTCGGAGCTGTTCGTCGGTTAGGTCGCTGCGGCCGTAGCCGATAATGGCGGTCTCGGGATGAAGCGCCTTGGAACCGTGTAGTTGGTAGAGAGCGGGGAACAGTTTTCGGGCGGCCAGGTCGCCGGTCGCTCCAAATATGACGAAGGCGCACGGGGGGGCGGTATCCATCATTTAGCCTTCACGGTGAGAACACCGAACTCTTTGCGCCTATGCGCCCTAGTCCTACATTTCTTAACCGCATGTGATCCTCCCCATACCCCCGATGCTAGCAGCGCTAGCGTAGTCACCTCTGTTCCCCGGTTATCACGCTGCCGGGGGCGAGCGGTCAGGCGAGCGGCAGACGTACCGAAAAACAGGTGTCGCCGGGCCGGGAACTTAGCGTAATGGTTCCGGAGTGCCGACGGGTAACGATGCGGTTGGCGATGTCGAGCCCCATGCCGGTGCCTTCGCCGACGCCCCTGGTGGTAAAGAAGGGTTCGAAGATGCGGGAGCGGACCGATTCGGGCACGCCCGGCCCGTCATCGTGCACTTCGACCACGACCATTTCGGCTGAGGTATCCACGTGAGTGCGGAGCCACAGCCTGCCGCCCTCTGCGGCAGCGGCGATGGCGTTGTCGATCAGGTTGGTCCACACCTGATTAAGTTCGCCGCCATACGCGGGTACCTTGGGAATCTCCTCAAAGTCCTTCTCGACCGTTAGACCTTTCCTGCGGATCTTGTGCTGGAGGATGGTGAGCGTATTTCGAAGCCCCTCGTGGAGGTCGGTGAGGGCCCGGTCGGTGGCCTGATCCAAATACGAGTACGCCTTCATGGCTCCGACCAGTTCGGACATCCTGGAGGTGCTTTCCAGGAGTTCGGAGGCCAACACCCGCATCTCCAGGTCGGTCTGCAACCAGGCGAGGAAATCAGGGACGTAGCGCGGTACCAGACGTTCGCTTAACGGTTCCAGAACCTCTCGGCTGAGTCCGCTCGCCACCAACGTCCCGGCAACTTCCCACGGGTTGTCCACCTGCTGGGCTTCGAGCCAGTCGGCCAGCGAATCCTCGTGGTCGGCCTGATCCAGGAGATCGCGGTCGGTCCCTTCGTGGCGGAGTGCGTCGGTGATGGGCTGGAATGGGTCGCCAGGCCCGGCGTGGTCGCCGAACATGGCCTCCTTGAGCAGCCGCGAGGAGAGTTCGTCAAAGCGTTGAAGGCGCGCCACCAGCGTTTGGGCGGTGCGCCGGGCAGCGCTGGCCGGATTGTTCAACTCGTGGGCCAGGCCTGCCGCCATGGTGCCGAGCGACACCAGCTTCTCCCGCTGGGCGCCCAATTGGGTGTTCTCGCGGGTCCGATCGATCATCTGGTTCACCAGCCGCTCGAGCAGCTTCGGAGCCTCCATCTGCATGCCGTCGAAATGTCGGACGGGCAGCTCGGCGATGCGGCTGTCCTCTAGCGCTATCGCGGACACGCCGTGGGAGGTCATACGTGAAAAGGGCAGACGCCCGCCAAGCTCACCCGCCTCGATGGTGAGGGTTGCGATCTCCTGCCCATCGTCGCGTCGTGCCAGCTGGAGTTTGCCTGCCAGCAAGATGTCCATGGTTTCTGCCGCGTCGCCCTGCCGGTAGTACACTGCACCGGCCGCTACCTGCCGCTCCTGGAACCGCTCCGCCAACCAGGTGAGTTCCGACTCGGGAAGATCGGCCAGCGTTTCCACGGTGCGGAGATCGTCGATGGTGACCATCAGACCTTGACCTCACCGAGATAGCGGTGTACGAACTGCACCGAGATCGAGCCTTCGCCCACGGCCGAGGCGACGCGCTTCACCGAACCGTGGCGCACGTCGCCGGCAGCGAACACGCCGGGGATGCTGGTCTCGAGTAGGAAGGGGGCCCGTTCGAGCGGCCAGTCGAGGCCTTCGTAGGAAAGATCGGGGCCGGTAAGGACGAAGCCGCGTTCGTCACGCTGCACCCGTTCCGGCAACCAGCCGGTTTGCGGCGAAGCGCCGACGAAGATGAACAGCGCATTGGTAGCGACCGTTTCGGTTCCGTCCTGGGTCTCGAGGGTCAGCGTCTCGAGGTGCTCGGCGCCGTCCACAGCTACCACCAGCGTCTCCACACGTACGCTGATGAGCGGATGCTCGTCGATTCTTTCGACGAGGTAGTTCGACATCTTTGAGCCGAGATCCTTCCCTCGGACAAGCATGGTCACCTTGGCTGCGTAGTCGGCCAGGAACATCGCTGCCTGTCCGGCCGAGTTGCCGGCTCCGACGACGTAGACCTCCTCGCCCCGGCAGGCCATCGCCTCCGAGAGAGAGGAGCCGTAGTACACGCCGGCACCCCCAAAGCGGTCGATTCCCGGGATGTCTGGTCTGCGGTAGGCGACGCCGGTCGCGAGAATCAGGACGTGACTGCTGATTTCGCTGCCGTCCCCGAGCGTCACCCGTTTGTAGTGTTCCTGGAGGTCGAAGCTTTCGACCGCTCGGGGGGCGATTATTTCGGTGCCGAAGCGCTTGGCCTGGGTAACGGCCCTCCGCGCCAGATCGGCGCCCGACAGGCCGGCGGGGAAGCCGAGATAGTTCTCGATGCGCGAGCTGGTGCCTGCCTGACCGCCGGGAACACTGCTGTCCAGCAAGGCCACACTCAACCCTTCGGATGCGCCGTACACCGCCGCCGCCAGACCGGCCGGGCCCGCCCCGACGATCACCAGGTCGTAGAAATCGCTGGCCGCACGTGTCTGCAGCCCGGCCCGCTCGGCCACCGTGGCGGGGTCGGGTCTCGAGGCGCTGGTGTCGTCTTCGAATACCACCGCGGGCAGGTCTTCGGGTGTAAGCCCGGCACGTGTCATGACGGCCGTGGCGTCGTCGTCCTGTTCGATGTCTAGCCATTGATAGGGGACCAGCGACCGTGCCAGGAAATCGCGGAGCGTGTGCGCCTCGGGCGACCAGCGGTCCCCGATCAGACGAATTCCCTCGAACGGTGGTCGGTAGCCGGCCTGCCAGTCGTCGAGCAGATCGTCGATGACCGGGTAGAGCTTCTGCTCCGGTGGGTCCCAGGGCTTGAGCAGATAGTAGTGGATCTTGCTCTCGTTGATGGCTCCGATGGCGGCGTCGGTATCGGCGTAGGCCGTCAGCAGCGCGCGTTTGGCTGTCGGGAACAGATCCATCGCCTCACCGAGGAAGGTCACGCCGTCGATGTGCGGCATGCGCTGGTCGGCCAGGAGCAGCGCTACCGGATCGTCGCGCTCCTTGAGCTGGTTGAGCGCCTTCAATGCGGCTTGGCCGCTGTCGGCTCGCAAGACCCGGTACCGTTCGCCGTAGCGCTGGCGCAGATCGCGCGCCACCGCCCGCAGCACCTGGGGATCGTCGTCCACCGTGAGGATTACAGGTTTAGCCACCTGAACTCCCTTCTGCTGCACTAGGCACGGACGCAACCGTGGGGAAGACTACCCTGCCTAGAGATTCGTTTCGTCAAGGTAACACCATGCCCAGCTGTCGCCCGCTTCGAGCGATTTGATGATGGGGTGACCCTCCGCCTCGAAGTGTCTGTGGGCATGTGTGTTCTTGGAGTCGTCGCAACAGCCTACATAGCCGCAGGCGAGACAGATCCGCAGGTGTACCCAGCTGTCGCCTAGCGCTACGCACCCGGGACATACGTGTTCCGCGGGCGGAGTCACCACGGTTGCCCGGGCCACGTGGCTGCACCGTTCGGTGGCGGCCTGAGAGGCGCTGAGGCCGACCGTGGTGAGGGCGCTCGGCGCCAGGCTGTCGAGCGCCTCCAGATGATTCTCGATCTCGAGGTGGTCGAGTTCGTATGCCTCGAGTACGCCGCTGATCAACCGTTCGGCGGCAGCCCGCTCCTGCGATACGACGCTGTCGGCGCCGCCACCGCTCAACGCTTCGACGTTCGAGTCGAAGCGGGTTGCGACGATCACCGGAACCTCCGGTCGAGCCGCTTTGATCACCGACACGACCCGGTGGGCCATGGCGGGTTCGTCGTCGGGAACCACCACCATGCGGGCCCGGTCGAGACCCGCCAGCCGCAGAAAACCCTGTCTGGAATAGTCGCCCAGAATCACGCGTCGGTCCTGCGCTCCCGCCTCGGTCGCCCCGGTAGGGCTGAGGGTGAGAATGCCGTACGGGAGGCGGGCCCGGTCGAGCACGCCGGCGAGCCGCTGGGCCCCACCTCCGTAGCCGGCGATGACCACATGATCGTCAAGGTCGTCGAAGCCTTCGATCTCGGCCGCTTCCGGATCTTCGATCGCCACGGTACCTGTCTTGGCACTGTAGCGCTTGCCGAGAACGTGGCCGAACTGCGCCAGCCACGGTGTGGCGGCCATCAGCAGCACGGTGCAGGCGATGAACGTCTGGGTGCCGACCTCGCCGAGGCCGAGGGGTGACAGGCCCACCTCGCGGCCCGAGCGCGCGAGGACGAACGAGAACTCACCGACCTGGGAGAGGAGCAGTGCAGCGGGGATGGCGGCCGAGAGCGGGGTGCCGAGCAGGCGCACGGCCACCCCGGTCACCAGCGCTTTGAAGATGACGATGCCGAGAATGGCCAGGCCGATCAGCGGCAGGTTGGTGACCAGAAACGACAGATCCAGCAGCAGCCCCACCGACAGGAAGAAGGCTGCGCTGAACAGGATTTGCAGGGGCAGGATCTCCGAGAGGGCCTGTTGGCCGAAGCGGCTCTCCGAGACCAGAAGGCCAGCCAGGAAGGCTCCCAACGAGAGCGATACGCCTGCCAGGCTGGTGAGATATGCGGTTCCGAAACAGATGCCGATCACGGTCAGCAGGAAGATCTCCTGAGAGCAGGTGTGGGCCACCGCCTCGAGGACCTTGGGCATCACCCGGCCTGCCAGCAGCAGCACCGCAGCGACGATCCCGCCCGCCTTTGCCAAAGCCCACAGCACCCCGATGGCACCGCCCCCTTCGCCACCGAGAATCGGCATGAGGAGGACCATCAGCACCACGGCAAGGTCCTGGAAAATGAGGATGCCGAGGCCGGCCTGGCCGACCGGGGTGTTGGTTTCGGCGCGGTCCGAGAGCAGCTTCATGACGATCGCCGTCGACGATAGAGCGATCAGGAAACCGGTGAACAGCGCACTGCGAAAATCGATTCCGAAGGCGGTGAGAACCAGGACCGTGACGCCGGTGGTGAGCCCCACCTGGAGGCCCCCGCCGTATAAGATCAGCCGCCGAATGCGGGCCAGCCGGTCGAGGCTGAACTCGATGCCGATCGTGAACAGCAGCAGGATCACGCCGATTTCGGCCGCGGCGTCGATCAGCTCCGGATCGCGAACCAGGCCCAGAGCGTTGGGACCGATAAGCACCCCCGCCAACAGAAATCCGATGATGGGCGTGACCCCAAGTCGGAAAAACCCGAAAGCCACGCCGGCGCTGACCACCAGCAACAAGGTGAGTTCGGAGACGTAGGTTGGCGTTTCGCCAGCGGCAAGGGCCACCCCTGCCAGCGAGATCACCAGGGCGAGCGTGACGGTACGAAGAGGCGTAGTCGTTCGAGGCATAGCCCACGCTACCGGCATTCGGGCGCCGGGAACAAGTCCAGTCGCCCCCGGTGGCGGGGGCAGGGGGCGCGGCACGGGCCCAACGGCTGTCCGGTGAACCTTCACGACCCGAGCACTATGGTTTTTGACTCCGATCGGTCAGTTCACCACCCGGCGCGCCTCGCTTGGCCACAGCGGCGCCACGGGCACCTCCAGATGTGAGCCTGAACGCCACACCGCCAGTGTGAGGGACGCCGCAGGCGCCATGATCAGCTGTTTTTGAAGATCGCTTACACTGCCCACCGGATGGGTATCGACCGCGAGCACCAGGTCTTCTCGAATCAGACCGGCCTCGGCCGCGGGGGTGTCGGTGGCAACCAACGTCTCGAGATCGTGTGAGAGGGTCTGCAGGGCGTTCAAGAGCGAACCGCTATCGTGTCGGTCGTTCGCCGACCGTAACCGAAGTAGCTTCGATGGTGCCCCCACGAAGGTAGCGCACGGCCAGCTTCTGTCCGATCGCGTCGCTGTCGAGAGCGGCCAACAGCGAACCCGTGTGGGTTACCGGCGAACCTGCGACGGAGATCAGGGTATCACCGAGAGCCAGCCCGGCCTCAGAGGCTGGGCTGCCGGCCTGAACGGAAACCGCCATCAGGCCGCGCCTGCTTCCGGCCTCCTCCCACAGCTCCTTGGGGATGCGTACTGGCTGGCCTGCCAGTCCCAGATACCCTCGAGGAATCCTGCCGTGCTCGAGCAGGGTGTCCGCTACGCGCCGTACCGTCTCGGTTGGGACGGTGATCGCCTCGTCGCGGAAGGCGCGGGTGGTGATGCCGATGACACTGCCCAAGAGTGTAGCCAGGGGACCACCCGAGAAGCCTCTCGGCGAGACGGCGTCGCTTGTCAGATAGGCGTCGAGCTGACCGCCGGCCTCGGTGCGCCAGGACCCCTCGGCAGCGCTCACGATGCCAAAGGTCGCACGGAGCCCGTGGGGGCGTGCCAAGCGCACGACCGGCGCCCCTACGGCGAGCGAATCGGAGGGCTCCCAGGTGGCCGGTTGGAGTTGGGCCTCGACCCTGAGAAGCGTCAGATCGGTGCTGGGGTCGCGTCCGACCAATTGGGCGGTCAGGTGGCCGCCATCAGCGGCCACAACGGAGATGTCTTCTTCACGCTGCACGGCTCGGTTGGTGGTGATCACCGTGGTGTCGCTGAGCACGACCCCGCTCAAGGAATAGCCTCGGCGACCGCGCACCGTCACCACGCTCGGGTCGAGTGCGGCGACTGCCGCGGCCAACGATTCTGCCAACGAATTCACAGTCATGGCCTAACCCTACGACTGCGCCTGGATCCTCGCGCCCCCCGTTTACCTGAGCGCACCTGGCCGATCGCACGGGTACCGCTGGCCCACCGACTAGGGTTCAGATGTGGAGGTCGCCCGTCTGGATAGCGCGCACCACCAGCTCGGTCCGCGTGTCGGCAGCAAATTTGCTCAGCAGGGCGTTGAGGTGGAACTTCACCGTCGACTCGGTGACCTCCAGACGGTCGGCGACGGCGCGATTGGTAAGACCTTCGGCGACCAGACCGAGTACCTCCAGCTCGCGCGCCGTAAGCGGATCCAAAGGTAGATTGGCTACGGCTTCGGGCAGCTTGGGCAGCAGGGCATCGAGGCTACCGCGAGGCACCACCAGGAGGCCTGCAGAAACGGCTCGTAGACCTGCCGCCAGGCCCACACTGGAGCTACGCCGCGAAAGGACGCCCGCGACCCCCCGAGCGAGCAGGGTTGTGCTCCGCTCGAGGTCTGCCACCAAGGCCAGGACCGGCGGCTGCCCGGCCGTGAGTGGTGGGGCGAGTTCCGAAGCGGCGTCTGCATCCCACAGGATTACCGCCACGTCGCTGTCGTCCTCAGGCACGACTTCGACCCCTTCGGCGCCCTCCAGCAGGACCATCAGCCCTGCCTGTACCAGCGGGTCTTCGAGCCACAACGCGACCCGCAGCAAGTGGGAGGGGGGCGAGGTCGAATCGAGGTCTGAGAGGGGGTCCATGGTGGAAGTGGGTGGAGTGTAGCCCCCACGAATGAATCGGTCAAGCGGCTTGGCGACGGTCGTTGTCTGAGCGACCTGCCGCCATGCTATTCTGCTTGGCAGCGATGAACCGGCTCGGGCAACCACAGACGGCAGCGGGACAGTTGGACGGCGATGATGGCTATCGCCGGTACCTCCGCCACGCCCTTCTGCAGCGCTGCTGAGTCCTGCACGGTCTTCCGACGGCGTAGATACCGACGTCGTAGTTTTTTTGTCGTCTCGACGCCCGACGGAGGTAGTTGTGAATAGCGAACGCACTCTGGAACTTCTGAAGCGCGGGGCCGAACACATTGTCCCCGAGGGAGGCCTGGAGGCAAAATTGGCCGTAGCCGCCAAAGAGAATCGCCCGCTCCGTGTCAAACTCGGGGTCGATCCCTCGAGCAGCGACCTCCATGTCGGGCACGCGGTGGTCCTCAGGAAACTGCGCCAGTTCCAGGACCTCGGGCATCAGGTCATCCTCATCATCGGCGATTTCACGGCGACCATCGGCGACCCCTCGGGCCTTAGCAAGACGCGCCCGGTGCTGACCCTAGAGGAGACCCGAAAAAATGCCGAGAGCTACGTTTCCCAGGCCACGCTGGTGCTCGACGACGACCCCGCGAAACTGGTCATCCGCTTCAACTCGAATTGGCTTAGCCCGCTGGGCTTCGGCGAAATCGTGCGCCTCGCCTCGAGCTACACGGTGGCGCGCATGCTGGAGCGTGACGACTTCACCCGCCGCTTTCGCGCGGGGACACCTATCAGCGTTCACGAATTTCTCTACCCGTTGGCCCAAGCGTACGACTCGGTGGCGATCGAAGCGGATCTGGAACTTGGGGGCACCGATCAGTTGTTCAATCTGCTGGTAGGCCGCGACGTTCAGCGGAGCTACGGTCAGGAGCTGCAGGTGGCGCTGACCATGCCGCTGCTCGAGGGTTTGGACGGCGTCGAGAAGATGTCGAAATCGCTGGGCAACTTCATCGGCATTGCCGAACCGCCGGCGGTGATGTACAAGAAGGCGATGCAGGTTCCCGACGCTCTCCTGCTTCGCTTCGCCGAGCTGTGCGGCGACCTCGACCTCGTCTCCCTTGCCGCCGAACTGGCAGCCGACCCGGTCACCGCCCACCGTAGCTTGGCCCGCGATCTGGTCCGGATTTACCACGGCGACGAGCCTATCGCCGACGCCGAGCACCGCTACGACGACGTCGCCAAGGGCGGCATCCCCAGCGACATCCTCGAGGTGCTGGTCCCGGCCGATGCGGTCGAGGGTGGTGCCATCGGGGTGCTCAGGCTGGCGACCCTGGCCGGGCTCACAGATTCAAATGGTGAGGCCCGCAGGTTGATCCAGAACCGCGGTCTGAAAATCGATGGCGAGACCGTCGAGGATTGGCGTGCGACGGTAGACGTGCTCCGGCCGCGGGTGCTGCAAAAAGGGAAGGATCGTTTCGTGCGGTTGCTGCTCGGGCCGGTCTGAAACCCGGCTAGGCGCCGTGCCTACACGGCCAAAACCTGAGCGATATCGACCAGCTGCCAATCGACCTCCTTGTCGTTGCTAAGCACCTCGTTCAGCGGAAGGTATACCGTGTCCCACCGGTCCACGCCCACCATCTGTCCGCCCCGACCCTCGAGGAGCCCCCGTACGGCCATGTATCCGAGGCGCGAGGCGAGCACGCGGTCGCGGGCGCTGGGGCTGCCTCCACGTTGGGTATGGCCGAGAATGGTGGTGCGGACCTCGTACTTACACCGATCTTCGATGCGCTTTTGAAGGGCCATGGCTCCGCCCTCGAAGGCCCCTTCGGCGACCACCACGATGCTCGACGCCTTGCCTCGTTCCTGGGCCGCGATGAGGGTATCGGCCACCGCATCGGGATCGACGTCGATTTCGGGTAGCAGGATCGCTTCGGCCCCGCCGGCCACGCCGACGTAGAGGCCGATGTTGCCGCACCCCCTTCCCATCACTTCGACCAAGAACAGGCGGTTGTGGCTGGCAGCGGTGTCGCGCAGCCTGTCGATGGCGTCGAGGGCGATGTTGATGGCGGTGTTGAAACCCACCGACACGTCGGTGCCGAAGATGTCGTTGTCGATGGTGCCGGGAATGCCTATTACCGCTACGCCCTGCTCCTCGAACAGCTTTGCCGCTCCGCGCAAGGACCCGTCGCCACCGATGACCACCAGGCCCTCGATGCCTCGGCGGCGAAGGTTTTCTGCCGCCAGGTGCCTGCCTTCCGGCTCGAGAAACGGCCGGCACCGTCCGGTTCTGAGAATCGTGCCGCCGCGGTGAATGATGTTGGCAACGCTGCGCGCACCCATGTCGCGGATATCGTCGTCGAGAAGCCCCTGGTAGCCGTGGTAGACCCCCGATACCTGGATATCTTCATGGATTGCTGTGCGTACCACAGCCCGGATGGCCGCGTTCATGCCGGGGGCGTCGCCACCGCTGGTGAGCACTGCCAGATGCTTCATAGGGGCCAAGTATAGCCTTAGTCGATCGGGACTTGGGTCGGCGCACTGGGTCGTAACTATGGGAGGTGTTACCAGCCGGGACAGGTCGCGGTAACCACGTCTCGAATCGTCGGTTCTGAGACGGGGTGGGGTCAGCCAGGATGGGGTCGGGCAGCGGTGTCCCGAAAGGTAGAACGGCTCGTCGCCCCATCGTCATGTGTGTCATGATGCCGTGATTATGAACATCGCTGCAGCCAAGGAGATCGCACCGGGCGAGCGTCGGGTCGGATTGATGCCGCAGGGCGTCGAGAAGCTCGTTCGGTTGGGGGCCCACGTCCATCTCGCGGAGGGGTATGGGATCCCGGTCGACCTCGACGATGAGAGCTACCGTGATGCCGGCGCGGAAATGCATCCGAACGTCCCTGAGATGTTGAGTGCGACCGACTGCCTGGTGACCGTTCAGAAGCCGCCTGACGACCGCTTGGGGTTGCTGCGTGCCGGGTCGATAACGGTGGGCTTTCTGGATCCGTTTCGCAACATCGGGCTGGTCGGAGCGCTGGCCAGCAAGGACATCAGCAGTCTGTGCATGGAGCTGATTCCGCGAACTTCCTACGCGCAGAAGATGGACGCCCTCTCGTCGCAGGCTTCGCTGGCAGGCTACGCCGCCGTTATCAAAGCCGCCGATCGGATCGACAAGTTGTTTCCGATGATGACCACGCCGGCCGGCACCATCTCACCGGCCCGGGTGTTCGTGATAGGGGTCGGGGTCGCAGGCCTTCAAGCCATCGCCACCGCCAAACGGTTGGGGGCGCGAGTCGAGGCCTATGACACCCGCCCCGTGGTCGAGGAGCAGGTGCAGAGCCTGGGCGCAAAATTTGTAAAGATCGATGTCGGCGAGACGGGGCAGACCGAACAGGGGTACGCCAAGGAGCTGACCGCAGAGCAGCTCGAGGCGCAGCGGCAACAGATGGCGCGTCACGTCGGCAACGCCGATGTGGTGATCACCACGGCGCAGATTTTTGGCCGGCCGGCTCCCCGGATCGTGAGCGCCGAGATGGTCGCCGGCATGCGACCCGGCTCGGTAGCCGTGGACCTGGCAGCCTCGACCGGAGGCAACATCGAGGGGAGCGTTGCTGACCAGGAAGTGATGATCGGCGGGGTGCGGGTGATCGGCCTTGCCAACCTGCCCTCCGAGGTTGCCAAGGACGCTTCGCAGATGTATACCAACAACGTCGTCAATCTGATCGAACATGCCTGGGACGAGGACCAAAAGACGCTGCGACTCGACCCTGAAGACGACGTTCTGGCGAGTTGCCTGCTTACCTATCATGGCGAAATCAGAGACGAGCGAATCCGGGCGCTGGTGGAGGCCGAATCATGACCATCCTGTTGCTGTTCATCTTCGTGCTGGCGATATTTCTAGGGTTTGAGCTGATCACCAAGATCCCTTCTCAGCTCCACACGCCGTTGATGTCCGGATCGAATGCCATCTCCGGAATCACCATCGTTGGCGCCCTTCTGGCCGTTGAGATCGGCGGTGGATTGGGCACTGTGCTGGGGATAGCAGCGGTCGTGTTTGCCACCATCAATGTGGTTGGAGGCTATCTGGTGACCGATCGCATGCTCGGAATGTTCCGAGTCGGCGACAAGGGGCGATAAGGTGGATTTTCTCGTCAACCTCGCCTACATCGTGGCCTCGATCCTGTTTATCTACGGCCTCAAGATGCTGGGCCGGGCCGAGACCGCCAGGCGGGGAAACCTGGTATCGGCGCTGGGCATGCTCCTGGCAATCGTGGTGACCCTGCTCGCTGGCGGCCTGTCCTACCTGTGGATTCTGGTCGGACTGCTGATCGGTGGCACCACGGCCTGATTGCGGCTCGGACCGTGCAGATGACCGCCATGCCCGAAATGGTGGCGCTGTTCAACGGATCCGGGGGCCTGGCCAGCCTGCCGATCGGATGGGCCGAATACCTGAGAGCGCCCGATGCACCGATCTTCACGGCCCTTCCTATCGCCATGGCAGTTGTCATTGGCGGCGTCGCCTTCACCGGCTCCCTGATCGCCTTCGGCAAGCTCTCCGGACGCCTGCCGGGCCGGCCCCTGCTCTACGGCGGGCAGCAGTTCGTCAACGCGCTGATTCTAGGGGGGGCGGTGGTGTTTGGGGCCCTGTTCATCTTCGCGCCCGCTACCTCCTACTGGGCGTTGATCGCCGTCATCGCCATTGCGCTGGTGCTGGGGGTGCTGGCGGTAATCCCGATCGGTGGGGCCGACATGCCCATCGTGGTGTCGCTCCTCAACAGCTACTCTGGATTGGCAGCGAGTGCCGCAGGGTTCGTGATCGGCAACAACGTGCTGATCGTTGCGGGTTCGCTGGTCGGCGCCTCGGGCCTGATCCTCACCCAGATCATGTGTAAGAGCATGAACCGCTCGCTGGCGAACGTGCTCTTCAGCGGCTTCGGAGCTGCCACCTCCGGAAGCGCCGCCCAGATCGAGGGCGAGCCACAGCCGATCAGTGCCGAGGATGCCTACTTCATCCTCGAGGCGGCCGACAACGTCATCTTCGTGCCGGGTTACGGCATGGCGGTTGCCCAGGCTCAGCACGCCGTGCGTGAGCTCGCCGACCTGCTGGAGAGGAACGGGGCAGAGGTCCGCTACGCGATTCACCCGGTCGCGGGACGGATGCCGGGTCACATGAACGTGCTGCTGGCCGAAGCCAACGTGCCCTACGAACAGCTTGTCGAACCGGACGACGTCAACCCCACCATGGACACCATCGACGTGGCGGTGGTGATCGGTGCCAACGACGTGGTCAATCCGGCCGCGCGCGAGGATGAAGGCAGCCCCCTCTACGGCATGCCGATCATCAACGTCGACGATGCCAGAACCGTGTTCGTGCTCAAGCGGTCGATGAGTCCGGGTTTTTCGGGGGTCCAGAACCCGCTGTTCTTCAAGCGCAACACCCGGATGCTATTCGGCGACGCCAAGACGTCGCTGTCGACGCTGGTTTCGGAGTTCAAGGACGCGCTGGCTGCCTGATCGCCCACGCCCTCTGAGGCGGGTCATACAATGACGGCATGCGTTTGCTTCACCTGCTTGCCGTCATTGCCGGGGTGGCGCTGGCAACGCCAGTCCTGGCCCAGCCGTTTCCCTCACGCCTTGGCAGTGTAGCGACCGATTCCACGCTTCTCGACGAGGTGGCTGTGAACCTCGCGGCCGACCGGCTGGCAGATGTAGGTGTAGAGGCGTTGGCCCTGCTCCTGGAGGCCCCTGTCGGGGTCAGCTTGGCCGATGCAGAAGCGTACCTCGACGCAGCCCTGGAACGGTATGGGTTCTCTGGAGGCGACGCCTATCTGGTGGTGTTCGTGGGCCTTCAGCCACTCCCTGCAAGCGAGGGCACACGACCGTTGATCGTCGACTACGGCGCCCCGCTGGTCGGGATTCTCGAGCGGACCAGCAACGGCCTGTCGCTCGTCGACAGCCTCTATGACGATCTCTTGGTGCCGATGTTGCAGGCCGGCGATACCACGGGGGCATTTACGGCCACCTTCGACCGGGTGGCCGAGGCCCTGGCGCAGGAGCAGGGGTCGCCCGAGCCCAACCCAACGGCTCCCGGTCGACGTGGCAACGACAGCCTCACCACCACGCTGGCCTTGCTGGTCGCCCTGGGGTTGGCCGCTGTGGCCTGGTGGTGGTACCGCCGGAACCGCGGCAAGCGGGAGGTCGGAGGTCCCGGAACGGAGTTGGAGCGGGTGAAGGGAGCGCTTTCGAAACTCCTGATCGACCTGTCGGGGCAGGATGACGGTGGCGATGAGGAGGCCTTCTTGCCGCCAGATCCGGAGCGCCAGACCGACTTCGTGTTGATCCGATCGTTTTATGGCGAGACGCGGCCCGAGCAATCCCAGGAACTCGCCGCTCGCTACCGGGCCGCAAGCGAGTCGCTTCAGGGGGTCGAAGAGGGATTCAACGCCCTTCGGTCCGAGGAGGAGGCCGCCAGGCCGACGCCGGAGGCCGTCGATTCGTTGCTCGCTCGCTACCGCACGCTGCTAACCGAGGCCGAGGCAGTCCGGGGTTTCACCCGCGAACTTGCCGACATCTGGAAGCAGCTCCAGAGCCAGACCGAGGCGGTGCCGGGACGGCTCGAAGACCTGCGCGATGCGGTCGCCTCGGCGGGCGAACGGTTGGCCGCCCGCGGTTCGGCTTGGCCGTCGGCGGGCGCGCTCTTCGGAACGATCTCCACCGCAATCGCGGAGGCCGAAACCGAGTTCGGTGCCGACCGGGCGCTCGAGGCGAGTCGCATCCTGGACCTGGCCGCCGCCGATTTACAGGCGATCGATGCCGGCTTGCAGCGTCTGACCGGGGCCAAGGCCGCGTTGACCGACCTCGATGTGCAGCTCGACACGTTGCGTCAGGCGGGCTTTGCGATTGACAGGTTTGCAAGCCGCAGGGAGGATCTCGACGTGGCCTTGGGAGCTACCGCCGCCGCCCTGGCCAAGCCCACTGAGAAGACGGTGGCGGCTGTTTCCGAGGTCGTCCGGACGGTCGAGGAGCTGGTCTCAGAGGCCGAAGCCTGGCCGGAGCTCCAGCGCCAGAACGCCGAGCGGGTTACCCTCCTGCGCCGGCGTGGTGAGGCGGCCACCGAAGCCATCGAGCGCGGCGCACGGGCATTCGACGCCGTCGACGATTTTGCCGCCAGCAACTGGCACGATATTCGGGGCAACGGCAGCGAAGCGCAAAAGGCGGCTGATTACGCCTTCGAGCTGTGCGAGCAGGCGGCAGCCGACAACGCCCTCGACGACGAGGGTGCCGACTACCAGCGCGCGAGTGAGGCTATCGACGAGGCCGAGAGCGAGCTGGATCGGGTCGATCTTCTCGTCGACGCCCTCGTGCAGCGGCTCGAAGCGCTGCACGAGGCGAAGGCGTCGTCTCGTGGCCGCCTCGAGGCGCTGGAGGCCGAGTTGGCCGACCATCGGGCGGTGCTGGCTCGGCCCGATGTCGCTCGCGACGTCGGACCGGGTCCGGAGAGCGATCTCGACCAGGCAGCGGCCCTGATTGCCAAAGCGCGCGCCTCGCTGGCCTCGGCGACGGCCGATTGGCTGACGCTGGTGGCCGACGCTCAGGCAGCCGACCGCCATATCGACAGGGCCCTCGCCTCGATCCGCTCGGAGCGCGAAGCCATGGAGCTCCAGCGGTCGCGGGTGGCCTCTGAGGCGCAAGAGGCCACAGCGGCGTCGTCGAAGCTCGAGAACTTCGCTCGGATTCACCGGCACGACCTGTCGGCCGCTGCCGAGCGAGACCTGGGGCAGGCCCGAGACGCCTTCGAACGTGCCGAGCGATCGTCGGGTAGGCTGGCTGGACTCGAGGACGAAGCGCTGGTACGGGCGCTGGCCGCCACCGCCGAGGCCTACGATGCGGCTCAGGTTGCCGCCGACTCGGCCTACGAGAGTGCAGATCGCGATTTCCGGGAGATGGAGACCATGCGGGCCGATACCGCGTCGGCGGTGGCGTCGGCGGAAGCCGATCTCGTCAGTTTTGAACACTACCTTCGTCGCAACCAGATGGTGGGGCAGATGGCGTCGGTACTCGGCGACTTCCGCAGCGCCCTGCCCCGCTACCGCGGGTCTGCCGATCGCCGCCAGTTGCAGGCTTCTAGAAGCGATGCCGAGCGCTTACAGGGGGAGCTGTCTACCGCCCTGCGGGAGGTGCAGCGCCGGCGCGAGGCTGCCGAATCTGCGCTTCGCCGCCAACGGCAGCGGCGCCTGGAAGAGGAGCGCCGCCGGCGTGCAGAAGAGCAGGCGCGAGCCGCGGCTGCCTGGGGAAGCCGGCCCCCTGCAAAGGGTCGGGCTCCGGCCCAAGCCCCGGCGACGTCTGGGGGGCGCCCCAAGGTACGCCCGACGCCCCGAACAGCGCACAGGGGCCGAACGTCGGGCGGCTGGGGTGGTAAGGGAAGAAAGAGTGGCGGCTGGTGATCGACCCCTTAGGATTACGCAACTAATACCCTTTTGATGTTTGTGTATCATAGTTAGGGTATGAGACACAACTACCGAACCCTAATCAAGGAACCCACCAGCAGACTCCTCAACCACGAGAAGAAACACCGCCACAACATCATCGGCAGCCGCATCCGCATGCTGAGGCTGTTAAAGCAAGGAGAAGCGAAAAGCGTGCGTGAAGCCAGCGAGCTCATAGGTTACAGCTGGCGACACGCCCAGAAATGGCTCACCACATACCGGACTGAAGGCCTCGCAGGGATGCTCGAAGCGCCCAAGAAACCAGGAGGCCGCCCCGAATTGATGACCCCAGCAGCGTGGAACGCCCTCAACCAGGCATTGGAACGCGATGAGATCAAAAGCTACAGAGAAGCGAGAGAACTCCTAGCTGAACAGGGCGTTGCATACGCTGGGGAGAGCAGCATCCACCGGTTGTTCAAACGCCACCGCATCAAAGCCAAGGCGGGTCGTTACCAGCATGAGAAGAGCGACCCGGAAGTGATTGAGGGGTTTAAAAAAACTTCGCCCAGCTCATAACTGAGAACATCCCAGCTGATCTGGGAGATCGGCAGGTGCGGGTCATGGCCATGGATGAGGCGCGCTTGGGGTTGATCAGTTGGCATAAACGCCGCTACCGACATAAAGGTGAGTGAACCGCCCTGGGTTTGATGGAGGCTCCGTTCTCCCTCGAAAGGAGAGAATGGAGCATGACCCGTTACGACCAAGAAACCAAAGATCGAGTCATCCGCATGTTCATGGAGCGTCGAGAAGAAGCGCCGCACGAATCACGTTCAGCCTCCTATCGGCGCCTGCATGACCTAACCGGCATCCCGGTCGACACGATGCGCGGCTGGGTAGACAGAGCCCGCATCGACGCTGGTGACAAGCCAGGCCTGACAACCACAGAGCGTGAGGAGATCAAGGCCCTCAAGAAGGAAGTAGCCGAACTCAAACGAGCCAACGAGATCCTCAAGACAGCCAGCGCGTTTTTCGCGGCCGCGGAGCTCGACCGCCGACTCAAGTGATGGTCGCCTACATCAACGCGTATAAGAACCTGTTCGGGGTCGAGCCGATCTGCCGTGTCCTACGGGACCACAACGTGCCGATCGCCCCGAGCACGTACTACGCAGCCAAGAAGCGGCAAGCATCCGCTCGCCAGCAATCCGATGAGCGTCTCCTGGAGGTCATTCATCGGGTGCACCGCGAGAACTTTGGTGTGTACGGCGTCCGTAAGGTATGGCACGCCCTCCAGCACGAGAGTATCGACGTTGGGCGTGACCAGGTGGCGCGCCTGATGAGAGTCGCGGGCTTGAAGGGCATGACACGAAGAAGGAAGGTCCGCACGACCATCCCAACGCCTAGCGGCGTCAGCTCGCCGGATCTGGTGAGGCGAGACTGGTTCCAAGATGCGCCCGACATCGTTTGGGTGGCGGACTTCACGCACGTGCTCACTCGTGAAGGGTGGGTGTACGTGTCGTTCCTGCAGGACGGCTTCTCGAGGCGCATCCTGGGTTTCACGGTCAGTACCGGTAAGAGCAGCGAGCTGGTGATGAGGGCTCTGGAGCAGGCTGTGAGCGTCCGGCGTCGAACCGATCGGCGGTTCGTTGCTGACGGCGTGATTCATCATTCGGATGCCGGCAGTCAATATACGAGTCTGGCGTTCAGCCAGAAGTTGCTCGATCATGGCGTGAACGGTTCGATCGGTCGGGTGGGCACGGCGTATGACAATGCGTTGATGGAGAGCACGATCGGCTTGTTCAAGAGCGAGCTGATCCACGCCAGGTCGACGAGTTGGTGCTCGAGGCAGGAGGTGGAGACGGCGACGATGCGGTGGGTGAGGTGGTTCAACTGTCGGCGGTTGCACTCTTCGCTCGATTACGTCAGTCCCGTGGACTTCGAGATGGCGTACACTCAAGCGCAGGCCATGCCCAGGCTGGCCGCGTGAGAGCAGAGTCTCCACGAAACCCAGTACGGTTCAGAGAGACCATCGTGGGTGGTGCGGCGCCGGTATGAGTGGTCGTGGCTCTACACCGCGATTGAGCCCACGTCGGGGGAGGATTTCTGCTTGTACCTCAGTGCTTTGGATGGCGTGTGTTTCGAGGTGTTCTTGCAGCACCTGGGGGAGCGTTTCGCGGGTGAGGTGATCGTGCTGGTGTTGGATAACGCGCCGGCGCACCGCTGGAAGGACGCACGGGTCCCGGAGAACGTGGTGCTTGTCCGGTTGCCGGCTTACAGTCCTGAGTTGAATCCGGTGGAGCGGTTGTTCTTGGAGTTCCGGCGGGAGCTTGCTAACTCGTTGTTCGATTCGATCGATGCGATTCAGAGGGCTGCGACGCAACTGCTGGAACGGTACTGGCAGGATCGGGGAGCGCTGGTGCGGCTCACGGGTTTCTCGTGGTGGCTCGATGCCGTTCAAGAACTATGAAAATGACAAATCACTTCGGTATAACTTGACAATACTAGACTCAGGTTTAATAATGATTAGGTTATGAATGCTGATCGCTTCACCGAGACCACCTTGCAGCTGGTAGCAAGTGCCCAGCAGATCGCCCGCACCCGCCAGAACACAGGCCCTGCTACCGGTTCATCTCGCAGTAGCGCTACTGGCCGACGGTGAGGGTCCGAGCGCCCGCGTGGTCGAGCGGGCAGGGGGCGAACTGTCGTCTATCAAGACCGCACTCGACGCCGACCTCGAACGCCTCCCGAAGGTGTCCGGTGGCGAGGGTCAGTATATGGCGCCAGAGCTCGCCAACGCCTTCGATGAAGCCGAGGCCTTCGCCAACGGCTGGGGCGACAGCTTCGTTGCCGCGGACGCACTCCTCGTCGCCCTCCGCCGTAGCGGCGGATCCAGCCTCGCGGCCCTTCCCGGTCCCGAGGCACTCGAGGCGGCCGCCAAGGATATTCGAAAGGGGAGAACGGTGGACACGCGCACGGCCGAGAGTAGCTTTGACGCCCTCGAGCAGTACGGAATCGATCTCACCGAGCGTGCCCGCGACGGCAACCTCGACCCCGTCATCGGGCGTGACGAGGAGATACGCCGCACCATCCAGATCTTGCTGCGGCGCACCAAGAACAACCCGGTGCTGATCGGCGAGCCGGGGGTAGGCAAGACCGCCATCGCCGAGGGGCTGGCCCTGCGGATCATCAACAAGGACGTGCCCGAGGGGCTCCAGGGCAAGCGCATTATCCAGCTCGACATGGGCAGCCTGCTGGCAGGGGCCAAGTACCGAGGCGAGTTCGAGGAGCGCCTGAAAGGGGTCATCGCTGAAACGGTGCAGTCGAAGGGTGACATGGTGCTGTTCATCGATGAGCTCCACACCATCGTTGGGGCAGGCCAGGCCGAAGGGGCTGTCGACGCCGGCAACATGCTCAAACCGCCATTGGCGCGCGGCGAACTGCGTATGATCGGCGCTACCACCCTCAACGAATACCGCAGCATCGAGAAAGATGCCGCCCTCGAGCGCCGCTTTCAGCCGATCCTGGTCGATGAACCGTCGGTGGAGGAGACCATCAGCATCCTGCGTGGCCTGAAGGAGAAGTACGAGGTGCATCATGGGGTGCGCATCACCGACCCGGCCATCATCGCCGCGGCTACCCAATCGAACCGCTACATCCCCGATCGGCGGCTGCCCGACAAGGCCATCGACCTGATCGACGAAGCGGCGAGCCGCATTCGGGTCCAGCTCGATAGCCTCCCCGAGGAGATCGACGGCCTCCGCAGGCGAAAGCTTCGGCTCGAAATCGAGCAGGAGGCGCTCAAGAGAGAGGAAGATCCGGACTCTGCCGCCCGGCTGCTCCGCATCGAGGAGGAGCTGCGGTCCATCGAAGGTGGGATTCATCAGTCGCAGTCCGACTGGGAGGCCGAACGAACGGTCCTCGAGCAGGTCCGCGCCGCCCAGGAGGAACTCGAGCGCGTCCGCGCCCAAATCGAGGCCGCCGAACGCGACTACGATCTCAATCGGGCCGCCGAACTGCGCTATGGGCAGCTCCCCGCCCTCGAGGCGCTCCTCAGTGAGACGTCGGAACAGCTTCAGGACGCCCGCTACGTTCGACTCGAGGTCGGTGACGACGAGGTCGCCGAGGTGGTGAGTCGGACCACCGGAATCCCCATAGCCCGGTTGATGGAGGGCGAACGCGAAAAGCTGCTGCAGCTCGAACAGGAACTCCACCAGCGCGTGGTCGGTCAGGATGAAGCGATCGGTGCCGTTGCGGACGCCATTCGCCGGTCGCGAGCTGGGCTCTCGGACCCGGCGCGACCGATCGGATCCTTCATCTTCCTCGGCCCAACCGGCGTCGGCAAGACCGAAACCGCCAAGGCGCTCGCCAAGCAGCTGTTCGACAGCGAGGAGAACCTGGTGCGGCTCGACATGTCCGAGTATATGGAGCGCCACACCGTGGCCAAGCTGATCGGGGCGCCTCCGGGCTATATCGGCTACGACGAGGGCGGTCAGCTCACCGAGTCGGTGCGTCGCAAGCCCTATGCGGTACTCCTCTTCGACGAGGTCGAAAAGGCCCATCCCGACGTCTTCAACGTCCTGCTCCAGCTTCTCGACGATGGGCGCCTTACCGACAGCCACGGCCGCACCGTCGACTTTCGCAACACCATCGTCATCATGACCTCGAATGTCGGAAGCCCCGAAATCCTCGAGGCTGGCCGCACCGGCGCCGACGCCGCCACCATCAAGGCGACGGTGTTCGCCCAGCTTCAGAGTCAGTTCCGCCCCGAGTTCCTGAACCGGGTTGACGATGTGATCGTATTCCACGCCCTCGACCAGCAGCACATAGAGCGTATCGCCGAAATCCAGCTCGACCGCATCCGCGAGCGCCTGAGCGAACGGCGGATCGGCCTCACGCTGTCCGCTACCGCGCTCACGCACCTGTCGCGCATAGGCTACGACCCGGTGTTCGGGGCCCGACCTCTGAAGCGGGCGATTCAGCAGACCATCGAAACGCCGTTGTCGCGGCAGCTCATCGCCGGGGACATTCAGGACGGCGACGAGATCTGGGTGGAGCCGGCCGGTGACGGTTTCCGGTTCGAGCCCCGTCAGGCGAGCCCGGTCAATTGACAGCCGGCAGGCGTCGCCGGGACCGCTACCATCGGCCCAAGATCAGAGCTTACCGCGGGCTGCGGTTGTGCGATTTCCTGTGTCGTCCTCTAAGGGCCATGGTAGCGTAAGCCATGCTTTTCCGGCGTTCTCGCAGCGATGGACCAGCGAGGCTGAGCGAGCTTGAACCGGCCCACAAGGCGCTTGCCGAGGGCCGCTATGACATCGCTTTCGCCGTGCTTGAGAGTGCCGCTCGGAGGCCTTTGGGCCGTCCCACCCAAGCCATCTACTGGCTCCATCTGGCGGCCGTCTACGCGCTCTACGGCATGGAAGGTCTAGACAACGGTCTACGGGCCCTCCGCTCCGCGGTAAACGCCGACCCGAAGACGGTGGAGCGGCCGCTCTACCAGGCTCTGTTCTGGGAGTTTGCCGCCTACCAGGGCGACCCTGCCGTCGATATCAAGCGTGGCCTGCGCGAGGTATCGAGCGGGCAGCAAGATGCGGTCGCCGTCTACCACGCGGCCAGCGCTCTGTGCGCCGCCGGTGCCCTGAAGACCTCTTCGAGAATGTTGCGCGAACTCGACGGGTCGCGGTTGCCGCAGTATCTCTTGTGGCGGCGTTGGTCGTTGCTCGGACAGGCCCAGGAGCAGTTGGGAAAATTCGAAGAGGCGTCCGAGGCCTTTCAGCGGGCCGTTGCCGGCAGCAGCGGTGGTGAGCAGGCAGCAGAACGTCTGAGTCTCGCCAACTGCCTGCTCGAACTCGGTGAGGCGCACGCGGCCGAGGAGCAGCTCTCTGGCATCGAGGAGACCATACTGGGCCAGGAGGAGCGCGCTTTCAAGCGCTACCTCGAGGGCAGATCGCAACTCGAGCAGGACAATCCCAACCGGGCGCTGCAGCTGTTCACCGAAGCGCGGGCCCTGGATCAGGGGGAGCGGGCGTCGTTCAATCTCGAATACGCCACCGGGCAGAGTCTGGTGGCTGTAGGGAGGTTCGAGGAGGCGTCGAAAGCGCTCGCCCGGGCCGTCGCGTTGGCTCCGGTGGAGCACCGGCCGTTCGCTCAGCATGAGTACGCCTACGCCCTGGTCGAGGCCGAAAGGCCCAGCGATGCCCGGGCTCAGTACGAGGAGGTGCTGGCCGATCCCAGCTACCCCCATCGGGCCGAAGCCTTCGCCGATCTGGCAGACGTTCACCACAAGATCGGCGAGTACGAAGAGGCACAGGCCGCGGCAGAACAGGCGCTCGAGCTCGAGGCCACGGCCCCAGCCTGCCTGGTCCTCGGCAATCTCGCCTACGAGTACTTTCGCTTCGATGAGGCGATCGGCTGGTTCGAACAGGTTGTCAGTGCCAGCACGGCCGGTGACCCGGCCTGGGTAAGCGCCCAGCAGCTCCTCGCGGAGGTGTACAGTCAGCAGGGCCCGGAAGCCGCCGAACAGCTCTTCCTGCATGCCAATGCGGCCCTCGAGCACACCAATCCCGCCAGCGACTGGTATCTCCCCCTCAGCGACCACCTGAAGCGAGCCCAGGAGATGTTGGGCGGCCACTCGCGGCTGCTCAATTAGGCTCGGGCGGCAGCAGGGCGTCGGGGATGGGAGACTCTCTCAACCAACAGGTGGGCATCCTCACCCGCCGCGAGATCGAAGCCCGAATCCTGAAACCGTTGCTGGCGAAGCTGGAGACCGAGGTGGGCCCTGCCCGGGCCTACGAGCTGCTGGCAGAGGTGATAGAGGATATGGCCCGTGGCGACGGCGCAGACATGGCCACAGCGGTGGCAGGCAGAGATCTGGAAGCCTTCGCCTCCGCGTGGGAACCCTGGTTTCGCGGCGGCGCCCTGACCATCGAGGAACACGCTCTGAGCCAGGACCGGTGGCGCTTCGACGTAACCCGCTGCCGCTACGCCGAACTCTACCGGGAGCTCGGCCTGGCAGACGTCGGCTCACTGTTGAGCTGCAACAGGGATGCGGCGCTCATCGAGGGCTTTAGCTCTGAGGTGGTGCTCGAGCGCACGCAGACCCTGATGGAGGGCGCCACCCACTGCGATTTCCACTACCGAAGGCGCGACTCCGACCCCGAGTGAGCCGCTGCAGGCTGCGCCGTCCGCTAGGTGTACACTCTAGCTTGCGATGGAAGGCCTGCTTCTCGCCGAAATCCTGAATGAGCTCGAGCCGCTGCTGCCCACGGAGCGGCTTTCGTGGCGGTTCCTGGATGCCCAGACCTATATCCTGCCGCTCGCAGCCGGACCCTCCTTGTGGCTGCTCAACCGGCCTCCGAATCCACGATTAGAGCTTCGTAACGACCTGCCCCCCTCGGGCAAGTCCTTCAGCGGGTTTCAGGACCAGGTGCTGGCCCGCGCAGCGGGAGGCCTGGTGCGTGCCGAGCAGAGTCTGCTCGACCGCGTGGTGACGTTCGAATTCGGCGCTGGAGGCGGTTTCGTTGAGAGTGAGCCTATGGCCCTGGTGTTCGAATTGACGGGCCGCAACTGCAATCTGATCCTGACGCGCAACGGAATCGTCCTGGGCGCTGCCCGGCGTGTCGGTGCCGACATCAATCGGTACCGTCAGATCCGGGCCGGCGGCCGCTATCAGCCACCTCCGCCCTACACCAAGCTCGACCCAAGATTCGCGACGGCGCCGGAATTGCGCCGAGCACTCGAAGGGAAGACCGTGCGCAAGCTGCGCTCGATCATCGACGGCATCGGCCCCGTTCTCACCAAAACGCTCGGCGTCATGTTAGGCCCGGATATCGGTGGTGAGGAGCCGCTCGCGGGCGAAATGCTCGACCGGGCGGTAGCTGCCCTCGAGGCGTTGGTGGCAGCCCCCAGGAGGGTCGTTGCCGACACCATCGGTCTGCCGGACCTCGCCAGACTCCGCGAGCAGGAACGACGCGCCAAACTCCGTGACGAGGTCCGCAAGCTCCTGGTCAGGGAGCAGAGACTGGTCGAGAAGCGATTGCACGACGCCGACCGCACCGTGGCGGCAGCCCAGACCGCCGATCAGCTACGGCGCCGAGCCGAGCTGCTGATGGCCTACCCACAGAAGGTTCCTGCCAACCAGCACACGGTGCACCTCGAAGCGTTCGACGGCGAGCTGTTGGAGATCGAGCTCGATCCCGCTCTCGACGCCATCGCCAACGCTCAGCGGCTCTACGCGCAGGCGAAAAAGCGCGAACAGCGGGCGCTAGCGGCCGCCGAGCGAAAGGACTTGGCGGCACCCAGGTTGATCGAGCTTGACGGTCTCGTTGCCGGACTTGAAAGCGCCGACGACAGGGAGCTTACGAGCTTGCTCGAGCGGTTCGGCGCCGACCGGTCCGGCGGTCGACCTAAGACCAAGGTAGTAGGGCTTCGCTTCCGCGATCCGCGGGGGTTCGAAATCGTGATCGGACGCAGCGCCAAAGAGAACGACGCGATCACCTTTCGCCTGGCGCGCAGCCTGGACGTTTGGCTTCACGTGCAGGCTTTTACCGGCTCCCACGTGCTGATTCGAGCCGATGGCCGAGAGGTTCCATTCGATACGATCCTGTTCGCAGCCAGGCTGGCTGCCGGCCACTCCAAAGCCGCTCAGGGAGACAACGTAGCGGTCGACTACACCCACAAAAAGAACGTCTGGCGCATCAAAGGCATGGCTCCCGGCGCCGCGCATATCAGCCACCAGAAGACGGTTTATGTGACCCCGATGCGGCGTCCGCCTGCCGGACCCGAAGCGCTAGGGGGTTGAGGGAGCGTGGCCACCTCGAGCCCAGCCGCAGGCGGCAGGCGCATGGGCCTCGGTCTACTGGTTCTCCTCGCCGGAGCCCATATCGCCAACGACGGTCTGGCCAGCACCTTGGCCGCGCTGCTACCGACGCTGCGCGAGGTGCACCAACTCAGCGCAACGGGCCTGGCACTGCTGGTAGCCGCACTGTCGTTCAGCTCCTCGGTGACCCAGCCGCTCCTGGGGGCGCTGGCAGACAGGCTCGGCCCCCGCCTCATGGCAGCCGCCGGGGTGGCGACCGGTTCAGTACTGATCAGCTTGATCGGTTTGGCTCCGTCGGTTTCAGTGCTGGTCGCCCTGCTGCTGATCGGTGGTCTGGGCTCCGCCGCCTTTCACCCTTCCGCCGCCGGGTTGGCCAGGCAGGCCGGCGGCGCCGTGAAGGATCTGGCGGTGGCCACCTTCAGCTCTTCAGGGACCATCGGACTGGCACTCGGTCCCATTGCCATCCTGTGGTTGGTACGGCGCGAGGCGATCGCGTTCGCTCCGCTGTTGATGGTTCCCGGGCTCATCCTGGGGGGGTTGCTGCTGGCCTTTGGTCCCAGACGGGCCCTCCCTGTCGTCAGGACCGGCAACGTCCTCCAGTGGCGGCTGCTGCTGGGACCGGTCGGCCTGCTGAGCCTCGCCGGCATCCTCAGGAGCCTCGCCTACGTCGCATTTTCCAACGGGGCGCCGCTGTGGCTCGTAGAGCGCGGTTTTGCACCGGACGCCGCCATTATCTCGACCACCCTAGCCGTATTTTCATTGTCGGCGGGTGTCGGGGCGTTGTTGTCCGGGACGCTGGCGATCCGACTGCCCCGAACGGGGTTGATGGTCGTCACCATGGTGCTGGCGGTGCCCGCCTTGCTCGGGGCTCTCGCCGTCCCGCCCGGTAGCGTGGCCTATTTTGGTCTGGTGGCGCTCGGCGGCGCACTGGCGAACGCGGCCCTGCCCCTCATGGTGGTCAGCGGCCAGGACCTTGCGCCCCACGCGATGGGCACGGCCACAGGCATGATGCTGGGCCTGACCTGGGGCACTGCCGGGATACTCTACATCGGTGTCGGCCGCTTGCAGGAGGTGTTGGGCGTGACCACGGCGACCAGCCTCGCGTTCCTGACCCTGCTGCCTGCCGCCATCCTGGTCGCCTGGGTGATGAGGAGATGGCTTAGCAAGAGTATCGCGCATCCTACGGACCGCGTTCAGGACGGGTTGAACACCTTGTGAGGGGCAAGAAGTGCCGGTCAGTACGGCATTCTCCGGCATCGTGTCCAGCACGCACATCCTCTGATCCCACATGAATCTGACCTCGAAATCGCCTCCCATAGCCCGAGTATTCAAGCTGGTATGCGTTGCTGGGAAGGGTTGGAAACCCCTCCAGCACGAGAGGGAATCCGAGATTTGCCGTACTGACCGGCCTTCTTGGCTTGTCGGGAGTCCTTTGAGCAGGACAATCCGGCCTCGTGAGAAAGGCGATGAGCAAGGGAAATCTTGGACCCACAATCGAGTTTGTGCCGGTCAGTACGGCATTTCTCGGTTTCTCCGTCCACCACGCATCGTCAAATCGCTCTTACTCGCCACCCTCTCGTCCAACGCCAGATCGTTGAGTCGTATTCAGAAAAGCGGAAACGCAGCCACCGTCAGGCACGGCAATGTGCGAAAAATGCGATGCGGACCGGGGTTTCTTGCCCCTCACTAGAGATCAGGCCCGTCACCGACGCAACCCCGAACAACGCCGGCAAGTCCTGTTGAGCTGTCCTGAACGCCATTCAGAAAACAGGCGACTCTCTTGCTTAGATAATCTCCACGTTGCTCGTAGTGAATGCGCCTACGGGGTAGCCACCGGGCCGAGCTGTTGTGAGCTCTTCGAACCTGAAACGAGTGTCGTGGCCGAAGTGTATCTCAGCCAGGCACGGGTTCAGGGACTCGACTTAGGTGGCTCTGACGGTGACGTGCGACCGTTAAGAACCCCTCCGGCCGCCGCCAGAACGGTGGCCGGAAGAGCCGTAATGGGCCCGACCATAAGCAGCGCCGCTACCAGCAGAACCAGGGCGAGAATGCGTAGAATGCGGCGGCGCTGCGGGGGCAGTGGCGGTCGCTGCCGGCCCCGGTAGGAGGCGAAGTTTCCACTCATGAACGCCACCAGCAGCCAGGCGAACCAGAGCCACAGCGGAATGCTATTCAGAAACGCTGCCATGCAGATCAGCTCTCTCCGTCGCTCTGCAAGATGGCCACCATCGCCTCGTTGACGGCGCGAACCGCAGCCGGGACGTTCCACGCCGAGCGGTCGGGCTCACCGACGATGTTGCTCACGGCCCGCAGCTCGCCGAAGGGCAGGTCGAGCGCCAGGCACACCTGGGCAGCGGCGGCCCCTTCCATCGACTCGATCGAGAGGTCGAAGCGCTTCTGGAGTGCCTGACTCTCATCGAAGGTACCGGTGACCGTTTCCGAGGTGCCGAACACCCCGGTCGGCAGCTCCAGCGGGCCTGCGATGGTCTCGGTGAGGGCGGCATCGGTGGGCAGCTGGTTGTACATAGGTGGCTCGGATTCTATCAGCGGGAACCCCAGCGCCTCCATACCCCTCCAGCCGTCCTCGCCGTTCAGGCCACAATCGATGTGGACCTCCTCGCGGGCCGCCAACACCATGCCGATCGAGGTGAATGAACCTAGGTAGCCGCCACCGATCCCGAACTGAATTACCGCTTGGGGGTGGAGCGTGTGAACCGCCAGCGCCAGGCCGGCTGCGGTGTTGACTTTACCCACCCCGAGGTGGACTAGGTCGAAGCGGCGACCAAAGGCGGACCCTCGAACCCCCGTGCCCAGCGGCAGGTCGAGCGGTTCGCTCCAGTCGAGACGCTGCGTCAGCGGCTCGGCTTCCATCACGGTGGCGGTAACCAGCATCAGGCGGTCAGGGAGGCTGGGCATGTCACCAGTGTAGCGAGCCGAGGGAGGTCGGGTCCCCTGCCCGGACGGAGGCTCCGGTGGAGACGACTGAACGGCTGCTGATCCCCCTCCCTTGTTCCAGACGTCCAATCACGTCCCGATTAGCCACCTGGCGACCCCCGGACCTGGTGACGAGGCAGGAGCGGGGGCCCTCATCAGGTGCAGGTTACTGGCAGGTGCGTCGTGAGCCAGCTGGGCCACCAAGGCCGCTTCGGCCTCGCCGTCGAGCCAGGCGACGGCGTCGTGTTGTGCGATCAGGGCAAGTCCGGCCGCGGCCACGCGGTCGCCGTCGTAGGCGAGATAGGCTACCGTTCGGGCGTCGCGCTGCAGCGCCCGCGCCAGCACCAGGGTGAGCTCTTCTTCGACGTCCATGCGGTCGTGCTTGCGGGCGAACAGCTCAGCCATCGGCCGGCAATGCTGCCAGCCGATCTGTTCGATTACTACCTCGATTGCGCCACCTTGGGTGCCGGCCGGCGTGGGATCCACCCTGTGAACCACCAGACGAACCTCGAGGGCGAGGTCGCCGGCCCTCGGCGGGGTTTCGTCTCCGGTCCACAGGATCGCGGGGGGCATGCCTCGGTGCCGGCACCACGTCGCGACCTCTGTGAGCCGGTGAGGGTCGGGTTGCCACACACCGTTCGCAAAACTGAGTGGCACGGGTGGACTGGCAAGGCCGACACCGCCGGCAACCTCTACCTGCTCGTCGGCCAGCAGCCGCCAGAATTCGAGCAAAGTCTGCTGCACGCTCAGACCATCGTTTCGCTAGGCAGGTTGTGCCGGCATGTCCAGCAGTGCTCGTACGAATGCGGCGGCGTCGTAAGGCTGGAGGTCTTCTGGCTGCTCACCGACGCCGACGAACGTGATGGGGAGCTGTAGCGTTCTGGCGATAGGAAGCAGAATCCCGCCCTTGCCGGTGCCGTCAAGCTTGGTTACCACGACGCCGGTCAGCGGGACCGCGCTGTGAAACCGGCGAGCCTGCTCGAGACCATTCTGGCCGGTCACAGCGTCGAGCACCAGCCAAACGTCGGCAGGCTCGGCCGGATCTGCCTTGGCGATAACGCGCTCGATCTTCTTTAGCTCCTCCATAAGGTTGTGCTTGGTATGCAGCCGCCCGGCAGTGTCGACGAACAGCAGGTCGATGCCGCGTGCGCGACGCGCCTGGGCAGCGTCGAAGGCCACCGCTCCGGGGTCGCTGCCGTCAGGTCCGGTTATCGTGTCGATCCCGAGGCGCTCGCCCCACAACGCCAGCTGGGCGCTGCCTGCCGCCCGGAACGTGTCGCCCGCCGCGAACATCACCGAACGCCCGTGACGCTGGTAGTACTGGCCCAGTTTGGCGATGGTGGTGGTCTTGCCGACCCCATTGACACCGACCATCATCACCACCTTGCCGAGCGGTTCGACCACCCTGCGGGTAACGTCGAGTTCGAAGCCGACCCGACGCAACTTCTGACGCATCCGGTCGGGCTCGAGCTGATCCATGAGGGCCTTTTCCAGCGCCGCCTGGAATTCGCTTCCGCGCGCGCGCTCGCGCTTGGCCTCCGCCACCACGTCGGCGGCGATGGTGGCGCCGACATCGGCGCCGATCAGCGCGAACTCGAGATCGTCCCAGTCCAGTTCCCAGCTCTTGCCCAGATCACGAACGTCGGTGGTGAGCACCTCGCGGGTCTTGGCCAGCCCCTGGCGCAGCCGGTCGAACCAGGCCACTACACGACCGCCTTCGAGGAGGCGCCCTTATCGCTCTTATCGGCCTCCGGCTTCTGGGGTTTGTCGTCGAGCAAGGCCGAGGTGATGTCGCCGAGGGACCGCCCGATGCGCCTTAGCACGCGCTGCTTTCCGAGGATCACCATCAGGTCGGCCACCCCAGGGGCGTTGGTGACGCCGGTGATCGCCGCCCGCAGCGGCATCATCACCTTGCCCAGGCCGATGCTCTGCTCCTGGACATAGTCGCGAATCAGATCGTCGACGGAGTCGTAGTCGAAGAACTCGAGCATCGACAGCTCGCGCTCCATGTCCTCGAGATACTTCTGGCCTGCTGCGACGCGTTTCCTAGCGTCGTCGCTGTAGCCGAAGTCGTCGCTGAAGAAGTAGGCGCTCTGGTCGATGAAGTCGAGTAGGGTGGAGGCTCGAGGTCGCAGCACATCGACCACGTCGAGCAGGTAGTCGTCATCCGCCCACCGGTAGCCCGCCGCTTCGAGGAGCGGCGCCACCCGGCCAGCGACATCCTTGAGCGAAAGGATCTCGCGGAGGTATTTCTCGTTGTAGTGGCGCAGCCTCTTGAGATCGAAGACCGGTCCTCCCAGCGAGATGCGGGTCGGGTCGAAGTTGGCGATCATTTCGTCGCGGTCGAAGAATTCCTTGCCGTTGGGCATGCTCCAGCCGAGCGTGCCCAGATAGTTCAATAGCGCCTCGGGCACGATCCCCTGCTGACGGTACGACTCGACGCTGGTATCGAGCTTGCGCTTGGAGACCTTGCTCTCGTCGGGATTTCGCAGCAGCGGCATATGGACGAAGTTGGGCTCCTGCCACCCGAAGGCGCGATAGAGGAGGGCGTGGATCGGGGTGCTGGCGATCCACTCTTCGGCCCTCAGGATGTGCGTAACGCCCATCAGATGGTCGTCGATCACCACCGCCAGATGGTAGGTAGGAAAACCGTCGCTCTTCAGCAACACCGCGTCCCGAATCTCGCTGTTGGCGATCTCGATGGTGCCCCGCAGGGCGTCCTCGAAGGTGGTCGTCCCCTGCTCCGGGATCCGCAGGCGCACCACGAAGGGCTCGCCGGCCACGGCTCGCCGGTCCGATTCGGCGGCGCTGACTGACCGACCTCGGCCGTCGTAGCCGAGGGGCCGCCCCAAGCGCTTCTGCTCGAGCTGGATCTGTTCCAGCTCCGCTTGTGTTTCAAACGCTCTGTAGGCGTGCCCCTGAGCGAGTAGATTTTGGGCGTGCTGTTGGTAGAGTTCCAGGCGTTCGCTCTGGCGATACGGCCCCGCCTCACCCCCGATGTCGGGACCCTCGTCGGGTTGCAGATCGAGCCAACCCAACATGTCCAGGAGGCGCTGTTCGGAAGCGGCGTCGTAGCGATTGCGATCGGTGTCTTCAAGCCGAAAAAGGAAGCGGCCGCCGCTCTGCTTGGCCAGCACGTAATTGAAGAGGCCGATGTAGGCCGTTCCCACGTGCGGATCGCCAGTTGGAGATGGGGCGATGCGGGTTACGACAGTCATGGAGGTGCCTCCTTATGGCGGCATTGTAGCCCAACCGCCGGCTTCACACTCGGCTCAGACCGACGTGCACCAGTGTAATCGCCGCCACCAACCACAGATACGGAGCGAAGAGGCGAAACTGCCCCCTTCGCAACAGGCGGAATAGCCACAAGATAGCGATGTAGCCGGTGATAAACGAGGCCAGCGCCATCGCTGCGATCGGCGCCAGCTCCAACGGGGCGCTGCGAAGCTCGCCGATGCCCAGAATTGCGACGCCCGTAGAGACCAGCAGGTACATCAGGAACGATATGCGGGCCGCGAGCGTTCCGCTGGCACCTAGCCATAGCAGCGAAGAGATGGTCGTCCCCGAGCGAGAGACCCCTGGAATGACGGCCAGTCCTTGCGCCACGCCCGCCACTAGCGCCGCGCCGAGGCCGATCTCGGAGGGGCGGTTCTTGGAGCCAACTTTGGGAGCGAACCAGAGGATCACCCCGGTGGTGGCCAAGGCGATCGCCACCGGCCCCGGAGCGTTCAGGCGTTCGAAAATAGGGCGCAAGCTGAGCCCGATAGCCACCGTCGGGACGCTGCCGACCACCACCAGCAGCGCTAGGTGCCACCCTTCACGGGTTCGGCCTGCGGCCGAGACGAGGCCGGCGGCCGCACCCCGCAGGGCGCTCCAGACATCGTTGCGCAGCACCACCAGAACCGCCAGCAGCGTCCCGGTGTTGGTGGCGATATCGACATAGAGCGGCAACGAATCACCCCAACCGAGGTAGTAGTTGGCCAGCACCAAGTGCCCCGAGCTGGAGATCGGCAGGAACTCGGTGAGGCCCTGAACGATGCCGAGAATGGTTGCCTGGAAGACGCTCATCGGATCACGATCTAAAAAGGGCGCCTGCGGCCAAGGAAAAGGGTTGGCACCGATACAGGGGCCAACCCGAGGGCATGATAGAGCTGTGCGGAGCGCTCAGCGCTTGCTGTATTGGGGAGCCCGCCGGGCCTTTTTGAGGCCGTACTTCTTGCGTTCTACGATGCGGGCGTCACGGGTCAGGTAGCCCCCCGTTTTAAGGGTGGCGCGGAAGTTCGGATCGACCTTCAGGAGCGCCCGCGCGACACCGAGTTTGATCGCGTCGGCCTGACCACTGGGGCCGCCGCCGCGCACCGTAATCACCGCGTCGTAGCGGCCGGTGGTGTTGGTCACCTTCAGCGGTTCCAGCGCCTGAACGCCCTTGAAGATCCCTCGAAAATAGTCGGGAAAATCCTTGCCGTTGACGGTAATGCGCCCGCTGCCGGGGCGCAGGAACACCCGGGCAACCGACTCTTTTCGTCGTCCGGTGCCGTAGTACTGATCCATCAGCTTAGCTCCACTTCCTTGGGCTGTTGCGCCTGATGTGGGTGGCTTGGGCCCGCGTAGATCTTCAGGCGGCGGATAATCTTTCTGCCCAGGCGATTTTTCGGCAACATGCCCCACACCGCCAGCTGGACCACGCGGTCGGGGTGCCGATCCAACATGGTTCGGGCCTTTATCTTCTTGAGACCGCCCGGGTAGCCGCTGTACCGGGTGTAGACCTTCTGATCGAGTTTGTTGCCGCTGAAAACAATTTTCTCGGCATTCAGAACGATCACGTAGTCGCCCCCAGCCTGATGCGGGGTGTAGTCGGGCTTATGTTTGCCGCGCAGGAGCGAAGCCACCTGGGTAGCCAGCCTGCCGACCGTCTTGCCGTCGGCGTCGACGACCAGCCAGTCGTTGTGAATCTCTTTGGGAAAATACGTAGTCACCTTGGTCACGTCCTCATTGCGTTCGCTGGCGGGCCGCTTGGGGTCCGACGCTTGCGAAATGCCAAACGCCATAGTATCACAGGCCCTGAGGTGCGTAAAGGCGACCTGGACCGCAGCCACAGCCCACGCCACCTTGGTTATTTTAACGGGGCGACGAAACGAGGCCGGCGGTCATCCCAAGCGCGCGTCGGGCGTCCGATTGAGAACCATGGGCTCGGCAGCACCGCGGTACTCGGGGGTGATGGCAAGAACTTTCGCCTTCGCTTCCGGAGGCCAGTCGTCGTGCATGTGGTGCATGTCCATATGCATCCAGCTCTGTGTCGACGCCTGCAGGTCACCGAAAAACGGGTGAATAAAGATGGTGATCAAGTTTCGCACCTGCAGCGAGTTGTTGGCGTGCGCAGCGTGAAACAGCCGCGCATCACCGACGATCAGGTCGCCCGCTGTGACCGGCACATCCACCTCGCCGGGGTAGTATCGCCAGCCCGGATCGTCGGGATCGTTCATGCGGTTGTCCTCTGTGGCGTGCTCCTCATCTACACCGTGCAACGCGTGACGCCGCCTATGCGTGCCCGGTAACATCCGCAGGCAGCCGTTCTCCGGGGCGGTGTCGTCGAGGTAGTACATCAACTGAAGCATCGGTGGCCTGTCGCAGTAGGCGCGCGGATCGCTCCACATGATGCAATCCTGATGCCAGTACAGCCTCGACCCATCCGGCGGCTTGCTGACGATCACCGCTTTCCAGAACTTGATGTCCGATAGCCCCATCCGCTCGAGGGCCGTGAAGGCGCGGGGGTTACCGATGAGATCGGCGAGTTCGGGATGGTCTCCCGAATTGGTGAACGTGCCGGGCGCATACGCTCGCGCCTCGTCTGGGGCGGCCAGGGCGTGCTCGACATAGGTGCGGGTCTTGTCGAGTAGCTCGTCGTCGACCGTTTCCGGGATGAGGACAAATCCGTTGTCGTGGAGTTGATCGAGCTGCTTTCCGGGCGATCCGGGGTCTGACATGACCATCCCTCTCGCTGGCTATCCTCGTCGCAGTATATCGCCGCCGGTGCCGTGGGGCTAACGAGGCTCAGAACCGCCGAGCTCCTGCCGGCCCATAGGCGATCCGGAGGGTCTCCCGAGAGGCCCATGTTGCGGTATGATTCGCGGCGATGCAGCTCCGTCTCGACCCTTGGGCGGCCGAGTATCAGACCGCCTACCAGGCTCCCGAGGTAGGCGTCGGTCGACCCGTTCGCACCGGTATTGAAGTGTCGGAAGATGCCTGGCACCCCATACGGCCCACTTCGACAGTTCCAGTCGACGAGGTGGTTTTCCTCGACGGCGGCCGCCGCATCGATGCGCGGGTGCTGCTCGAGGATGATCGGGCACAGGTCGCCTTTGGGGCGCTCGGCATCTTCGGAATCGGTGGCGTTCGGTGCCGAAGGGGAGCGCGGGCGGTGTACCTCGATGAACCGATCATCGATCATGTGTGCGCCCTCTCCAGCGGCAATCGGCTGCCCGGCTTCGAAATCGACCCACAGCACGCCAACAGTCTCGGTCGGCTGAGCTACCGGGTGATCTCGACCCCGGATCGTGAGGCCGAGGCGGTGGTGCAGCGCATTCAGCAGGAGATGCTGACAGCAGAGCAGACCTACGCCAGCGACCAGGCGCGCATTTTCAGCGACGCCCTCATCGTCTGTGACGGACCGCGCCCGCTGCTCTCGACCGAGCCGAGGGTGTTGGGCTATGTCAAGACCATCCACCGGGTGGCCCTGCCTGATTCGCTGATGGCGGTGGTCCGCGGTCTCCTGGCGGGGCAGCGCTCGCCGCTCTACCTGATCGAAACCGATAACCCTGACCACGCCTACTTCGAATGGTTCTTGAGACTCCGCGACCCGCGCCCTTGGCTCTACAGCCTGGCCGGCATGGTGCGCCTGCAGGCCTATGCCGGCGCGCGTCCGGAGCAGCAGCTGGCACACGCCGCTGCCGTCGCCGACTGGAGTTGCCTCGAGTTGGTCCGGTTTTCGAGCCGCCAGCATCAGGACCCCAGGGCGCCGCAGCAGCTGCTGCCGGTGCGCGCGCTCGAAGCCGAATTGCGGAGACGAATGGGCGACGGCGCCCTCGTCAGGCGGCGCGTTACCCGCTTCCTGTCGGGGATTGAGCTGCGGGCATGAGCGAGCCCGAAACCCTGGGCATGGTGCTCGGCACCGAAGACGCTACCCCGCTGGAGTTCTGGTTTGCGGTTCGGCCGGGCGCCAAGGTCCAGCTCGACGATCTGGTGGTGGTGGAGGTGCCGGATCCGGCCCTTGCCGGCCCCCCGGTCAGTTTTTTCGGCGTGGTCGACAGGGTACGGCGCCGTCTCGAGGGGATCCACTTCGAGGGCGATACCGCGCTGGTGGTCGACGGTCTGCTACCTGCCGATGTACGGTACGCGGCCCACGTTCTGGTTACCAGAGTGGACCCAGAAGAGTTCATTCCGCCGGGTCCGGGTGACCCGGTCGTGGCCGCGCAAGGAGAGGCGCTCGACAAGGCCCTCTACCTCGATAGCATGGATACGCCGCTCCCCGCCGGCGTGCTGCGCAACGGGGAGCCCGGCTACCTCAATTTCGATTTTCTGGACGGAACCAAGGGCGCCCACGCAAACATCTCCGGCATCTCAGGCGTGGCCACCAAAACGAGCTACGCGCTATTCCTGCTGTTCAGCATCTTCCACGCCCGTGAGCGCGGCTCCGAACGGCCGCTCTTCCGCGACGGAGCGGGGGCCAAGGCGGTCGTGTTCAACGTGAAGGGTGAAGATCTCCTGTTTCTCGATCGACCCAACGCTCGCTTCGCCCAGGAAGAGGGACGCTGGCAGGCCAGGCAGCGACATGAGGGTACCCGCTACGATGTCTGTGGCTTGCCCACCAGCCCTTTCGAAAGCTGCGAGATGCATGCCCCGGGAAAAGAGGCCGCGGCCGGCCACACGCTCATCCCAGACGTAGCCCAGCGCGAGGGGGTTACCCCGTTCGTGTGGAGCCTCCACGCCTTCGCTCACGACCGCATGCTGCCCTTCGTGTTCGTCGATCGCGACTCCATGAGCAACCTGGGGTTCCTGGTGGGACACGTCGAAGACAAGCTGTTTCGGCTGGCGTCGGGACAGCGCGGTCCCTTCCTCGAGGTTCCCCGCTTCAGCCACCTGCTCGCAGACGACGACGCGACCGCCAGGGGGTTGACAACCCCGATCGGCAGCGATGAGACCCTAGCGGCCGACTCCCTTTTCGGTGCGGCCGACGAACACACCCGCGCGGTGAACGAGCGCCTATCGCGCTTCGACGATCTGGTGGGATTCCTGGAGTTCAAGCTGCTCTATGAAGGGTCCGATGACGAGGGCCGGAACGGTGGCGATCGTACCTGGACCGCGGGTCAGGCGACCGCCACCAGGGAGGCCTTCATCCGGCGGCTGCGAGGCGCGGCCAAGCCGCTTCGGCGCCTCATTCGGGGCGACCTCTCCACCGCGGTTTTTGCTCGAGGCCAGCTCGACGTTCTCAACTCGAGCCCGCAGGTTCACGTGATCGATATCCACACCCTGCCGGCGTTGGCACAGATGTTCACGGTAGGGGTGATCCTGCGGCAGATCTTCGAGCAGAAGGAGGAGCGCAAGGAGAAGGTGTTCGTGGTCCTCGATGAGCTCAACAAGTACGCCCCAGCCGAGGGGCAGAGCCCGATCAAGGACGTGCTGCTCGATATTGCCGAGCGGGGGCGAAGCCTCGGGGTGATTCTGATCGGCGCCCAGCAGACGGCCAGCGAGGTCGAGCGCCGGGTGGTCGCCAACGCCGCCATCCGGGTTGTCGGGCGCCTCGACGCGGCCGAGTCCGATCGCCCCGAATACCGCTTCATGCCCGGGAGTTTCCGACTTCGCTCGACCATCCTGGCGCCGGGGACCATGATCGTGCACCAGCCCGACGTACCGAGCCCCTTGATGCTCACGTTTCCATTCCCGGCCTGGGCGACCCGCAAGCGCGAGGTGGACGAGCAGGTGAGCGATGAAGAAGCGGAAGAGATTCTGGGCTAAGGTTCGAGGGAGTCGGGCTCTGGATTCGAGGCCCTTCGCCTGCGGCCCATGCGCATGAGCCGGTTCAGCACCAGCGTCAGCACCGAGCCGAGGAAGACCAGCCCGGCGCTGCTCAGGATGCGTGTGAAGATGTCGGCACCCGGCAGCCAGATGCCGATCAAGCCTGCGAGCACCCCCACAACGATGGCGATCATGGCGAGCTGATAGCTTAGCCGGTCGATGGTTGTGAAGCGCACGAGCAGCCCTCCGATCTCGATCTCTGCTGGAAAATCACCCGGTTCGGCGCGCCACAGCAGTACGATCAGCAGCACCAGCGGGAGCAATGCGACCAGTGCGAGAAAGGTCATGGTTCCAGTCTAGCGGCATAGAGCCCACCCGGAGGTCATCTTTTTCGCAGCCCTTTGGGATAGGCGTTTTGAACGATTCCCCGGTTGCGCCGGCCCCAGGCGATGGGAAACCCCGTTACCGTAACCGCGAGCCAGCCGTCCGGGCCGGGCTCCTCCAGCGGGTGACCGTGGAGGTAGGCCGAAAGTCTGGGGTCGTCGGGGGCGAAGTCCAGGCGCCGCAGGAACGTTTCCGCCGGGCAGGCCAGCGCCAGAGCGTGAGCCGGCTCGATACGGTCCTTTTTCAGGGTGCCGAGCCACAGGCCGCTCCGCAGGGTACGTACACCTCGGAATGAGGGTAGATTGGCCGGTACGGCCATGAGCCGATCCTTCTGTAGGGCAACCACGAGTCCTTCGGCGGGGTCTCGCCGAAGTGTCTCGGCTACAAAGGCCCGCCACAGTACCTTCGCTCTCGTCGGAAGCTCTCTCGCAGCCGAGCGTTCGGATCTTGGTGGGACGGGTGCGTGTTCCGACGAGCGGCGCATGATCGCCATGAAATGGCCCTCACCTTCCGCCAGATGGGGCCACAGGCGGACGCTGCGTTCGAGATGAAGAGCCGAGGTTGGGGACTGGCCGGCCCACGCCGGTCGTTCGGGTGTCGAACCCGGTAGCGACACCGGTTCGAGTTCGAAGTCCGGGTGGCTCCCCAGGAAGCCGGTAATGGCCTGTTCATTCTCCTCCGGGGCAAAGGTGCAGGTGCTATAGCCGAGGCGCCCCCCGGGTCGCACCAGCCGGGCGGCATCGGCGAGCAGATGGGCCTGTCGGCCGGCGCAGGCGTGCACGGTGGTCTCCGACCAATCGGTGAGCGCTTGGGCCGATTTCCGAAACATGCCTTCGCCCGAGCAGGGGGCGTCGAGCAGCACGCGGTCGAAGCTGGGTCCGAGTCGTTCCGCCAGCCGGGCGACCGACGCCTGGACGACGACCGCGCCGGCCACACCGCAACGCTCGAGGTTTCGTCCCAGACTCTGGATTCTGCTCGGGTGCGGATCGTTGGCGACGAGTAGGCCCCGGCCCCGTAGCAGCGACGCGAGGTGCGTGGCTTTGCCGCCAGGCGCCGCCGCCAGGTCGAGAATCCACTCGCCCGGTTGCGGTGCGAGCGCCTCTGCGACCGCCATGGCACTGGGATCCTGGAGATAGAAGAGACCGGTGTCGTGCCAAGGATGTCTGCCCGGTCGAATCGCCGCGGCATCGTCGTGGGTCATGGTGAAGCCGGCAGCGGTCCATGGGAGTGGCGCCAGCTGCCAGCCCGTCAGGCGCGTCAGACTGGCGGGATCGAGCTTCAGGGTGTTGACCCGGAGCCCGACCGATGGAGGGCGTTCGAACGAGGTAAAGAACGCCCCGGCTGCGGTACCGAGCAGCGCCCGCATGCGTGATCGAAAGGCGTCCGGAAGCTCTGCCATGAATCGCCCCGATGATACCTGCCAGGCCGACCCCATGGCGTTTCGTGGGGTCGGCTCGGGGCGACGTTCGCGCGATAGACTGGTCCCTGTGAAAATCCTCCACACCGCTGATTGGCACGCGGGCCGCTCGCTCCACGGGGTGGACCGGACGCCCGAGGTTCGGGCGGCGCTGCAGGAGCTATCCGAACTGGCCATGGTGCGTGACGTCGACCTGATTCTGGTTGCCGGCGACCTGTTCGACAACAAGAACCCGAGCGCCGATGCCGCGGCCGCAGTCTACGAATTTTTCGTGTCGACCGGACAGCGGGGCATCCCGAGCGTGGTCATCGCCGGCAACCACGACTCTCCGGGTCGCCTCGACGCGGTCCGTTCGATGCTCGAACTCGCCCAGGTCCACACCGTCGGCTGGCCGCGGGTAGCGAGCAAGGGTGGGACCTTCGACCTGGCGCGCGGCGGCGAGGTCGCTCGCATCGCGGCGCTGCCGTTCGTGTCCGAGCGGCGCTTGGTCAAGCTGAAGGATCTGATGGCTCAGGATGCCGGGCAACACCGGGAGACATATCAGTCCGCTATGCGCAAGTTGGTCCTCAACCTGAGCCAGGGGTTTGGCCCCGATACCATCAACCTGTTGCTGCTGCACACCACCATGGAAGGCGCCACCTTGGCCAATTCCGAGTATGTGTTCCACAGTACCGAGACCTACACCCTCAAGGCGGACGTGTTGCCGGAACAGGCCAACTACATCGCGCTCGGGCACATCCACAAACCCCAAACGATCCGAGGGGTAGCCGATCACCAGGCCCGCTACGCCGGAAGTCTGTTGCAGCTCGACTTCGGTGAGCAAGGCGATGCCAAGGGGGTCGTGATCCTCGAGGCCCGAGCGGGCCGACCCACCGAGATTCTCGAGCAGGCCCCGATTCGCGCCGGTAGGCCGCTGCGCCGCGTGCGCCTCGACGCCGACCAGCTCGACGGCAGAACCTCAGAGTTGGCGGACTTCCAGGGCTGGCTGAAGCTGGTGGTAACCCTCGACGCGCCCAGGCCTGGCCTCAAGGACCGGATTCGTAAGGCGCTCGCCAACGTCCTTTCCGTCGAGGTGGAGGTGCCCACTGCCGATGAGGAGATGCATGGTGGGGTCGACCTGGAACGGGTGTCGTTGACCGAGGCGTTCACCACCTACTACCTAGACGATCTCGGTCGCGCCCTGCCCGACGGCCTCAAGGTCGCGTTCGAAGAGCTGCACGAACACGTGGTCGAAGGGGAGGACCGGTGACGCCGCTGAGGCTCGAGATCGAGGGCTTCACCTGCTTCCGCGAACTGACGTTGGTCGAGCTGGGCGACCTCGAGGTGGATCTGTTCGCCATCGCGGGAGCGACCGGTGCGGGCAAGAGCACACTGCTCGACGCCATGACCTATGCACTCTACGGTCAGACCGCGCGCCTGGGGAGCCGCGGACTCGATGTGCTCATCAGTCCCGGCGCGGAAGGGTTGACGGTTCAGCTGGACTTCCGCTCGGCCCGCGGGGTGTACCGGGTCACCCGGCTCGCTTGGCACCGGCCGAGTGGGGTTGCCCGCCAGACCCGCCTCGAGCACCTGCAGCCCGACGGAAGCTGGCAGCAGTTGCCGGAGAGCGAGAAGCTGAAGGAGGCGGACCTAAAGCTAATCGAGATCGTCGGGCTGGACTACGACGGCTTCACCAGGGCGGTGATGCTCCCCCAAGGCGCCTTCGACGAATTCCTGCGCGGCGACGCCGGCAAGCGCCGCAAGCTGCTCACGGCGCTGCTCGGTCTCGACACGGTCGAGACCATGCAGAAACTTGCCGGTCAGCGCTCGCGCGACGCGGAGCAGAAGAGCAAGGCCCTGATCACCCGTCTCGAGGAGGACTACCAAGGGGCGACGCCCGAACGTCGTCGCCAGCTCGCAGACCGGCAGCGAGAGCTGCGGCAGCTCCGCGACGAGGCGGAAACCGCGCTGACCGCACTCGAGGGTCAGCTCGTCGACCTCGAGAATCTGAAGACGTTGGTGGAGCAGCAGGCGAAGCTGACGGCCGAGCGCGATAGCCTCGCGGCCGAAGAGGCCGACATGGGCAGCCAGCGTGAACGGCTCGAGCGTGGCAGGAGGGCCCTGCTACTGGCACCGCAGGTCCAACGGCTGGGGGAGCTGGAGAACGCCCACGAAGCGACCCGAAAGAAGGATCACGAGGCGCGCAATGCGGCCACCGAAGCCGCCGAGAAGGACCTGCAGGCAACGCAACAGCGCGACCGAGCGAGCGCCGAACTGGCCGCCCGTACACCGGCGATCGAACAGACCCTCGAACGCCTCGCCTCGATCGGAACGCTGGAGGCTCGCTTGCAGCGCGCGGGCGCCAGCATGGAGCTCGCCTCCGAAGCTCCAGCCGGCGGTGTGGACTTCGACGAAGGGGCCTGGGAGGAGATCGTCGGGCTGCAGGCCGGCTGGTCGGAACTCGACAGGTTGCAGCGGCGGCTCGCCCAGAATAGGGGCGCCGATAAGTCCTTTAAAGGTAAGGCCGACGCGTTGAACGCCACTGTCGACCGCAGCACTGCCAGGCTCGTCCAACTCGAAGAGGATGGCCTGCGCGGCAAGCACCGCGCCGAAGAGGCTGCCCTGGCCTATCGGCAGGCGGCCTCTGAGGATCATGCCGCCGCCCTGCGTCAGGAGCTGAAGGTTGGCGATCGCTGCCCGGTTTGTGGCAAGCCAATCGACAGCCTGGAGCACCACGACGACGTCGATCTCGCCGCCTTCAAGGACGGGATGCAGGAGGCGAACAACGCCCTGGAGACGTTGCGGGACGCCTTTCGCGAGGCCCGGGACCGGGTGCAGAAAGATCAGCTCCAGGCCGACTCCGGCCGGAAGGAATTAGAGCGCACAGCGATCGAACGCGGGCAGCTCGAGGCGGACATCGCCGCGGCGACCGGCCCCTTTCAAAGGGCAGGCCTGGACCCGACCGATATTCGGGGCGCTCTGGAGACCCGGCACCGAGAGGCGCTTGCCACCATGGCTGCGACCGTCATGCGGGCGACCGGTGGGGAGGAGCCCGACGGCCTGCGCCGCCGCCTTCAGTCCGAGCGGAAGAGCCTCGAGGAGGCGGCGCGGGAGGCCGAAAGCACCGTCGCTGGAGCGAGGGCCGATCGCGAACGGCAGGAGGCCGTAAGTACCATGGTGACCGGCCGTCTCGCTGAACTCGAAAGCGAGCGAAACAAGGTCGGAGACGAGGTGGAACGGGGCCTCGCCACGGCCGGCTTTGCGTCGTTGGAGGCGGTTCGGATCGCGGTGCTCTCCGAGGCCGATCTCGGAGCGCTCGAACAGCGCCTGAACACCTTCGAGTCGCGCAGGGACTCGCTAGCGAGCCGCTACCGAGATCTCGAAGAACGGGTGGCCGGGCGTCGCTACGACGGTGAGGCACATCGGGAGACGCGAAACCGTAAGAGCGACACGTCGAATCGTCGCGACGGCTTTCAGACCGCCTTGGGGAAGATCTCGCAAGAGCTGGAGACGCTCGAAGGGCAGCTCGAGCGCGCCAAGGGGCTTCGGGCAGATCTGATGTTGGCGCAAGCGAGGTTCGACACCTACAAGCAGCTGCACCTCGACCTCCGGGGCGATCGCTTCCAGGATTTTTTGATGACCCAGGTGCAGCAGCGGCTAGCACTGCGGGCCTCACACATCGTCCGGGAGGTGACCGACAGGCGCTACGACCTGCGCCTGATCGACGGTGACTACCATGTGCTCGATGCCTGGTCGGGTGGCGAACCGAGGAGTGCCAGGACGCTATCGGGAGGGGAGACCTTTATCGCCAGCCTGGCGCTCGCGCTGGCCCTGTCCGATACCGTGGCCGGGAGCGAAGCCCTGGGTGCCCTCTTTCTCGATGAGGGCTTCGGCACGCTCGATCCTGAGACCCTCGACGCGGTCGCCAGCGTGCTCGAGGCCTTGACCCGCGAAGGCCGGATGGTCGGTATTGTCACCCATGTTCGCGAGCTTTCCGATCGCCTGCCCGCAAGGCTGCGCGTCGACAAGGGCCCGAACGGCTCGAGCGTCGCCTGGGACGTCTGAACCGGCTGGCAAACGATCGCGTCAGCGGCGGGATTTGCCTTCGGCGGGTACGTCGCCGAGCTGTTTGATCTCCTCGATGAAGCGGTCTACCGTGTCGAAATCCCGGTAGACCGAGAGGAATCTGATGTAGGCGACGTCGTCCAGTGCCTTGAGAAACTGCAGCGTACGCTTCCCGATCTCTTCTGAGGCGATTTCCGGGGTGTTGATCTCGTCCTCGAAACCGTAGGCGAACGCCTGCAGCTGTTTCTCGGTAACGGGCCGCTTGTTGCAGGCGATCCGTACCTTCTCGAGCAGCTTGTCGGGGTTGAAGGCCTGGCGTCGCCCCGAACGCTTGGAGACCATCAGCGCTTCAAACTGGGCCCGCTCGTAGGTCGTAAAGCGGCGGTGGCAGGCACTGCACTCGCGCCGTCGTCGAATGGCTGCCCCCTCGTCGGAGGGGCGCGAATTGACGACGCGCGTGTCGTTCGACGAGCAATAGGGACACTTCATGGTTTACCCTAGCGCGCCGGGTCTGTCAGCGGCAAGCAGAAGGGTGTCGCTCGAACCCTCAATCGGGCACCGGTGTGCCTGGATCGAGGGCCGAGACAGCCTCGGTGTCCTCGCTTTCGGCGTCGTCCTGGTCTAGGAGACCGGCTTCGAGATCGTCTTGACGGATGGAGGTGTCGAGGGCTGCCTGGACCTCCGGCAGCAGCGTATCACTGGCCTTCGGGGGAGGTGGCAGCTGCACGTCCACCTCCTGACCATCGATGCCGGCGGCGGCCGAGGAGCTGAGAAAGATCACCGTATCCACCAACAGCGCGTCGTGTTCGGGGTCACTGGCCGGTCTGGAGGGGATCACGACGTTCACTCGGAGTCCCGACTGACGTCTGGCCATACCTTCGGTTAGGCCGCCCAGACCCCGGCGCAGTGCCAACATCTGCGGCTCCTCTCCCTCCGAAGGGGGGCTGATGAGCACCACGGACCCCTCTTCCAGCATCCTCGAGGCGATTTGGAGGGTGAGGTAGCAGCTCTTCAGGGTCTCGCCGAACAGGTCGTTGAACTCGGCCTCTCCCAACCGTTCGAAGGGTGTCGTGCTGTGGTAGCTGGCGACGTGGACGAAGCCTCCAAGTTCGCCAAAAATCTCGGTGACTTTGGCGAAGGCATCGAGGATATCCACGCGGGTCGTCATGTCGGCCTGGATGGGGATTGCCTGCCCCCCGACCTCTTCGATCTCGGCGGCCGTCTTGGAGGCGAGATCGCCATCACGGTCGGCGCACACCACGTCGCCGCCGAGCTTCCCGAAGGCGCGTGCCACCGATCGGCCAAAGCCTTGGCCGGCGTTGGTAATGAGCATCACCTGTGCGGTCTCCATAACCCCAAGGATACCCACCTATCCGGATCGACTCAAGCGGCTGTGATGCAGACTCGAAGGGGGACGTTTTGTCCGGGTACGGTGGGTGTGAGGGGCAGTGCGGGTGTGAAGGGCTTTATTGGCTCTGCGTACGTTGACACGGGAAAATGGCCCGTGAGGGAATACCTGCTTGAGCCCGAGCCACGGTGCGGGAGACCGCACGGGTCGCGCGCGTGGAGGGAAGGCTTTTGAAACGAAATCGACCACGTCCAGGAATCTTTATCACCGTCGCCTCGGAATCCCCCGATCGAGGAGCGCGCACGGTGCGCATTTCGGGAGCCACTCTGACAATCATCCGACTGTCGGCCCTGATGGTCGGTTTGGTGGCTATCTTGACGCTGGCTGTGGTGACGGTGCGGTTTCAACGAAGTGGCCGTATCCTGGCCGCTGCCGACGGCATGCAGACCATGTTGGCCGAGCGAGATCGCCGGCTGGCGCAGAGCCGTGCGAACCTCGATGAAATGAATCAGGTCGCGGCCCGACTGGTCGCAGAGCTGGGCAACGTCGGCGCCATGGTTCGCGAAGTACAGGCCTATGCAGGACTCGACCCGGATGCGTCGGTGACGGCGGAGCTCTCGTCGGGTCAGGTTCCCGAGGGCTTGGCGTTCGGGGGGCCAGGTACGGGGGCCATGCCGGCACGCAGCGTCGACCTTATTCGCTCCGACCTCGATGCGCTCGTGGCCGCTGTCCGGGCCGACCTGGCGACCCTATCCAGCGATCTGGTCGACGTGCGCGATACCGTGGCCTATCGCGAGGCACAGGTCACGTCCAGCCCAACGCTATGGCCTGTTGGCGGCTGGATCAGCTCCTGGTATGGCTGGCGCCCGAGCCCCATCAACGGTCGAACATCCTTGCACAAGGGGGTCGATATCGTGGCCCCTTATCGGACCCCGATCGCAGCGACCGCAGCGGGGCGGGTGGTTACCGCCGGGTGGAGCCCGAGCGGCTACGGCAACCATCTGGTCATCAATCACGGCTACGGCTACACCACCCTGTACGCCCACCTCAGCCAGATCGATGTCGAGGAGGGTCAGGTCGTTCGCCAGGGCGACACGTTAGGGCTGGTAGGCAGCACCGGGTTCAGCACCGGACCACACCTTCATTACGAGGTTTGGGAGAACGGCTTGGCGGTCGATCCCATACCCTTCCTAAAGGACTAGCCACCGTTAAGGAGCGAATATGATCCGTCGCAACAGGAACAAGAATCCCGAGCCGACCCCCGCCAGCGAGCCGTTTACCTATATCCACCGGGGCACCACCCTGACCGGCGATCTGGAGGCCTCCGGGCGGGTGCGGGTCCACGGCACGATCCGGGGCAACGTGCACGTCAAGGGGGTGCTCGAGGTCGCCGAGGCCGGCATCATAGAGGGTGACCTCATCGAGGCGGACGAGGTGAAGATCATCGGTCGCGTGCACGCCAGTGTGCATGCGAAGGGGAAGATCGAGATCTGGAAGGCCGAAACCCAGACAACAAGAATCCCGAGCCGACCCCCGCCAGGGGATGTGAGAGCTGCTGCCCTCGATATCGAAGAGGGGGCATCGTTTACCGGGCGCAGCGAGATGAACGTTCAGGTCGGGCGCCCGGGTCGGTTGCCGCCCGCCTCGGAGCCGGAGTCGGAACCCAGCACCTCGATCAACGGAAGCCCCGCGGAAAACGAACCGGTGGCCTGATGGTGCTCGTGACTGGGCAGCGGCAGTACCGGGACACGGCTGCGTGAGGGACCACCAAGGGGAAGGTAGCCTCGGTTTAGGGCGTAACGGTCTCTCCTGCTACAATTGGCCAGTGCGTGCGATGAGGATTGCATCGCGGTGAGGAGTCCTTATGGCTCTTGAACGGTGGTTTCGGCGTACCCGGCCGACACGCTCGGATGATGACAGCAGTCCCGTCGGACTGTGGATGAAGTGCGAGAATTGCAACGCTCAAATCTATCGCAAGGACCTGGTGGCCAACCACTACGTATGCCCAGAGTGCGATCACCACTACGCCATGCCGGTCGATGCCCGAATCGCCCTGCTGGCCGACGAGGGCACGTTCGAACCGTGGTCCGGGTCGTTGGCTCCGCAGGACCCGCTGGCCTTCGACGATACCGAGCCGTACTCTGAGCGGCTGCAGCGCAATCAGAAGAAGACCGGGCGTCCAGACGCGATCGTGACCGGCGCGGCCCGCCTCGACGGTGAAGATGTGGCCCTGGTGGTCATGGACTTCGGATTTGCTGGTGGGTCGATGGGGAGCGTTGTCGGCGAGGAGTTCGCCCGTGCCGCCGAGCGCGCCGCCGATGAGGACAGGGCTCTGGTTGCGGTCACGTCCTCGGGTGGGGCGCGGATGCAGGAGGGCGCAATCAGCCTCATGCAGATGGCCAAGACCACCATCGCCTTGGAGCAGCTCACAGCCAACCGCATTCCCTACCTCAGTATCCTGACCCACCCGACAACCGGTGGCGTTACCGCTAGCTTCGCAACCTTGGGGGATCTGGTCCTGGCCGAGCCCGAGGCGCTCATCAGCTTTGCCGGACCGAGGGTCATTCAGCAGACCATCAAACAGGAACTTCCCGAGGGCTTCCAGCGTTCGGAATTCCTGTTGCAGAAAGGCATGCTCGACGATGTTGTGTCGAGGATCGGGTTGAAGGAGCGGCTGGCCGAATACTTGCGGCTGCTGCGCGGTGGATTACCTCAAGCCAGACCGGAGGCCGAGCGTGCCGCTGCCCTTTGAGAAACCGATCGAGGATCTCGAGGTAAAGATCCATGATATGCGGTCGTACGCTGAAGAGCAGGAGATCGATCTCCACGATGAGATCGGTCTCCTCGAGCAGCGCCTGGTGCGGCTCAAACGAGAGACCTTCGAAAATCTGACCGCGTGGCAGCGCGTGCAGGTGGCCCGGGCGGCCGGACGCCCCGCCGGCCTCGACTACATCCAAGGGATGTTCGAGGACTTCAGCGAACTTCACGGCGACCGCACCTTGGGCGACGATCCGGCGATGGTGACGGGCCTGGCCCGACTCGACGGACAGAGCGTGGTGGTCGTTGCCCAGCAGAAGGGGCGCGACACCAAGGAGAACATCCAGCGGAATTTCGGGATGGCCCATCCGAGCGGCTACCGCAAAGCGATGCGCATGTTCGATCTTGCCGACAAATTTCGGCTACCGGTCATCACCCTGATCGACACCCCGGGCGCCTATCCGGGAATCGCCGCCGAGGAGCAGGGTCAGGCGTGGGTGATCGCCGAAAGCATTCAGCGCATGAGCCGCCTGAAGGTACCGGCCATCAGCGTGATCATCGGTGAAGGTGGGTCGGGAGGCGCTCTCGCCATCGGCGTTGCCAACCGCGTTCTTATTCTCGAGAACGCAATCTACTCGGTGATTAGTCCGGAATCGTGCGCCGCCATCCTATGGCACGATGCCGCCGAAGGCCCCAAGGCTGCGGCTGCGCTGAGACTGACGGCTCGCGACCTGCTGACCTTCGACGTGGTCGACCGGGTGATCGAAGAGCCGGTCGGTGGGGCCCACAAGGATCGTGAAGAGGCCGTCAGCCGCGTTCGGGCGGTGCTTGTCGAGGAGCTGGCGTCGTTGATGACGATGCCTGCTCAGGCGATCGTCGAGCAGCGCCACGCCCGCTTTCGGAGTCTGGGAGTGTTCCAGGAAACCGCCTAGCGCTGGATCGACCCAGGGAGCGCCCTAGCGCCCAGCAGCAGCTCGCAACGTGACCAGGGCGTCGCTTACGGCGCCGCTACCGAATACCGCGGTGCCTGCCACCACGATGTCGGCGCCGGCTTCGACCACGGCGGCCACCGTGTCGACATTGATGCCGCCGTCGACCTCGATACGGCACGCAGGATTCAGCGCGTCGCGCCAGGCACGGAGCGTAGCGATGCGTTGGAGGCTGGCCGGGATGAAATGCTGGCCGCCAAAGCCCGGATTGACCGCCATGATTAGCGCCAGGTCGAGATAGGGGAGCGCCTCGCGGTAAATCTCGAGAGGCGTCAGCGGATTCACGGCCAAGCCGACCTTCACGCCGAGGGTTCTGATCTGTTGCAGCGTCCGGTGGAGGTGGGGGGTCACTTCGGCATGCACCGTGAGTCCGCCGGCGCCGGCCTCGGCAAAAACGTCCAGGTAGCGGTCGGGCTGCTCGATCATGAGGTGCACGTCGAGCGGGAGGGTGGTGGCGCGTGTGCAGGCGCTGACGATTGCGGGGCCTAGGGTGATGTTGGGCGCAAACGTGCCGTCCATCACGTCGATATGGATCAGGTCTGCACCGGCGGCGGTTACGGCCTCGAGCTGTTCACCGAGCCTGGTGAAGTCGGCGGCCAGTATCGAAGGTGCGATTTCGGTTGCCATCAGAGGAGGAGTATAGCAACCGCTTGACCGAAAGGTCCCGGAGCGGTGTCCGTCAGGCTTGGGTTGATTGCAGTTCGTACACGCTGCGGATCGCCCTCTCGAGACGCTCCATGCCTTCTGCGAATTCTGCGTCGCTCAGCGTCAGCGGCGGCAGCAGCCGAATCACGTTTCCGTAACTCCCCGTCGGCAGCAGCAGTAGCCCGTCTTCTCTGGCCACCTCTACGATCCTGGCCACGGCAGGGGCATCCGGGGTTTTAGCTCGGTCGGCCACAAATTCGAGGGCGATCATGGCGCCCAGGTGACGCACATCGCCGAGCCCTTCGAGGTCGGCGCGAAGCGCCTGAAGCCTCGTGGCTGCAGCGCGCCCAAGCCACTGCGCCCGCTCGAGCAGACCCTCCTCCTCGATGACGTCAAGGGTGGCGAGGGCGGCAGCGCAGCTTACCGGGTTACCGCCGAAGGTTGAGCCCAGCATGCCGGGTTCGATGCGGTCCACGATCTCGGCCTTACCGATCACGGCCGACAGCGGGAAGCCTGAGGAGAGCGCCTTGGCGCTGGCCACGAGATCGGGTTCCAGGCCGCTGTGGTCGACCGCCCACCAGGCCCCGGTCCGACCGACCCCGGACTGGACCTCATCGTCGATCCACAGGGCTCCAATATCGGTCGCGTAGGCGCGGAGCCCCTTGAGGAAGGTTGCTGGAGCGGGGATGAAGCCCCCCTCACCGGCGACAGGCTCGAGAACAAGGGCCGCTACTTCGGACTCACCGATGGTGGTTCGGACCTGTTCGATGAGGGCGTCGAGGGCGAGGCGACCGCAGCTGTCCTCGTCCTCGGCACCCCAAGGATTGCGGTACAGGTAGGGGTAGTGGGCGCGGTAGACCTCTGCGGCCCTGGGGGCGAAGCGGGCCTTGTAGGGTTTGGCCTTGGCGGTGAGGCTCATGGCCAGGTGGGTACGGCCGTGAAACGCGTGGGTGAATGCTACGATCCCGGGACGTCCGGTCGCCGCCCGGGCGATCTTGACGGCGTTTTCTACGGCCTCGGCTCCCGAATTTACGAGGAATGTCTTTTTCGGCGTGTCGCCCGGAGCGAGGCGGTTCAGTCGTTCGCTCAGTTCGATATAGCTCTCGTGCATGCCTACTGCGAAGCAGAGGTGCTGAAACGATTCGACCTGGCGCTTGACCGCTGCCACGACCCTGGGGTGGGAGTGGCCTACGTTCATGACGGCAAGGCCGGACGAAAAGTCGAGGAAGCGCTTGCCATCGGCGTCCCAGACATAGGAACCCTCGGCCCTCGTGGGGTAGATGGGGTGGATGCTGTAGGCCGCTGGCGCGACAGCCTGCCTGCGCCGCTCGGCGAGGGCTCTATTAGACATACGTCCTCCTCGATCGGAGTAGACCTATAAAGCGAAAGTAAAACGGCCGATTCATTTACGAATCTTCGTTCAAACTTCGCTCCTCTAGGCCAATGATAAACCATCGGCCGTGTCCGTTCGTAATCTCGCACCCAGCGGACGCGGAGGGAGGGGCACTCGGGTAGCATGGGGCGGACCATGACCTCGGTGGACATCGTTGTCGAAGCGGCCTCGCCCCGCCACAGGCGCGAAGCGGAGCGCGTAGCAGCCGATCTGGACCTTCCGATGCTGGCAGCGGCTGGGACGGACGCGGAATTCGCGCTGCGACGGACCGAGACGCGATGGGAGCTTCACGCTCTGGCAGCCACCGCCTCCGGACCGATCTACGCCCACTTTGGGCCTCCGGTATCGGCCCGGGCCCTCCGTGGGAACCTTCTTGCCAGGGCCCTCGGCCGATCGGTGCCGGTCGACCCTGGCGACGACCGACCTGTCATCGCCGACGCCACCGCTGGGCTAGGCGGCGACACCTGGGTGCTGGCCGCCTTGGGCTACCGAGTTGTGGCCATCGAACGCTCGCCGGTCGTGGCCGTGCTGTTCGAAGACGCTCTGCGGAGGGCCGCCCGCGTGCCCGAGACGGCTCTGCTGGCAGCCCAGATCACGTTCCACCGGGGTGACGCTCGCCAGCTGCTGCCCCAGCTGCCTGTAGCGGACACGATCCTCCTCGATCCGATGTATCCGTCGCGAGGAAAAACGGCGCGCAAGGTCAAGGCCATACATGCATTGCGGGCGCTTGTCGGCGACGATGACGACGCTGCCGCCCTGCTGGAGGTGGCCCGGAGGGTGGTGCGCAGACGGGTGCTGGTAAAGCGGTCGCACCGCTCCCCTCGGCTAGCAGGACCTGCCCCTTCGGGCAGCATCAGGGGATCGACCGTCCGTCTCGATATCTACGCCCCGAAACCGCTATCCGATCAGCCACGAAGTGGCTAGAAGTCATCTCAAAAACGGTTGAGTAGCAGCCGGATCAACCCGAGCTGCACGAACCCCAAGTAGTTCACGGCGTACCGCTCATGCCTCACCAACACCCGCCGATAGTTCTGCAAATGAGCGAACAACCGCTCAATCTTCCATCTACGACGGTAACGTCTCAGCTTCCGCCCATCCTGAGTCCTCGGCTTCTTCCGGTTCCTCCGATGCGGAGAGATCATCTCGATCCCTTGCTCAGCCAACTCCGCATCCAACGGATTACTATCGTAAGCCCGGTCCCCTACGAGCCGCTCTGGAGTGCCCGTGACGTGTCGAGATGCGATAGTTTCGTGTACAAGTTTGACTTCATGCGGGCTAGCAGACGTAACGTGGAGGGCGATACCAATACCAGTAGCGTCTGATATTGCCATGATCTTGCTGCCTTTGCCCCGCTTGGTCTTGCCAACACAAGACCCCCTTTTTTTGCGATCACGAACATCGCATCTATGTAGCATTCACTAAGGTCGATCTCTCCTCGTTCCTCGAGGTCTCGCGCCATTGCTTCTAGGATGTCTTGTAGGACGCCTTCTTTGACCCATTCTTGGAATCTTCGGTGGCAGGTCTGGTAGGGGGGGTAGCGCTCGGGTAGGTCAGCCCATTGAGCGCCGGTGCGTAAGATCCAGAGGATGCCATTGAGGACGTCTCTAGGATCTTGTCTGGGTCGTCCTCTTTTGTCGGGTCTTTGTTTGTTGGGGATGATTGGCGCTAGGATGTTCCATTGTTTGTCGGTGAGGTTCATGGGGTTGTTCTACAATGTGTTGGTCACCTCCCAATGTTATTGAGATAGCTTCTAGTTTCTGGAGGGGCCCCAAACCTCCTACTTTCTGAAGGGGCCCCTAAGTATCTATGAACCGCCCTGGGTTTCGTGGAGACTCTGCTCTCACGCGGCCAGCCTGGGCATGGCCTGCGCTTGAGTGTACGCCATCTCGAAGTCCACGGGACTGACGTAATCGAGCGAAGAGTGCAACCGCCGACAGTTGAACCACCTCACCCACCGCATCGTCGCCGTCTCCACCTCCTGCCTCGAGCACCAACTCGTCGACCTGGCGTGGATCAGCTCGCTCTTGAACAAGCCGATCGTGCTCTCCATCAACGCATTGTCATACGCCGTGCCCACCCGACCGATCGAACCGTTCACGCCATGATCGAGCAACTTCTGGCTGAACGCCAGACTCGTATATTGACTGCCGGCATCCGAATGATGAATCACGCCGTCAGCAACGAACCGCCGATCGGTTCGACGCCGGACGCTCACAGCCTGCTCCAGAGCCCTCATCACCAGCTCGCTGCTCTTACCGGTACTGACCGTGAAACCCAGGATGCGCCTCGAGAAGCCGTCCTGCAGGAACGACACGTACACCCACCCTTCACGAGTGAGCACGTGCGTGAAGTCCGCCACCCAAACGATGTCGGGCGCATCTTGGAACCAGTCTCGCCTCACCAGATCCGGCGAGCTGACGCCGCTAGGCGTTGGGATGGTCGTGCGGACCTTCCTTCTTCGTGTCATGCCCTTCAAGCCCGCGACTCTCATCAGGCGCGCCACCTGGTCACGCCCAACGTCGATACTCTCGTGCTGGAGGGCGTGCCATACCTTACGGACGCCGTACACACCAAAGTTCTCGCGGTGCACCCGATGAATGACCTCCAGGAGACGCTCATCGGATTGCTGGCGAGCGGATGCTTGCCGCTTCTTGGCTGCGTAGTACGTGCTCGGGGCGATCGGCACGTTGTGGTCCCGTAGGACACGGCAGATCGGCTCGACCCCGAACAGGTTCTTATACGCGTTGATGTAGGCGACCATCACTTGAGTCGGCGGTCGAGCTCCGCGGCCGCGAAAAACGCGCTGGCTGTCTTGAGGATCTCGTTGGCTCGTTTGAGTTCGGCTACTTCCTTCTTGAGGGCCTTGATCTCCTCACGCTCTGTGGTTGTCAGGCCTGGCTTGTCACCAGCGTCGATGCGGGCTCTGTCTACCCAGCCGCGCATCGTGTCGACCGGGATGCCGGTTAGGTCATGCAGGCGCCGATAGGAGGCTGAACGTGATTCGTGCGGCGCTTCTTCTCGACGCTCCATGAACATGCGGATGACTCGATCTTTGGTTTCTTGGTCGTAACGGGTCATGCTCCATTCTCTCCTTTCGAGGGAGAACGGAGCCTCCATCAAACCCAGGGCGGTTCACGGTAGGTGTTGCCAGGCAGTACTCAGGCAGAGCTGGGAAACGAGAGAACTGCCAAGCGTTGGTGTCCCTGACGCTTGCCAGGAGAGAGGTACCCATCCCCATCGCGCTCCGCTTGTTCCTACCAGAAGAATGGAGTAGCAACCAAGAGCGATGCGCCGCTGCCGGTGTTCCTGTTGACCGGCGCGACCACCACCACACCAAAGGCCTGATCGCACTAGCTGAAATCGATCGTGTCCGACAGGCTGGCATCGAAACTGACGTAGTGGTGGCAGACGCTGGCTACGGCACCAGCGCGCCGTTCCGGCAAGCCCTGAGTGAGCGGGGACTGCTATGGGCAGTGGGGGTACCGAAACACCAGAATGTCTACCCGCCCAATGTGGATACAACGTGGCCCCCGTCGGGGCGGAGAGGACGCCCGCGGAAGCACCCAATCGTGACAATGGAGCGGTTCACGATCGAGGAGTACCTGGCCGCGTCATCTCGATCGTGGCGGAGCGTGACCTGGCGGCGTGGCACCAAAGGCAAGCTGAAAGCTGAGTTCGTGGCGGTAAGAGTGAAGGTTGCGGATGGGGAGCAGGTGAGTATGGGACGGCACCTTCCGGGTTCGGAGGCCTGGTTGGTGGGGGAGCAACGCGCTGATGGGAAGAAGAAGTACTACCTGTCGAATCTCCCTGCGGAGACGAAACTCGTTGATCTTGCTCGGGTGATCAAGGCCAGGTGGGCCTGTGAGCAGGGGCATGAGCAACTCAATCAGGAGGTGGGACTGTCGCATTTCGAGGGCAGGAGCTGGCTTGGGTTGCATCATCATGCGCTGCTAGCGATGCTGGCGTTCTGTTTCTTGCAGTTCTCTCGTTTACGAAGGGCTTTCTACCGGTCAAGGCATGGACCGCCGCCAAGCCCGAGCTTGCCGGAGGTCAGGAGGGCGTTGCTTGAACACCTTCATGAGGTTCGCTGTCGCTGCCCCTGTTGTGGCGTCCTGGTCAGCGTTCCTGCAACAGTGACAAAGTAGAGCTAGCAACCGGGTACACTTGGAGGGACAGCCCGTTCCGAGAGGCTGCCTTCCACGTCGGCGTCCGAGGAGGCACCATGTACAAGCAGAAGGTCGAAATGCTCGAGGGCAGAATCGTTACCGGGACCTACCGCATTCTCGGCACCCTGTTCGGCCTCCCTAACCTTGGGGTTCCTGATCTACTCAACCGTCAGGATCGCCCCTTCATCCCGATCGGAGATCCGCAGCTGTTCACCACGGGCGCGGAGCTCCCCAACGAAGACGAGCTTCGCGCCGAGACCGATTTCTTGGCATTGCCGAAGGACGAGATCTGGTGGATCGTTGGCGGCGGCCCGGGGCAACCTCCCGGCACGGTCGTGGAGGACCGGTCGCTGGTGGTGCTGTTTAACGACCACCTGTTGCGTGGCCGACTCAAGGTGAGTGGGCACATCCGTACCAGCGACTACATAGCCCAGCGGGCTGTGGCACGACCCTTCGACACCCTCTACGACGCCACCCTGTGCAAGCCTCGAGCCTGGAGCGTCCATGGCCGACCTCCCAGGCCTGGAAGAGTTCGAACATGTGACCGTGAATTTGCGGCGCAATACCGGAGTCTGTGAAGTAGCCTTGGTGCCGAGACCGAAAAACGGTAAGGAGGCGAGCTTCGTTCTGGAAGAAGATAACGAATGGGTGCCGTGAGCGAGGTCGGGCGGGTCGCCGTAATCGGCTCGGGGACCATGGGCGGCGGCGTCGCCACCCTGCTCCTGATGAACGGCTACACCGTCGATCTCTTCGACCTGTATCAGAGTTCGCTCGACAAGGCCCGAACCCGCGTCGCCAAGCGGAGCGACGAGCGGACGGTCGCCGACAGGCTGGTGGTGACGACCGACCTTCAGGCCGCGGTGGCCAACGCCGACTTCGTGATCGAGGCGGTGCCCGAAATACTCGAGCTCAAGCGCCAGGTCTTCTCCCGTCTCGACATGTACGCCCCCGAACACGCGGTCCTCGCAACCAACACCAGTGAGCTCTCGGTGACCGCGATTGCAGGTGCCAGCAAACGTCCCGAACAGGTCGTCGGCATGCACTGGTTCAACCCTCCGGAACGGATCGCCCTGATCGAGGTGGTTCGAGCGGTTCGGACCGACACAGAGACGCTCGAGCGAACGGTCGCCCTGGCCGAATCCTGCGGCAAGACCACCGTGGTAGTCGAGGACCGACAGGGGTTCGTCTCGACCAGAGCGCTGGCCGCGCTGCTCCTCGAGGCCATGCGGATGTTGGAAGAGGGGGTGGCGAGCGCACGAGACATCGACACCACCCTCCGCCTCGGCCTCAACCACCCGATGGGTCCGTTCGAACTGGCCGACTACATCGGTCTCGACACCATGCTGTTCATCTCGGAGTCGATGTCGGACGCCCTCGGCGAGCGGTTTCTACCACCACAGACGCTGCGCCGTCTGGTCGAGGCAGGACGTCTGGGCCGTAAGTCCGGGTACGGATTCTACCAGTATGACGAGGCGCGCTGAGCTAGCCCGAACACCCCTCCACAACGAGCTGCAACGTGCCTAGAGCAAGAAAAAGCCTCCCTTGGGGAGGCTTGGTGGCTGGCCCGCAGGGATTCGAACCCCGACCGACTGGACCAAAACCAGTTGTCCTGCCATTAGACGACGGGCCACTACGAAGGCACCGGAAATTGTAACGGTCTCTCCCGGACGTGTCAAGAAAGGTTTGGCAAAGAAGCCTTCGATTTCCGGGCGACCGGACCCGAGCAGTCGTCCGGTCGTGAGACGACGGGTCACCGAGTTCGCACGCGGAGCTGTCCTCAGCAGACGCCTCTGTGAAAGAAATGGCTGGCCCGCAGGGATTCGAACCCCGACCGACCGGACCAGAACCGGTTGTCCTGCCATTAGACGACGGGCCAGCGAGGACGCCCCCCAGTCTAGGTGCCGCGGTTCGCGGCGTCAAGCGCAGGGAAACAGGGCGGCGCTAGCTGCTGTACGGCGCCGGTTCTGGTCGCCGCCCAGACCATGCGGTATACTTTGTGGGCTCTATTTCGCCGGTCCTCGGGCGACTGCCGAGGAGAGGTGCCGGAGCGGTTGAACGGGACGGTCTCGAAAACCGTTGTATCCCTTGCGGGGTACCGTGGGTTCGAATCCCACCCTCTCCGCCAGCGAACGTCGCCCATGAATGTGGGCGACGCTTTTTCGGCCCTCGGACCGCCCCCTGGAGGGATCATGGTTACCGTCATCGACCACCCGCTCATTCAGCACAAAGTGTCGCTGCTGCGAGACCTCAACACCAACGTCCGCGACTTTCGCGAGCTGTGCAGAGAGATAAGCCTGTTGATGGCGTTCGAGGCGATGCGCGATCTTCCGCTCGAGGAGGCCACGGTGGTGACGCCGGTGGCTCCAGCGACGGTGAAGCGGCTGGCCGGCAAGAAGCTGGCACTGGTGGGAATCCTGCGCGCAGGCCTAGTTATGGTCGACGGCATTCTGGGTCTGGTGCCGAACGCCCGGGTCGGTCATATCGGCCTCTACCGCGACCCGAAAACGCTCGAGCCGGTGCAGTACTACAACAAGCTGCCCGGCGACATCGCCGAACGCGATATCTTCCTGCTCGACCCGATGCTGGCGACCGGCGGCAGCGCCGCGGCGGCGCTGCACATCCTCAAGGGCATCGGCGTCCGACACGCAAAATTGATGTGTATCATCGGGGCTCCCGAAGGGATCTCGGTGATTCGCGAGCAGCATCCCGAAGTCGAGATCATCCTCGCTGCTCTCGATGAGCGCCTAAACGAAAAGGGATACATCGTGCCCGGCCTCGGTGACGCCGGGGACAGAATCTACGGAACGCGGTAATCCTCTCATCGCCCTTATACGATCGAACGTAGACTGAGCTGTGTCGTCGCAACTGCTGCGCTACGCCCCCATCGCTTCGGCGGCATTTTTCGCCGCTCTGGTGACGGTGGCCTGGCTGGTGCCGCGGGTCCACTCGTTCGCGATGAGGATCGATGCGGTCCAGCACGGCGGGGGTCGTCGGGTGCACCGGGGGGCCCTGCCCAACATCGGAGGCATCGCCATTCTGGCCGGCTTCCTGCTCGCACTGCTGGTCGGCAGCCTCATCCGCCCTGCGCTCATCGATGCGTTTCGTGTCGAACTTCTGGCGATCGTGCTCGGCGGGGCCCTGATGACCCTGGTCGGGTTCATCGACGACATGTGGGAAGTGCCTCCAGCCATGCGTCTCGCTTCACAGTTCGTAGCGGCCGGGATCCTGGTGGTCAACGGCGTCAAGATCGAATTCGTTACCGACTACTTCGGTAGCGGAAGCTATCTGTTCATTCCCCAGACCGTGGCGGTCGGCGTCACACTTCTGTGGGTGGTCGGCTTCACCAACGCCTTCAATTTCATCGATGGGCTCGATGGCCTCTCGTCGGGAATTGCCGCCATCAGCAGCATGAGCCTTCTCGCCGTAGCGTTGCAGTTCCCTGACCGTGGCGTGGTGGTGCTATTGCTGGCGGCGCTGGCCGGCTCCGCTCTCGGGTTCCTGCGACACAACTTCAGCCCCGCGAAGATCATCATGGGCGATTCCGGTGCCTATATGCTCGGCTATGTGCTGGCAGCCGTCAGCGTCCTGGGCGCGCTCAAGGTTACGGCTGCGGTGACCGTGGTGGCCCCTATCCTCATCCTGGCGCTACCGGTGGTGAACCTCACCCAGGTGACGGTACGCCGCTTGCGCCGGGGCGTGAATCCTGCCGTCGCCGGCAACGACCACCTGCACGACATGCTTCGCGAGCGGAGCGGCTCCAACCGGCTGACGGTGGTGGTGTTGTGGTTCGCGACCCTGCTGCTGGGCCTGTTCGGGATGATGCTGTCTCAGACCCCCCCCTGGTTGATGGTGCTGACCATTGCAACCACCGTGATCCTGATCGCGGCGGTGAGCCTGCTGCGGCTGTTCGAAGTACGACGGGAGCAGCCGGCCACCTCGTGACGGCAAGGGCCCGACGCGTCTGCGTGGCGTTCGGTACCCGACCCGAAGCCTCGAAGATGGCGCCGGTGGTGCAGGCGCTTCAAGAACACCCGCTGCTCGAGCCCATCGTACTCGTGACCGGACAGCACCGGCAGCAGCTCGACATGATGCTCGAGGCCTTCGCAATCGTTCCCGATGCAGATCTCGAGGTCATGACCGACCGTCAATCGTTGCCCGACCTGGCGGGTCGGTTGCTTCCGCGGGCGGCCGCTACCCTGGCCACGCTGGCGCCGGACTACGTGTTGGTACACGGCGACACCCTGACCACCTTTGCCGTGGCTCTGGCCGCCTTTTTCGAGGGTATTCCGGTAGCCCATGTCGAGGCCGGCCTGCGCTCTCACGACCTGAGCCAGCCCTTTCCCGAGGAGGCGAGTCGGCGCCTGACAGACGTCCTGACCGACCTCGATCTGCCACCGACACCGAGGGCCAAAGCCAATCTCCTGGCCGAGGGCAAGTCGGAGGCGACCATGGTGGTGACCGGCAACACCATCGTCGACGCCGTCCAGACCATGGTTGGACGGTCCAGTCTGCCCGCCCACATGCCGCCCGGCCCGGTGGTGGGGATCACCATGCACCGGCGCGAGAATCTCCCGGTCATGGGGGCTTTGGCCCAGGCCCTGGCCCGTGTTGCCCGCGCCTTCCCCGGTCATACCTTCGTCTATCCCGTACACCTCAGTCCGGCGGTGCGGGAGGTCGTTTGGCCTGCCCTCTCGAGCGAACCCAACGTCCTCCTGGAGGATCCCTGGGACTACCTGGCGCTGCTGGCTCTGCTGAGACGCTGCGAGCTGTTCATTACCGACTCCGGTGGCATTCAGGAAGAGGGGGCCGCCCTCGGGGCGCCGGTCGCCGTGCTCCGCAACGTTACCGAACGACCGGAGGGAGTAGAGGCCGGGGTTTTGAAACTGCTTGGCAACGATCCGAACGTGGTCGAGGCGGAGCTGCGGTCGCTGCTGGCCGACCCTGTTTCCCTAGCCGCCATGCGGGCCGCGCCCAATCCATTCGGTGACGGCGAGGCGGCCCACCGGGTGGCAGCTGCGGTGGCCTGGCGGCTCGATCTCGGGGCACGTCCCAGCGACTGGAGCTGATGCTACCCTGGGTGGGTGCGGACCCATCAGCTGCGGTTCAAGCAACCTGTCCCTGGCGCTCGGGACTGCGGCGCGTATGTGCAGCTCGACTGGAGCGGCACGGCCGTGATGGGCATCGTAAATGTGACCCCCGACAGCTTCAGCGACGGCGGCAGCTACCTCGACACCGACAAGGCGGTCGCGCACGGTAAATACCTGGCGGACCAGGGGGCGCTGGTGATCGACGTCGGCGGTGAGTCGACGCGGCCGGGGTCGCACCCGGTCGAGCTGGCCGAGGAGCTGAACAGGGTGGTGCCGGTGGTTGAGCGCTTGGCCGCTGACACGGATGTCATCGTCAGTATCGACACCTCCAAGCCGGATGTCGCTCGTCAGGCCCTGGAGGCCGGTGCACATCTGGTCAACGATGTGACCGGTCTGGCGGACCCGGACATGGTGGCTGTGGTCGCCGACGCCGGTGTCCCGGCGGTGATCATGCACATGCAGGGCGTCCCTGCCACCATGCATCTGCGACCCAGCTACGGCGACGTGGTCGAGGATGTCGCTGGCCTACTCGAGCAGCGAGCGGCGCAGGCGCTCGCTGCCGGGGTGCCCAGCGTGATGGTGGACCCTGGCCTGGGGTTCGGCAAGAACAGAGCGCACTCGGTGCAGCTGCTCCGAGGTCTCGAGCGGCTTACCGGCGGACCGTTCCCCGTCGTCCTGGGCGCCTCCCGCAAAGGCTTTATCGGCGCTGTCACCGGCGAGAGCGAGCCGGCAAAGCGGGATCCAGGAAGCCTTGCGGCCCACCTCTTTGCGGCCTCCAAGGGCGTGGCTCTGATCAGGACCCACGATGTGGCCGGCCATATCCAGGGCCTGGCAATGTGGAAGGAACTTCATGGATAGGATTGTCCTGGAAGGGCTCGAATTTCATGGCTATCACGGCGTTTTTGAGGAGGAGAGGAAATTTGGCGCGCGCTTCGTCGTCGATATAGAGATGCGTCTGGAGCTGCCGCCCGACGACAGTCTGAAGCACACCGTCGATTACAGTCGCGTCTACGCTCTGATTCGGCAGGAGGTCACCGAGCGCCGCTACCGCCTCATCGAGGCCTTGGCCACCCAGATCGCTCGCAGCGTTCTCGCCTCCGAGTCCCTGGTGGCTGCCGTCACGACTCGGGTGCACAAGCCGCATGCTCCGCTCCCAGGGGTGCTTCGCGACGTCTTCGTCGAGGTGAGGCGTGACCGCAGCGACGTCGGCCTCTGAAGACGGAGCGATCTCTGACGAAAGTGCGATCTCTGACGACAAGGCGATCGCCCTAGTAGCGCTCGGTAGCAATCTGGGCAGCCCTCAGTGGTGGCTCCGGCGGGCGGCCGCAGATCTCGAGATCGTCGGAACGGTTGCGGCCCGCTCGAGGTTGTATTTCAGCCTCCCGGTCGGTGGACCTGCCGGACAGCGCCCGTACCTCAACGCCGTGGTGGCGCTGCGTCCACACGCACATGTTCGGGAACCGCTCGGGCTGCTAAAACAGCTTCTGACGATCGAACGGCGCCACGGACGGGTTCGAGGCCGGCTGGCACTATCTCCTCGGACGGTCGACCTGGATCTTCTGGCCGTCGGCGACGCCGTGCAGCACGGGCCGGCGCTGACCCTCCCACACCCGCGGATGATGGATCGCGTCTTCGTTCTGGCGCCGCTTCTGGAGGTTGCCCCCGGGTGGCGCCATCCGGCCACCGGCATCCTCGCCAGGCAGGCCTTGGCCCGACTCGGTCGGGCAGGGGTGCGGCCGACGCGCCTGTCTTGGTAGCGGTACACTGCCAATCGATGCGTGTTCTGGCGATCGCAGATCCTCACCTCTCGGGCGCCCAAGACAAACCCATGTCCATCTTCGGTCCAGGCTGGGAAGGGCATCCCGAAGCGTTTTTCGAGGGCTGGCAACGCGTGGTCGAACCCGACGATGTGGTCCTTATCCCCGGCGACATCTCATGGGCCATGACCTTGGATCAGGCCTTGGTCGATCTGGACGCGATCGCCAAGCTGCCGGGTGAAACGGTGATCTTGCGAGGCAACCACGACTACTGGTGGCCCTCGATATCGAGACTCAGGGCGGTGTTGCCCGTAGGAATGTTCGCGCTGCAGAACGATGTCGTCGTGCGGCGAGGCGTCGCCATTGCGGGCACACGTGGCTGGATCTGCCCTGGGAGCCACGGCTTCGATGAGCACGACGACAAGATCTACCGGCGCGAAGTCGAGCGGCTGAAACTGTCGCTGGCAGCTGCCAGCCGCGTTTCCTATCGATCGCTTGTGGTCATGCTGCACTTTCCTCCGACGAACTCCCGACTCGAACCATCCGCCTTTACCGACCTGATTGAGGAGGCGAAGCCCGACGCGTTGGTATTCGGACACGTCCACGGGGAACGTGAAGAGGTGATCGATGAACTACCGGGGACAGCCGTCCACTTCGTCGCTGCCGACGCCTTGGCCTTCGAGCCCGAGCTTATCCTCGATCAGCTAGACAGCGGTTAGACCATCGCCTCCCGGTGGGCCGGGTGGTTACGCTTCGACCCTGAACCCTCCCGGGTTGGGACTGTGGTCGGGTAGCGGCTGCTGCGAGGTGTCTCCGCTCAGCCGGTGGAAGTGCGTGATAGCGTCCTGCCCACGTTCCCAGGTCAGGCAGACAACCTCGGCACCGAGCCGGCTGGGAAAGTCCACCGCGCCGTTCTTGAGGTTGTTGATGTGCACCCCGAGGCGATCCAGCTCGACCTTGTTCTCGTGGATCTGCGAAAGCAAGAAATTGATCTCTTGGACGGCGTTTCGGGCACCTACGCTGTTCGGGTCCATCGCGCCAACGGTCGCCCGGAGCGCCAGCATGTCCGAGGCTGCTGCCTGAAGTTCCCGCACGTGTTCGTCCACAGCGGGGATCAGCTCGGTAGCTTCGTCGAAGGTAAACAGCTTGTACATGCCAGGCCGTCCTTTCTAGCTACCAGGGTACGGGACCACCGGCCAGCCTTCCGTATATGCTAATACATTATCTAATACCGAAGTGATTTGTCATTTTCATAGTTCTTGAACGGCATCGAGCCACCACGAGAAACCCGTGAGCCGCACCAGCGCTCCCCGATCCTGCCAGTACCGTTCCAGCAGTTGCGTCGCAGCCCTCTGAATCGCATCGATCGAATCGAACAACGAGTTAGCAAGCTCCCGCCGGAACTCCAAGAACAACCGCTCCACCGGATTCAACTCAGGACTGAACCGCCCTGGGTTTGATGGAGGCTCCGTTCTCCCTCGAAAGGAGAGAATGGAGCATGACCCGTTACGACCAAGAAACCAAAGATCGAGTCATCCGCATGTTCATGGAGCGTCGAGAAGAAGCGCCGCACGAATCACGTTCAGCCTCTTATCGGCGCCTGCATGACCTAACCGGCATCCCGGTCGACACGATGCGCGGCTGGGTAGACAGAGCCCGCATCGACGCTGGTGACAAGCCAGGCCTGACAACCACAGAGCGTGAGGAGATCAAGGCCCTCAAGAAGGAAGTAGCCGAACTCAAACGAGCCAACGAGATCCTCAAGACAGCCAGCGCGTTTTTCGCGGCCGCGGAGCTCGACCGCCGACTCAAGTGATGGTCGCCTACATCAACGCGTATAAGAACCTGTTCGGGGTCGAGCCGATCTGCCGTGTCCTACGGGACCACAACGTGCCGATCGCCCCGAGCACGTACTACGCAGCCAAGAAGCGGCAAGCATCCGCTCGCCAGCAATCCGATGAGCGTCTCCTGGAGGTCATTCATCGGGTGCACCGCGAGAACTTTGGTGTGTACGGCGTCCGTAAGGTATGGCACGCCCTCCAGCACGAGAGTATCGACGTTGGGCGTGACCAGGTGGCGCGCCTGATGAGAGTCGCGGGCTTGAAGGGCATGACACGAAGAAGGAAGGTCCGCACGACCATCCCAACGCCTAGCGGCGTCAGCTCGCCGGATCTGGTGAGGCGAGACTGGTTCCAAGATGCGCCCGACATCGTTTGGGTGGCGGACTTCACGCACGTGCTCACTCGTGAAGGGTGGGTGTACGTGTCGTTCCTGCAGGACGGCTTCTCGAGGCGCATCCTGGGTTTCACGGTCAGTACCGGTAAGAGCAGCGAGCTGGTGATGAGGGCTCTGGAGCAGGCTGTGAGCGTCCGGCGTCGAACCGATCGGCGGTTCGTTGCTGACGGCGTGATTCATCATTCGGATGCCGGCAGTCAATATACGAGTCTGGCGTTCAGCCAGAAGTTGCTCGATCATGGCGTGAACGGTTCGATCGGTCGGGTGGGCACGGCGTATGACAATGCGTTGATGGAGAGCACGATCGGCTTGTTCAAGAGCGAGCTGATCCACGCCAGGTCGACGAGTTGGTGCTCGAGGCAGGAGGTGGAGACGGCGACGATGCGGTGGGTGAGGTGGTTCAACTGTCGGCGGTTGCACTCTTCGCTCGATTACGTCAGTCCCGTGGACTTCGAGATGGCGTACACTCAAGCGCAGGCCATGCCCAGGCTGGCCGCGTGAGAGCAGAGTCTCCACGAAACCCAGTACGGTTCAGGGCGGCCTCCTGGTTTCTTGGGCGCTTCGAGCATCCCTGCGAGGCCTTCAGTCCGGTATGTGGTGAGCCATTTCTGGGCGTGTCGCCAGCTGTAACCTATGAGCTCGCTGGCTTCACGCACGCTTTTCGCTTCTCCTTGCTTTAACAGCCTCAGCATGCGGATGCGGCTGCCGATGATGTTGTGGCGGTGTTTCTTCTCGTGGTTGAGGAGTCTGCTGGTGGGTTCCTTGATTAGGGTTCGGTAGTTGTGTCTCATACCCTAACTATGATACACAAACATCAAAAGGGTATAAGTGAGAAAGACTAAGGTTTTGATGAAAAGTGTTTGAACTATCCTAGGCCGGCACAAAGAAGGCTTGCCCCCGGCCGAAAAGAACCGAGGGCAAGCCTTCTTTGGTGCCGAAGTTTCTTACTACTTTTGAATCACGAATGATTCGCCACCAAGCTCGGTAGTAGGCTCATCGTTTTCGTCGGCGTCGATTTGGTTGTCATTGACGACCGTGTCACCGTTGTAGAGGTGCTTTGCGGACACTGTTCGTAACATCTCCTCAATAGCATTCCCGGCGACTGCTTTGGAGTAGAGCCAGCCTTGACCAGTTTCACATCCAAGATTCCTGAGCAGATCTCGTTGTTCGGGAGTTTCTATGCCCTCCGCAATCACCTTAAGCCCAAGGTTTTTACCGAGATTGGTGATGGTTCGAACGATTTCTGCGCTCTCCTGGTCGGTACCGATTCTAGCAATGAAGGAACGGTCAATCTTAATGGTGTCAATGGGAAAGCGGTGCACGTAGCTCAGTGAGGAGTACCCCATTCCGAAGTCATCGATGGCAAGACTGACACCAAGCTCTTTCAGCTCATGTAAGGTTCTGCGGGTAGATTTTCCTTCTTGAACGAGCCCACCTTCGGTGATCTCCAGCTTCAGCGCGGATCCCTTACAGCGGGTTGCGCATTGAGTGATCGTGCTTCATGCTGAGGCTTCATGCTGAGGCATGGCGCACTCTACCGACCTCCGAGAACGCATCGTAAACGCCGTCCTACACAAGCGTTACACCCTCCATGAAGCCGCAGACACGTTCGACGTTGGAACCGCCACCGTCAGTCGCTACCTCCGCCGCTACCGCCAAAGTGGAGATCTCACCCCCAGAACCTCCCCGGGCCGCCCCAGCGCCCTCCATGAGCACCAGGCATGGGTTGAGCAGAGCCTCATCAGCAACGACCTCACCCACGACCAGCGCTGCGACCTTTTCTTGGAGAGAACCGGCGTCCGCATCAGCAGAGCGACCATGTGCCGCTGGGTACAGAGATTGGGATCGACGAGAAAAAAAGACGATCTACGCGAGTGAACAGAATCCAGAGGCCCGGTGGAGGTTCCTGGCTTGGATCAGAGGTATTGACCCGCACCGGTTGGTGTTCGTCGATGAGAGCGGCTTCAACGTCGCCATGACCCTGCCCTACGCCTACGCCCCACGTGGACAACGTGCCGTGGGTAGGGTGCCGAAGAACCGTGGGGAGAACACCAGCCTCGTTGCAGCGATCAGTCTCGATGAGGGTGTGGGTGACGCGATGACGTTGACCGGAGCGGTGGATGGCGTGGCGTTTTTAGCGTACATCGAGCAGGTCATCGCTCCGAAGCTGAGGCCGGGGCAGATCGTGGTGATGGATCAGCTGGGGGTGCACCGCAAACCGGAGGTGCGGGAGGCGATCGAGGCGAGGGGGTGCGAGTTGGTGTTGTTGCCTGGGTACAGTCCGGACTTCAACCCCATTGAGTTGGCTTTTTCGAAGATAAAGGCGTTCGTGAAAGCTGTGGGGGCGAGGACGAGGGGAGCGTTGGACTCTGCGATCGCGGCTGCGCTATCGACGGTGTCGTTGGGGGATGTGTTGGGTTGGTTTGAGCATGCCGGAGTCACCAATCACTCATTCTGAGAACCGCTGTAACTCCCGTCTCATTCAGCACATTTTCGACCACGCGAGCAAAGTTGGGTTGAGAGAGCTGCTGACCCGACACGTTAATGCTGAGTTCCAGGTCGACATCGGGGAATAGCGTTTTCCAGAAGCTAACCTGCCGACAGCCCTCCCATAGAACCCAGGTGCCGATCGGCACGATGAGCCTAGACTCCTCGGCGATGGGGATGAATTCCTCTGGCGAGATAAGGCCGTGTTGAGGGTGGTGCCAGCGTAGAAGCGCTTCAATGCCTTTTATCTCTCCACGGTCGAGTGACACGATAGGCTGATAGGCGAGATGAAACTCCTCGCGTTCAATCGCCATGCGCAGATCGTTTTCAAGGTGCAAGCGGGTGTCCGCTTCCTGCCCCATATCCGCATCGAAAATCGCGTACTGCGCCTTACCGTTCTCCTTGGCTCGGTACATTGCGGTATCGGCAGCCTTGAGGAGATCTTCGAAGTCATCAACCACAGTAGAGCTCAGCGCAATCCCGATGCTAGCCGAGGTCGCCACCTCGTGATCGTTGAGCATGATGGGGGCCGACAGGCTCGTCTGTACCCGTTCAGCAACAACAGCTGCCTCTTCCGGGGTTCTTACGTCATCTAAAAAGACGGCGAACTCATCCCCACCGAAACGGCTGATCACGTGCTTGTCGTCCAGGCGGGCAACCGTGTCGCTCGCTCGGAGGCACTCCCGGAGTCTTTCGGCGACCGTGATGAGGAGCTGATCCCCAACGTCATGCCCGAGGCTGTCGTTGATGATCTTGAACCTGTCGAGATCGATGAACATCACGGCGAATCCGTAATCCTGATTTCGTGCGGAATACTTATGCGCATGATCGAGACGCGAGCCTAGCAAGGAGCGGTTGGCGAGCCCTGTGAGCCCGTCATGAAGCGCGTCGTGCTGAAGTTTCTTCTCGACCTGCTCGCGTTCGTTGTGATGCCGACGGATGATGCGGTCGGCATGTCCAACCACGAGGAAGAGCACGGCGTAGAGGCCAAGCAGAATCAAGGTTACCCTGAAGATGATGATTCTTTGGGTGAGCCTTATCCTGTTGAGTAAGGGTGTAACGTCGGTGTAGAGTTCAAAAACCCCTTCTATCTGCTGCCCCACTCCCGGCCGAATGGGGATGTAGCTTGAGAACACGTCACGATTCTCGATGACGCTTTCAAAGGCGCTGAAGGTATCTCGGTGGGTCAATTCGCTTGCGACCTGTCCGCTGCGTGCCGAGAGGTAGCCGGCATTGGTGCTTTTGTCGTCTCCTATCTGGCTGGCGTCGGTTGAGAATACGGTGAGCGCATTAAGATTGTAGACCTTGACTTTGACGACCGGCAGGCCGTTCATTTGCTCTAGAACAGCTTGGTGAAGTTCTTGTATGACGGGGTGGGATCGCAATTCCTCGACGCTCAGGCTCGAAGCGGTAGTTACGAAAGGAGCGAAGCGCGGCCACAAGGTGTTCGCGAACATTTGGGTCAGCGCGACATTAGCGTTCTCTTCGAGTTCGGTAAGGTCTCTCGTGGCAGTCCGCTGATAGAAGACCGCCAGCAACACGATCACAATGGTGAAAGCGAGGAGGCTCGTGACCGAAAAGTAGCGGAGAAGTTTAAACATCGTTGTCCCTGTTTCCGGCAGTGACCAACTCGCTGGCCGGTGAGGCGAGCATGAGCTCCATGAGCCTCAGGTGGCTGGGGCGATCACCGGCAATCAGAATGGTGGACATCGACTTCACCAAGTCCTTTCCACGCTGCGGCCTGTCTACTTCATGGGCGGGATGAGGACTCGATGACACACGGTCGATCTCCCTGTGGCCGGTTGCGCTACTGGCTCAGCTTGTCCTAAGCGCCCAAGTGCCGGGCAAGCTTCATCGCCTCCTCAGGGTGAGGGCACCAAATGGTGCGAGAGCATGATAGAAAGGCCGTTCTTACAGAAACATTACGGGCAACGCGTCTAAAGCACGTTGCAGAATCGTTTTGTAACCCCCCACCCCCCCATCCCCTCCCTTACTACGCACGCCTGCTTTTAGCGCCTTCCTCCTTGCAGGGGGAGGGGATCCCCCCCCAAGGGACTTGCGTGTCCCAGTCTCCCGTGGTTTTCATGTTCGGTCGGATCAAGCGGCGGCTGTTCTCTCAACCTCAGCCGACAGCTGGACGTGGCTGGCACCGGGTTTGCTTTGGTAGACTGCGCATCGGGAATAGCCGCTGCGCCCCTAAAAAATGGCGAGCCGGAGTTTACAATATGGACCGAAAAGGTTTGCAACAACCACTGTCGCTGGGGACCGCCGCGCCCAGGCCGCTGGCCGATCGGATGCGCCCTTCGCGCTTAGATCAGATCGTCGGTCAAGACCATCTCCTCGGACCCGCCGGCCCCCTCCGCCTGGCGATAGCCAACGGCACCGCCCCGTCGATGATCTTGTGGGGACCCCCGGGCGTCGGCAAGACCACCCTGGCGAGGCTCGTAGCCGGTGAGCTGAAGGCCCACTTCGTCGGACTCTCTGCCGTTACGTCCGGCGTAAAAGATGTCCGCACGGTCGCTGCCGAGGCAGCCGAGCGCCGCGACGCTCTGGGTGTGCGGACGCTGCTGTTCCTCGATGAGGTGCACCGTTTCAACAAGGCGCAACAGGATCTGCTGCTGCCGTTCGTGGAGGACGGCACCCTGATCCTCATCGGCGCCACCACGGAAAATCCGTCGTTCGAAGTGAATCGGGCACTCCTGTCGCGCAGTCAGCTCTACATTCTCGAAGCGCTCACGACGGAGACGATCATCGAGATCGTAAACCGGGCGCTCGAGCACCCGGAGGGTCTGAACGGACGCCTTGAGGTGCCGCACGACGCCCTCGAACTACTCGCCCGCTGGTCTGCCGGCGATGCCAGGCGGGCGCTCAACGCCTTGGAGCTGGCCGCTTCGACGGCAGTAGACGGCAACCTCACCTCCGAGACCCTCGCCAATGTGTTGCAGCGAACCATCAGCGCCATGGACAAAGGGGGAGACCACTTCTACGACCTCATCAGCGCCCCCCACAAGTCGGTTCGGGGCAGCGATCCCCACGCGGCCCTCTACTGGTTGGCCCGGATGGTTCAGGGCGGGGCGGATCTGCGCTACCTCGCCCGCCGGCTGGTCCGAATGGCCAGCGAAGACGTGGGTCTTGCCGACCCGAACGCCCTTCGCCTCGCGGTCGCCGCTCGCGACGCGGCCGATTTTCTGGGCCTGCCCGAGGGAGAGTTGGCCCTGGCTCAGATCGCCGTCTACCTCGCGGTTGCCCCCAAGAGCAACCGGATTTACGAGGCCTGGCAGGCGGCGTCGAGACAGGTGCGCAGCAACCCCGAGGCGTCGGTTCCGATCCACCTGCGCAACGCGCCGACAGAGCTCATGAAATCTCTCGGTCACGGCCAGGACTATCGTTACTATTTCGATGATCCCGAGGGCAGCGCAGCCCAACGGTACCTGCCCGAAACCGTTCCCGAATCGCCCCTGTATCGCCCGGGTGACGAGGGGTGGGAAGCAAAGGTCAGAAAGCGCCTTGTAGAGCTCGAGACGCTTCGCCGCGAGGCCAGGGCGACCCTCGAGCGACTGGGTTCGCCACCACCCCGGGACGACCTGTGAGGACGCTGGGCCTCGATCTCGGCGGCACCAAGATAGCGGCGGCCGTGGTCGAAGAGGGAACGATTCTCGAACGGTGCCGCGTCGCTACCCCACAAGCCGGTTTTGCCAGCGTGCTCGAGGCTTTGATCGAGGCTGCCAGCACATTATTGAAGGCCGGCTTTGAGGTCGCTGCGGTGGGGGTTGGGTCGCCAGGACCCCTCGATCTACGGGCAGGAACCGTGGTCTTCGCCCCCAATATCTCCGGGATGGAAGACGCGCCGATCGTGGCGGAGCTGGAGCGCAAGCTCGCCATGCCGGTCTTCCTCGAGAACGATGCCAATGCCGCCGGCTACGCCGAACACCTCTACGGGGCCGCCATCGATCTCGAGACCAGCGTGTTCATCACCATGTCGACTGGAATCGGCGGGGGCCTGTTTCTGGGAGATACCATCATCCACGGAGCGCACGACATCGCCGGGGAGATCGGCCAGATGACGCTTTTGCCGGGAGGGCCCCAGGGGGGCGACGGGCACGACGGCAGTTGGGAAGCGATCGCGGCGGGCCGTTCCATCGCCCGCGACGGCAGCTACACGTATAACCAGACCATGACCACCGAAGAGGTCTTCCGCCGGGCTCGGGCCGGCGAGGCCAAGGCAGCCCGCATCGTGGCCAACGCTGCCCGCTTCACCGGCATCGGGATCGCCAACCTGGTCAAGGTGTTCGATCCCGAAGGGTTCGTCATCGGTGGCGGCATGAGTCAGGCGGGCAGCTTCTACCTCGATCAGATTCGGGCGGCAGCGGCCGACTATCTCGTGGGATACCCCGAGGCGCTGGTGAGGACGGCCCGTCTCGGCACCGATGCCGGCGTCATCGGGGCGGCATCGGTGGCGGCGAAGGGCATTGCTGCCACCAGGTGACGGGTGGGTTGTAGCTAGGTACGCCTACCGCTTGACAGCTGAAGTTCGCCAGCTTAGGGTCTGGTCGCCTCAGGCTTCCGGGTCGTCTGCGAAATCCGGATTGGCGCGTATCTCTGGCGCTGGCTTCCGGCCCTTTGCGTCGACGTCGAAAGAGGCGAAGCGAGGATCGCCGGATCGTTCCTTCCACACCCGCGGTTTGGCCGGAATGCCTAGCCCGATCACGTGGGGTTCGAGATCTCGGGTTGCCAGCGCCATGGCTCCGAGCATGCTGTCGTCGGACAGGACGGTTCCCGCCAGGACGGTGGCGTGGTAGGCAACCCGCACGCCGCGGCCGATTACCGTTCGCTTGAGGAAGACGTCTTCGATGTTCAGGTTGTTGTGGAAATGAGAGTAGACGTTGACGAAATCGCTCAGGCTCGCGTCGTCGTGGAGTTCGACACCACCGATGTCGTCGATGAACACGTTGCGGTGGATGACGACGTTGTCACCCGCCTCGATGTTGTAGCCGACGGAGACCTCGACGTTCTGGAAGATCTTCAAATTGTCGCCGGCGCGGCGAAAGATCCGTTTTGCCAGCAGTGCGCGCAGCGGTATTCCGGTCGCCATGTTTTGTCCCAGCGGTGTCTGATCGAGGCATTTCCAGAGCCACAACAGCGGCTTGACGATGGCAAAACGATCGGAGTCCGTGGCAGCGTAGTGCTCCGCCTCGAAGGCGACGTGCCGGGGATCGAGCGCGAACGCTGCCAGCGGCGCCGAGGCTGCCAACGCCTCGTAGCTGCGGCCGTGCATCAGCTGGGCCAATATTTCGCGAACCGTCTCGTTCCGGTCCTGGTCAGGGTCGTCGAGAAGGCCTTCGAGCGACTCGAGCAGGCGGACTTTTTCGAGTTCCGCCCCCGGAGGCAATGGGCGCTTGAAGAGCCAAGGCATGGCCCCTAGACCTTACCCTCTGACGCCAGCCGCGATGTGTCGGCGGTAACCTCTTCCAGTCTGGTGATTCGGTGACGCATGTCGATAAAGCTGTGGATGGGGTGGTTGAGGATCGCCGACACTCGAGCGTCGAGGTCGGCAGCCGGCCGGCGAGAGGTGGCGTGTGAGACCAGCACCGGCTGCGCCTCCAGAGCTACCGAACCGGTGACTCGAAGCCGCTGCAGGAGTGTCTCCACCGACCAGGGTTGTGCCCACACGTCCTTTAAGGCCATCAGGGCGGATCGCCCTCCAGGGGAGTCCTGGCCGCGCTGACCCGGTCTCCTCACGGTGACCGGCGAGTCCAGCCGCCCCGTCGTCTGGTAGAAGGTGTCGATGAACTCCTCGAGCAGGAAGTGCCCCTTCACCAGCTGCCTGGCCTGTGGCGCTAGCTCTTCTAGCTCATCTTCATCGGGGTCGTGACCCTCGACCTCTGCAAAGAGCTGGGCGAGCTGTGAGGGGAGGTTGTTGGAGCGGTAGAATTCGCTCTCGGCCGAGGCAGGAACCACCACCAGCGGGGCTACCTTAAGCCCCTCGCTGGCCAGCTTTCCCAGCCAGCTTGTCTCCTCGTCAGTGGCCAAGCCGCGGCTCACATCCGAGGCAGGATCGATTAACCTGGGCAATGGCTCGGCTACCGTCACGGTTGTCATTCTAGCAGCGGACGTGCTCATGGACGCCTCAGGCTGCGTGCTAGACTTGTCAGGTGGTGGATCGGCCCCAAGCTCGAGGTGGCCTGGGCCGCGGTCTTGTGCGGCTGCTTCTTGCCCTGTTGTTGCTGGTGACCGTAACCGCTCTGGCCGTCCTTTCGGTGCGGCAATATTTCGAGGTTGAAGAGATCGCGCTGCCGAACCTTACAGGCCTGCATTTCGAGGACGCTGCCAGAATGCTCCGCGATCGACAACTCGTACCCGTGACCTTTCCTGAAAACATCGCGGGGGTAGCGGTCAACACCGTCACGTCGCAGTCGCCGGAGCCGGGTTTTTCGGTGCGTCGTGGCCGCAGGGTGGCGATCGGCGTGAACACCCCTTCCGATGCGGTGCTGACGCCGAACCTCGTGGGGCTCGTGATCGACGCGGCGCTGGAGACTGCGCACGACGGGAATATCGAGGTAACAGACGTGGTCTATCTCTTCGACGAGGCGCCGGCCGGCCAGGTACTGACCCAGAACCGAGAGCCGGGGACCCAGCTGCTCGACAGAGCCCTGGTTCTAGGCGTCAGTCGCGGCCGGGATCGGGCCGACATCAGGCTTCCGGATTTGACCGGACTCGACGTCGAAGTCGCCACCGGTCGCCTCAAGGCCCTCGGCTTTACCAGGATCGAGAGGCTGGCCTCAACGGTCAGCTTCGACCGTCCCGGCACCGTGGCAGGACAGTTCCCTACCCCCGACGAGGTGGTCTCCGCGAGCACCCCCGTCATCCTCTTCTTTGCCCTTGGAACCAGCACGGTGGTTCGTGTGCCCAACGTCAGCGGACTCCCTTTGTGGCGCGCTCAGCTAGCCTTGCGAGCCGCCGGCCTCGAGGTCGGCCACGTTCGCTACGTGACCGACACCGGACGTGCGCTAGGGGTTATTCAAGTCGAGCCGGCCGACCTCACCGTGGTCGGCACCCCGGTCGCAGTGACGATCAACGGGGAGCCGGGCGGCGCCAACATTCTGCTCGGGGCCGATGAGCGCGACCCCGGATCGGCTGTCGATGACCCTCCCACGACCATCGCCAGCGAGCGGCGGGCCGTTCCCTTTACCTTCAATGCGGCCAATCTCGGGATCCCGGCCCTGATCGGTCAGGATTTTGACCTTCGTCTGGTTGTCAGCGATAGCAGGGGAGAACGGTCGGTGCTCGATCGACGGATACGAGCCGATGAAGTTGTGTCCACCACTATTACCGTTTATGGCGATGAGCCCCTGTTACAGACCTATATCAACGGCGATCTCTACCTCGCCTGGCGCCCTTGAGGGCCGCGGTCGAGGTGCGCTCTCCAGGCGATCATGCCCCCACCAAGATTGCGTACGTCACGGAATCCTGCGGCCTCCAGATACTGTCCCACCAGGTCGCTTATCAGGCCTCGTTCGCAGATGAGGTACACCGGCGAGCCGCGATCGAGCTCTGGCAGACGTCCGGCCTGGACCTGCTCGAGGGTGAGATTTCGAGTGCCGGGAAGGCCGTCTCGGTCGAACTGCCGGCTGCTGCGGGTATCGAAAACAGCTTCGTTGGCCTCGAGCGCCTCCTCGAGGCTTTCGGGATCGATCGATCTCATGGGGAGGAGCATAGCCGCTCGCGATGGTCCGGTCGGTAGCCCAGGTAGCCCGAAGTGCTGTCCAGAGGGGTAAATTTCGCTGCGACAAGCCCTCTGCAGAGGAACAATGAAGCAAGTGCCTCTCAAACAGGGGCCAGGCAATAGGAGGGTTGTTGTGAACGAACCCGATATTTCTCCTTTGGCCAGACGGTTGGCCGAGGAGAACAACGTGCGATGGCAGGAGTTGGCGGGAACGGGTGCAGGAGGCAAGGTCGTCGAACGCGACGTGCTCGAGTACCTTGCGCGTGTGATGTCTGGCGAAGAGGCTGTCGATCCGACGCCGGAACCGGTGCCGGAAGGGATGGAGGCGTGGCCCGATGAGGATGTAGCCGGCTACCAAATTGAAGCCCCATCTGGCCAACTCAGCGAACTGCAAGCCGAACTATCGGCTGCCGAACGGGTACTGGAATCGCCCTCCCTGGAGTTGGAGGAACCTTCGTCACTTGTCGACCAGGAAGATCTGCTTCCCGCCATGGCGGTGTCCGAACAGCCTGATGTGGACCTCCAGGTCGATGGTGAAGACATTACCGAGGACATCTTCCTGTTCGAGGATGGCGATGACCAACCTGAGGTTGAAGCGGAAATAACCACGCCCGCCGCCGATCTCGAGGACGAAGGGCTCCTTATCGCCGGTGACGATGAGCCGATCTCGGCCCCCGTTCCGGCCGAGTCCGTGGTAGCGGAAGCCGAGACCGAAGGGCTGGACCTCGGCGATCTCGATCCGTTCTCGGCCACCGACGATATCGCCGACGATTTTGTCGATGACTTTGCCGAAGAACCGGAATCCTTCGAAGTTGTCGAGAACGACGACGAGCTTCCTGACCTGTTCGCCGACGATAGTGTCGAGATGGCGGCGGAGGTGGCCAGTTCCGAGACCGAGGACGTTCAACCCGTGCTGGCGGAAGAGGACACCGAGACGCTTTACGTCGACATTCCCAACGATGAGTATGACGAAGTGGAGGCGCTGGAGCCGGAGCTGGTCGACACCCTCGAGGCCAATGAGGTCGTCGGGATAGCCCAGGCCGAAGAGGAGGGCGTGGTCGACGAGACGATTCCCGGCGTGATTCCGACGGTCGTCCAGGATCTGCCGCTGGTAAGCTATGGGAATCTCCTCAGGCGCCATCTCGACCTGACCGCGTTGGCGGCTGCTCAGTCGGCCGTAAGTCGAGAGATCGCTCTCGAAGAGCCTGTCCCACCGACCGCGTTTCTCGTTCGGGCTGCGGCCAAGGCGTTGCCTGAGGCCGCTCTCGGCGATGACGCCATTGCGGTGGCCCGATTCGATTCGGGACTGACCTTACAGCAGCTTGACGATAGCGACACCATGCCATTCCGGGAACTGCTCGAACAGCTCGGTGGCTCGGATCCTGACGTCGTCGAGGCCGACGGCCTCGACCTGGTTGTGGCCGACATGTCCTCACTGGACGTGGACGAGGCGGTGCTCAATCTAGGTGTTCCGGTGCTTACCCTCGGGCGCATCCTCTACGACAATCAGCAAGGAAGCTACCGCAGTACCCTTTCGCTGGCGGGGGACGTCGAGCCCGACCAGGGGGCCCGGTTCCTGTCGCTGGTTGCCGAACTCCTCGATTCGCCAGTTCAACTTGTTCTGTAAGAGCTGCAACCATTAGGTAGCCGCGGCGCGGACTGAGTCCGCGCCGCTCTTCTCGCTGGGCAACAGTGCCCACAGCAACAGATAGACGACCGCGGTGATACCGAAGCTCAGCAGGATCGACAGGGCTGCGAGCCACCGTACCCGCCGCGGATCGGCCCCGACAAAGTCAGCGATCCCGGCGGCAACCCCGCGCGCCCGTCAGGACTCCTTGCCAACGAGGCGGCGCCCGTAGGGCGTCGCGCGCGGCGCTGGTCGTGCAGTAGGGGATCGTGCTGGGTGTGTGGATCGATCACCGGCTTCTTCACCGCGGCACCGCCGGTGAAAAGGACGGCTGCCTCAAGGCCCGATGGACAACAGCTTCCCATTCACGCACGTCGACCTCCCGGTATCGATCCGGGACCAGCGCCAGGTGCACAAGCGCCTTGGCGTAGTTGCGACGGCCACCACGTGGACTGCCCATCGCCCGGGCTTTGTGCAGCGCTGCCGCGAGCTGAATCGCCCCGGCGAAGAAATGCTGTTCGGTGCCGGTGGCCGCAAGCCACAGGGGCTCGAGCGCTTCGTGACATTCCCAGTATTCGCCTGCTTCGAACAGCGCGACCCCACGGTGCCACAACACCTGGTCGTTCACAATTCCAGTATAGGAACTCTGCGGTATGGTGTTGGGGTGCCGCAAACATCTGCAGTAGTTGATGGCGCACAAAGGCGATTGCTGGTGGCTGTAACTGGCGGCAGTGGCGTGGTGTATGCCAAGGACTTGCTCGAGACGTTGCAGCCCACCGAGGTCGAGGTGCATCTGATCGTAACCGCGGGCGCAAAACAGGTCTTCCCAGCCGAATTACCTGGAACCGTCCACGATCTCCAAGACCTCGCGGACACGCTACATAGCGACGGTGACCTTGGAGCTCCGGTAGCCTCCGGGTCGTTTCGTACCATCGGCATGGTCATCGTTCCGTGCAGCGCTGGAACCCTAGCTAAGGTGGCCGCCGGCATGACCGACAACCTGACCTCCAGGGCCGCCCACGTCGCCCTCAAGGAACGGCGACAGCTGCTCCTGGTCGTACGCGAAACCCCGTACTCGCGGCCCATGATCGAAAACATGCTCTCGGCGTTCGACGCCGGTGCCACCATCGTGCCTGCTTCGCCCGGGTTCTACCATCGACCCACGAGCGTCGCCGACCTCGTCGGTACCGTGACCGCCCGCATCCTGGATCACTTCGGAATCGACCACCGCAGGTCCCCGCGTTGGAAGGACGATGCCGACTGAGGGGGTCGCAGGGCTGGTGGCGGCTGCCGGTCAGGGCACGCGCCTCGGCCGTGGACCCAAGGCCTTTGTGGAGTTGGCTGGATTGTCGCTGCTGGCCAGATCGTGTGATGCGTTGCGTCCCTTTGTAGACGAACTGGTGGTAGCCGTACCGGAGGGTCTCGAGACGCGCGCCCGGAACGAGGTTCCGACCGCCGTCGTGGTGCCGGGCGGGTCCACTCGGCAAGAGACAGTGACGGCCATGCTCGAGGCTACCCGCGCGGAGCTGGTGGTGATTCACGACGCCGCTCGGCCATTTCTGGGCGCAGGGGTCGTGCGGGCCGTTATTGACGGGGCCCGGCGTGGTGGTGCTGCCACGGCTGCGGTGAAGGTCGCCGATACCCTATTCGACCTGCACAAGGACGCGACGGTCGACAGGAACGCGTTGCGGGCCATCCAGACACCCCAAGCCTTCCGGCGGACGCTGCTCGAACGAGCCCACGACGCCGGCCGGGCTCACCGTCAGCTTGCTACCGACGACGCCGGATTGGTGCGGAGCCTCGGCCACGACGTCGCCCTCGTCGAAGGCAGCTCCCTGCTGTTCAAAATTACTACTAGCGCCGATATGACCCTGGCGGTCGCCCTGGCCGAAACCTGGGATGCTCGAGCTTAGCGCTCCTGCCAAGATCAATCTCGGGCTGAGCGTTCTGGCCAAACGTGGGGACGGCTTCCATGAGATCGATACCATCATGGCGAAGCTCGGTCTCACGGACAGGGTCGTCCTCGAGGCGATCGACACCGGCATCGAAGGTGTTGCCACGCCGTCGGGAGACCTGTTTGTCGATCGTCAGGCTCCACCGATGGATGCCGACAACCTCGCCCTGCGGGCGGCCTCGGCCTACCTGGCGGCTGCCGGGCACCCGGGCGGTGTGCGGGTCCAGCTCGAAAAACGGATTCCGGTTTCGGCCGGTCTTGGTGGCGGCTCGTCCGATGCCGCGGCGGTGCTCCTCGGCCTGTCCAGGCTCTACCCGGCCGACCTCGACCTCTTCTCTTTGGCCCAAAAAATCGGTAGCGATGTCCCCTTCTTCGTCCTCGACGGGAGCGGGGTACGGGCCAGAGGTCGTGGAGAGCGCCTCGAGCCCCTGGAGGTACCGGAATGCACCGTGGTGCTGGCGAATCCCGGGGTGCCTGTCTCGGCGAGCGAGGCCTACGCGCACCTGAAAACGTTCTCTCCCAGGTTGCGCGTGGCCACCATCCTCGAGGACCTGGCCAGCTCGTGCTCACCCCGCTACGTCAACGCCCTGCAGCCTGGGGTTTCGCAGGTCTATCCCGAGGTGCGCGCCACCGTCGGCGCCCTCAGGCGGGCAGGTCTGGAGGGCGTCGTCATGAGCGGATCGGGAGCGACCTGCTTCGGCTTGCTCCCGGCTTCCGGCGGCGCCGATGACATCGTCGGTCGGCTCCGGTCAGATCATCCCGAATGGTGGATCGTGGCGTCCACAATCGGATCGTCAGACCTCGGCCCCTCGCTGGGCCCAACCAGCTGCTAAGGATTCTTACTAGGAAAGGTTCGGCAACGGTTCGATGGGAGCCACCTTCAGTGCCTCAAAGGTGGGTAAATCTACCCGCCGCTGCGCCCAGCGGGCGGCGTTAGCGATGATCCGTTGGATGTGCGGATTGTGGTACGTCGGGTAGGTCTCGTGTCCAGGTCGAAAGTAGACGACGCGGCCGTGTCCCCGGCGCCAGGTGCAGAGGCTGCGGAAGACCTCACCGCCCTGGAACCACGAAATCATCAGCAGCTCCTGGGGTTCAGGAATGCCGAACGGCTCGCCGTACATCTCTTCGTGGTCGAGTTCGACGTAGTCGGGGATGCCATCGAGGATGGGGTGGCTCGGCTGAAGGTTCCACAACCGTTCTCTCTCTCCGACCGCGCGCCATTTGAGGGAGGCGTCGCTGCCCATGACGCGCTGGAAGATCTTCGAGAAGTGTCCCGAGTGCAGCACGATGAGGCCCATCCCGCCCAGGACCCTGCGGTGGACGTCCGCCACCACGTCGTCATCGACCTCGTGATGGGCCTTGTGGCCCCACCAGATCAGCACGTCGGTGGTGTCGAGAAGACCGTTGCCGAGGCCGTGCCCCGGCTGCCGGAGGGTGGCAGACGTCACCTCGAAGCTGCCGAATGGGTGCAGACCCTTGGCGATGGCGCTGTGAATTCCATCGGGGTAGATGCTCTCAATGTGCTCGTCTTCGAGCTCGTGAAGGTACTCGTTCCAGATCGTCACTCGGACGGGATCGCTCATGGTGTGTAGGGGCTCCTCTCAGGTCGAAACGCGACCCCCAAAGCATACGCCAACTTCCGAGCTTTCCGTCAAGGATGGTGGGGCGGCTCCAGCGACCGGGCGGAAGGGTTTCCGAATAGCTTGCCAACACATCGTAGAGCACTATTCATTCTTGCGGGCTGCTGAACCGTGTTGGTAATCTAGCCTGATAAGATCCCTATAAAATACTATCGCAGCTACTCTGTTAGGAGGCAACGCATGAAGCTAGAAGGAAAAGTTGCGCTGGTAACGGGTGGGACCCGGAGCATCGGTCGGGGCATTTCACTCGCCCTCGCCCACGAAGGCGCAAACGTCGCCATGAACTATGTCAACGACGACGAGGCCGCGGGGTGGACGGTCGACAAGATTCGTGACATGGGACGAGAGGCTGTGGCGTTCAAGGCCGACGTGGGGGAGCTCGAGCAGTGCAAGGAGATCGTGCGGAAGGCGAACGAAGCGTTCGGGCACGTCGACATCTTCGTGAACAACGCCGCGATAGGCCAGGATACCTACATCGTAGATACCCCTGATGACGTCTGGGACGAGGTCATGAACGTGAACCTACGAGCTGCCTTCGCCCTGGTCAGGGAGTTGATGCCGGGCATGACCGAGCGGAAGTTCGGACGCATCGTCACCATTTCATCCGCCCTGGGGCAGTACGGGGGTGGGCTCGGATATGTCTCGAAGGCAACCTACGCAGCTTCCAAAGCAGGTCTGATCGCCCTGACGAAGGGCATGGCTCACGAAGGGACGCCCTACATCACGGCCAACGTCGTGAGCCCGCACGGCACCGACAGGAGACTCGCGGCGGAACGGGGTGAGACCTGGCCGCCGGAGCCCTACGTCGATGACGACAAGCGGCTCCAGAAAGGGTACGTCCTGAACAGGATCGGGACACCCGAAGATGTCGCAGCGGCGGTCGTGTACCTGGTGTCTGATTCCGGCAGTTTCATGACCGGCCAGACCCTCCACGTCAACGGCGGACACTTCATGCCGTAACGGTCAATCTGTGCATGCTGGCGCCACTCACTAGAGGCCACACGCCGTTGCGTCTTTGAACATCTACTGAAATGCGTCGGGAACAGCCTGGGCCTCGGCTTGGCTCATTGTCCGGGCTGACGCTCTTCGAGGGTGAAGGTGGCATGATTGCGGCCGTCGAGCCGAAAGCTCGCCTCCTGTACCTCCAACTCACCGGCCGAGTCCGGGAGGTAGGCGATCACGCCGCATCCGACCCCGCTAGTGAGCAGGTACATCATCATTTTCTCGGTCACGAAGCTTCGGTTCGAGGGCTCTCGTCCTTCGGCCTCGCGCCGTACCTCGAGCACCACGCTCTCGTCCCCTCGTGCCACGATGAAACTGGGCCGCAGGACACCGCTTGGGCTGCGTAGCGGGGGATCGACGAGCAGCGACGAGGCTGGCAGCACCGTCTCGAGGAAGCCCCGGAGCCGGCCCATTAGCTGCCCCTCGGTGGGCGCAGCGGGTGCGCCGTTGGAGGCCTCCGGCAGGGTGCGGGCGAATGCCTCGAGCAGCTGGATCAGGCTATGGCGCAGGGTGGTGCCGTTTGGAGAGCGCTCGGGGTGTTGTGGCCCGGCGGCGGATCCGAGCGTTTCGAGACGCTGTTCGCTCTTTTCCTTTTCGCTCTGGTAGGCCTGACGTTGAACGATCTCATCGAAAAGGACCCCGAACAGCGCAGCTGCCTGCAGGTAGGCCAGGTAGGCGTCTTGCTCACTGGCCGCGAACTGGAGGTCGTTGTCGACCAGGCTCCGCCACGAGGAGAGGTGCGAGGCCAACAGCTCTCCGGCCCGTTTCGAGAGGGCTCCGGAATCGATAAGCCGGCTTGCCGACGCCTCGGTTCGATTTGGTGGTGCTTCGTCCGTGAAGATCAGCGAGTGGAGTTCGGCCACGACGGCGTCGAAGGCGCGATCGATCCTCAGCAGGGCGTCAGTGAACAGGTACGCATCCGCCCCGGAGCGTCCGCGCTCGAGGTGACCGCTTGCAATGTCGAAGTGCTTTATGGCGGCCAGTAGCCCGGTATAGGCGCGACTCGAGGAGAGGGTTGCAACTTTGTTGCGGAGCAGTGATAGAGGATCCATGGGACCGGGCGTCAGCATACCGTAGGGTCTTTACACCAGCTCTCAGAGGGCGAAGTCCAGAGGTTTCGGGGAACGCTTCATGCCCCAATCCTCAGTCGGTCACGGCCCCGTTCGAGGCGCTCGATACCAGCCGGGCGTACTTCGCCAGTACCCCACGGCGGTAGCGGGGGGCGGGAGGCTGCCAGGACTCGCGCCGGCGTTGCAGCTCCGATTCGGACAGACCGACTCCGATCAGGTTCCTGTCGGCGTCGATGGTGATGGTGTCTCCCTCTTCGAGCAGAGCGATAGCTCCGCCGACCTGAGCTTCGGGCGCTATATGCCCCACTACCAGGCCGTAAGTGCCGCCCGAGAAGCGGCCGTCCGTGATCAGCGCTACCGAATCCCCTAGCCCTTTGCCGATGATGGCGCTGGTAGGCGCCAGCATCTCGCGCATGCCAGGACCGCCGCGCGGACCTTCGTAGCGCACCACGATTACGTCGCCGGGGCGAATCTGGTCGTTGAGAATTGCATCCATGCAGGCCTCCTCCGACTCGAACACCCGGGCGGGACCGCTGATGCGGGTCGATTGCAAGCCGCTGGTCTTGGCCACAGCGCCGTCGGCCGCCAGATTTCCCCGCAGGATGGCGAGGTGGCCGCGCGGGTATTTTGGCTTGTCGATCGGTAGTATGACATCCTGGCCTGCTGGAGGCGTCGCCGACACGTCGGCCAGGTTTTCCGCCACCGTGCGACCCGTAATCGTCATGCAGTCGCCGTGTAGCAAGCCGGCCTCGAGCAGCATCTTCATCACCAGTGGAATGCCGCCGACGCGGTGCAGGTCGGTGGCGACGTAGCGGCCTGAGGGCTTCAGATCGGCAAAGTGCGGGGTCCGCAGGCGAATGTGCTCGAAGTCGTCGAGGGTCAAGTCAACCTCGGCCGCGTGGGCGATCGCCAGCAGATGCAGCACCGCATTGGTGCTGCCGCCGACCGCCATGACGACAGCGATACCGTTTTCGAAGGCCTCTTTGGTGAGGATGTCGCGCGGCTTCAGGTCGGCGGCGATAAGCTCCACCAACGCACGGGCGCTATCGGCAGCGCTGGTTAGCTTTTCGTCGTCCTCAGCGGCCATGGTCGACGAATGGGGGAGGCTCATGCCCATAGCCTCGAACACCGACGACATGGTATTGGCGGTGTACATGCCCCCGCACGAGCCGGCCCCGGGGCAAGCGTTTCGTTCGATCTCGTGAAGGGTTTCGAGTGGGATTCGTCCGGCATTGTACTCGCCGACCGCTTCGAAGGCGCTGACGATGGTCAGGTCTTTGCCATCGTGGTGCCCGGGTTTGATGGTGCCGCCGTAGACGAACACACTCGGGATATTGAGGCGCGCCATGGCGATCATGGCACCCGGCATATTCTTGTCGCACCCACCGACCGCCACCAGTCCATCCATGCTCTGGCCTAGGCACACCGTTTCGATCGAATCGGCGATCACGTCGCGGCTCACCAGGCTGCACTTCATGCCCTCGGTCCCCATCGAGATGCCGTCGGAGATGGTAATCGTGCCGAACAGCTGTGGCATGCCGCCGGCCGAGCGAACCGCGTCGTCGGCAGCCTCGGCCAGCGTGCCCAGGCCGGCGTTGCAGGGCGTTATGGTGCTGTGCCCGTTGGCCACCGCCACGATCGGTTTGCCGAAGTCTTCATCGCTGAACCCGACCGCGCGCAGCATGGCGCGGTTGGGGGCACGATGATCCCCTTCAGTGACGATAGCGCTGCGGCGATTGAGCTTTGTCTTGGTAAGGGTGTCGGACATAGGTTCCCTCCGAAGTGGAGCCATTGTAACCTTGGCTCCGCCAGCGATCGGACTCAGAGCTGAAAACCCCATCCCTGCCCGCTGGCAGGATCCGCTCGAGTGCGATGGGAACGGGCCTTATGGCCGTGCTAGACTTGTCTCACTCGAGAAGGAGGTAGAGGTGTCGGTCAAATTCGGTCTCCTCGGTATCCTGGCGCGGCAGCCGCAACACGGTTACGAGCTGAAACGGACCTTCGAGCAGATCACCGGCGGATTCTGGCAGCTCAATTATGGTCAGATCTACCAGACACTGGACCGCCTCGAAAGTGAGGGCTTCGTCACATTTCGGGTCGAGAGTGAAGACAACGTTCCCGACCGCAAGGTCTACCGGATCACCTCTGAGGGGCGGCAGGCGCTGGGTGCCTGGCTGGCCAATCCCGAGCCGCGTCCGCGGCCGTTGCGTGATGAATTGTTCATCCGGCTGGCGGTCATGTCGACTGGCGAGCTGAATGCCATCTCCGAGCTTCTCGCTTCGCACCGTGAAGTGTATCTCCACAAGATGGCCGAACTGACCAAAGCCAAACCGGATAGCTCTGAATTGGGCAGCCACTTTGAGGATGGGGTGCCGGACCAGCTCATCGAAGAGCTGCTGGTCGACGCTGCGCTGTTCCATGCAGATGCCGATCTGCGCTGGCTCGAGCATTGCGAGGCAAAGCTCAGGGCGTTCCAACGGACCAAGATCAACTGAGCTGCGGCGAAAGGCACCATGTTCGAGGCAAGAAAACAGGGAACGAGCGTCCAACTCATCAAGGTCGAAAAGGCCTTCAGGCGCGGCCGTCAGGACCTCTCTGTACTCAAACAGGTGTCGTTCGAGGTTGCCTCCGGTGAGTTCGTGGCGGTGGTGGGTCCCAGTGGGGCCGGCAAATCGACCCTGTTGCAGCTGATCGGTGGACTCGACACCCCGACCGCCGGCCTGATTCGGGTGGGGGGACATCGTCTCGATAGTCTCGACGAGGTGGCTCTGGCTCGGTTTCGACTCGCATCGGTCGGCTTCGTGTTCCAGTATTTCAACCTCATTCCCACCCTTACCGCGGTCGAAAACGCGGCTCTGCCGCTGATGCTCGCCAATGTGCCCCGGCGCCGGGCACTCGAGGCTTCAGAGGAGCTGCTCGCCGAGCTGGGCCTTACCGAGAGGTTGGATCACACCCCGGACGAACTCTCTGGAGGCGAACTGCAGCGCATCAGCATGGCGCGGGCGATCATTACCAAGCCCCCACTGCTGCTCGCCGACGAGCCGACCGGAAGTCTCGATTCGTTCGCCGGTGAAGAGCTGATGCGGCTCTTGCGCAAGGTGCCGGCTGCCCTCGGCCAGACCGTGATTCTGGTGACTCACGACGCCAAGGCGGCTGCGTACGCAGATCGCATCATCACCCTCCGGGATGGGGTGGTCCGGGAGAGTGGCCGTGCGCCAACTGTCTTTTCTTAGCCTGCGGTACTGGTCTCGACGCCGTGGGCGCGGGGCCACCACCATTTTGGGCGTGTCCCTCGGTGTAGCACTCATGGTCTCGGTAGGACTCATCAACGAAACCATCATCACCAGCTATCAGACCGTGGTCGAGGCCCTCGCAGGCAAGACCCACCTCGAGGTGCGCGCCCTGATGCCCCAAGGTCTCGAGGAGGGGTGGCTCGACCCAATTACGTCGTTTGCTACTTGATCTGAGAGATGGACGGGGGATGGTGGGTCTGCTCGAACCAAATCCATCCCCGATACCAGCATACGCTCGACGACCTGTTCCTGCAGGTGTTCGTACCATCGATGACTTCTTACAACCCTTCGAACCACAGTTACCCAGTCAGGCACACCAGAAAGCCAGTATCAGCGAGATCTAACCATCGCCATCGTCGGCGAGATCCTCGCTCAACCATTTGAGAGCGTGTGGTACTGGCTGGTCACACAGAACCACCAGGATTTGTTCCCAAGCTTGCCGCACCCCAGCCGCTATCACCGGATTCTTCGCAACTCCGAGCGGCTCATCGCTCAGCTGGCACTCAGCGTCACCGGGGAACCAGGGGGTAAAGCTGATCGATAGTAAACCCTTGCCGGTCGCTAAGGGCAAGCGCGCTTCGTGGGCGAAACTCCCCGAGGCCGAGAAGGGATTCAGCACGATGGGGATGGTGTTTGGTTTCAGCTGATGCCCTGGTGAGTGAAGCGGGGTTGTTCCGGAGGTGGCTGTTTGCTCCTGCTCCTGCTCGGATGTTCGTGCTGGCTCGCCGGGGCACCTCGAGGTGCGCGCCCTGATGCCCCAAGGTCTCGAGGAACTCACGTGGACTTCGACCCAGGGCGACCGGGTGCTCGGGGATAAAGCTTGTGGGTTCTCGACGTCATCACTCCAGCCAGGAAGAACATGCACGTTCAAGGTATTTGGTGTTTGGGATGAGTCGCGCTAGGAAGCGTATTGAGACGTCTTTCAGCACTCCGCGGAGGTCGTTAACCTTCATGCAGCTCAGGTAAAGACGTTCAGATCGCTGAGGACCAGGGTGAATCTGAAGATCGCTGCGTTCAACTTGATGCCGGGGAGCCCTAAACGGGTAGCAAACGAGGTAATTCGCCGCCACGGTGGCGTCGAGGCCGATGCCCCGGTTCTCGAACGACGGAGCGTTCTCTTTTCAGGGGAGCGCAAGATCCCGCTGCTGCTCCGCGGCATCGACCCTGCCCTGGATTTCGCCGTTCGGCCAGTACCGGTGCTGGCAGGGCGCCTGCTCGAGATGGGCGATAGCTCCGCTCTGGTGCTGTCGTTAGCCTATCGCCCGCGCCCTGGGCGTAGGGGTGGGTGACAGCGTGGACCTGCTGACGCCGGAAGGATTCGTGACCTACCGCGTGGTTGGAACCATCGCCGGAATCGATCCCCTCAACAGTAACAATAGTCGGCTCGCGCTTCTGCCCCTAGACGCCTTGCAGCGGGATTTCCTGTCGGGGGAACGGCTGGTATCTCATATCGATGTCGTGGTCGGCGGCGACTACTCGGTGTCTCGGGTCCAGCCGGGGTTGGCGGCTCTGGTGCGCGGCGTCGGCTTTGTACAGGAGCCGGTGGAGCAAGCCAACAGCGTCATCGACCTGACTCGAGGCGTTCGCTTCATGCTGGTGCTCGCGAGCCTCATGGCTCTGTTGGCGGCAGCCTATCTCATCGCCAATAACGTGCTGGCTACCGTCAGCGAACGGCGCCTGGACCTCGCCACGTTGCGAGCGTTGGGGATAAGCCGCGCCCGAGTACGGTTGTGGCTGTTGCTCGAAGTTTTTGCACTGGGCGTTCTTGGCAGCGTTCTCGGTGTGGCGATCGGCATCCTGGCGAGTAGCGCGCTGGCACGGGTGGTTTCGGGGAGGCTCCTGTCACCGTCCTTTCCGGAGGTTTCTGGAACCCTGATTTCGCTCCCCGTGCTCGTTCTTGGTCTGGTCGCCGGGGCGGGGATCTCGGTGGTGGCAGCGTTTCCCTCGATCCGGTGGATTACCCGGGGGCCGGTCGCCGGCGGCCTCTCTCTGACATCGATTCCAGGTACCGACCGACCGCGCGAGGCGAAGCGATACCAGCAGTCTCTGGCGCTGGCGCTGGTGGTCTGTGTGGCCTTAGGAGCAGCCATTCAAGCGTCGTATGTTCCCACCCGGACGTGGAGCTTGGTGAGCATGCTCCTGGTGCTGGCGACCCTGCTCGCGGCTGCCGCCTATCTACCGACCCTGGTGGCCGGTCTCGGCAGCGGCCTGAAACGTTGGCGCGGCTCGCCGCCGTGGCTGAGGTTGGCGGCCGACAGCCTGCGGCAGAACCAGCAGCGAACGGGTGCGGTGGCAGCCTCGCTGATGATCACCCTGGCGATATTGGTCGGCGTATTCGGCATGGCTCGCAGCTACCGGGATTCGGTGGCTTCGTGGATCGACAGCATGTTCGTATGGGACCTTATGGTGTCGAGTAGTCCGCAGGCGCTGCGATCGACGGTCCCCTTCAACGAGGCCGTTGGCCACGAGCTGGAAGCCGTGGCAGGTGTGGATGTCGCCTCGCCCGAACGGGTGGCGACGGTGGGCTACGGTTCGTCGGCCGTCAGCCTCTACGCTTTAGATATGGCTGTGGTACCGACCATCAGACGCTTCGACAGCCTCGAGGGGGTCGCTGGCGAGCAGCTGCCCGCCACGCTGGCGGGGCGACGAAGGGTAGCCATATCGGCAAGCCTGGCTCCGGTTTTGGACATCGGTGTCGGCGACACCCTCGCCCTCGATGCCCCGGGAGGTGAAGTCGGCTACGAGGTGGTTGCCGTGGTCCGCGACCCGGGCGCAGCCTTCGGGGCCGTCTACCTCGACCGGTCGGTCTACGTCGCCGATTGGAACGACCAGAGCGTCGACAGCTTTTCTCTTGCCCTCGCCGAGGGGGCCGATCCCGGTCTGGTAACGACCGAGCTGTTGGAGCGGTTTAAGGGTCGCTATCCGCTCCAGGTGGTCAGTGCGTTTAAGCGAGATGTCAACGCCATGGTAACCGAGACCTTCGGCCTGAGCCAGGGTCTGGTGCTGATCGCCGTGCTGATGGCGCTCTTTGGCCTGCTCAACGCCGGCATAATCGCCGTGTGGCAGCTCCGACATCAGATGGCGGTAATGCGCGCCCTCGGCGCCCCGGTGGGGTTGGCCTCGCGGACGTTGCTGGCAGAAGCGTGGCTGACGGGGGCCCTGGGTGGCGTGTTCGGACTCGTCTTCGGAACCTTGCTCAGCGCGGTCCTGCTGCGCAGTATCGAGGTCGTTGGCTCGTTGGTGGTGACCTGGTCTTGGCCCTTTGGAGGCTATCTGCTGGTGTTCCTGGTGGTCTTTTTGGGCAGCCTCGTGGCCGCTTCGATCCCGGCACGTTTGGCCGAACGCATGGCCGTGACAGCGTCACTCAACTACGATTGAAGGGCCTATGGGTCGTAGCTCAAGGCAGGTTGCGCCGCCGACCCCGACCTGAGCTCACCGGCGTTTCAGAGGGTGCCGAGACGCTCGGCTGCCTGCCGGAGCACGGCATCTTCTTTGCAGAAGGCGAAGCGAACCAGATGCTTTGCCAGGTAGCGGTTTTCTTCGCTGTAGAAGGCGCTTGGGGGGATGGCTACCACGCCGCAGCGTCGGGGTAGGTCGAGACAAAGCGCCACATCGTCGGTATAGGCGAGCGCTCGGCTGTCTGCCAGCACGAAATAGCCTCCGTCCGGGACGATGGGTTCGAGGGGGGTCGCCGCCAGCGCTGCCACCAGCAGATCGCGTTTTCGCTCGAACGCTGCAGCCAGCTCATGGTAGTAGCCACCGCCCGCTTCGCGCACCGTTCGGAGTACGGCCGCTGCAGCAGCCTGCAGTGGGGTGGCCACCACGAACGGAATCCACTGATGGGCGTTCCGCAGCGATCGAATCAGCTGTTCGGGTCCGATCGCCCACCCGATCTTCCAACCGGTTGCCGAGAAGGTCTTCCCAAAACTGTGCAGGCTCACGGTCCGCTCCCAGCCGCCTGGCCGGGCGGCGATGCGGCGATGGGGTGTGAACGAGAGGTGCTCGTAGACTTCGTCGCTCACGATGACCGCCTCGCGCTCTGCCGCCACCGAGATGATGGCGTCGAGTTCGTCATCCGAGAAAACCTTTCCGGTAGGATTGTGCGGCGAGTTGACGACGATCATCTTGGTACGGTCGCTCGCGGCGCCAGCGAATTCGTCGAGGTCCAGGTGCCAGGTCCCTTCATGGAGCCGCAAGGGCACGAAGCGGGGGTGCCCGCCCGCCATCGACACATCGGCCGGATAGGCGTCGTAGAAGGGTTCGAACAGGATGACCTCATCACCGGGATCGACGAAGGCCTGCATGGCGCCAAAGAGTCCTTCGGTGGCCCCCACCGTGACCAGGATGTTTGCGACCGGCTCGAGAGCGTGGTCGAACCCTGGCTGATGAGCTGCGACCACCTCGTCTGACAACGCCTTGAGGCCGGGCAACGGCGCGTACTGTTGGTGGTGATGCCTGCTCTCCGCAAGCGCCTCGAGGACGAATGCGGGAGGGTCGAAATCCGGAAAACCCTGGCCCAGATTGATCGCAGCGTGCTGCTCGGCGAGACGCGAATAGGTAGAAAAGACGTTTTCGCCGAGTGCAGCGACCCGGCGCGACGGTGTGACGCTCATCCCGGGAGGCCCCTCAGCCGCTGGCGGTAGCAGGTGACGGTAGCGCCGCGACCGCCGCTGCCGTGAACGCTTCGGTGCCCCGAGTCCCGCCCAGATCCTGTGTGGGATCGTCGGCCAGCGCCGTCTGAACGGCTGTCTCCACGGCAGCGGCTGCAGCCGTCTGATTCAAGGCGTGGCGGAGCATCATTGCGGCCGAGAGCATAGTTCCCACAGGATTGGCTGTGCCCTGCCCGGCGATGTCCGGGGCACTGCCGTGGACCGGTTCGAACAGTCCCACAGAACCTCCGAGACTGGCGGACGGAAGGACGCCCAGAGAACCCGGGATAACCGCCGCCAGATCCGACAGAATATCGCCAAAGATGTTGGAGGTCACAATGGTGTCGAACTGTTGTGGATCGCGCACGATCTGCATGGCAGCGTTGTCGACATAGAGGTGATCGAGGCCGACATGTGGGTACTCGTCGCGCTGCACGCCGGTCACCACATCGCGCCAGAATTGCGAGACATCGAGGACGTTCGCCTTGTCGACGTTGGTCACCGTGCCGCCGCGCAATTCTGCCGTCTCGAACGCGATCCGGGCGATCCGTTCGACCTCATGCCGGTCGTAGACCATGGTCGATAGGCCCTGTTCGGGCCGGTTGTGCGACGGCCGGCCGAAGTAGATGCCGCCGATAAGCTCCCGCAGGATGATGAGGTCGGTCCCGGCCGCCACCTCGCTCCGCAGCGGAGAGAGGTGTTCGAGACCCGGATACACCGTAATCGGTCGCAGGTTGGCAAACACACCCAGGTGGCGCCGGAGGTTCAGGATTCCCGTTTCGACCCGCTGCTCTCGCGGCAGGCGGTTCCACGGATGATCGCCGACCGGCCCTCCAGCGGAGCCCATCAGCACCGCGTCGACCTCGGTCACCGCCTCCATGGTCTGCTCCGGCAGCGGGCTGCCATACCGGTCGATGGCGCCCCCTCCAAAGGGTAGGCGTCGGTAGTCGAATGTCAGCCCGTAGCGTTCGGCCACGGCGTCGAGGAGGACCAGGGTGGCGTCGATCACCTCGGGTCCGATAAAATCTCCTGGTAGTACGGCTATCGCGTGGTTCATTCACTCCTCCTTGATGGCCAGAATCACGGCCATGGACGTGTCGAAACCTCAGCGTGACTGCGGCGAGACCAGGCTTCGTCAGCCACGACTCACACCTGGGGCAGATAGCCTAGACGCGTGGCTGTGGTGGCCACCGCCGTGGACCCCTCGAGGAGTTCGGACAGGGGATCCCAGCGACCCTGCAGCAAGCCATCCCGCGCCGTCGCCGGCATGTCGAGGGCAAACCGGTGGCCGCCGGCGTGAAGCTCCATGGCCTCGAGATCGATGCGGAGTTCGGCGCCGGGGTCGGTCTCGACCGACGCGGCCAAGGGTGCGAGATCATCGTCCTGCACCGTGACACACGGTATTCCCAAGGTGGTGCTGTTGCCGAAGAAGATCTCGGCAAAGCTGGTGGCGACGACGGCCTGAAAGCCGGCCCGGTAGATCGCCTGGGGCGCATGTTCGCGGCTCGAACCACAGCCGAAGTTGGAGCCGCTGATGAGGATCGAAGCTCCCTCGAAGCGCGGGTCGTTGAGCGGGTGGTCCTTGGCGCCTCCGGTTTCGTCGAACCGCACATCGTGGAAGAGGGCCTCGCCGAGGCCTTCGAAGGTCACAACCTTCAGGTAGCGGGCCGGGATGATCCGGTCGGTGTCGATGTCGTCACCGGGCAGGTAGACCGCCCGGCCACGGACCTCGCCAATTCGCTGGAGCGCCATCAGGCCGCCGCCTCGCCCACGCCAAAGACCTTCCGGGCATCGGCGATCGATCCGGTAACCGCTGCCGCAGCGACCATGATTGGGCTCATGAGCACCGTCCGGCCGGTGGGGCTGCCCTGACGGCCCACGAAGTTGCGGTTCGACGAGGAGGCGCACAGCTGGTCGCCTACCAGCTTGTCGGGGTTCATGGCGAGGCACATCGAGCAGCCGGCCTCTCGCCATTCGAAGCCGGCGGCCCGGAACACGCGGTCGATGCCCTGCTCCTCGCAGGCGGCCTTGACCAACTGGGAGCCTGGCACCGCGATGGCCGTGATACCGGGGGCAACCCGGTGCCCAGCTAAGTACTTTGCCGCCTCTGCAAAGTCGGACAGCCGCGCGTTGGTGCAGGAACCGAGGAAGGCGACATCGATCGGGGTGCCCTCGATCGGAGCCCCGGGCGTCAGCTTCATGTGCTCGAGTGCCTCCGCTACCGAGGCCTTATCGGCGTCGTCGGATGTTTCGACGGTAGGTACCGTCTCATCGATGAAGATCGCCTGGCCGGGGTTGATCCCCCAGGTCACGGTGGGGGCGATGTCTTCGGCGTCGATAGCGACGACGTCGTCGTAGCTGCAGCCGTGATCAGAGGCACCTGCGAGCCACCTCCGGGACGCCTCCTCGAAGGCTTCTCCGTGAGGAACGTACGGTCTGCCCTCGAGGTAGGCCACCGTCGTTTCGTCGGGGTTCACGTAGCCGCAGCGGGCGCCCCCTTCGATCGACATGTTGCACACCGTCATGCGTTCCTCCATCGTCATGCGGTCGAAAACCTCACCCCCGTACTCGTAGGCGAAGCCGATGCCGCCGTTGACCCCGAGGAGCCTGATGATATGGAGAATGACGTCCTTGGCGTAGACGCCGGGCCTGAGCCGGCCGGTCACCTCGATGCGCCGCACCTTGAGTCTGGACATGGCAAGGGTCTGGGTGGCCAGTACGTCGCGCACCTGGCTGGTGCCTATGCCGATCGCCACCGCCCCAAAGGCGCCGTGGGTGCTGGTGTGCGAATCGCCGCAGGCGAGGGTGGTGCCGGGTTGGGTGATGCCCTGCTCCGGTCCGACCATGTGCACGATGCCCTGTCTTCCGCTCGACAGGTCGAACATGGTGATGCCGCTGGCCTTGCAGTTCTTGCGCAGCTCTTGGATCATGGTGTCGGCCAGCTTGTCGGCAAACGGTTCGGTCCGCGAATCGGTGGGAACGATGTGATCGACGGTGGCGAAGGTTCGCTCCGGCATGGCGACCGGGAGCCCGGCGTCGCGTAACATGCCAAAGGCCTGAGGGCTGGTTACCTCGTGGATCAGGTGGGTTCCGATCAGCAGCTGCGTCTGCCCGTTGGCAAGCTCCCTCACCGCGTGGGCGTCCCAGACCTTCTCGAAGAGGTTTTGTGGGGTTGACATGGGTGCACTCTCCCTTGCAAAAAATATCCCCGGTCCTGAACGAGGGTCCGGGGATCGTTGTGACGTGAAGCTGCGACGACTTACGACTCGGCGACCCCGACATGAGGTAGCAACACGGTTTGGCCGAGATTGATGATGCGCAAGCGCCGCCTAATACGCATGGGGCCGAGTATACGAGAGGGCCACGAGGCTGTCAACGATGGGCCGGGGCGCTTAGTTGCCCCGCCCTCCACGACCCAGGTCGCTGCCACGACCAACGCTCCCGGGCTGGACCGCAGGCGTCTGCGTCGCGTCACGTTCCGAACCCGCGGTTCCGCCGGTCGAAACAAGACGGTCGAACTCGCGCTGGTCGACGGACCGCGACATCCCCATCTCGAAGGTGATGTGGTTCTGGAGATGGAGTTCGGCCAGACAGGCGTCCATGGTGATCATGCCGAGCTGACCGCCGGTCTGGATCACGGTAGCGATTTGGTGCGTCTTGCCCTCACGGATGAGGTTGCGGGCGGCGGCGGTGGCGATCAGCAGTTCGTAGGCCAGAACCCGGCCGTCGCCTGAGCCCTTCGGCAGCAGCTGCTGCGTGAGGATGGCCTGAAGGTTGTTGGAGAGCTGCACCCTGACCTGCTCCTGCTGCGCTTCAGGAAACACGTCGATGATGCGGTCGACCGCCTCGGCGGCGGTGTTCGTGTGCAATGTAGCCAACACCAGGTGCCCGGTTTCGGCGGCGGTGACGGCCGCTCCAATAGTCTCGAAGTCACGCATCTCACCGACGAGAATCACGTCGGGCGCCTGGCGCAAGACGCTGCGCAAGGCCATATGGAAATCCATCGTGTCCTCGCCGATTTCGCGCTGGTTCACGATCGATCCCTTGTGCTGATGGAAGAATTCAATCGGGTCCTCAACGGTAACGATGTGCTTCTGATACTGCTCGTTGATGAGGTCGATCATGGTGGCCAGGGTGGTCGACTTGCCCGAACCGGTGGGGCCGGTAATGAGGACCAGACCTCGCGGGAGGCGGGCGAGTGCTTCCATCTCCTTGGGAAGACCCAGCTCCTGGAAGCTGATCACGTCTTCCGAGATGGTGCGCATGACGCCCCCGACGGAACCCCGCTGCTGAAAGACATTGACCCGGAAGCGACCGTGGCCGGATAGGCTGAACGAGAAATCGAGATCCTTGCGCTCCTCGAAGTTGCGCTGCTTCTTCTCGTCCATCATCGAGTACATCAGCCGGCGGGTGATATTGGGAGTCAAGGGATCGTACTCGGTGGGACGCCACTCGCCATCGATCTTCACCATCGGGGGAAGCCCGACGGTGATGAGCAGGTCCGAGGCCCGCCGCTCGAGCGCAAGTTTCAGCAGGTCGACAATATCGGCCTGGATCTGAGTGGACTTGATTTGGTCAGCCATCGTTGGTCTCCTTCGTGTCCCCTTGAGCGCCTATTCCGTTGTCCGGGCCAATACCTCTTCGAGGGTGGTAATGCCCTCAAAGGCTTTGAAAATGCCGTCCTGCCGCAACGTCCGCATCCCTTTCTCAACTGCCCGATCCCGAATCTCGATGGCCGATTCCTCTTTGACCACGGCCGTCTTGACGGCGTCGTCGACGATGAGCAGTTCGTGGATGCCGTGGCGGCCGTTGTAGCCGCTACCGCCACACTTTTCGCAGCCGACCCCGCGGAACAGGGTCTTGCCGCGCAGCTCCTTGTCGTCCATACCGAGCCGCCGCAACACATTGGGATCGGGGGTGTACTCGACCTTGCAGTTGTCGCACACCTTGCGGACCAGCCGTTGCGCGAGCACGCCGAGCAGAGAAGCGGAGACGTTGAACGGTTCGATCCCCATTTCGGTCAGCCGCACGACGGCGCCGGCGGCGTCGTTGGTGTGGAGCGTCGCGATCAGCAGGTGCCCGGTCAGGGCCGCTTCGATCGAAATTTTAGCCGTCTCCATGTCACGGATCTCGCCGACCATGATGATATCTGGATCCTGTCGCAGGAAGGAGCGCAACGCCTTCGCGAAATCGAGCCCCGCTTTGGGATTGACCTGGGTCTGGTTGATACCTGGGATCTCATATTCCACCGGATCTTCAACCGTCGTGACGTTCACCTCGGGCACGGCGATCCGTTTGAGGATCGAGAAGGTGGTGAACGACTTGCCCGAACCGGTGGGACCGGTGATCAAAAACATGCCGTAGGGCTTCTTGATCACGTCCTCGAAGCGCTCGAAATTGTAGTCGGCAAAGCCGAGGTCTTCGATCTCCGGAATGTCGGCCGCCCGTTTCAACAGGCGCATGACGGCCTTCTCACCGTAGACGGTAGGCAGCGTCGACAGTCGCAGATCGACCTCGATGTTCTTATCCTTGAAGCGGACGCGGCCGTCCTGCGGCATGCGACGCTCGGCGATGTTGAGCCCGCCCATGATTTTGATGCGGGCGATCATCGCGCGCGCCGTCGCCTTGGGCATCTTCATGTACTCACGAAGCGTCCCATCCTTGCGTACCCGTACCAGCACTCTTTCGGGCTGTGTCTCGATGTGGATGTCGGACATGTCGTTGATGATCGATTCGCGAATGATGTTGTTGACGACCTTGACCAGCGCGTTGTCATCGATTGCGCTGGTATCTTCCTCGGCCTGTTCCGCCGGCGCGACCTCTTCGAGGACCGCCCTGGCGAGTTCGTCCATGTCGGCGCCCTCGCGGTAGAAACGGTTCAGAAAGCGGTCGAGGATCTCCTCGGTCGCCACCGCAGGTTGGATCTCCTTGCCGGTGATGAGGCGAATGTCGTCGAGCGCGAAGACGTGCCGGGGATCCTTCATGGCCACGATCAGGGTGTTGTCATCGAGTCGGATCGGCATGGCCTGATAGCGCCGCGCCGTGGATTCGGGAACCAGGCTTACGGCGTAGGGATCGATGTGGGTGCCGGCTTCGTCGATAAATTCGTAGCCGAGCTGCATGGCCAAGCTCCGGGCAAGCATCTCCGGGCTGATTTTGCCTGACTGGACGAGGGTATCCTCGAGCCGCCCGCCGCCCGAGCGCTGACGGTTGAGGGCCTCTTCGACGTCGGTCTGATTGACATAGCCGAGGTCGATGAGGATCTCGCCCAGCGGTTTGACGCGGCCCAGTTTGGTCTGTTCCTCGAGCGCTTTGCGGAGCTGCTCGCGCTTGAGTTTCTTGTTCATCAGAAGCGTCTCACCGAGACGCCCCTTGTTGTCGGCATACATCACTTCGATGCGCTTCAACACTACGCTTTCGGGGCTGGCGACGAACGTGACCGGGCGCTGCACGATGGCTTCGATATCGGCCATCCGCCTCGGGTCGGCGATGGCCACCACCAGGGTTTCGCCGTCCTCCTGGTAGGGGACTGCGCTAAACTGCACCGCGTCCAGCCGCAGGAGATTCGAAGAGATCTTGTCGTCAATCGGCCCGTCTTCGAGATCCGCCACGTAGGGGATGCCCATCTGTTCGGCCAGCAACGTTGCCAGATCGACCTCGTTGAGGCCACCCTGCGTGATGAGGATGCGACCCAGCAGCCCGCCGGTTCGCTGGCTGTTCCTGAACCGCTTCCTGAAGCACCTCTTCGGTTACGTATCCGCGTTCGACGGCCAGGCTCCCGAGTCGCTGACTGATGTCGACTTCGAAGTCCGGAGGGGGTTCGAGGCCGAGTTCGGGGTAGTAGGTCGCCAGCGCCCACTGAAGCTCTCGCTGCATCGCCTGGTACGGTTCGACAAGACAGCCCGAGGCATCCTCGATCTCTTCGATCGAGAGGGCGTCCAAGGGGTCTTCGAAGGCAACTCGGAGACGGTTTTCGTCGATTGAAAAGGGTAGAGCACCGACTTGGTAGGCCAGGTCGGCCGGAACCTTGGACAGCGATTCCGGCATGACATCGACTCGAGGCAGGACCACCAAGGGTATCCCGATCGACTCTTCGATGGCCCGGGCGATCCGCTGTTCGGAAATGACGCCGATCGTGACGAGGATGTTGGCGAGACGGCCGCCGACCTCGGCATGCCGCCCGATTGCCTGCTGTAGCGATTCGTCGTTGACGTAGCCGCGTTCGAGCAGAACGGCGCCCAACCGCTTGTCACCGATGGAAAGTACGGCCACGCGCACCTCCTTCAGGTCGTTGTTGCTGGGCCCTCAGGACCCATCGTTCGATGTGCCGTACGACCCGCGTGTGGGGAAGTTTTCCGGGGGTAAGGGGGGAGACAAGGATGGAATGGACACCGGAGAGGTTCGCCCCCAGGATATCGGTAAACAGCTGATCGCCGATCATGGCGGTGGCCTGTGGCTGCGTCCCCAACAGCTGTAAGCCACGCCGGAATGCGAATCGGAACGGCTTCCCGACCAGCGGCAGGGCCGGTACGCCCAGCGCGTCGGACAGTGCCGTAACGCGGCCCCGCTCACCGTTGCTGAGGATGACGACGCCGATTCCATTCGCCTCCAGCCTGTCCAACCAGTTCCGGTAGGGCTGAGCAAGGCGATCTGAGTTGGATGGTAGCAGCGTGTCGTCGAGATCGACGAGGACACCTTCGATGCCCTGCAATGAGAGCATATCGGGGTCCACCTCGTGGGCCGCCGACACCATGAGATCGGGCCGAAGGAGCATCGCTGAAGTGTAGCATCGGTAGCTCAAAGTCACAGCCAAGATGGTCACGTTTCCCGTCAGAGTTTATTTGGGGTAGCGTAGCGGTACCCCTCCCCGGCTTCATGGTACGGTCCGCGGCTCACGAGATTCTGACTAACCGAGGGGGGACCCTTCGATGGTTTGGTGCAGGAGCGGCAGGAAGGTGTCGGGATCGTCGAGCCACGGATAGTGCCCGGCGTCGACGAGGCTGAACAGCGCATCGGGCATGCGCTCGAGTCCCGATTCGACCTGCTCTGGGTAGCTCGTTCTGTCGGCTTGTGAGGCCAGGATCACGGACGCCTGCTCGACTGCGGGCGGGTCGTCGAGCACGGTGAGATTCCACAGGCCTTCCGGCGCCCCTGGAACCGGCGGCCCGATCACGGCTTCGCTATCGCTATGCTCGAGTCTTAGGCGGCTGGCCGGATTGGGAAACTGCATCCCGTCGAGGAGCTGTTTGGCCGGAAGCAGGGCGAAGGCATCGGCCACCAACCCTTCGGCATCGTCGCTCGGATCGGCAACAGATGTGCGATCGCCAAACCGCTGGGCCTCGGCGAGCAGCCTCGTGGCGAGCAGCGGCATCGAAAACCAGGGATTGACCAGTATCAAGGCGCCGATTTGCTTCGGCTCCTGGAGGGCTGCAGCCACCGCGATGAGTGCGCCGAATCCGTGTGCCAGCAGGGTGGCGGGGGGAAGCTCGAGCGCCTTCAGGATGGCGACGACGTCACGCGCCAGGATGTCGAGTCCGAACGGTGCCTGTGAATAGCTGCGCCCGGAGCCGCGCTGATCGGCATACACCATTCGGTACCGTTCCAGTTCGTCCCCCATCAGATCCCGAAAGGAGAAGCTGCTATAGCCAGGACCTCCGTGAATGAAGAACACCACCCGGCCCTCCTGGGGACCGACCTCTTCGACGTACAGATCGGCGTCGGGCCGCTCGATATGGTAAGGAACGTCGCGGAACGTCACCAGGCATCACCGATCTCGTGGAAGCGCCAATGCCGGACCCCAGCCGGCACCGCGATCTCTGGGGTGTCCCCCCGTACCAGCAGGAGCAGCAGTTCGGGCTGGTCTTCGCTCTTTAGTACTAGCAGATCGGCACCCCGCTCGCGCAACGCCGCTGCGAGCGACCTGAGACCTGTCCTGGCGGCCTCACTAGCGGCTTCAAAGAACTGGACCTGCACCCGTCAAGTGTACGCCACCGACCCGTGCACCGTTTTTTCCAGTTGATCGATAACCTCTACCTGTTCTAGCATCTAGGTGCACCGAGTCCACTATGGATGAAAGCCGACCAGCCGACAGTGCCACCAGCCACGGCCGTGGTTTTGGAATCGAGCACGAAGAGAGCCACCGTAATCGGAAGGGGACCGGGGCGCCACGAAGGTCGCCGTGGATCTGAAGGGCCACGTTTAGAGGAGGAGCTGCTATGAGCACGATCGATCGTGTGGAACTGCACGCATTCAGTTTTGAAGTCGAGAACCTGGGGCTGGGCGCTCACCCAGCCGCTGGCGTCGGCAACATGGTGTACCAGCGGGGCTCGCAACTCACCGTCAACCGTTTCGCTGTCCGTATCGACTGCGACGATGGTGCGCGTGGCGAGTACGTGACCCACTGGGTCGGCACCCCATCGGCACTCGGTCAGGCTCAGATGCTGGCACCCAACCTAATCGGTCGCGATCCGGAACAGCGGGAGTTGATCTGGGATGATCTCAAGCGTGAACTCCGTGCCTACGATCATATGGGTCACGGCCCGATCGATATCGCGCTATGGGACCTGGCGGGCAAGAAGTATGGGGTGTCGGTAGCGAAGCTGTTGGGCGCCTTCCGGAGAGGCTTCCCACCTACGCCAGCAGCTATCACGGTCAGACCGAGCCGGGTGGGCTCGATAGCCCCGAAGCGTTCGCTGACTTCGCTGAGCAGTGCCGGGAAGCAGGTTTCAGGGGTTTCAAGATTCACGGTTGGCATGATGGTGACGCTGCCAAAGAGGTACGCAACCTGCTGGGGGTGCGCGAGCGGGTCGGCCCCGACATGAAGTTGATGGTGGACCCGGCCTGCCAACTGAGGACCTTCATGGACGCCCTCTACGTCGGTCGGGCCTGCGACGAGGCCGACTGCTTCTGGTACGAGGATCCGTATCGGGATAGCGGCATCTCGGCGTTCGGCCATCAGCGGCTGCGTGAGAAATTGAAGACTCCGATCCTGGTCAGCGAGCACGTACGCGGGCTCGAGTCGAAGGCCGGGTTTCTGCTGGCTGGTGGTTGCGACATGATCCATGCCGACCCGGAGTACGACCTGGGAATCACCGGGGTGATGAAGATCGCTCATTTTTGCGAGGCGTTGGGTGTGGATGTGCAGCTGCACGCCTGTGGTCCGGCGCATCGGGCGGTCGGTGCGACGCTCAGGAATACCCACATGTATGAGTTGGCGCTGATGGGTCCGGGCATGGCGAACTGCGTGCCGCCGGTCTACGGTGGCGACTACTCGGATCAGCCGGAGGACGTGGGGGCTGATGGTTGCGTGCCGGTGCCGGTGGGGCCGGGGCTGGGGGTTCGCTACGACTGGGGGTTCATCGAGCGTAACCGCACTGCCCTCTTTGTCTACGACTAATGGGTCGATGACCAAAGTGCACCTTGGGGCACATGCCTGGTTGTGACCAGGGATCACCTGCTACCATGAGTTCACGACGGGTGACCCCTCCACCGAGCCTACGGCTCTCGTGTCGGGGTCCGACCCGCGGAGGCCGTGTCATGAAGCAGATACCGTCGCCACCGAACCGCCGCCGTTCCGAGCAGCGAACCGACGCCACCACGCGCAAGCGCCGGCGGACCCTCGAGGACCTCCAACCGTTACTCCGGGACGGTCACTATCGGCTTGGCCAGCACGCTGTTCGGCACGCTACCTGTGAAGGTTTTACCGAGCAGGACATCGTGGCGGCAGCTCTGCTGGGCAGAGAATTGATGCGCTACTGGCAGGACGAACGGCTGCTGGTGCTTGGCTACTTGCCCGTTAGTCAGCGCGTAAAGCTTCCCTTGCACGTGGTTCTGGAATACAGCAAACCGCGCTGGGTCGATGTGGTCACGGCCTTCATTCCGCAGAATCCTCACCGGGTGATATCGCGCTCGCGTTTGGCCGAAGTGCTTCGCCACGACCGCCACTATCCCGAAGGCGCCGTCGTAAGGGCCAAGTCCCGCTAGTCCGCAGTGTCGGGCAGGCCATACAGGGTCACCGCATTCGCGTCGAGAAGCGGTTCGAGTTCGGCCAGAGGAACGCCTCGGAGGTCTGCCAGAACCGCCGCCGTGTAGCGTACGTTGGCGGGGACATTGGGCCGGCCGCGGAGCGGCACCGGGGTCAGATAAGGGCTGTCCGTCTCAACCAACAGCCGGTCCTCGGGCACCTCGGCAGCCACCTCACGAAGCCGGCCCGCAGACCGGTACGTAAGGTTGCCCGCGAAGGACACCATCCAGCCGAGGTCGAGCCCAGTCTCGAGCAGGGTTGGATGGCCGTTGAAGCAGTGGAGAACGCCCCGGCGGTGCCCGGCGACAGCGATGCTCTCGGCGGCGGCTTGGGACGCGCGATCGTCGTCGTTTCCATCGCGGACGTGCACGATGAGGGCCTTGCCCAGCGCCTCTGCCAGCGATGCTTGCCAGATGAACGCCTCACGCTGGCTTGCCAGTGTCTCGTTGTCCCAATAGCTGTCGAAGCCGGTCTCGCCGATGGCAACCACACCGGCGTGTGACGCCTGTACACCGACGGTTTCACGAACTTCGGGGCGATCGGCGTCGCTGGCGTTGTTGGGGTGGATGCCTACCGCCGCAAAGACGTTGTCATAGCGGCCGGCAAGGGCGATAGCGTCGTCGTTCCGATCGGTGGAGGTTCCGACGGTGACGAGGGCCCGCAGCGACGGATCGGCCGCGGCCTCGGGTTCCTTACACCGATCTATGTGACAGTGGCTGTCGATCATACCTGGAGAATAGCGAAAATGGCGGTTGGCAAGGCCACTCAAGGGGCCCGAGATGCGTCTGGGACGGCCATACGTGAGATTTCCCACATCGGAGTCATACCCGTGTGAGATTTCTGTAAGAGATGGCTTGCTAGCATCCTGGTGTCTGTGGAGGGAAGGAGCATATCCGAAAGCGAGGCCCAAGGTGATTCAAGAAGCTCACGTCACGCACAACATCAAATTTCTGAGCAATCAGGAACTGAGCGAGATCATCTCCAGCTGTGAAAGCGCTATTGCCGACGGCAGCGCGGAGATCGAGGATTACGAATCCTTCGTGCTCTGCCAGAAGGAACTCGCTCGTCGTACCTGGGCCTAACAGCTCACTTCACACTCGGTAACACCGAACCGTATACCATGTGGTCGTGCCCCAACGCGGCCCATTATTTTTTTTCCCTGTGGCGGCGGTGATCTTGGTGGCCTGTGCACCAACCCTGTCGGCCCCGGCCGCGGCACAAGCCCCGATCGAAGGTGTTGCTTCGTGGTACGGCCCAGGTTTCGCCGGTCGCCTCGCCGCTGGCGGCGAGGTGTACGATCCCGGCGAGCTGACAGCTGCGCATCAGACCTTGCCGTTCGCTACCAGGGTTCGGGTCACCAATCTCAACACCGGCCTGGCGGTCGTGGTTCGTATCAACGATCGCGGGCCGTTCCGAGCGGGCCGGATCATCGACCTTTCGCGCGCCTCGGCCGAGCGCATCGGGCTTGTCGCCACCGGCGTGGGACCGGTCCGTCTCGAGGTGCTCGTAGCCGATGGCTCTCGGACCGAGATTGGACAGGCGATGTGGCTCTCGGGCTACGACGTAATCTCTACCGTGCATCCCGTCGGCACCCTCATGGTTCTGGATTCTGGCCCTGGGAGCGACGCGGTCCTGGTCCGGGTGGTCAGCAACGTCCGGCCAGCCCAGTATCATCAGAGCCTGCTGGTAGCGCCCGCACTCTACGAGTTTCTCGGCGCCAGCGTCGTCGTCACCACCGAGTAGGATCAGCGCTTGCAGGCTGTGGCGATCTCGTCGGCGAGAGGTTCGATCGACCCACCCGACTCGAGCGCCTTGATGAGGGCCGAACCTACCACCACGCCGTCGGCCGCCCGCGCCACGGTTCGGGCTGTGGCGCCATTTGAGACCCCAAAGCCGACCGCGACCGGCAGGTCTGTACACTGTCTGGTTCTGGCGACGAGGTCGGGAACCTCGCTGGGCAGGCTCGAGCGGGCGCCGGTCACTCCGGTGACGGATACGGCATAGACGAACCCTCGGCAGGCTGCAGTGACGATCCTTAGCCGGCTTTCGGTCGAGGTTGGGGCGACCAGGAAGATCGTGTCGAGGTCGTTGGCTCGGGCGGCGTCGATCAGCTGCCCCGCTTCATCCGGTGGTAGGTCGGGCAGGACAATACCGTCGGCACCGGCGGCCTTGACGTCGGCAACGAATCGCTGCTCCCCCCCCCGATAGCGGTAGATGGGATTGTAGTAGGTCATGACGATCAATGCCTTGTCGCTACCCGCCCGCAGGCGGGCGACCAGTTCGAAGACCTTGGCTGTGGTCATCCCCTGCGCCAAGGCCTGCTCCGAGCTGCGTTGAATCGTGGGACCGTCGCCCAGCGGGTCGGAAAACGGCAGCCCGACCTCGAGCACGTCGGCGTACGCCAACAGCCGGGCCGCTTGGTCGAGGAATCGCTCCTCATCGGGAAAGCCTGCTGTGAGATAGGGGATGAACGCTGCCCGGTTTTCTGCCGCTGCCAGGGCGAAGGCCCGATCGATTCGACTCATCGCTCTGCCCCCTCGTTGCCCATCACCCTGATAGCCTCGGTCACATCTTTATCGCCGCGGCCCGAAAGATTCACCACGATCACTTCATCGCCCTTCATGGCTGGGACGATCTCGGTTAGGTAGGCGATAGCGTGGGCGGATTCCAACGCCGGGATAATGCCTTCGGTCTCGCTGAGCAGGCGAAACCCGCGCAAGGCCCCGGAGTCGTCGATCGAGACGTACTCGGCGATGCCGTGGTCGGCGTAGTAGGCGTGCTCGGGTCCGACGCCGGGATAGTCGAGCCCCGCCGACACCGAATGTGCAGGGCTGATCTGCCCATCCTCATCGGAGAGGAGGTACATCAGCGACCCGTGCAGAACGCCCCGGCTGCCGGCGCTAATGCTAGCGGCGTGGGCGCTCGTGTCGAGGCCGCGTCCGGCTGCCTCGACGCCGATCAGCCGGGGCCGCTCGGTCTTCGGCAGGTAGGCGAATGGGGCGAAGATGCCGATGGCGTTGGATCCGCCGCCGACGCAGGCCACCACCGTGTCCGGGATGTGTCTCCCCTCGGCCGCCTCGAGCTGAGCCATGGTTTCGCGCCCGATCACGCTCTGAAAATCGCGGACCAGCATCGGGTACGGGTGGGGACCGATCACCGAACCGATGATGTAGAAGGTGTCGCGGACGTGGGTGACCCAGTCGCGGATGGCCTCGTTGGTGGCATCTTTCAAGGTGCGGGTGCCGCTGCTGACGGGACGGACCTCTGCGCCCAGCAGCTTCATCCGGAAGACGTTGAGCGCCTGACGACGTATGTCCTCTTCGCCCATATAGACCACGCACTCGAGGTCGAACAGGGCGGCAGCGGTTGCGGTGGCGACGCCGTGCTGCCCGGCTCCCGTCTCGGCTATTACCCGGCGTTTGCCCATCCGCCTCGCCAGCAGAGCCTGACCGATGGTGTTGTTGATCTTGTGAGCCCCGGTATGGTTGAGGTCTTCGCGTTTGAGGTAGACCCTGGCCCCGCCGAGGCTGGCTGTCAGGTTCTCCGCCAGATAGAGACGACTTGGCCTGCCCACGTAGGTCGTGAGGTAGCGGTCGAATTCCGCCATGAAATCTTCGGCCTGGCGGGCCGATTGGTAGGCCGAGTCCAGCTCGTCGAGCGCCGGAATAAGGGTTTCGGGTACGTAGCGGCCGCCGTAGATGCCGAAGCGACCTCGCTCATCGGGGAGCGGGAACATGGGACCTCCAAAGGTTTGCGAAGGGTTCTGGGATAGGTGTAGTGGGTGCCGGCCGGCCTAGTACCGCCGCCGCCACCGTTGATGGTGGCGCTTAAACGCTTTGGGGGTACGGATACGCGAACGCACCTTCATTGCCGGCAGTGTAGCCCGAATCGGCCCGCGTCGCACTTGGATGCCTGCCGGCGACGGGCGTTGCGCCTACGCGGGTGTTCGGCAGGGTAACGCCTGGTCGACCGCCGTAGCGGTCAGTCTCCGGCTGCGGTCAAACCCGCCAACAGGTCTGGGGTCAGGGCCCGGGGCTCGGCAACGAGCCGGGTCAGATCGAAGCGCGGTATCAGGTGGTGCGGCGAGGTCGGCTCGGGCGTGTCGGTCAGCCCCAAGGTGTTTGCCAGGAGGCCTACCACCCGCTCCGGGGCGACCCCCCGAGCCCGCAGCGACTCGAGTGTGAGCGAACCCTTGCGCTTTGCGAGGCGCTCGCCGGCCGTATCGAGCAACAAGGGAATGTGAACGAAACGCGGAGGGGGTAGATCGAGCGCCCGGTAGAGGAGGAGTTGGGAAAACGTGCTGGGGATCAGATCGTCGCCGCGGACGACCTCTGAGATACCCATGGCGCTATCGTCCAGCACGACCGCGAATTGGTAGGCCCATACGCCGTCGGCCCTGCGCAGCACGATGTCTCCCACCTCGTCGGTGGCCTGCGCTTGCTGGAGGCCGGCGAAGCCATCGTCGAAGGTCAGGTCGATATCGGGGACTCGGTAGCGAAGGCTGGGCGATTTTCCTCGGGCACGCTTTTCCGGTGCCTGCAGCGTATTGAGGGCGCGCTCGCGAGGGCCGTAAACGGGGCCCTTGCCGTGCGGTGCGCTCGCTACCCGTCGCAACTCGCGCCGCGACAGGTAGCACCGAAACACCTCGTCGCGGCTCTGCAGCACCGCCAACGCGGCCTGGTAGTGGTCGCTCCTGGCGCTTTGCAGGTAGGGGGCGTGGGCTCCGCCGATGTCAGGACCCTCGTCCCAGTCGAGGCCCAGCCAGCGCAGTTCGACTAGGTTGCCCACGACGGTCTCGGACACCGTCCTCGGCCCGTCGAGGTCCTCTATGCGAAGGACGAAGCGGCCACCCTGAGCGCGCGCGCTCAGCCATGCCACCAATGCGGTGCGGGCGTTGCCTAGGTGCAGCCAACCGCTCGGGGTAGGGGCGAAGCGCCCGCTCGGCGTCACGCCTCCTCGAGTTCGATACCTTCGTTCATGGCGGTGATAACCGCCAGACTGATAACAGGTACATGCAGCTCCGCTAGCGTTGCCCGGCCGGCCTCGAACGCCTTCTCGATGATACAACCGACGCCCAGGAGCTCCGCTCCGCTGGCGCGAACCAGCCCTGCCAGCGCCTCGATGGTCTTGCCGGTGGCCAGGAAATCGTCGACGATCACCACGCGGTCGCGATGCCCCAGGTACTCGGGCGAAACGATGAGGCGTGTAACGCCCCCCTTGGTATGGCTCGGTGCGCGCGTCTCGAGCACGGTATCCGGCATGGTGATGGGCCTCTTTTTTCGGGCGTACACCACCGGTACTCCGTAGACCATTCCGAGCGCCAACGCGGGGGCGATCCCCGACACCTCGGCCGTGACGATCTTGCCGACCTCGTGGACGCCGGCAGCCTCGAAGCGATCTCTCAGGGCCACCCCCATGGCCCGGGTAAGCTCGGGGTCGAGCTGATGGTTTAGGAACCCATCAACCTTGAGAATGCCGTTCCCCAGGTTTTGGCCTTCGCGGCGGATGCGTTCGATGAGCTGCTTCACGCACGAACCTCCAGCACGGTGCACAGAAAGGCGTAGATGTCTACATCCTCGTCGATTTTCATGGTGGTCGGTTTGCCAGAACCGTGGCCGGCCCGAGTCTCGACCTTGAGCAGGATTGGGGCGTCGGCGGTCTGTGCGGCCTGGAGCGCAGCGGCGAACTTGAAGGAGTGAGCGGGCACCACGCGGTCGTCGTGATCGCCGGTGGTGACGAGCGTAGCGGGATAGGCCGTGCCCGGGCGCACGTTGTGTAGTGGCGAGTAGGCGACCAGCCACGGAAACTGATCGGGATCGTCGGCCGAACCGTAGTCCGAAACCCACGCCCAACCGATGGTGAAGTGGTGGAAACGTAGCATGTCCATCACCCCCACCGTCGGCAGGGCTGCGGCGAAGAGCTCGGGTCGCTGGGTCAGACAGGCGCCTACCAGCAGGCCGCCGTTGCTGTGACCCTGGATCGCCAGTTTTGCCGAGTTGGTGATGCCGGCGGCGATCAGGTGCTCGGCGCAGGCGATGAAATCGTCGAAGACGTTCTGCTTGTTGCCGAGCCGACCCGCATCGTGCCAGCTACGCCCGTACTCGCCACCGCCCCGGAGGTTGGCGATGGCCAGGACCCCCCCAAGCTCGAGCCACGCTTGCCGCCCCGGCTGAAAGGACGGCATCTGGCTCGCGTTAAAGCCTCCGTAGCCGTAGAGCAGGGTCGGGTGCGACCCGTCGAGTTCCAACCCCTTGCGGTGCACCAAGAACAGCGGCACCGCGGTGCCATCTTTACTGGTCACGAAGAGCTGGCGAGTCTGGTAGCTGTCGGTCTCCAGCCCATTGGCGGTAGCGGTGAGCGGTGTCAGCGCGCCGTCCTTCAGGTCTAGCCGGTAGGGCGTGCTCGGCTGAAGGAACCCGGAGATCAAAAAAAATGCCTCGTCATCGTACCTTTCGGCTTTGATGAGGCTGCTTCCGGTCTGGTCGACGAGGGAGCTGTAGGGAGGCAGGGCGATCACGCTACGGCCTCCGCTATCCAGATTCTGGCGGACGAGGTGGTGCTGAGCGTGATGTTGATACAGCAGCAGGAGTTCGTCGTCTACCGGCCAGGCATCTTCGAGGAGGTTCTCGCTCTCGGCCACAACCGTGGTCCAGGTGGCCCCTTTTTCCGTTGGTCGTGCCGCCACCACGCGTCCGTTCGGTGCTCCGGCGTCGGTCCTGAGGAGGAGACGGTCGCCGGCCAGGCCCACAAAGGTGTAGTTGGCATCGAAATCATCCACCAGGGTTACGAACGCGTCACCCGCAGGCCGCCCTACCAACACCGAGACACCGCTGCTACTGCCGCGCCTGAGGGACAGCAGCAGATAGCTGCCGTCGTGGCTTACGGCCGGGTCGATAAGCAGAGAGGGGTCGTCGGGGCGGGTGTAGATCAGACGATCTGAGGCCTGATCGGTTCCTAAGCGGTGGAACATCAGACTCGGGATTCGGCTCTCCTCGAGCAGCGCCTTCCCGGCCCGGGGCTCCGGGTAGCGGAGATAGTAGAAGCCATCGTCGTCGGGGAGCCAGGTAGCGACCGAGAATTTGCTTCGCTCGAGCCGATCCGGAAGGTCTTCGCCAGACGCCACGTCGCGGATCCGCCAGCTCCGCCAATCCGAACCTCCCTCGCTGACCGCATACGCCAGGTAGCGGCCGCTGGGGCTCGGATCGATAGCTACCAACGCCACAGTTCCGTCGGGTGAGAACAGGTTTGGATCGATCAGGAGGTGTCCCGGATCGGTCGGGTGTGCCAGCAGGTAGAGTGCAGCCTGATTCTGCCCACCGTCGTTGCGGAACTGAAAGTATCGCTGCCCGCGTTTCAGCGGCGCCTGAGCTGAGGGCCGGTGCCACAGCTCGGTCAGGCGGGCCTCGAGGGCCTGGCGCTGTGGGATGGCGCCCAGGTACCGGTCGCTAAGCAGGTTCTGGGCTGCGATCCAGGCGCTGACTTCGGGCGTGTCGGCGCTCTGTTCCAGCCAGCGATAGGGGTCATCGATGGGGGTCCCGTGGTAGTCGTCGCGCTGTGGTGTGGTTCTCGTGTGCGGGTAGTCCATGGTCACAATGCCTCGCGTCAAGCTGTTCAGGCCTCGCCGGCGACCCGCATGGCCTCGCGCATGGCTTGCCCCATGTCGGTCGGCGTCGCCGCTACCACCACGCCGGCGGTCTGCAGGGCAGCGATCTTGTCGGTGGCGGTGCCTTTGCCCCCAGAGATGATGGCCCCCGCATGCCCCATGCGCTTGCCCGCCGGTGCCGTGGTGCCGGCGATGAAGGCAGCTACCGGTTTGGTCATGTGCTCGGGTATCCAGGAGGCAGCCTCCTCTTCGGCAGTGCCGCCGATCTCCCCGATCATGATCACCCCTTCGGTCGTCGGATCCTCATTGAAGAGCTCGAGGGCATCGACAAAGCTCGTGCCATTGACGGGATCGCCACCGATTCCGATGGCCGTCGTCTGCCCGAGGCCGTTGTCGGTGAGTTGGTGGACCGCCTCATAGGTGAGCGTCCCCGAGCGGCTAACCACCCCAATTCTGCCGGGCGCGTGGATGTAGCCCGGCATGATCCCGATCCGGCACTCCTGAGGCGTTATCACCCCCGGGCAGTTGGGTCCGACCAGACGCGTTCTCTTGCCCTCGAGATAGCGTTTCACCGTCACCATATCCGCGATAGGAATATGCTCTGTGATACACACCACGAGGGGGATTTGGGCGTCCGCAGCCTCCATGATGGCGTCGGCAGCGAACGGAGCCGGCACGAACACCACCGAGGCGTTGGCCCGGGTGCTGTAGACCGCCTCTCGCACGGTGGCGAAGACGGGGACCTCGGTGTGATAGTGGTCGGGTCTGTCCGGTGCGCCGCTACTGTCGGCGTCGCCCTCGAACACCTCGATCTGGCCACCCTTGCTCGGATGGGTTGCCGCCACCACCCGCGTGCCGTAGGCGATCGACCGCTCGACGTGAAAGCGGCCGGCGCCGCCGAGCCCTTGGACCAGCAGCCTGGTGTTGCTGTCTACCAGGACGCTCATCGTGCCAGCTCCACGATCTTGCGGGCCCCATCTTTCATGTTGTCCGCCGACCCCACATTGAGCCCTGAAGCCTCGATGATCTGTTTCCCAAGCGCCACATTGGTGCCCTCTAGCCGAACCACCAACGGCACTGTGAGACCGACCTGCTTTACCGCCTCGACCACGCCATCGGCGATCACGTCACAGCGCATGATGCCCCCGAAGATGTTGACGAAGATGCCCCTGACGTTGGGGTCGCGGGTGATGATCTTGAAGGCGGCGGTGACGTTCTCGGCGGTAGCGCCACCACCTACATCGAGGAAGTTCGCGGGCTCACCGCCGACTTGCTTGATGGTGTCCATGGTAGCCATGGCCAGGCCCGCTCCGTTGACCAGGCAGCCGATGGTTCCCTCGAGCTTGATGAAGCTCAGTCCGTATTGGGAGGCCTCGACCTCGGCCGGATCCTCTTCGCTGATGTCCCGCATCTCGAGGACGTCCTTGTGGCGGTAGAGGGCGTTGCTGTCGATCGACATCTTCCCGTCGAGAGCCACCACCTGCTCATCGGTGGTAACCACCAACGGGTTGATCTCGATCAGGTCGGTGTCGAGGTCGACGGCGGCGGCCGCCACGGAGGTGACCAAGCGCTTGCCGTTTCGATAGGCCACCCCGCGGAGGCCCAATCGCCAGGTCAGTGCGTGTGCCTGGAACGGCAGAAGGCCGACCGCCGGATCGATGGTGGCGCGCAGAAGTTTCTCCGGGCGATTCGCGGCCACCTCTTCGATGTCGACGCCGCCTTCGGTCGAGGCCAATACCAGATTGCGGCCTACAGCCCGGTCGAGCACCACGGAGAGGTACAGTTCCCGGTCGATGTCGACGCCCTGCTCTATGTACAGTCGATGGACCTGCTTGCCGAAGGGACCTGTCTGCACCGTAACCAGCGTCGATCCGAGCATCCTCTTGGCCAGGTCACGGACCCGCTCCTCGGCGGCTTTCAAGCCGCCTTCAAGACCGTCGAGAACGACGGTTATCCCAGGCACGTCCGGGTGTTCCAAAAAATGCCCTTTGCCACGGCCGCCGGCGTGAATCTGAGACTTTACCGCCACGACCCTGTTGCCGCTCGACTCCACGAGGGGCCGAACGGCCTGCACAGCCTCTTCGCCGGTATGGGCGACACGACCCTCGGGGACGGCGATGCCTCGTGCCTTCAACAGCGCTTTGGCCTGGTATTCGTGGATCTTCAAAGCTCTACCTCCGAACGGGTGGGCCGCCCTAGGGTACCGTGGCTCTCGGGAAAACTCCAAGCAGGCTGGCGGCGTTCTGGTGCCACCGTCCTCAAAGACGAGAGTGTGGCGCTTCTAAAAGCACGTCGATCGGTGCTGCGCTACCATTGGTGCCATGGTTCGTACTGCCATTCTTGCCCTCAACGATCCTGAAACCGGTGGGAGCTACCACGACGGCGCCTTGCCGATCATCCGCCAGCAGCTCGAACACGGCCCTTTTGTCGAAGTCGACTATCAGGCTGTTGCCAACCAGAAAGCGATCTTGCGCTCGAAGTTGCGGCTCTGGTCTGACGGGGATTTCGTCGACCTCATCCTTACCCTTGGCGGGATCGGCCTCACGGTTCATGACCGCGTGCCCGACGCGACCGAGGAGGTGGTGGAGCGCATGGTCCCAGGACTGGCTGAACTGATGCGCCTGGCCTGGGCAGGCAACGACCGGCAGGCCGCCGCCCTGTCTCGTGCCATGGCAGGCGTGCGCAACAGCACCCTGATCGTCAACCTCCCTGGTAGCGCTGACGAAGCTGCCCTGGTTTTCGGTTCGGTGGTCGAGATCCTTCCGGTAGCGGTCGACTACATCGTAGGAACCGACCAGCCGAACATCTCTAACTAACGGGCACGATCAGCACCAACCGGACGACCCTCAGAGGGTGCCGGAAGGTCTACCATGGTGGGTATGGTCGCACTCGCTTTTGCGGTGTTCGCGCTGTTTTTCGTGGCCGCGCTGGTGGGAATCGTGATCCCGGTCGTTCCAGGCGTTCCGCTGGCGGCCGTCGGTGCCGTGTTGGCTGCCTGGATGACCGGATTCGATCTGATTCAAGGCTACCAGCTCGTGCTGGTGGTGCTTCTGGCCGTCGCCGCTCAGCTGCTGGACGTAGCGGCCGGTGCGATCGGCGCCACGGTGTACGGGTCGCGTCGAGCTGGGCTGTGGGGTGGCATTCTCGGCTCCCTGGTAGGACTGGTGCTGTTTCCGCCGTTCGGGTTTTTGCTCGGGGCCCTGGTCGGGGCTGTGGCTGCCGAATTGATCACCGGAAGGGTCCTGTCCGAGGCGCTCCGGAGCGGTGTCGGAGCCCTGCTTGGCACCCTGGGAGGGGTGGTGGCGAAACTGTTTATCGTTGTCGCCATCGGCATCATCGTGTTCCCCCGCTTCTTCTAGCCCGCCGCGGCTGCGTGCCCTGTTGTGCCTACCTCGGTCAGCAGAACGGGATAAGCTTGGGGCATGGACCCAATCATGATTCAGATCGGCCCGCTGGCAATTCGCTGGTACGGCTTCCTGATCGCTTTGGGCGTCCTCGTCGGAATGCTCTGGGGTCTACGCCTTGCGGAGCGACGTGGACTGGACCCCGAGAAACTCCTCGATATGGCGCCCTGGATGGTTATCGCTGGCATTGTGGGGGCGCGTCTCGTTTACGTGATAACCAGCCCCAGCGCCTTCTTCGGACCTGGCGGCAACCTGATCGACGTGGTGAAGATCTGGCAAGGTGGAATCAGCATTCACGGCGGTGTGCTCGGTGTGATCGTCGCGATGTACATCTATGCCCGCAGGGCCGGTATCTCCATGTGGGCATATGCCGACCTGCTGACCCCGATGGGTGGGTTGGGCATCATCGGGGGACGGATCGGCAATTTCATGAACGGTACCGATACCGGGGGCCGCCTCACCGATCTCGCCATCGGATTCCCCTGGCCCGAGGTCGGAACGCCGACCTTCGGTGCATTCGGCCGGTTTGTGTTTGGCGACCCTCTGTGGCAGTTCGCACCCCCGGCATGTAGCCAAGTTCCTGCGGGCTCGTGTGTAGTCCACCTCGCTCCCCTCTACGGAGCGGTCGTCGGCGTGGTGGTCATCGTCGCCGCGGTCCTGGCCTTGCGGCGCAGCGTTACGCCGGGCTTTGCCTTTGCTCACTTCGTAGTGTGGTACTCGGTTGCCCGCAGCCTCATCGAAGAGCCATTCCGTGACAACCCTCTCTTCTGGCAGATATTCCTCAACGATGGTGCCGGCATCGGTATATTCACCCTGACCCAGCTAGTGAGTATCCCGATCGTGCTGGTCGCCCTCTATACGCTGCTCGTCATGGACCCGGACAAGGCCGCCAAGCAGCAGCAGATCAGCCGGCGAGCGGGCGGGCGTTAGCTAGCCGCCATGACACGACAGTCCCGGTCTGGGGGCGATGTAGCGGTAGTCGTGCTGGCGGCCGGCAAGGGTACCCGGATGAAGTCGCGGCTCCACAAGTTGCTGCACCCCGTCGCCGGTCGACCGATGCTCGAGTACGTACTCAGAGCGGTAGAACCGCTGGCACCGGTCAGAATATTGGTGGTTGTCGGTCATGGGGCTGGTGCCGTCAGGGAACGCTTTGCGGACTTCGACCTCGAATTCGTGCCCCAGGAGCAGCAGCTCGGTACGGGCCACGCCCTGATGATGACCCGCCCGCTGCTCGAAGATTTCGATGGCGACATTCTCGTCGTGAACGGGGACGGTCCGCTGGTGACCTCCGACACCTTTGCCGAACTGTTGAAGGCGCACCGAGGACGGCGCCCCGGGATGACGTTTCTGAGCTACCTGGTGGACGATCCCAGCGGCCTGGGCAGAGTGATCCGCGACGCGGAGGGCTGCGTCCTCAGAATCGTTGAGGATGGAGATCTCGAGGCGGCGGAGGCGGCAATTCGCGAGATCATCCCTGGCTGTTTCCTGTTCGACCGACGGGTGTTTCAGGTGGCGGACGCGTTCGAGACGGACAATGCTCAACAAGAACACTACATCACCGATCTGCCGGGTCTGTATCTCGAGAGGGGGCTCGGAGTCGAGGCGGTGATGGGCCGCGACGACGCGGGCCGTCAGGTCGGGGTCAACACCAGGGCGCAGCTGGCTGTCGCGGAATCCGTGTTGCGGGCTAGGATTCGCCATCGGTGGCTCGAGGCCGGCGTTACGATGCACGCTCCCGAGACGACGCTCATCGACGACACGGTCGAGCTGGCCGCCGACGTGACGCTCGAAACGGGGGTGGTCCTCACAGGCGCCACCCGGGTCGGGTCGGGCGCCACGATCGGCGCCAACGCCGTGTTGAACGATGCCGAAGTCGCCCCAGGGGAGCACGTACCCCCCCACACGGTGCAGCACCGGGACGACGGAAGACCGTCTGAACCAGACACCGTCTGACCCCGAGGCGGAGGGGGCTCGCTCTACCAGGCGACCGGCTGTAACAGGAGGCCTTCAGGTAGTGGCCACGGCGCCTGCACCGACGGCAGGTGCTAGAGTGATCGCGGTCATGGCGCTCCTTGACAAACCCCACGCGGTCCTGGCGCTCGAAGACGGCGCCGTCTATCCCGGCTTCGCCTTTGGCTACGCGGGGTCGACCGTCGGTGAGGTGGTGTTCAACACCTCCATGACCGGCTATCAGGAGATCCTGACCGATCCCAGCTACCACGGGCAGATCGTTACCATGACCTATCCGCATATCGGCAACTATGGCGTGTCGGTATACGATATGGAGTCGAACAGACCCTTTGCCAAAGGTTTTATCGTCCGTGAGTTCAGCCGCGTTGCCTCCAACCACCGTGCCAATCAGGACCTGCAAAGCTTCATGAAACAGCATCGGATCGTGGGCATCGAAGGGGTCGACACCAGGGCCTTGACGCGCCGCCTCAGGAGAGGTGGGGTGGTCAAGGGGGTAATCAGACACGGCCCGTCGGGTCAGGGCGAAACGCGGTCCTTGATCGAAGAAGCGCGGAGCCACCCCGACATCGACGGCCGCGACATGACCCCGGAGGTCACCACCCCGCTGCCGTACGCCCGCCCTACCTTCCAGGACGACCCCAGGGTAGTGGTCATAGATTTCGGCATCAAACATTCGATCGTCTACAAGCTCGAACAGTCCCGGGCGGAGGTGATCGTGGTCCCGGCTCAGACGACGCCGGCTCAGATCATGGCACTCGATCCGATGGGTCTGGTGCTGTCCAACGGTCCGGGCGACCCCGATGGACCCAAGTACGCCCACGACACGGTGTGGCAACTCCTGGGCCTACTGCCCACCTACGGCATCTGCATGGGCCATCAACTGCTCGGCTTGGCGGTCGGCGGGCGCACCTTTAAGCTGACCCACGGGCACCACGGAGCCAACACGCCCGTCAAGAACCTGATTACCGGAAAGGTCGAAATCACCAGCCAGAATCACAACTACGCCGTCGATATCGACTCGATTCCCGGAGGCCAATACCGAGCCACCCACATCAACCTCAACGACGGCACGCTCGAGGGGATGGCGCACCTGCGGTATCCGGTTTTCAGTGTGCAGTACCATCCGGAGGCGAGTCCGGGCCCCCACGACGCCAACTACCTGTTCCGGCGCTTCATCGAGGAGGTCAACGCCTTCGAGGGGGCGACGGCGCTGCCGGCAGCGCGCGTTCAGAACGACCTCTGAGTTCCCTCAGTTCACCACCCTGGCCGGGTCGTTGCCGCTCCTGCGAATGCGCATCAGGCAATAGGCGCCTAGGCCCACCGGCCCAGCCAGCACCGTGGCCAGCAGGTACAGGCCGGGGTTGACCCCCCAATACTTGGCATCGCGGAACATCCACACCCCGAAAAAGAGGTTGGCGACCTGGATGTGGACCCACACGACCAGCGCCCCGAGCGAAGAGGACCACAGCGTTTGGAGGCTGGCAGCCGACAGGCCGAGGTCGGCGGCCTGGGTGCCCACGAGGGCGATCACCACTACCAAATAGAGGGCGCCGCCGACAACGTAGGGCCAATACGACAGGACCAAGCGCTGGGTAAACCGAGATCGAGGGAACAGCAGCATCGCGCCCCAGACGACCAGAGGGGCGACCGTGACCAGACCGAACAGGGAGTCCATGCCCCATGCTAACCGCAGGCGGCAGCGGGGCGCTGTACTGCCCCGGTGGTGTGACGAAATCGTGAGGTCGCACCGGTTCTACATGTGCCACACTTATGCATGCAAGAGAAGCAGCTCCTGGTGATCGAAGACGATCGGGATATCGCACACCTGATCGAGCTGCACCTGGCCGATCTCGGATTCGCCGTCACGGTTGCCCACGACGGATTGGAGGGGCTCGAGTTGGCCCTGACCGGGCGGTTCGACCTGGTCGTGCTGGACCTGATGCTGCCGGGCATGGACGGCCTCGAGATCTGCCGCCGCTTGCGTGCTGGACACCCGTACATACTCGTTCTGATGCTGACGGCCAAATCCAGCGAACTCGACCGCGTTCTCGGGCTCGAGATCGGGGCCGACGACTACCTCACCAAGCCCTTCAGTCTGCGCGAATTGCAGGCCCGCATCAAGGCGCTGCTGCGGCGCAAGGTGGGCCTGAGCAGCGAGGCCCCCGAGCACGCCGCCTTCGACCTTGGCGAACTGATGATCGAGGTATCATCCCGAGAGGTGTCGTTGGCCGGACGGCCGATTCACCTGACGGCCAAGGAGTTCGACCTGTTGATCCAGTTTGCACGGAACCCGGGGCGGGTCTACACCCGCTCGCAGTTGCTCGACCTGGTATGGGGGTACGGCTACGAGGGGTTCGAGCACACCGTGAACTCCCATATCAACCGCTTGCGATCGAAGATCGAGCGCGACCCGGCCAACCCGACGTTCATTCAGACGGTGTGGGGTGTCGGTTACCGGTTTGCCGACGCAGGTCGCTAAGGTGGTCCCCCTACATCTTCGCTTGCTGCTGGTGTTGTCGGCTCTGCTGCTGCCGGCCGGCGTTCTGGTGGTCGGCCTCAGCGTCGCCAGCGCCCGAACCTATTTCCAGGAGGTGACCCAGCGACAGAATGCGAGTCTGGCGGATAACCTCGTGCTGCAGAGCGATCTGATGGTTGGCGAATTCGTCGATCGCGATTCGGTTGCCGAACTCACCAAGATGCTGGCCATGACCAACCCCGGCGTCGAAATCTACGTGGTTGACGTAGATGGGACGATCCTCGACGGTAGCGTCAAGCCGGCGGACAGGCAGGTTGGACGCATCGAGCTGGACGCCGTCGCCCGCTTTTTGGACGCACCCGACGACCTGCCGGTGCACGGTACCGATCCACGGCGGGGCGGCAGAACCATCTTTTCGGCCGCCAGCCTACCGTTCGACCTGGGATATCTCTACATCGTGCTTACCAACGAGGTGCAGAACTCTCTGGTGCGAAGCGTCCAGACCAGTACCGCCTTGCGGGCCGTGCTGTGGGGCAGTGTGACCGGCGTGGTTCTGCTCATTGTCGGGGGGGCCCTAGGGTTTGCGCTTCTCACCAGAAGATTGCGGAGACTCAACGAGGCGATGCGGGCATTTCGGCGCAGCGATTTTCGGCTCGAGGCGGTGTCGCTGGGGCCTACGCCGACCGTTCGCGATGAAATCGATGAACTCCAGAACCTCTTCCTCGAGGTCGCCGATCATATCAGCGGTCAGTATCACGAACTGCGCCGCGCCGATCAGAACCGACGTGAACTGGTCGGCAACATCTCCCACGATCTGCGAACCCCGCTGGCGGCGCTGAGGGGGTATCTCGAGACGCTCAACCTCCGAGGCGAGCGGTTGACGCGCGAGGAGCGGGAGGCCTTCCTGAACGCTGCTCAGGCGCACGGCGAACGGCTATCAAACCTGATCGAACAGCTGTTCGAACTCTCGACCCTAGAGAGCTCCGACGGCCGCGCCAAACCCGAGGCGTTCCCACTCCAGGAACTCGTGCAGGATGTGGTGCGAAAATTCGCCTTTCAGGCCGAGGAGGCGGGGATCATGCTGGAGGCCCATGCGGACCGCGATCTGCCTTTCGTCGAGGGCGATATCGGACTGATCGAACGGGTCCTCAGCAACCTCCTCGACAACGCCCTCAGACACACGCCAGCAGGGGGTCGGGTAACCATCGTGCTCGAGCCGCGCGACGGCGGGGTTCGGGCCAAGATTACCGATACCGGCGAGGGGATCGCTGCGGGCGACCTTCCCCGGGTATTCGAGCGGTTCTTCCAGGCCTCGACCGCTCGCGTCGGTGAGGGCACCGGGCTCGGCTTGGCCATCGTGAGGCGTATCCTCGAGCTGCACGGACGCCAGATCGAAGTGACCAGCTCGGAGGGGGCGGGAGCCGAGTTCTCATTCGACCTCCCGGCTGCCGGCTAGTCGGGCCTGCCCACCGCCGGCACCTCGCTGTCGATGACGATCGTGACCGGCCCGTCGTTCACCAGAGCGACCTGCATCGCGGCTCCAAACCGGCCGCTGGCGACCTCGAGATCCCGCTGCCTCAGATTATCGACGAATTCCGAATAACGTGCCGAGGCCAGCTCGGGTTGGGCAGCGGCGCCGAAGCCGGGTCGGTTGCCGCGCCGGAGATCGGCATACAGGGTGAACTGACTCACCACCAGCAGGCTTCCTCCGGCAGCCGCCACATCCAGATTCATCTTGCCGGCGCTATCCGCGAAGATCCTTAGTTTGGCGATCTTGGTGGCTAGCGTGGTCGCCACTTCGGTGGTGTCTGTGTGGGTGACGGCGAGCAAGATCAGCAGCCCGGGGCCGATGTGCCCAAGGCGCTGCCCCTCCGAGGTTATCGTCGCTTCGCGGACCCGCTGCACCACAGCCCGCATCAGCTACGGGGGGCGTCGGACTCGGCTTCGAGGCGCTTGCGCAGGCCGGAGCGAGCTCTCACCAAGGCATCCCGTTCCGTCTCGTTGAGGTTCCCCGAGGTCTTGTCGTAGAGCATATCGAGCAGCTCGAGACTGCGCTCGGCAGTGCGGCGGGCGAGGACACCATCCTTGATCATGCGGGCCGTCAGGGGGCTATTGTCTTCACCGAGTGACGCCTCGGCCGAGCTGAGCAGCGAGTGCACCAGGCCGACGAAACGCCGGTCGGTCATCTAGAAGAGGCCATCTTGCCGGGCGGTGTCGATCACGATATTTCCGGTCTTCGGATCGAGCGTCTCGAGGGCTGTCTTGAGCTCCTTCATATCCTGCCACATCTGCCACTTGGGGCTACCGCGATCGCGGCTGGGGTTCCGCAGCAGGTAGGCCGGGTGAAAGAGGGGATAGACCGTGACGCCATGCCAGTCATGCCACGCACCGTGGGTTCGGGTGATGCCGTCCCTGGTGTCGAGGAAGTACTGGGTGGGAACGTTGCCCAGGGTGGCGATAATCTGAGGCTGGACCAGGCGAATCTCTTCGAGCAGGATGCCTTCGCTCGCCTGAATCTCTTCCGGACGCGGGTTGCGGTTCCCGGGGGGACGAAACTTGACGATGTTGGTGAGGTAGATGTCGTTGCGATCGATCTCGACGCTGGCCAGAATCTTGTCGAGGAGTTGACCTGCCCGTCCTACGAAGGGTCGGCCGCTACGATCCTCTTCCTCTCCCGGCGCTTCACCAACGATCATCAGGTCGGCGTCGGGATCGCCTTCGCCAAACACCAGGTTGTCGCTCAGTTCGGTCAGCGTAGGGGGTTTGCTGGTCGCCAGGCGCTCGAGGTCGGCAAGCGTCACGGGCCCAGTAATACCACATCGTCGGAGCGTTCCGAAGACCCCGGCTTAGAGCGATCGGGGTGCTGCGGTCGGTCAGTTGAGTGAGGGACGCTGACTACGGACTTCCTTGCGAACCTTCGATTCGAGGCCGATCATGAGAAAGAAATTCTCGAGGGCGTTCTCCTGCCCTTTGATATCCGTGTACTCGTCGTCGGTTGTCTCGCTTACGAACGGCAGGTTCCGGTAGCGGCTCAAGGCCTCCCTGACGACCTCTTGCGGGCTCTTCGACTCGGCGATGCTGGCAAGCTGGGCATACACCTCGCGCCGAGCCTCAGCGTGTAGGCGAAACCGTTCGGGGTTGTCTGTTTCAGAACACCGAAGAAGGTCCTGTTTAGCAATGCGGCGGTAGTGCTTAAGCCCTCGGAGGATCTCTTCGGAGTTAAGAACCACGTTTACATCCATCGTCGCTCCTTTCGCGCCGATCCAATAGGTATGCACCCGCATGGGCTGGCACCGGGTTGAGATCACCGCTCATTTTGGAACTGGGCCGGAGTGAGCAATTGTCGACTGACGGCACGGACAGAATCACGCCTTCAACGGCTTGAGGGGTACCTGCGGGGCAACCGACCCTTCGAGCAGGCTACCGTCGTAGCGCTGGAGGTCGCTGAGTTCGCGCTGGTCCGAGCGGTAGCCGCAGGTGGGGCATTCGAGTTCGGTGTGGCCCTCTCGGTAGTGATAGCTGATGGTATTGAGACTGCTACAGGTCGGACACGGCTCCCCGTCATGTCGACCCTCGGCGTCAACCATAGCCCTATTGTAACCCAGCCCGCGGTACCGACGTCGAGCGTCGACAGGAGGCTCTGGTCGGGCTCTAGCTGGGGCTGGCGGGGTGCGCCTCAGAGAGGAGCTCGCGGGCGGCCCCTAGCGAAGCATTGGTTACCGTACCGGAGAGCATCCTGGCGAGTTCCTGCTCCCGCTCCGCCCGGTCGAGTCGGGCGACGCGGACCAGCGTCCTGCCACGCTCCTCTTCCTTGTAGACGGAGAACTGGGCGTCGGCGAAGGCGGCTACCTGTGGCAGATGGGTCACCACCAGCACCTGATGTTGCTGTGCGAGCTGGCTCAGCAGCGCGCCCACCGCCCGGGCGGTGCGGCCGCCGATGCCGGCGTCGATCTCGTCGAAAATCAGGGTCGGTTGCGAAGCGCCCGTTACCAGATTGAGGGCCAGCATGACACGGGAGAGTTCACCTCCGCTGGCGCGTGCTTGCAGGGGACCAAGAGCCTCACCCAGATTTGCGCTGAACTCGAAGTGTACCCGCTCCATGCCGTTGGGGGTCGGGGTTTCGGCGGCTTCGAGCGCCACCTGAAAGTTGGCCTTGGCCATGCCCAGGCGTTTGAGCAGGGGCTGAACCTTCTTGGCGAGGGTAGAGCCTGCCCGCGCCCTCGCCTTGGAGACCGAAGCCCCCTGGTGGGCCAGGTCGCCTACAAGCGTGTCCCGCTCTTGGGCGAGCGTAGCGAGATCGTGTTCGACGTTTTCGAGCTGGGTGAGCTGCGCCGCCACCTGGTCGCGGTAGCTGAGGACGGCGGCGATGTCCGCGCCGTACTTTCGCTTCAGGCGTTCGAGGGTGGCGAGCCTGGTTTCGGCCTGGTCGAGCCGGCCGGGGTCTGCCTCGAAGGTTTCGAGAAAGTGCGCAACCTCCTGGGCCACGGCTCGGATCGACGAGGAGAGCCCCCTCAGCTCCTCGGCCAAGGTGGCCGGAAACGGATGAAATCTGGCGGCGGCGTCGAGCGCCTTCTGAGCCGTGCCCAGCAGGTCGGATGCGTTCGTTTCGGACACCTCGAGTGTCGCGCTGGCCTCGGCCAGAGCCAGCGCGATCCGCTCGGCATTGCGCAGCGCAACGAGCTCCTCCTGCAGAGCCTCTTCCTCACCAAAGGCCAAATTTGCGGCGTCGATCTCGTCCTGTTGGAAACGCAGCATGTCCAGCTGGCGTTCGCGATCGCGGGCGGCGCCTTCGAGTGTCTCGAATTCGCGCTCGACGGTACGCAGCCGGGCATAGGCGGCGCGGTAGGCTTCGAGGCTCTTCGTTGCCGCTTGGGGCAACAGGCGGTCCAACTGGTCGCGCTGCCAGGCCTGATCGAGCAGCGCCTGGGAGGCGTACTGCCCGAAAACCGCCAGCAGTCGACCGCTGGCCTGGGTGAGTTCGGCTACCGAGACCAGCTCGCCGTTCAGTCTCGCGGTGTTGCGGCCCCCGGCTACCAGCCTACGTGCAGCCGCAAATACGTCACCGGCAGCGAACATCCCCTGCACGAGAGCGTGCTCCTGGCCGTTGCGGATGAAGCCTACATCCGCCCTTCCGCCGGCCAACAGGCCCAGAGCGTCCACCAGGATGGACTTCCCAGCTCCGGTCTCGCCCGTTAGCACGTTCAATCCAGGTTCGAGACCCAGCATCAGCTCGTCCACAATGGCGAAATCACGCAGTTCGAGTGTCTTTAGCACCGAGACCAGTATAGGCATGGAGCCGGCGCCCATTGGCGACCCTCTGTACACCTGCCGTGGCGAGGCCACAACCGCCTATACTGACCCTCCATGGCCGAGCCACTCCGTTTCGTCGAGTGTCCACGAGATGCCTGGCAGGGGCTGCCGGTCGTCATCCCCACCTCCCGCAAACGATCCCATCTGGAGAAGGTGTTGGCAGCCGGCTTCTCGAACCTGGACCTGGGTTCGTTCGTCGCTCCCCGTGCCGTTCCCCAGATGGCCGACACGGAGGCGGTAGTGGAGGGCCTGCCCCGACCTCCGGGGGCCGATTTCCTAACGATCGTGGCGAATCGGCGCGGGCTCGAGCGGGCCCACGGCGCCCGCTCGGTCAGCAGCGTCGGGTACCCGCTGTCGGTGAACAATACCTTTCAGCGGCGCAACGTCGGGCGTTCGATAGACGAATCCTGGCCGCTGGTAGCGGAGCTCGTCGGCCAAGCTCTCGAGTGGCGCCTGGGGTTCGTGGTCTATCTGTCCATGGGGTTCGGCAACCACTACGGTGAGGCCTGGCGCCCAGCAGATACGGCGCGAGCCGTGGACCGGCTACGCGCCCTTGGGGTGACCCGTATCGCCTTGGCGGACACCGTGGGCACTGCCGACGCCGCGACCGTCGGTCGGGTGCTGGCAGCTATCGACCACTCCGAGAGCTTGGGCCTCCATCTACACGCGCGTCCTGGAGCCTGGTCTCACAGCGTAGAGCTGGCTCTCGAGTCCGGCGTGCGCTGGTTCGAAGGGGCGCTCGCGGGGATCGGTGGCTGTCCCTTCGCAGGTGACGCCCTGGTCGGCAATCTTCCCAGCGAACAGCTCGTGCCCTTCCTTCAGCGACGCGGCTTCGATCTGGGGAAGGGGTTGCACCCGCTCGACGATGTCGCTCACGACGCTGCCGGCATCGGACGCGACTACGGCGCTACGACGGGGCCCACGGACTAGCCGGCGTCGAGGCTGCGCTGAAACTCGTTTCGGACCGCAGCGAGCACCAGCTCTTTCGCCTGCGCCAGTCCGACCGGGAGTCGTGCCCCGGCGGCGGCCAGGTGGCCGCCACCACCGAGTTCCAGGCAGATGGCTTGGGCCGAGACGCCCGCTTTGCTGCGCACGCTCACCTTGGTGGTGGAGTCCAGCTCGCGGAGCACGATCGCCACCGCGGTGCCTTCGGCGTAGCGGATCAGGTCCACGATATCGGAGGAGTCGTCCTTCGAAGACAGGCCCTGACGCACGCTGTCGTCGACGTGAACCATCACCACCCGACCAGCGAGCGGGAACTCGACCGTGGTCATGACGCGGCCGAGCATGGTGAAGTAGTCGGGGTGACGCCACTGTAGGCGATCGACGAGTTCCGGGTAGTCGACGCCCCCCCGGTCGATCAGTTTGGATGCGGCTTGCAGGACGTCTGGGCTGGTGTTGCCGAAACGGAACATGCCGGTGTCGGTGAGCAGACCCGTGAGGCACGGGGTTGCAACCTCGGGCGTCCACCGGAGCCCCATCGCTTCGATCACATCCTTGACGATCAAGGCGGCGGCGGCTTTGGTGGGATCGACCACCGCGAGGTCGCCAAAGCGGTCGTTGGTGGCGTGGTGATCGAGATTGATGATAAAGGCGGCCCCCTGAAGCGGGGCGCCGAGGATCCGGTCCTTAGCCGATATATCCAGTACCAACAGCAGGGTTTCGTCGGGCAGGACCTCCAGCGGCGACACGTTCTCTTCGGGCTGCAGCAAAAACGCGAGGTACGTTGGCGGGGCGATGGGGAGGATGCAGGTCTTGCCGAGGGTTCGCAAGGCGCGGTGCATGGCGACGCTGCTGCCGACGGCGTCGCCGTCCGGGTCGACGTGGCTTACCACCACGATCGGTCCCTCCCAGCCCTCGAGTTTGGCAGCGACCGCCTGGATTTTCTGTTGGTAGTCGGGATCTGCGGCGTTGTCGACAGGCGAAGTCATGGGCTCTATGATACCCGACCGGTGGCGGACCGGCGCCCGAGAAAGGCAGCCGAGGCTGTCATTTAAGTAGCAGACTTTCTCATCTTGGCTGGCCCATAATCGGATATGGACGACCGATTTCCGGACGACGTGCCCCGCCTCCGGTACGCCAAAGGTGAGGAACCTCTTCGATTAGAAGAGATCCCCCGGACCCGTGGGAATAGGATGCGGTGGGTGCTGTCCCTGTTCGTCGCCAGTATCCTGCTGCTGGCGCTGGTAATTCAGCAAGTCCAGCCTCGAGCCTCACTGCAGCACGTTATGGACGGTCCCCCGCCGGTCGTTGCGCCCACCGGGGAGCTCGCCGTCGCCTACGAGGAATCGCGGTCCGCCACGGTCCGCATCGAGGCGCGCTGCACGGGGGCAGTGCGCCAACGGGCAGTGGGCATCGGCACCGGCTTTTTCGTCGCTGAAAGCGGTCTTCTGATGACCGCATACCACGTCGTCGACCCGACCAGTTCGGCAGTCTGCCCGCACGAGTACGTCGGCGTTACCTCCTCGGGAAGCGAATACGCTCTCGACCTTCTGGGTTTCGATGCCTACTTCGATCTCGCCGTGATGCAGGCGACCGTCCCTACGGATGTCCCCTTTATCCCGCTGTCGGCGGAGGCACCTGAAGTCGGCACCAGGGTGGTCGCGATCGGCAACAGCCGCGGAGACTTCCTCGAGGCCCGCAGCGGCCGGATTACCAGACTCGGTGTTCAGGCCGGTCGCGCCGACTTCGCCGACGGCACCATCGAACTGACGGCTTCTCTCGCTCCGGGCGACTCGGGAGGACCGGTCCTGAACGGCGCCGGTGAGGTGGTCGGGGTGGTGAGCTATATCAGCTTCGCGCCGAACGCGCTCTCCTCGGATACCTACATCCCCCCCTTCTTGCGGGGGCTGGCCTTGCCCCAGGAGTTCGCCTCCTACGCCATTCCGGTCGTGCGGAACAGCGAACTGGTGGTATCGGTTCTGGCCGGCTTACAGCGCGACGTTCCGGTGATCGGCTTCACCTGGAATGGGCAAGATTACGACCCGCAGAGCAGCGAAGCGTCTCTTGGACAGCGTGCCGGAACGATCGTGTGGCAGGTACGCGATGGCGGACCGGCCGACCTCGCGGGCCTCCGGAGCTTTTCGAACCGCAGGATATTCGGTGACGATGGCAGTCAGGTCGGCGTCAGGCCGGTGGCCGACGTCATCGTCGCCGTCGACGGCGAACCGACGCCGGGCTTCTACGAACTTCTCGAAGTGATTCGTAGAAAGGAGATCGGTCAGGTTGTCCAGCTGACCGTCCAGCGGGGGAATGCCATCTTCCAATTGGACTTGGTTCTGGGTGCAAAACGTTCGGTGTTTGCCAACTGAGCAAGGCCGCCACGGGGCTGGCACGAGATCGTGAAAATGCGCGCCGACGGGCGCGCATTTCGTTGGTGGGCGATGGTGGATTTGAACCACCGACCTCGTCGTTATCAGCGACGCGCTCTAACCGACTGAGCTAATCGCCCATCTCGAAGCGACCTGGAGTCTAGCACGCCTTTCGCGAGTCGGTCAAGCGCTTTCCGGGGCTCCACGGGGCACATCAGGAACCGAGCTATTCGCTGTGGTAGCGCCGCCAGGGCGCGCCACTTGGATCGTCAGAGAAGATGGTCCTCGGTCCTGCCAGGAAGGCTCTGCCCGATGCTTGAGCGCGCGACTTGCGGGACCCCTTACAGCGGGTTGCATAATCCTTGACCAACCCTCAGGAATCACGCCAAATGGACCATCGGGAGACGCAAGTGGGTTCTGAAGGAACCTGTTCCCGGAATGATATTGCGCATTGCTGACTCAATCATTGTGCAACCCGCTGTAGGGCCCCCTTCCCTGTGTCGGTAGGTACCCCGTCGGCTATGGCGGACGGCTATGATTGGGGTCATGATCCGGACCCTACACCTTGCAAAACCGAGGGGATTCTGTGCCGGTGTCGACATGGCTATACGTGCCGTCGAACGGGCCGCCGCAGAGCAGCAAGCAGACGGTGACGGCGATCTCTCGGTCTACCACGCGGTCGTCCACAACGACACCGTTGTCTCCCGTCTCGAACGCGAGCAGGGTGTGCACTTCGTCGAGGATCTGGGTGAACTCAGCGGTGTCGGTGATCGGATCGAGCACCAGGGACGGCAGCTCTCGGACACGGTCGTGTTCAGCGCCCACGGCGTCAGTCCCGCAGTGCGCAGGCAGGCTGCCGCACTGGGTCTGGCCACCATAGACGCCACCTGCCCGTTGGTGACCAAGGTGCACACGGAGGCGAAGAAGTACGCCAAAGAGGGGTACCACATCCTGCTGATCGGCGACTCGCCCAACCATCAGGAGGTGATCGGGACTCTCGGCGAAGCCCCCCACGCTACCACCGTCGTGTCGGTCGTGGGCGTGTCGGGGACCGACCTCGGTCTGGCCGACCCCGAAACCGTGACGGTGCCGGATCCGGAGCGGGTCGCGGTGCTCACCCAGACGACGCTGTCTGTGGACGACACTATGAAAACGATCGACCTGCTACGGAATCGCTTTCCCAAGCTGGTCATCCCGCCCCGCGACGACCTCTGTTACGCCACCAAGAATCGCCAGGACTCGGTCCGCAGCATCGCCGCCGAGGTAGACCTGTTTTTCGTCGTGAGCAGCGACTACAGCTCGAACGGCATGCGTCTGGTGGAGCTCGCCCACAGCCTGATGGGCAACGCCAAGCGGGTCGCCTCGGTCGCCGAAATCCGAGAGGGCTGGCTGGCAGGGATCGAGGCCGTCGGCATCACCTCCGCCGCGTCGACCCCCGACGATCTTGTTCAGGAGGTGGTCGACTTCTTTCGGAGGCGAAACCCAGACCTCGCGCTTGTCGAGGAGGGTGAGTGGGAGAACATTACGTTCAGGCAGCCGGTGCGCGTTCCAGCGCCGGCGGCGGACTGAGTCCCCCTGCCGTGACGCCCCGAGACGACAGCTGGCCGGTCAGTGTTGCGCCGATGATGGACCGGAGCGATCGTCACTTTCGGGTGTTCATGCGCGCCCTTACCTCGGAGGCGCTGCTCTACACCGAGATGATTACCACCGGCGCCGTTCTTCACGGTGACCGCACGCGGCTGCTGGCGTTCTCGGAGATCGAACGGCCGCTGGCGCTCCAGCTCGGGGGAGAGGATCCCTCAGCTCTGGCCGAGTGCACCGCGATCGCCGCCGATCTTGGTTTCGACGAGGTCAATCTCAACGTCGGTTGCCCCAGCCCCCGTGTACAGCGGGGCAGGTTTGGGGCCTGTCTTATGGCGGAGCCCGACACGGTCGCGAGAGCGGTTGCGGCCATGAAGGCTGCCAGTCGTCTGCCGGTCACGGTGAAGCACCGAATCGGGATCGATGACCTCGACCGCTATCGGGACCTGGCGCGATTCGTAGCCGTGGTGGCCTCGGTCGGAGTGGATGGATTTATCGTTCACGCTCGGAAGGCGTGGCTCGAGGGGTTGAGCCCCAAACAGAACCGCACCGTACCTCCGCTCAGGCATGACGATGTCTACCGCCTGAAAAGCGAATTCCCCGATGTGCGAATCGAGACCAACGGCGGCGTCACCGATCTGGATCAGGTCGACCGGCACCTGGAAGCGGTCGATGGGGTCATGATCGGACGGGCGGCCTATGAGATGCCCTATCTCTTCGCCGACGTCGATCGGCGCTACTACGGTATTACCGGCGAGCCGCCGAGCCGCCGCGAGGTGGTAGCCAGGCTGCTGCCCTATCTCGAGCTCGAAACGCGCGTCGGAACGCCGCTCGCACGGGTCAGTCGGCACCTGTTGGGACTCTTCAACGGTCTCCCTGGCGCCAAGGCGTGGCGTCGTCATCTAAGCCAGCACAGCCACCTTTCGGGGGCTGGTGTGGAGGTGGTGCAGGAGGCCTTGGAACGTGTTCCTCCCCAAGCCTTGGACCGGACGCCGACCGATGGGCTATCGGCGACACCGAGTTAGTCGGCTTCCAGCAGCACCTCGTGGCCGATCGAGACGCCCCACAGGGTAGCCACATCCCCGTCTCGCCGCGCAATCTCGAGATGCCCGCTGCTGCCGAGGTAGGCCACGGGTTCGCCCACCGCAGCGTCGGCGAACGTTCTGCCAACCCCGGCGATGATCCGGTCACCGATGCGGACGGACCATCGTCGTTCGCTTCCGAGTTCGGTGGCGGTGATGGTGGTGATCAGGTTTCCGAAGTGGTCTATGTGCAGGACCGAGCCCCGCCATCCGAAGCCCTCGGGCTGTGGGGTCGGCCACGCTATTCGCTTCAGCTGCTCGCGTGCCAGCGCCGAGCCCAGGCTGGCGAGGGGCGTTCCGGCGGCGAGGTGGGCGGATGCGGGAGCGAAGATATCGCGCCCGTGGAAGGTAGCGCTTACCTGGGGCAGATGGTACTGAGGGTTGTCGAGCGACACTGCCTGTAGCTCTTTGGTGCTGTCGAGCAGTGGGGTGATGATTCCGTTGTCGGGACATACCAGCTGAAGCCGATGGTCCCCAAACTCGAGGTGGACCGCCAGCGCTCGCCTGTCACTACCTACCCCTGGGTCGACCACGACACAGACGATCGACCCGGCGGGAAGGAACCTGTGGGCTGTCAGGAGGGCCACGCCTGCAGCCTGAACATCTTGCGGTGGTATGGCGTGGGTGAGGTCGATGACGGACGTTTCCGCGGAGATCCCGGCGACGACGGCCTTCATGACCCCGACATAGGGGTCGTTCAGGCCGAAATCGGTGATCATGAACAGGTGCGCCACGCCCTCGATGCTACCCCTGCTAGGGGCGGAACTGCGCCAGATACTCCCTGGCGATGATCAGGTACTGAACTTCGTCGGTCCCCTCTCCGATCCGTGTGAGGCGGGCGTCGCGCCACAGCCGTTCGACCTGCGAGTCCCGGAGGTAGCCGTAGCCTCCGAGAATCTGAATGGCGTAGTCGCAGGCCTGGACCCCGGCCACACTCGCCTTTAGTTTGGCCATCGACGCGGCCCCGGTATGGTCTCTGCCCGCATCGCGCAGGGCGGCGGCTTTGAGGATCAGCAAGCGTGCGGCCTCGAGTTCCATGGTCATTTCGGCGATCTTGAAGCTGATGGCCTGATTGCTGACGATCGGGCGTCCGAACTGTTCGCGTTCCGAGGCGTATCGTGCGGCGATCTCGAGGGCGGCCCGACCGAGGCCGAGGCCCATCGCCCCGATGCCGATCCGTCCGCCGTCGAGGACCGCCATCACATCTCGAAAGGAAGCACCACGCTGCCCAAGAAGCTGATCGGCCGGCACCCTGAGTCGCTCGAACGTCAGGGCAGTGGTATCGGAGCTGTTGAGCCCCAGCTTCGACTCCGGTTTCCCACGTAGCAGACCGGGTGTGTCGCCGTCGAAAACGAAGGCGCTGATGCCGTCGGCCTTCGGGTGGTCCGGCCGAACCGGGTCGGTTCGGGCCATCACCACGTAGGTACTACCGACTGAACCCTGGGTGATGAAGGCCTTCGATCCCGTCACCTCAAAGTGGTCCCCAACCTCGATAGCACGCGTCTCGAGCCCGGCGGCGTCGGAACCCGATCCCGACTCCGTCAGGCACCAGGCGCCTAGGCTCTCGCCGGACGCGAGCCGCGGGAGCCAGGCGGCGTGTTGGCGTTCATCGCCCGCCTTCAGCAGGTGGCCGATGCACAGCGAATTGTGCGAGGCCACGGTGAGGCACAGCGAGCCGTCTACCGCCGCGATCTCCTCGAGGATCAGGGCGACGGTGGCGGTGTCCAGCCCCGATCCGCCGTAGCGCTCGGGTACCTGCATGCCCATCACGCCCAGCGCCCCGAGCTGGCCGACGAGTTCGTGCGGGAAACCGCCGTCCCGGTCTCGAGCGGCCGCACCAGGAGCCACCTCCGCACGCAAGAACTCGCGCAGAGGCGCGAGCAGCGCCCGCTGGTCGCCGCTCAGTTCATACCAAGGTGGTTCGGCCGGTCGATCCCTGCGAACGGTCACGTCTCACGCTAGCAGGTCGCCCCGTGAGGATCGGGTGTGTACCCCCCCTCGGCTCGTCGGTTTCCGGGGCGAAGGTATCTTGGGCGAACACCGCCGACTCTGGTAGACTGGCGCCCATGGAACGGTTCTGGGTGCGGGGTATTCGTGGCGCCACTACGGTAGAGTCCGACGAGCCGGAACTGATCCTGGAGGCCACGGAAGAGCTGTTGGTAACCATCCTCGAGGCGAATGGCATCGAGACCTTCGAGCCTCTCGCCGCCATCTTCTTTACCACCACCGCAGATCTGAAGAGCACGTTCCCGGCCGAGGCGGCCCGAGCTCTCGGCATGACCATGGTCCCGCTCCTGTGCAATCAGGAGATCCCGGTTCCCGACCGCCTGCCGCGGGCGATTCGGGTGATGGTACAGGTGAACACGGCCAAGCGGCAGCATGATATGAAGCACATCTACCTTCGCGAAGCCGTCACGCTCCGACCCGACCTCATCGACAGCCAGTAAGGTCCGGTGAGCAGCGCTTGGGCGTCGTTCGATGGTGTCCCGAGGTCGTGCTTGCCCCCACCTCCGTCACACGGCGGGACCGAGGGGGCGCGAGGCCGGCGGCTTCAAAAAGAAGTAGAGCATCGCGACCCTGTGGACGATCGCCAGAGTTGGCGCCCAGCTCTGGAGAAAAGCTGGGCGCCCGACACCTTATTGCGTGAGGGGATGGCTTAGAGGCGGGTCAGTCCCGGCCTGAGGGGCGAGCGGGAACGTCGTTCTGCACGGCGGTCCCGCTCTCTAGACCGGCGCAGCGCGCGTTCGGTTTCGGCATGCTCGGCTCGCCGAGCCCGGTGCCGGCGTGCGGCTGCTAGTCAGATCGGGAACTGTCTCCGAGCGAGGTCCAGCGGTTCACCGGCACCAGCTCGCCGCCTTCGACCACCGCGAGCGTTACCCTGTGCGCTCGGTTGGTGGTGACCTCGAGAACCGCCTGATCGAGGGTGTTGGGTCCGACCAGGATTTTGCGAACGAAGTACCCGCCCGCCACGGCACTCATTTCGCTGGTCTTCGAGAGGCGCACCGGAATTATCTCGCTCTGCCTGGCGGTACGGATGCGTGCCAGCAGGAAATTGCCATCCTCTTTGAAATTTGGATTCTGGCGCCGTAGCAGGCCAAACATGGCGGTATAGTACCGTAGTGGTGGAAACCGAGGTAGGGCCAACGTGTCAACGTCACCGTGTCAAACCCGTCGCCATCCCGGTAGGCGGGAGCGCCTCGGTTGCACCATGAACGAGCGTGAGACCGCGGCATGAGCGCTAGCGACGCCAGGACAGTTCTCGTCGAGGCCTATGAGGCCGCGGTTGCTACTGCACATCCACGGCAGGTGGTGCCGCCCCACCTGCCACCGCTGCCCCGCGGTCGGCTGGTGGTGATCGGCGCCGGCAAGGCCTCGGCCGCCATGGCCCGAGCCGTCGAGCGGCACTACGGCGACGCCGCTATCGAAGGGCTCGTCATCACCCGCTACGGCCACGCCGTGGCCACGGATACCATCGAAATCGTCGAGGCTGGGCACCCGATTCCAGACGAGAACGGACGTGTCGCCACGCGCCGAATTCTCGACCTCCTGGCCGGCGTTGGGTCGGACGATACCGTCATCTGTCTCCTATCCGGCGGGGGATCGGCCCTGCTCACGGCACCCGTCGGCCTCGACCTGCAGCAGCTCGCAGAGGTGAACCGCGAACTCCTGCTCTCAGGAGCCGACATCGGCGATATGAACGCGGTGCGCAAACACCTGTCAGCGGTTAAAGGCGGCCGTCTGGCGCAGGCCGCGGCGCCCGCACGGCTCGTCACCTTGGTCATCTCCGATGTTGTCGACGACGATCTGAGCGTCATCGCCTCAGGCCCCACGGTTCCCGACCCGACCACCTTTGAACAGGCGCTCGGTATCGTTCGCACCTACGGCATTACCTCCCCAGCCGCGACCACCACCCTCGAGCAGGGTGTCGCGGGAGGCCTCTCAGAGACGCCAAAGCCAGGTGCGCCCCTCTTTGCCGCTGCCGAGACCCGGCTGGTGGCAAGCGGCCAGCGAAGCCTCGAGGCGGCAGCGTCGGTCGTTGTCAACGCCGGGTTCGAGCCGTATCTTCTGAGCGCAACCATCACCGGGGAGGCCAGGACCGTAGGGACGATGCACGCTGCCATCGCCCGTCAGATCCTGGACCGAGCGCAACCGTTCGCCCCTCCCTGTGCCCTGATCTCCGGTGGCGAGACGACCGTGACGGTGCGCTCCGGTGGCCGGGGGGGGCGCAATGGCGAATTCGCCCTTGCGCTAGCCCTCGGGCTACCCGAGGGCGCCCCGGTCTACGCGCTCGCGGCAGATACCGATGGCATCGATGGGAGTGAAAACAACGCCGGCGTCTTCGCTACCCCGGCGCTGTTTTCGACCGTTTCACGTCTTCAGGGTGCCGAGGCGCTGGCGGCCAACGACTCGTATCGGGTGTTCGCCTCGGCGAATCATCTGCTGGTGCGGGGGCCCACCTACACCAACGTGAACGACCTCCGCATTCTGCTTATTACGTGACCACCGAACGGCCGCCGAGGTCGGTGTACACTCGGACTCAGTAATGGCGATCCTGGCTCCAACGCGAGACAATATCGAGCGGGCAGCGACCGTGCTCGAGCGCGGTGGCCTGGTGGCATTCCCGACCGAAACGGTCTACGGTCTCGCCGCGGACGCTTTCGATAGCGACGCCTTGACGCGCCTGTTCGCGGCCAAAGGGAGGCCCCAAAACCACCCGGTCATCGTTCATGTCGATGCGACCTCGTGGCTCGAGCGGCTGGTGTCCGAAATCCCGGCCGAAGCCCGGGCGCTGGCTGCCCTTTTTTGGCCCGGTCCATTGACCCTCGTGCTCGAGCGCAGTACCCAGGTGCCCGACGCGGTGACCGGGGGGCAGGAGACCGTTGGGGTACGGATGCCCCGACATCCGGTGGCCTCACAGCTTTTACGTGCCTTCGGCGGGCCGCTCGCCGCCCCCAGCGCAAATCGCTTCGGGCGGGTCAGTCCCACCACGGCCAGCCACGTTCTCGAGGAGCTTGGAGAGCGCGCGGCGATGGTTCTCGATGGCGGTCCCAGTGAGGTCGGCTTGGAGTCGACGATTCTCGATCTCAGTGGGGGAGAGGTCGTGCTGTTGCGGCCGGGAGCGGTAACCGAAGACGACATCCACAAGGTGCTGGGCCGACGACCTGCCCGCCCCGGCGTCTCGAGCCCCAGAAGCCCGGGCCGCCTCGCCAGCCACTACGCGCCCCGCACGCCAACCCGTCTGGTTCCGCGCGGGGGCCATGCCCGAGCCGTTCCGAGCGGCGACCTGCGGCTCGGCGTTCTCAGTCTTGGATCCGAACCGATATCCTTTCGAGGTCTCTGGAAACAGCTGCCGGCTCGGCCCGAGGCTGCAGGAAAGTGTCTCTACGCCGCCCTTCGCGATCTCGATAACGGAGGTCTCGATCTGATCGTGGTCGAAGAGGTCCCGCTAACGCCGTCGTGGGCGGCCGTTCACGACCGCATTGCCAAGGCTACAGCGGCCAGTCGGCAGCAGGGCGAGGGGCCATGACGCGTGCCACAGGAGCCCCGCTGGTAGCGCTAGTGATGGGCAGCAGCAGCGATTGGGCGACCGTACGCGGAGCGGACGAGCTGCTGGATTTTTTTCGGGTTTCGCATCTGGTGCACGTCGTCTCGGCCCACAGAACGCCCGAACGCATGCGGACCTTTGCGCGCGGAGCTGCCGCCGCCGGCATCGAGGTGATCATCGCGGCCGCCGGGGGGGCGGCCCACCTGCCCGGCATGATCGCCGCCCAAACCCATATCCCCGTTCTCGCTGTGCCCGTCGAAAGCAAGAGCCTGAAAGGGTTCGACTCACTCCTCTCGATCGTGCAGATGCCGCGGGGGGTGCCGGTCGGCACCCTGGCCGTGGGCCCAGCCGGGGCCGTCAACGCCGCCTTGCTGGCCGTGTCGATCCTAGCCCTGAGTAGGCCAGAGCTGGACCAGAGGTTGCGCGCCTACCGCGACGACCAACGTCGAAGCGCCGAGGAGAGCACGCTGCCCAGTGCCAACTTCAAAGCCGACCTTGACTGGTGACCACCGCTCTCCAGCCGGGGTCCACCATCGGGGTCTTTGGCGGCGGCCAACTGGGCCGCATGTTGGCGCAGGCGGCGAGACAGCTGGGATACCGGGTTCACGTGTTCGGCCCCGAAGCGGATTCCCCAGCCGGTCAGCTGGCCGATCGCGAGCTGGTGGCCCCGTTCGAGGACGTCGAGGCCGCACGGCGCTTTGCAGGAGATGTGGATGTCGTCACCTTCGAATTCGAGAATGTGCCGGTCGATGCCTTGGACGCAGCTGCGGAACGGGCGCCGGTTCGACCTGCGCCATCGGTGCTGACCACGACCCAGAATCGGCTGGCTGAGAAACGATTTCTGGAGGGAATCGGCGTACCGATCGCTCCCTACATCCAGCTGGTCGACGAAGCGGTGTTGCGGAGTCTGTTCGCACAGCTGGACGGCCCACAGGTCGTCAAAACAACTACCCTGGGATACGACGGCAAGGGGCAAACCCTGTTGCGGCCCGGTGACGTCTCGAGCCTCGAAGCCGCCGCCAGCATCGTCGCCGCGGGCGAGGCGGTGATGGAGCGGCTGATTCCGCTGCAGCGGGAGGTATCCGTGGTCGCTGCCCGTACCGAGAAGGGCGACGTACGCGCCTACACTCCGTTCGAGAACAGCCATCGCCACCACATTCTCGACACCACCCTGGTGCCGGCACGGGTGCCGAAGCGGCTGGTTGCCGAGGCCATCGAGATGAGCCGTGCCGTGCTCGAGGCGCTGGATCTGGTGGGTCTGGCCTGTATCGAGTTCTTCGTGTCCGAGGATGGCGACCTGCTGGTAAACGAAATCGCACCGCGGACCCACAATTCCGGACACCTCACCATCGAGGCCGCCCGCACGAGCCAGTTCGAGCAGCAGGTCCGGGCCATCTGCGGCCTGCCGCTGGGTCCATCGAACCTCGTATCCGCAGCAGCCATGGCGAATCTTCTGGGGCACGTCTGGTCGGCAGGAGAGCCTGACTGGTCGGCTGCTCGACGTGCCGATGTGAGCCTTCACCTGTATGGGAAATCGGAGCCGCGGCCCGGCCGCAAGATGGGCCACCTGACGGCTCTCGGCCCGACCGCCGACGAAGCCGCGCACAGGGTTCACCAGGTTCGGGACAGGCTGGCTCTGGGCGACGGCCTTAGCGGGGCGCGGTAACAGCCTTCTCGCACCCCGATTCCCTGAGGGCCTCGTGGCCGTCTAGCACGGTACCTGGCAGGGTGCGAAGGCCGCGGCGGCTACGGTTATGGACCGTGGGGCCGACGGTCCCAAGGGTCGAATCGTGGGGCGCTCGCAGCCGATGATCGCCGGATTGCTGGTGCGGGCACCCTATCGAGCGCTGTGTCTGAAGGTGGCCTGAGCGGGCTTTTTGTCCATGGGGACTTGATTTCCTGCGATCGCAGTGGATATACTACGCGGGTTTGAGTCCCCCTGGCTCACAGCGATGGGTCCGGGGGTTGGTTTGTCGTGTGCGCCGTCATCGCTTTCTCGCATTATCATGGCGTAACGCCAGCAAACATCCAACCAGGCTACTAGACCCGTCCCGGGCATCTCGCCGTGGGATGGAATTGAAAAAGGAGTGATCGCGCTGCCTACCGTCAACCAGCTGCTCCGCAAGGGGCGCAAGAAGATTCAGAAGAAGAACAAAACCCCTGCGCTAAAGGGGAGTCCCCAGCGGCGGGGCGTCTGCACGGTTGTCAAGACCCAGACGCCGAAGAAGCCGAATTCGGCGCTGCGCAAGATCGCCCGGGTTCGCCTCTCGAGTGGATTCGAGGTAACCGCCTATATCCCCGGCGAGAAGCACAACCTCCAGGAACACTCGGTGGTCCTTATTCGGGGCGGGCGTATCAAGGACCTTCCAGGTGTTCGCTATCACATCGTCCGTGGCGTCCTCGATGCTCAGGGGGTAGATATCGGCCGCTTTGTGCAACGCAACCAGGCCCGCAGCAAGTACGGAACCAAGAAGCCTCAGGGTTAGGGAGAGGTCATGGCACGTAGACGAAGAGCCGAAATTCGCAGCCTTGAGCCCGACCTCGTGTACACCGACACCACGGTCACGGCCTTTATCAACAAGATGATGCGTGACGGCAAGAAGAATCAGGCGAGCCGGATCTTCTACGGCGCCTGCCGCCTGGTTCAGGACCGGAGTGGCCAGGAGCCGCATAAGGTCTTTCGTCAGGCCATCGACAACGTGAAGCCGCGCACCGAGGTCAAGAGCCGCAGGGTCGGCGGCGCAACCTACCAGGTGCCGATCGAGGTCGGTCCGCGGCGGTCCCAGTCGCTGTCGCTGCGCTGGTTGGTGGCCGCCTCCGACACACGGCCCGAGCGGACCGCTATCGAACGGGTGGCAGGAGAGTTGCTGGACGCTGCTGCCGGTCGTGGCGGCGCCGTCAAGAAACGTGAAGATGTCGAGCGGATGGCCGAAGCAAACCGAGCCTACGCCCACTATCGGTGGTGACGTATGGCAGCCGCGGCCCGTCTGCTAGGAGCTAGCTATGGCAACAGATACCAAAGTTGATCTCAGGAAGACCCGCAATATCGGCATCGCAGCGCATATCGATGCCGGTAAGACCACTCTCACTGAGCGGATCCTGTTCTACACCGGCCGTATTCACAAGGTCGGCGAGACCCACGAAGGGGCCTCGCAGATGGACTGGATGGAACAGGAGAAGGAGCGGGGTATTACCATTACCTCTGCGGTGACCCAGGCCTATTGGGGTGATACCCGCGTCAACATCATCGACACCCCAGGACATGTGGATTTCACCATGGAGGTCGAACGCTCGATGCGGGTGCTCGACGCCGCCGTGGCCGTGTTCGATTCGAGCCAGGGGGTAGAGCCCCAATCCGAGACGGTGTGGCGGCAGGCCGACAAGTACCGGGTGCCGCGCATCGCCTTCGCCAACAAGATGGACAAGATCGGTGCCGACTTTCAACTGGTGCTCGACTCCATGGACGAGCGACTCGGCGCCAACGCGGTGCCGCTGCAGTGGCCCATCGGAGCCGAAGATTCGTTCCACGGCCTGATCGATCTGGTGGCCATGGAGGTCGTCACCTTTCGGGACGATCTTGGCCAGGACATCGAGGTCGGTCCCGTGCCCCCGGAGTTGCTGGCGTTGGCCGAAGAGAAACGCGCCCTCATGATCGAGAAGCTGGCCGATGTCGACGACGACCTCGCCCTGCTCTACCTCGAAGGTGACGACATCCCCGAGGAAATGATCCGCGCCGCCATTCGCAAGGGCACGATTGCGCTGTCACTGTACCCGGTTCTCGCCGGCTCGGCCCTCAAGAATAAAGGTGTCCAGCGGGTACTCGACGCGGTGACAGACTACCTGCCCAGCCCGCTCGACGTTCCGGCCATCAGGGGACTCTTGCCCGATGGCCAGGAGGAGAGCAGGCCCGCCGACAGTGACGCCCCCACGTCGGCGCTGGCGTTCAAGATAATGACCGATCCCTATGTGGGCAGGCTGACGTTCGTGCGCGTCTATTCTGGGGCTTTGCAAGCCGGCGCCTACATCTACAACGTGTCCAAGGGCAAACGCGAGCGTATCGGCCGCCTGCTCAAGATGCACGCCAACAGTCGCGAAGAGGTCGACCACATCTCCGCCGGCGATCTGGGCGCGGTGATCGGGCTCAAGGACACGACTACCGGCGATACCTTGGCCGATCCGGACCACGCCATCGAACTCGAGTCGATCGAGGTTCCGGAACCGGTCATCACCGTTGCCATCGAACCTAGCTCGAAGGCCGATCAGGACAAGCTTTCCAAAGGTCTGGTGAAGCTTACCGAAGAAGATCCCACCTTCCGTGTCGAGACCGATGCGGAGACCGGGCAGACCAAGATCTCCGGCATGGGCGAGCTGCACCTCGAGATCATCGTCGATCGGCTGCGGCGCGAATTCAGCGTCCAGGCCAACGTCGGCGCGCCCCAGGTCGCCTACCGTGAGACCATCACCAGGTCGGCCGACGTAGAGGGCAGGTTCGTGCGTCAGACCGGCGGGCGTGGTCAGTACGGTCATGTGAAGATCAAGTCCCAGCCGATGGCCCGCGGGAGCGGATTCGAATTCGAGAATGCCGTCGTGGGCGGTAGCGTTCCGCGCGAGTATATCGGCGCTGTTCAGAAGGGTGTCGAGGAAGCGATGCAGAACGGCCCGCTTCTCGGCTTCCCCATCGTCGACATGAAGGTCACCCTGTACGACGGTTCCTATCACGAGGTCGACTCCTCCGAGATCGCCTTCAAGGTCGCTGCCTCGTTGGCTATTCGCGAGGTCATGGCGAGGGGTTCGGCGGTCGTGCTCGAACCGATGATGCGGGTCGAGGTGGTCACCCCCGAACAGTACTTGGGCGATGTGATGGGCAATCTCAATGCGCGCCGCGGTCAGATCCAGGGCATGGAACCGAGGGGCAATGCCCAGGTTATCAACACCCACGTGCCCCTCTCCGAGATGTTCGGTTACGCCACGGACCTGCGCAGCCTGTCGCAGGGCCGGGCCACGTTCACGATGTTCCTCGATCACTACTCCGAAGTCCCGAAGAACATTCAAGAAGCACTCGTTAAGCACTAGGGAGAGGTAAGCAACTATGGCTAAGGCGTTGTTTGAGCGGACGAAACCCCACGTGAACGTCGGCACGATCGGGCACGTCGACCACGGCAAGACGACCCTTACTGCAGCGATCACGTTTGCTGCTGCTGCAGCAGACCCAAGCATCGAAACGCAAACCTACGACCAGATCGATAAAGCACCCGAAGAGAAAGCCCGCGGCATCACCATCAACACGGCGCACGTCGAATACCAAACAAGTGACCGTCACTACAGCCACGTGGACTGCCCCGGGCACGCGGACTACGTCAAGAACATGATCACCGGAGCCGCCCAAATGGATGGCGCGGTGCTAGTCGTTAGCGCCGCGGATGGCCCCATGCCGCAAACCAGGGAGCACATTCTCCTAGCCCGGCAAGTCGGAGTGCCATACGTGGTTGTATTCCTGAACAAAGTAGACATGGTGGACGACGAGGAACTCCTGGAACTCGTCGAGATGGAAGTCCGGGAACTGCTAAGCAGCTACGAGTTCCCCGGGGATGACATCCCGGTGATCAGCGGTAGCGCCCTGAAAGCGTTGGATGCGCTCAATGAGAACGTGAGTACGCAACGTGGTGAGAACGAATGGGTGGATAACATCTGGGAGCTTCTGGATGCGGTCGATAGCTACATTCCAACGCCGGAACGGGACGTGGATAAACCATTTTTGATGCCTGTCGAGGACGTCTTCACGATCACGGGTCGAGGAACGGTAGCAACGGGCAGGGTGGAGCGTGGCACGGTGAAGATGGGTGAAGACATCGAGATCGTTGGTTTAAAGGAGACGCATACGACGGTAGTGACAGGCGTGGAGATGCACCGGAAGACGCTTGACTCGGGGATTGCTGGGGATAACGTGGGGGTGTTGCTGCGTGGTGTTGGTCGTGAGGAGATCGAGCGTGGCCAGGTCCTGGCTAAGCCGGGGAGTATCACGCCTCATACGGAGTTCAATGGTCGGGTGTACGTGTTGAAGAAAGAGGAGGGTGGTCGTCATAGCGCGTTTTTTAGTGGGTATCGTCCTCAGTTTTACTTTCGAACGACGGATGTAACGGGGATCGTGACGTTGCCTGCTGAAGTGGAGATGGTGATGCCTGGGGATAACGTGGATCTTATGGTGTCGTTGATTAAGCCTATTGCGATGGAGGAGGGGTTGAGGTTTGCGATTCGTGAGGGTGGTCGTACTGTTGGTGCGGGCGTCGTCACAAAAGTAAACAAGTAAGATGGCCGCTCCCAAGATTCGCATAAAACTCAAGGCATTCGACCACCGAAGCCTCGACAGTTCGGCGACGAAGATCGTCGAGGCCGTACGCCGTACCGGCGCCAAGGTGGCGGGACCGGTTCCGCTGCCGACCAGAATCCGCCGCTTCTGCGTGCTTCGCAGCCCGTTCACGGATAAAGACAGCCGCGAGCACTTCGAAATCCGCACCCACAACCGCTTGATCGACATCAAGGCTCCTACCAAGAGCACCATCGATAGCCTCATGCGCATCGACCTGCCGACCGGTGTGGATATCGAGATCAAGACGGTCGGAGGACGTTAGATGAAAGGCATCCTCGGTACCAAGGTAGGCATGACCCAGATCTGGCGTGACGACCAATTGGTTCCCGTCACCGTGATCCTGGCCGGCCCCTGCCCCGTGGTGCAGCGCAAGACGGTCGAGAGCGACGGTTACACGGCCGTCCAGCTCGGCTGGAACGAAATTAAGGAGAAGTCCGCCAACAAGCCTCGGCGTGGCCACTTCAGCAGAGCCGGCGTGGCACTCCAACGGTTCCTCGTCGAATTCCGAGATTATCAGCCCGAACAGAGCGCGGTAACGGTCGAGGTGTTCGAGGCGGGACAGAATGTCGATGTAACCGGAACGTCCAAAGGTCGGGGGACCGCCGGTGTCATCAAGCGCTGGGGCATGGCGGGAATGCCGGCCACGCACGGTACCAAGAAGAAGCACCGCCACTCGGGTTCGATCGGCCAGCGAAAGAGTCCCGGCCGAGTCTACAAGGGCAAGCGGATGGCTGGCCACTACGGGGCGAAGACAGCGACCACGGTCGGTCTCGAGCTTGTCGAGGTTCGCCCCGACGACAACCTGCTGCTGGTCAAGGGGGCCATCCCCGGACCGAACGGTGGGATGGTCGTCGTCAAGGATTCGAAGAGGAAGGGTTCATGATGGCCGTTACTCTGGATGTCCTGGGAAGCGGCCGCAAGGTGACGCTCGACCTGCCGGAACCCAAGGCCTCGGTGCTGCACGAGGTCGTACGCTGGCAACTCAGCAAGCGTCGGCGCGGCACCGCAGCCACCAAAACCCGTGGCCTGATCCGAGGCTCGACCGCCAAGATCTACCCGCAGAAGGGTACCGGCCGGGCGCGGCACGGCTCTAAAAAGGCCCCGATCTTCGTCGGTGGTGGCGTGGTCTTTGGCCCGCAACCCCGCGACTACGGCTATAGCCTGCCCAAGAAGGTTCGCAAGCTCGGCCTCGGTATGGCGCTTGCGTCCCGCGCCCACGACGGCAAGCTGACGCTGGTGGAGGAGTTCGAACTCTCCGGAAAGACCAAGGAGTTCGTAGCCTGGGCCCACAACAACGGTTTCGACGGCAGCGAACGGGTGTTGCTGGTCACCGACGACGAACTGGCCCGCCGGGCGGCGAGAAACCTGCCCTGGGTGGATGTGCTGGCGGCGTCGGGCCTCAACGTCTACGACATCTTGCGCAGCGATCACGTGATCGCAGATGCGGCCCTGTTCGACGGGGGTGCCTCGTGACCCCCCACGATGTGATACTGGCGCCGGTGCTGTCCGAAAAGGCCGTGACGGCGATTCCGGACGGCAAGTATTCGTTCTTCGTTCATCCGCACGCCAACCGCACCCAGATCAAAGATGCCGTCGAGCTGGTGTTCAATGTGGAAGTCGTCAAGATCAATCTGATCCGTCTACGCGGCAAAGCGAAGCGCCTGGGCCTCTACACCGGTCGTAGACCCAAACGCAAAAAGGCGATCGTTACGTTGGCCGAGGGTCAGCGGATCCAGCAACTCGAAGGCCTTACCTAGGGAGGGATTATGCCAACCAAGAGATACAGACCGTATACCCCTTCCCGACGGCACATGACCACGTCGGATTTCTCGGAGATCACCAAGACCGAGCCAGAGAAGTCGCTGTTGCGTCCGCTCAAAAAGAGCGGAGGTAGGAACAACCGCGGTCGCATAACCTCGCGGTTTCGCGGAGGTGGACACAAGCGCCGCTACCGCGTGATCGATTTTCGTCGCCGCGACAAAGAGGGCGTGCCGGCAAAGGTAGCCGGGATCGAATACGATCCCAACCGGAGTGCAAACATCGCCCTGCTCCACTATCTCGATGGCGAGAAACGCTATATCCTCGCCCCAGAAGGGCTGGCTGTCGGTGGCCGTATCGTCAGCGGCCCCAATGCCGAGCCCGTTACCGGCAACGCCATGCCGCTCCGCTTCATTCCGGTAGGCACGGTGGTGCATGCCCTGGAGCTCGTCCCCGGCACGGGCGCCCAGCTGGCCCGCAGCGCCGGCACCAGCGTACAGATCCAAGGCCGGGATGGAAACTTCGTCACTGTCCGCCTGCCTTCGGGAGAGTTGCGCCGGATGCACAGCGAGTGCTACGCAACCGTGGGCACCGTGGGCAACGCCGAGCATAAGAACATCGTATTGGGCAAGGCCGGACGCAGTCGCTGGATGGGCCGCAAGCCGCATCAGCGCGGCAGGTCTATGAACCCTGTCGATCACCCCCATGGGGGTGGTGAAGGCCGGTCGACGAGCGGGCGCCCGCCGGTGTCCCCCTGGGGCCAGCAGGCCAAAGGGTTAAAGACCCGGGGCACCCGCAAGAACTCGAGTCGCTTCATCGTGCGTCGTCGGAAGGGGAGTTAGAGATGGCTCGAAGCATCAAGAAAGGGCCGTTCATCGACGACCACCTACTCAGGAAGATCGATGCGGCCAACGAAGAGGGCGACCGCCGGGTGATCCGCACCTGGAGCCGGCGCAGCACCATCGTTCCTGAGATGGTAGGCCACACCATTGGGGTGTACAACGGCCGCCAGCATGTTCCGGTGTTCGTTCAGGAGAACATGGTGGGCCACAAACTCGGTGAATTTGCTCCGACCCGCACCTATCGTGGGCACGGCGGGAACAGGAGGGAGTAGCCATGCCAGCTAAGGCCTCCCTCAGCTTGCTGCGGGTAACCCCGCAAAAGACGCGCTTGGTTGCGGATCTCATTCGTGGCGCCGACGTCGACAAGGCCGAGGATATTCTCCGGTTCACCAACAGGCGGGCTGCCAAACCGATCCTCAAACTCCTGCAGAGCGCCAAGGCGAACGCCGTCAACAACCACGACATGTTCGAGGACACGCTCTATGTCGCCGACATTCAGGTGGGCGACGGTCCGACCCTCAAGCGCTATCTGCCACGAGCCCGCGGCCGCGCGGATCTGCTCCGCAAGCGCACCTGCAATATCAAAATCACCTTGGAGGAGCGACGTGGGCAATAAGATCAATCCGCTAGGTTTTCGCCTTGGGGTGAACAAGGAAGCCTCGGCGCGCTGGTATGCCGGTCCCAAGCACTACCCACGGCTACTGGCCGAAGACGACGTCATCCGCCGGACCGTGTTGGCCGACGTCGGTCACGCCGGAATCGCCCGTATCGAAATCGAGCGGGCCGGGCCGAATATCAACATCACCATCCATACCGCCAAACCGGGCGTGGTCATCGGCCGCGGCGGGGAGTCGATCAAGGCGCTGCGGATCAAACTCGACCGCGTCGTCGAAGGCACCACGGCAGTGAACGTTCAGGAAGTCCCGAACTCCAATACCAACGGTGCCCTGGTGGCCCAGCGAATCGCCGAGCAGCTCGAGCGGCGCTTCGCCTTCCGTCGCGCCATGAAACAGGCTGTTCAGCGCACCATGGAGTCCGGCGCCAAAGGGGTCAAGGTTCGCTGCGCCGGTCGCCTTGGAGGTTCCGAACAGTCGCGTGCCGAGTGGTACTCCGAGGGTCGCGTACCGCTCCAGACCCTCCGGGCAGATATCGACTATGGCACCGCCCGGGCCAAGACCTCCTACGGAATCATCGGCGTGAAGGCCTGGGTCTTCCACGGTGAGATCGTCGGCGAATCGCGGCGCAGGGCCGCGGTTTTGCCCCGTCCCCGACAGGACGACGATCGCAAGCGCCGCCGGCCGGGTCGTCGTCGCGACCGTGATGGCCGCCGCGACCGGACCCGCGTCACCAAGGATCGCTGATGCTGCTTCCGAAGCGGGTCAAGTACCGCAAGCAGTTCCGGGGCCGGATGAGAGGCGACACCAAAGGCGGCGATTTCGTGGCCTTCGGGGACTTCGCCCTGGTTGCTTTGGAACCCGCCTGGATCAAATCGAACCAGATCGAGGCGTGCCGCATCGCCATCAGTCGTTACTTTCGGCGCGGGGGCAAGATCTACATCCGTATCTTCCCGGACAAGCCCGTGACCAAGAAACCCCAGGAGGTCCGCATGGGCAAAGGGAAGGGTGCGGTCGAATACTGGGTCGCCGTCGTCAAACCGGGTCGCATCCTGTTTGAGGTAGCGAACGTCAGCGAAGAGCAGGCCAAGGAGGCCTTTCGGTTGGCCAGCCACAAGCTGCCTATCAAGACCCGAATGGTCGAACGGGAGGTCTACGATGAGGCCCAATGAGGCGCGCGACCTCAGCCTCGACGCGCTCGAGCTCGAGGTCGACAAGCGGCGCGAAGAGCTCCTCGATTTGCGGATCCAAGCAGCGGTAGGACAGGCGGCGAATCCGCGCCGAATTCGGGCCGCCAAACGGGAGATCGCCCGGCTGTTGACGATAGCCAAGGAGACGCAGTCATGAAGAAGATACTCCAGGGCCGGGTCGTCAGCGACGGCGCCGACAAGACCGTGAAGGTGCGGGTCGATCGACGCTTCAGGCACGCTCTGTACGGCAAGGTGGTTACCCGCACCCGAACCTATCTGGCCCACGACGAGGACAACAGCTCGTCGGTGGGTGATCTCGTCGAGATCACGGCAGCTCGACCCATATCCAAACGGAAGCGTTTCCTGGTAACCGGCCTGGTCGAGAAGGCCAGAGGCTAGGGGCCCAGCGATGATCCAACAGGAAACCTATCTAGAAGTGGCCGATAATTCCGGGGCGCGCCGGATCCAGTGCATTCGCGTCCTCGGAACCGGCCAGAAATTCGTTGGCGGGGTGGGTGACATCATCGTGGCAGCCGTCAAGGACGCCATCCCTCACGCGGCGATAAAGAAGGGCGAAGTGGTGAAGGCGGTCATCGTCCGCACCCGCAAGGAGATCAACCGCCGCGACGGCTCCTCGATTCGCTTCGACTCCAACGCCGCGGTGATCCTCAACAACCAGAACGAGCCGCAGGGCACTCGAGTCTTCGGACCGGTTGCGCGTGAGCTGCGCGACAAGCGCTTCATGCGCATCGTGTCGTTGGCGCCGGAGGTGTTGTGATGACCAAGATTCGTCTCAAGAGGGGCGACCTCGTGCGCGTCATTGCGGGCAAGCACAAGGGCGAGGAGGGTGCGTTGCTGGCGGTCTTTAGCGATACCAACCGGGTAATCATCGAGCGCGTAAACGTGATCCGCAAGACCCAACGACCGACGCAGGAGAACCCCAGAGGCGGGTTTGTGGAACGCGAGGCGTCGATTCATGCCAGCAACGTCCAGATCGTCGATCCCCAGGATGCCGAGCTGACCCGGGTTGCCTTCAAGACCACGGAGACGGGCCGGAAGGTGCGGGTCAGCGTCAAATCCGGCGTCGAGCTGGACGGATAGGGAAGACATTCATGGAGAAATTGACTCTGCCCATCAAGACGCGCTATCAGGAGATCGTACCCACCCTGCGCGAGCGCCACGACTACCAGAATCCGATGGCGGTCCCGACGGTCACCAAGATGGTGCTCAACATGGGCCTGGGCGAGGCCAGGGAGGACACGAAGGTACTCGAAAAAGCGAGCCGCGAGGTGGCACAGGTCACGCTGCAGCGCCCGGTAATAACCAAAGCGAAGAAGGCGGTGTCGAATTTCAAGATCCGTGCCGGCATGCCGGTGGGCCTGATGGTGACGCTGCGCGGCGTAAAGATGTGGGCTTTTCTGGACAAGTTCATCAACGTCGCCTTGCCCAGAGTCCGCGACTTCCGCGGCCTCAATCCCAACAGTTTCGATGGCCGCGGCAACTACAGCATGGGCCTGCTCGAGCAGCTGGTGTTTCCTGAACTCACGTTCGATTCGATCGACGGGGTGCGTGGCATGGATATCGCCATCGTCACCACTGCCCCCACCGATGAAGAGGCCAGAAGTCTTCTCGAGCTGCTCGGAATGCCCTTCAGGAGGTAACCGTGGCGAACAAAGCCAAGATCTCTAAATCGACCCGCCCGCCGAAATTTTCAACCCAGGCGGTCAACCGCTGCAATCGCTGCGGCCGGTCACGGGGCTACCTCCGCGATTTCGGCCTGTGCCGTATCTGTATGCGCGAAAGTGCCCACGCTGGGCATCTGCCGGGCGTGGTCAAGGCGAGCTGGTAGGACAACACAAGAGAGGACGGTTGAGAGACAGAGGTCAGCCAACAGTGCGCTGAAACCGGTCTCGCGAAAGGAACACAATGTATACGGATCCCATTGCAGACATGCTGACCCGCATCCGCAACGCCGTGGCGATCGCCGCCCGGCACGTCGAGATTCCGGCCAGCGATTTCAAACGCGCTCTGGCCGAGGTGCTGGTGCGCGAAGGGTACCTCAAGGGCGTGGACCAGACCGAAGTCGACGGCCGCACGGTTCTCAGGATAGCCCTCAAGTACGGTCCCAAGCGCGCCTCCATCATCCACTCGCTCCAGCGGGTGTCCACCCCCGGTAGACGTGCCTACACCAGAGCCAAGCACGTGCCGGTGGTCCGCGGCGGCCTCGGTGTCGCCATCATCTCGACCCCCCAAGGCCTCATGGTCGACCGCGACGCGCGCCGCAAGAACGTCGGCGGCGAGATCATCTGCGAGGTGTGGTGATGTCCCGCATCGGTCGGGCACCCATCCCCATTCCCAAGGGGGTCGAGGTCACCATCAAGAGCGGTGAGGTAGTCGTCAAGGGAGCCATGGGTCGACTGGTGGTCCCGGTCAGCGAGCGCTTGGAGGTCGCCGAAGAAGATGGCGAGATCCTCGTCTCGCGACCGAGCGACCATCGCAACGATCGCGCCCGGCACGGGCTTGCCAGAAGCCTCATCAACAATGCCGTGGTGGGGGTCACCGAGGGGTTCCGCAAGAACCTCGAGATCCGCGGGGTCGGCTACCGGGCTCAGATGAGTGGTCGCAACATCGAGCTGATGGTCGGCTACTCCCACACGATAACCATCGAGGCTCCCGAAGGTATCGAGATCGAGACGCCGGAGCCTACCAAGATCACGGTCTCAGGCATCGACAAACAGTTGGTCGGTCAGGTTGCTGCCAACATCCGGGCCGCCAAACCTCCCGATTCGTATCACGGCAAAGGTGTTCGCTACGAAGGCGAGTACAAGCGGCTGAAACCCGGCAAGGCCGCGGCCACCCAGGTGGTGAGGTAGACCATGCAACGGACAACGACCAGGCAACGACGCGCATACCGCACCAGACGCCGCCTCCGTCCACGGGTCGACAACGGCCGGGTCCGGCTGTCGGTGTTCCGCAGTTCCAGGCACATCTATGCGCAGATAATCGATGACGCGACCGGCGTCACCACGGTCGAGGCGAACAGCAAGACCCTGGGATTAGCGGGGAATAAGACCGAACAGGCGAAGGTGGTCGGCAAAACGCTTGCCGAGCGGGCCCAGGAGGCCGGGGTAGTGCGGGTCGTGTTCGACCGGGGCGCCTTTCGCTTTCACGGACGCATCAAGGCTCTGGCGGAAAGCGCACGCGAAGGAGGGTTGGAGTTCTGATGGCCGATCACGAGTTCGAAGACAAGGTCATTTTCATTCGCAGGACCGCCAAGACCTACAAAGGCGGACGCCGCTTCCGCTTTGGGGCGTTGGTGGCTATCGGTGATCGCCAGGGGCGTGTCGGCGTGGGTCTCGGCAAGGCAAAAGAGGTCCCTGCGGCAGTCCAGAAGGGCCAATACGTAGCCCGGCGCAATCTGATCGAGGTGCCCATCGAGGATCCCAGGACCATTCCCCACCAGGTTCTCGGCCAGCATGGGACCAGTCGGGTGATGCTCAAACCGGCCGGTGCCGGCACGGGCGTGATCGCTGGCAAGGTCCCCAGGGCGATCGCAGAGCTTGCGGGCTACCAGAATCTGCTTACCAAGGAGCTCGGCTCACGCAACGAGACGAATGTCGCGTACGCCGTCATCGATGGCCTCAGGCAACTCAAGACCTACGAAGAGTCCGTGCGGGAGCGGGAGGCAGCCGAATGAAGGTTCGGCTCAAGCGGAGCCTGATCGGGGTTCCCAAGGACCAGCGTGCGACCGTCTTCGCCCTCGGTCTCAGGAAGACCGGGGACAGCAAAGAGGTGGCCGAATCCCCCGACGTGCGGGGGATGGTTTCCAAGGTTGCCTACCTGCTCGAGATCGAAGGGGGATGACGTGAAACTGAACGACTTGAAACCCGCCCCCGGCAGCACGAAGAGCCGCAAGCGAGTGGCTCGAGGGCCTGGCAGCGGCCGTGGCAAGACGGCCGGGCGGGGCCACAAAGGCCAAAAGAGCCGCAGCGGCTTCAGCAAGAGCGGAGGCTGGGAAGGCGGACATTCGCGCCTGATCATGCGGCTCCCGAAGCGGGGCTTCAACCGCTACCGGAGACCGATCCAGATCGTCAATCTGGACGATCTCAACCGTTTTGAGGCCGGCACCACCATTACCCGGAGCCTGCTTGTCGAGCACGGCCTCGTTCGGCGCAGCGACGAACCCGTCAAGCTGCTCGGCGAGGGCGACCTCGAAGTGTCCGATCTGGTAATCGAACTCGACGCCTGGAGCGCTGCCGCGGCGGCCGCCGTCACCGCGCTCGGTGGACGCGTGCCACAGAACGAGGCCAACGCCGAGACTGCCGAGGACGCTGCCGAAGCGGCCGCGGAGGAAGCGGGCGAGGCCACGGAAACACCTGCGACCGACCCCGAGGACGAGGAGCCGGCCTGATGCTTTCGGCATTCCGCAATGCTCTCCTGATCCCCGACTTGCGTGCCAAGCTTCTTGTCACCATCGGGCTACTGGCTGTGTACCGGCTCATGGTATTTATCCCTACGCCGGGCATCGATATCGATCAGCTTGCGAATCTGGGGCACGGCAGCGGGGTGTTCACGCTTCTCAACTTCATCTCCGGGGGCAATTTCGAGGTCTTCTCGATCGCCGCCCTCGGGGTCATTCCCTACATCACGGCGAGCATCATCTTTCAGCTGCTCACCTCGACCTGGCCGCCGCTCGAGCGGCTGTCGAAGGAGGGTGAGGAGGGTCGCCGCAAGATCAGCCAGTACACCCGCTATTCGGCCACGGCGCTCGGCGCCATTCAGGCCGTGTTTCTGGCGGTGGCGCTGCTCGGCCCGAGCGGAGCGCTCAAGGTAGGCTGGATCAACGGCCCGTTTTTCTGGTTCGTGGTGCTCATCACGCAGGTAGCTGGGATTTCTGTGGTGATGTGGCTCGGTGAGAAGATCACCGAGTACGGGATCGGCAATGGGATTTCGCTTGTCATCTATGCGGGCATCGTTGCCGCCTTCCCCAACGCCATCAGCCAGCAGTTCGCCCTGATCGGGACTGGCGAGGCGAACATCTTCGGACTCATCATCTTCTTCTCGCTTCTCATCCTGGCGATCTCTGGGATGGTGCTGGTACAGCAGGCGGAGCGACGCATCCCAGTGCAGTACGCCCGAAAGGTCGTTGGACGCAAGGTGATGGGGGGGCAGACCACCTACATCCCGCTACGTCTGAACGCCGCTGGGGTCATTCCCATCATCTTCGCGGTATCGATCATCATCCTGCCACAGACCATCATCGGGGCCTTCCCGGACCTCCTGTGGCTACAGGTCCTGGGGGCCTGGTTCAACCCGGCTCAGTGGCAGGGACTGTTCTCCAGCACCATGCTCATCATCGCCTTCACCTATTTCTATACCCAAATCTCGTTCGATCCTCGCCGCATTAGCGAGAATCTGCGCGAGTACGGCGGCTTCGTGCCCGGTGTGCGGCCTGGACAGCCGACCACCGAACACCTCACCCGCATCACCAGCCGGATCACCCTGTGGGGAGCGCTGTTCCTGGGTGCGGTCAACGCCCTGCCGCAGACCCTGGCCTGGATCACCGGGACGGGACAGCTCAGCTTCGTATTCTCGGGAATTGGCCTGCTGATCATGGTGGGGGTAGCGCTGGACACCTTGCGGCAGCTCGAATCGCAGCTGATGATGCGCCACTACGAGGGCTTTGTGAACAAGGGCCGGATCCGTGGCAGGGGCCGGCGGTTCTAGTGGCCGAGGCGCGTGCCAGTGAGGTGCTGTTGTTGATGGGGCCGCCCGGGGCAGGCAAGGGTACCCAGGCGGACCATCTGGCCCAGGCACGTGGCTTGATGAAGCTCTCGACCGGCGACATGCTGCGCAGCCACGTACGGCGCGGGACAGATCTTGGCGCCAAGGCCCAGGCCATCATGGCAGCGGGCGACTTGGTGCCCGATGATCTGATCGTGGCTATGGTGCGCGAGACGCTGGCTGCCCAGGACGTCGTCGCGGTCGTCCTCGACGGCTTCCCTCGCACCCCGGTCCAGGCAGCGGCGCTAGACACGTTGTTGGCGGAGCGGGAGACCGGGATCACCGCAGCCATCGCCCTCGAGGTCGCTGAGGATGAACTGGTGCAGCGTCTGCTTCAACGTGCCGCCGAACAGGATCGCAGCGACGACAACGAGACCACCATTCGGACCCGCATGCAGGTCTACCAGCAGATGACGCAGCCGCTCCTCGACTACTACCGGCAGCGAGGCAAACTCCACTATGTGGAGGGCCTCGGCTCCGTCGACGATGTGTTCGCACGACTTCAAAAGGTGTTGGCATGATTCTCAAGCGAGCGACCGAGATCGAGGCCATGGCCGCCAGCGCCCGAATAAACCGCGAGGCGCTCGAGGCTGTCGAGGCCGAGATACGGCCTGGCGTGTCAACTGCCATGTTGAATGCCGTCGCCGAAGATGCTATCGTCTCGCGTGGCGGCAAGCCCGCGTTCAAGGGCTACCGCGGCTTCCCCGCGACGCTGTGCACCTCGGTCAACGAGGTGGTTGTTCATGGCATTCCGAACGATCGCCCCCTGGCATCCGGTGACATCGTGTCCATCGATATCGGGACCTTCTTCCAAGGCTACGCTGCCGATATGGCAAAGACCTACGCGGTCGGCGAAGTCTCGGAGGAGGCGATGCGCCTTCTGGAGGTAACCGAAGCCTCGCTGGTCGCCGGCATCGAAGCGGCGGCGGCGGGCCGGCGACTAGGCGACGTGTCCACAGCGGTACAGCACGTCGTCGAGAAGGCAGGATTTTGGGTGGTGAGAGAGTTTGTCGGTCACGGAATCGGCCGTGACTTTCACGAAGCTCCGGAAGTGCCCAACTACGGGCGTTCCGGCACCGGTCCTATCTTGAGACCGGGACTCGTTTTGGCCATCGAACCCATGGTGACGCAGCGGCGCACCAGGGTGACGATACTGGAAGACGCCTGGACCGCTCCTACCGCGGACGGAAGCCTGGCGGCGCATTTCGAACACACCGTGGCCATCACTGACGATGGTCCACGGGTTCTCACGGCGCGCGAGGGTGTAACCCCACACGCCGCAGCAGGAGGTTTACATGGCGCGTAGGCGGTCGGGAGCACGTGGCGGACCAAGAAAGAGCCGTCGAAGGCAGGGTGAGCGGTTGGAGGAAACCACTCAGGACACCATCCGCACCGAAGGGGTGGTGCTCGAAGCGCGCCCCAACACCACGTTCATGGTTCAACTCGATGCCGGTCCCGAGATCCTCGCGCATGTTGGCGGAAAGATGCGGCGCCACTACATTCGGATCCTTCCTGGAGACCGTGTGGTGGTCGAAATCAGTACCTACGACCCTGAAAAGGGCCGAATCGTCTACCGGAAGTAGGAGAGACATGAAAGTCCGCGCATCCGTAAAGCCAATGTGTGATAGGTGCAAGATCATTCGGCGGCACGGCAAAGTCTACGTCATCTGTTCGGCAAATCCGAAGCACAAGCAGAGGCAGGGGTGACCGATGGCACGAATTTCCGGGGTTGATCTTCCGAGGGAAAAGCGTATTGAGCACGCGCTTCCCTACATCTACGGTATCGGCCTGACGCGCTCGCGCGCGATCCTGTCCGCCACCGGCGTCGATCCGGACACCAGAGTCAAGGATCTGGCGGAGACCGAGGTCGCCAAAATGCGCGAGCAGATCGATCGCACCTACAAGGTCGAGGGCGATCTGCGTCGCGAGGTCCAGCTCAACATCAAGCGACTGATGGACATCGGTTGCTATCGCGGCCTCAGACACCGGCGGGGACTCCCCGTGCGTGGTCAGTCCACCAAGACCAACGCCCGCACCCGCAAGGGTCCGCGGCGCACCGTGGCCGGCAAGAAGAGGGCGCCGGCGAAGAAGTAGGGGGTATATATGGCCACCGCGAAGAAAGGCACCAAGACCAAGAGACGCGTCAAGCGTTCGCTCAGCGAAGGCAAAGCGTTCGTTCACGCGAGCTACAACAACACCATCGTCACGGTGACTGACATGGACGGCAACACCGTCGCCTGGTCGAGTTCCGGCTCCATCGGCTATAAGGGGTCAAAAAAGGGCACCCCCTACGCGGCGCAGTTGGCTGCCGCAGACGCCACCAGAAAAGCTCAGAACATGGGTATTTCGCAACTCGATATCGTCATTCGCGGAACCGGTTCCGGACGCGAACAGGCCATCCGCTCGATTCAGGCGACCGGCATCAACGTGCGGTCGATCATCGACGACACCCCAACCCCACACAACGGATGCCGGTTGCGCAAGCGCAAGCGCCCGTAACGGAGGATAGAGCATGGGTCGCTACAGAGGACCGGTCGTAAAAATCAGTCGCCGCGAAGGCGTCAATCTGGCCGAGACACCGAAAGTTCAACGCTATATGGAGCGCAGGCCGTACCCTCCGGGGCAGCACGGCCAACGACGACGACGTAAGATCAGCGACTACGGAATCCGCCTTCGGGAGAAGCAGAAGCTCCGGTTCTACTACAACATGAGTGAGAAGCAGTTTCGGACCCTTTTCACAGAGGCCGTGCGCCACGAGGGTGCCACCGGCACCATCTTCCTGCAACTGCTCGAATCGCGGCTCGACAACGTGGTATACCGGCTCGGCCTCGCAGCTACCCGGCGCCAGGCGCGACAGTTCGTCAGCCACGGTTTCATCGCGGTCGACAGCAAGCGGATCACGGTGCCCTCCTACCGTGTCCGGCCGGGTGCTGAGATCACGGTGACGCCGAGATTCAAGAAGAACCTGTTTCTACTTCAGAACGTCGAAGATCGCAAACGAGGGAAACTGAATCCGTGGCTCGAGTTCGACGCCGAGAGTCTCCGTGGGGTCTTCAAACACCTGCCCTCCCGAGAGGATCTGGTGGTCCCCGTGAACGAACTTCAGGTGATCGAGTACTACTCGCGGTAGAGGCTTAGGAGCAAGCGTGCAGAACATTCCAGAATTCAAGGCCCAGACCAGTGAGAGCTATGGAGAATTCGTCCTGGAACCGCTGGTGCGGGGTTTCGGGCAGACGCTTGGGAATCCGCTGCGTCGAATCCTGCTGTCGTCGATCCCGGGCAGTGCTGTAACCAGCGTCTACATCGAAGATGTGCTCCATGAGTTCTCGACCATCGAAGGGATCGAAGAGGACGTCATGCAGGTCATCCTCAATCTCAAGGACCTGGTCGTACGACTCCACGACGACGAGCCCATCACCCTCACCCTGCGTACCGAAAAGGCAGGGAAGGTTTCCGCCGCCAACTTCGACGTACCCAGCAACGCAGAACTCGTCAACCCCGAACTTCATGTGGCGACGATCACCAAAGGCGGAAAGTTGGTCATGGAGGTTCGTGTCGAGCCCGGCGTCGGATACGTGCCTGCGGAGATCCACAACACCAAAGACCGGATCAATTCGATCCCCGTCGATGCGGTCTTTACCCCGGTTCGCCGCGTTGCCTACCGGGTCGAAGACACCCGGGTGGGCCAGCGTACCGACCTCGACCGCCTCTTGCTGCGCGTGTGGACCGACGGCAGCGTGGACCCGAGGAGTGCCCTCGATCAGGCCGTGGAGATCCTGCAGGTCCAGCTCTCGGTCTTTACCGGCGAGAACGGCGAGGTCGAAGCGTCCGCCAGCCCGACCATGCCCGTCCCCAATCGGGTCCAGGAGGAGGCTCCCAGCGCTCCCGACAAGGTGCAGATCAGTCTCGAAAGCCTGGAACTCTCGAGCCGGGTGCTGCACTCGCTTCAGGAGGAGGGCATCGATTCGGTCAACGCCCTGCTGGCGCTCTCCGAGCGCGACCTGAAGAAGGTCGGCGGGGTAGGGGAAAAGAGCCTCGATGAGATCAAGGAACGCCTGGCCGCACGCGGCCTGAAGCTCAAGGAGTAGAGCATGCGACACCTATCGAGCGGCCGAAAACTAAATCGCAACAGTAGCCACCGGATCGCCCTTCGGCGTAGTCAGGCGACCGCCCTGTTCCGCCACGGCCGAATAAAGACCACCTTGGCCAAGGCGAAGAACCTCAGGCCGTACGCGGAGAAACTCATCACCACCGCCAGGGGTGGAGATCTCCACGCCCGGCGGTTGGTTGCCAAGGAGATCCATGACAACGAGATCGTTCGCAAGCTCATGGACGAGATCGCCCCTGCCTACAGCGATCGTAGCGGAGGATATACCCGCATCTACCGCTTGGTGAATCGACGTGGCGACAACGCCCAGGAGGCGCTGCTCGAACTCGTGGGGAACGAGGACGACTAGCGCGTCGGCGGACGACCCAGAAATACCGGTCTCGGCTCCCCAATACTCTTTCTCTTTTTCGAAGCGTTAGCCCGCGCAGCTGCGGAGGCAACGGTGTCCATTCCCGAGTATCGCCGGGCACTTCCGCACCTATCCACCAGACAGATGCGCGAAGTAGACCGGGCCATGATCGAGGACTACCGAATAGAGCTGATCCAGATGATGGAGAACGCCGGTCGCAGCCTCGCCACCTTGGCCCACCTGCGCTTTCTAGGCGGCGACGCCCAAGGCAAGCGCGTGGTGGTGTTGGCCGGTACCGGCGGCAACGGTGGTGGCGCGCTGGTGTGCGCCCGCCGCCTGCACGGATGGGGTGCGTCTGTCGTGGTGGCCACCAGCAAGGGTGCCGAGGACTTCAATGCGGTGCCGCGCCAGCAGCTCGACATCGCCAAACGCCTGATGCCGGTGGTCGAGCCGTTCGAGCCTGCCGCCGAAGCGCTCGAGTGCGACCTGGTGGTGGACGGCGTCATCGGCTACAGCCTCCAGGGCGATCCCAAGGGGACGGCTACGGACATGATCGAATGGGCCAACACCCAGCCTGCACCTATCCTGGCCCTCGATGCCCCGTCGGGCGTCGATACCACCAGCGGGAAGGCCTTTTCTCCTGCCATTCGGGCGACCGCGACGATGACGCTCGCCTTGCCTAAGGCGGGGCTCAGGGCAGCCGGCGTCGAGGCCTATGTGGGGGAGCTTTTCTTGGCCGACATCGGTGTCCCCCCCGAGCTTTACGCAGGCCCTGGTCTCGGGGTGGTGCCGGGACCCGTCTTCGCCCACGGTGATATTGTTCGCCTGCGTTAGCAGGGTGATGGGGCCGTCTCTGGCGGATTAACAGCCTGCCGATAGGGCGGTCGGCTTCATAGCGCAGCGTCAAAAGCCTCGCCCGCTCCACTCCAATGCACCTCGAGAAGAGACGCCACCGTCGCCCCCAGGTCGGCAAAGGACGGTCGCACCCCGAGGTCTACGGCGCGCAGCCTCGGGCCATAGACCAGAAGCAGCCCGTACTCTCTGGTGTGGTCGGTCCCCGGCCAGGTCGGATCGTTGCCGTGATCCGAAACGAAGACGAGTACATCGTCAGGACCTACCGCCGCCAGCAGTTCGTCCAGGCGGCCGTCGACTTCGACCAGGGCCCGAGCGTACCCGTCTGGATTGCGGCGATGACCGTAGAGGGAGTCGAACTCCACGAGGTTGGTGAACACGAGCCCGTGCGGGCGCTCGAGCATGGCGGCGACCGTCTTGTCGACGCCATCCATGTTGGAGGCTGCTTTGATCTCCTGGGTGAAGCCTCGGTGGGAGTAGATATCGGGGATTTTCCCGATACCGACCACCTCCCGGCCTGCCCTTTTCAGGGCGTCGAGGACCGTGTCTTCCGGAGGCTCGACAGAGTAGTCGCGACGATCTGCCCCCAGGCGCTCAAAGGCGCCGGGGAGGCCGCGAAAGGGACGCGCGATGACCCGCGCCACGGCGTGTTCGCCGACCAGGATCTCCCGTGCGGCCCGGCACCAGCTGTAGAGGGTGGCCAGCGGGACCGCATCGACGTGGCAGGCGATCTGGAACACGCTGTCGGCGCTGGTATAGACGATCGGGAAACCGGTTTCCAGGTGTCGAACACCCAGGTCTTCGATGATCTCGGTGCCGGAGGCCGCCAGGTTCCCAAGATGCCCCCGGCCGGTAGCGTCATCGAACGCCCGCATGACAGCCGCAGGGAAGTGGAGAAACGTTCGGAACGGGTGCTCGAGGACGATCCCCATGAACTCCCAATGGCCGGTGGTCGTGTCCTTCCCAGGGGACTGTTCGGCGAGGCGCCCGTAGGCCGCGAGTGGCGAAGAGTCCACAGCCAGACCGTGCACCCCCGTGATAGCGCCAAGACCTAGTTTGGTGAAGTTCGGCAAGGCGACACCTGCCGCCGCGAGGGTGTGATTGAGGGTATGTGCACCGGCATCGCCAAAATCGGCGGCGTCCGGCAGCGCCCCTAGCCCCACCGAGTCGAGAACGATCACGGTTACGGTCATGCCAGGAGTATACGGTCCGGAATCGATCGATCGTTTCGTATTATGGGAGCGTGACAGCGCTTCACGAACACCTCGAGTCTCGCCTCGTTGCGCTCGGTTTGGGCGAGGGAACGATGGTGATCGCTGTGTCCGGCGGTGGAGACTCGGTAGCGCTGCTACAGTTGCTGCTCGACCTGGGGCACGCGGAACGGCTCCACCTGGCCCACTTCGATCACGGCCTTCGCGAAGCATCGGCCGACGTTGCGACTTTCGTGGCTGCCGTGGCCGCCAGCCACGCGCTCCCCTTGGCTACCGAGCGCGCAGATGTGGCACGGATCGCAGCCGCCAAGGGGTGGAATCTCGAGGACGGTGCCAGGCGCCTGCGCTACGACTTCTTGCACCGCGTCGCTAAAGATGCCGATTCAGAGGCCATCCTTACCGCCCACACCCAGGACGACCAGGCCGAGACCGTCCTCGCACAGACGCTCCGTGGGGCCGCGTTTGCCAAGGGTATGCTCGAGCACCGCGGAAAGGTGATTCGTCCGCTGTTGGGGGTGTCCCGGGCGGACCTCAGAGCCTTTCTTTCCGAACGAGGATACGACTTTCACGAGGATCCATCCAACGCCGACACCGGGCGAACGCGCGCCTGGCTCAGGCACCAGATCGTGCCCCGGATGGAAGAGCAATTTCCCGAGACACAGCGCGCCCTGGCGCGCTTTAGCGCCCACCAGGCGCGGGCTGCCGCATTTGTATCCACCGAAAGCAGCCGCCGGTTTGACAGCGACAGCGTCGCCCTCGGCGCCCTCGCCAAGGCCCCGCCTGCGATCCAGTATGAGGCTGTGGCCTCCCTGTTGCGGGCGGCGCGCGTGGCCGTGGATACGACCCGGCTCGAGACAGTTCTCTCGTGGCTCCATACCCCCGAACCGGGCCGGCTCCAGCTGACGCCGGACAAGGTTCTGCGGGCGGTGTCTGGTCGACTGGTCGTCGTTCCCACCGATCGTGTTGCGGCGCCGTCCCAAGCCGTTCGCACCGCTGCGGATCTGCCGCCGGGATTCCCGGCCGACCTGTTGCGGCGTTACCGCGATCTCATGTTGCGATCCAGGTTGGAAGGAGACCGGATTCGGCTGCCGGGAGGTACCCGTAAGGTCAGCAACGTGCTGATCGACGCCAAGGTACCTAGGGAGGACCGAAGCGGCCTGCGCCTCTTGGCCAGCGGTCGTGACGTGCTGTGGATCGAAGGGGTCGCAGTTGCGGACGAACTCGTGGGCCTGGGGGTGCCGCATCCCGACCCAGACCTCTACTTCATGCGCCAGGCGCTCGAACAGGCCGAGCTGGCGGCCGCTGCCGGCGAGCTGCCCGTCGGGGCTGTGGTGACGCTTGCGGGCGACATCGTCGCGAAGGCGGGCAACCGCACCGAGCGGGACTGCGACCCGAGCGCCCACGCCGAAGTCCTCGCGCTCAGGGCGGCCGGGACCGCCCGAGGGGATTGGCGTCAGCGGGGAGCGACGCTCTACGTCACCCTCGAACCCTGCCCCATGTGCGTCGGAGCCGCCCTCCAGGCACAGGTCGATCGCATCGTGTTCGGAGCCGACAACCTTCGCGAGGGTGCGCTGGGCTCGGTCGTCGATCTTACTGCTGCCGGCTGGAAACGGGGTTTCTCAGTACGCGGCGGCGTGGCGGGACCGGCGAGTGCCAAGCGGATGCGCGCCTTTTTCGAGGACAAGCGCGGTGACGCTGGCTAGGAGCCGGTGTGCGGTCCGAGCTCGGGCGGTACGAACGTGTCCTGGAGGGCAAAGGTGTGTCGTGGTCGGCGTCGGCCACAGGGCGCTGTCGAGTACAATGTCGCAGTGAAGATCCGAAACTTTGCGATCATTGCCCACGTCGACCACGGCAAGTCGACGCTGGCCGACCGCATCCTGGATCTGACCGAGAGTGTCGATGCACGTGCCCGTCGCGATCAGATGCTCGATACCCTCGAGCTCGAACGTGAACGCGGGATCACCATCAAGGCCACGCCTATTAGGCTCGCCTACCAGGCCGACGACGGGGAGAGCTACGTGTTTAATCTTATCGATACGCCCGGCCACGTCGACTTCAGTTATGAGGTGTCCAGGGCGTTGCGGGCATGCGAAGGGGTCTTGCTGGTCATCGACGCCAGCCAGGGCGTCGAAGCCCAGACCATCCAGAACGCCTACCTGGCCATCGACAACGGCCTCGACGTTCTGCCGGTGATTAACAAGATCGATCTTCCCAATGCCGATGCCGGAGGGGCCGTCGCTGAACTCGAGGAGATCATCGGCCTTCCCGGCGAAAACGCGGTCCTGGTGTCGGCCAAGACCGGCGAGAACGTGGCCGCCGTGCTCGAGGCCATCGTGGCGCACCTGCCGCCGCCCACTGGCGATCCCGAGGCGCCACTCAGGTGCCTCATCTTCGATGCCGTCTACGACAGCTATCAGGGTGTTATCCCGTTTCTGCGGCTGTTCGAGGGCTCGGTCAAGAAGGGGGATCGAATAGCGGTGGCGAGCACCGGCAAGACCTTCGAGGTCGACAGAGTCGGTGTGTTCAAACCCGACCTCGTGGTCGCCGACACACTCGGACCGGGTGAAGTGGGCTGGTTGACCGCCAGTATCAAGGACATTACCGACACCCAGATCGGCGATACCATCACCCTCGTCGGCGATCCAGACACGGAGGCCATCCCCGGTTTCAAGCCGGCCCGGCCGGTGGTGTTCAGCGGCCTCTATCCCACCGATGTCGAGGACTATCCGGACCTGCGCGAAGCGCTAGAGAAACTATCACTCAACGACGCCGCCTTCACCTTCGAACCCGAGACCAGCCAGGCGCTGGGTTTCGGGTTCCGCTGTGGCTTCCTCGGTCTCTTGCACGCCGATATCGTTCAGGCGCGCCTCGAGCGCGAGTTTGGACTCGGGCTTATCGCCACCGCTCCGGCGGTTGTCTACCGCATTACCACCACAGATGGTCTGGTCGAACTGATTCAGAATCCGGCCGAGCTGCCGACCCCGGATAGCCTCGAGGTAATCGACGAGCCCTTCGTGAGTCTCAGCGTGTTCGTTCCCGAAGAGTACGTCGGCAATATCATGGGACTCGTGCAGGATAGACGGGGCGTGATGGACGATATGGTCTATCACGGTCGGCGCATCGAAATCAGGTACCAGGTTCCCTTCGGCGAGATCCTCTACGATTTCCACGACCGGCTCAAGAGCCTCAGCCGGGGCTACGCCAGCATGGATTACGAGTTCCTGGACTACCGGGCAGGGGATCTCGTGAAGGTCGATATTCTGGTCAACGAGGAGCGGGTCGATGCGCTCTCGGTTATTGCCCACCGCGACAAGGCCTACGACATCGGTCGCAAGATCGTAGACAAGATGGCCGAGGTGATTCCCCGGCAGATGTTCGCAGTACCGATACAGGCGGCCATCGGTGGCAAGATTCTGGCGCGGGCCACGGTCAGGCCGTTCCGCAAAGATGTGACCGCCAAGTGCTACGGGGGCGATATCACCCGCAAGAAGAAACTCCTCGAGAAACAGAAGAAGGGGAAGGCCAGAATGAAGCAGCTAGGCACCGTCGAGGTGCCTCAGGAGGCGTTTCTGGCGGTGTTATCGGGGGACGAATGAGCCTTGGGCGGCGCTCGGTCCGCACCAGTCTAAGGGCCCAGGTTGCGGCTGTAATCGGGGTGTTGGCGATCTTGCCGAACATCGTATTGGCGGTGGCCGTACTATTGCCGGCGCTCGGCGGCGCCGGGGTCCTGAGCCCGACGACCTGGTTGGCCGTGATCCTGTGGTTGGGGGCCATGGTCATCGCTTCGGCGCTCATAGGGTATCTTCTGTCGCGGCAAGTGCTCGCCCCGCTTACCCGGGTGACGCGCGACGTGGGTTTCCTGCAAGACCGAGCGCGACGCCTGGCGACGGTCCGGCTGCGTCAGGAATCGAGCAATCCCGCGGAGGTGGCTTCGTTGCGGCTCGCATTCAACGACCTGCTCGACCGTATCCAGCTCGAACAGGAGCGCCGCAGTTCATTCATGGCCGCCGTAATGCACGATCTCAAGACCCCGCTGGTGGCGTCGAATCACCTGCTGCAACTGTTGGGTGAAGGTTCCGACCTCGATCGTGAAGGCCGTGAGGCCATCGTCACGCAGCTGTTGACCGAAAACCGTGCCCTTATCGGGCTCGTACAGGAGATGGTCGACGCGCACCGATTCGAGCGAAACGACCCCGAACTGCACCTCGAGGAGCTCGATCTCGGCGTGCTCGTGCGCCGCATCGTCGATCGGGTGTCGCCCTTGGCCGGTGAGCGAGAAGTCATTATTTCGGTGCAGGGCACCGGCCGTGCACTGGCCGATGCCCGTGAGCTCGAGCGGGCACTCTACAATCTCGTTGCCAACGCGGTTCGCTATGCCAGATCCCGTATCGATCTCGAGCTGTTCGCAGGGTTGATCCGCCTCTCCGACGACGGCCCCGGCCTCCCCTCGCCGCTCGAGGAACTGGCCCAGCCGTTCCGTGCCGAGCCGATCGAGATCGGTGGCAAGCGGTTTCTGTCCGGTATGGGCGGCCTGGGCCTGTTCATCGCCCGGCGCCTCATCGAAGCCCACGGTGGGCGCCTGACCACTGAGACGACCGGTCCGATGGGGACGACGCTGCTGATCTATCTCGGAACGCCGGACTCATGAGTTATCGCGTTCTGGTGGTAGATGACCACCCCATGTTTCGTATGGGTCTGGCCTATGCCCTTAGGGCCAAAGGCTTCACGGTGGTAGGCGAAGCGTCGAACGGACGCGAAGCGCTCGCTTGGTGCCGCCGGGAGTCGGTAGACGTGGTGTTGATGGACGTAAAAATGCCTGTCATGGACGGTATTGAGGCCTGTCGGGCGATCACCGGCCTCCGCGCTTCACCGGCGGTGGTGATGCTAACGACCTTCGAGGAGCCGGCGATCATCGAGGCAGCCCGTGCCGCGGGCGCGGTTGCCTATCTCTCCAAGGAGGCCGAATCCGACCAGCTGGCCGGCATGCTGACGCGCGTGCTGGACGAGCCAGACCGCGGTTGGATGCCTGCCACTTCGCTTCCCAGGCTGACCCGCCGCGAACGGCAGGTGCTCGAACTGCTCGCTGGGGGGAACAGCAACAAACGAATTGCGGTGCAGCTTGGGCTCAGCCCTGAGACCGTCAAAGATTACCTGAATGGGGTGTACCGCAAGCTCGACGTTCGCGACCGGGTCAGCGCCGTCTCGCAGGCCAGATACCTTGGTCTTGTGCCGTGAAGGCGGAGACCAGCCAATCCCGACCGGCTACACTGACGCCCTGAAACCCGGTCCTGAGGGATCGACGCAGGGGTGACCGATGCTCAGAAACGGCGTAAGTCTGTTGGAAACGATCGTGGTGCTTGTGGTAGTGATGCTGGTAGCCACAATGGCGCCTATCCTGGCACCCCCCTCCGGTGCTGGAAAGCTGGCCAGGGATGTCCAAGCGCTCCTACTCGCCGCGCGTCTCGACGCCATCGTGGGCGCCAGACCGGTTGCGGTGCTGTGGCGGGAAACCGAAAACGTCTTTGAAGTGCGTTCCGGCGACCCCCTAGGCACCGCGCAAGAGGCCTGTTTGGGGCCGACGAGCCACCGGCTCAAGGTAGGTCGTTACGGACGGACTGAGGTTGTTCGCGGGTTGCGGAACCATGTCGTGTGGTTACCGACAGGCCTCGGTCGGAGCTGCACCGGAGGGGCGGTCTTCAACGGCACGATCGAACTTCGTGGCAGCAGGACCCGACACCGAATCATCGTCTCCGCCGGCGGCAGGATTCGGATTGAGGCCGGACCGTGAAGCGCAAGGGCTTCACCCTGCTCGAGGTCTCGTTGGCGTTGGCACTGTTTGGCATCGGCGTGGCCGGCGCCCTGACGCTCCAGGCCCAGTCGACGCGGCTGATCCGCAGTGCAGCGTCTCTCGACCGCGCCACCGAAATTGGACGGCAGACCCTTCACGGCATCAGGACCACGGGATTCGATGCCGGTGTGTCCGGCTGCCGCGATCCTTGGCAGAGCACGGCGGCAACGGGCTCCACCTGCCAGGTGACGGCGATTCCCTGCGAATTGCGTGTGGGGCGTCTTGACTGCTCTTCCACGGCACCCGACCAGGGGCTTCGGCTGGTCACGATTCAGGTGATTGTTGGCGGCGGCACACCGCTGGTACTCTCGACGCTGGTTAGGCGAGAGCGGTGAGGAAAGCGGGTGCCGGATTCAGCCTTATCGAGTCGCTGGTCGTGCTGGTCATCGTCGCCCTGCTGGCGATCGGGTCTGCAACTGTCCTGGGGTCCGTACGCCGCCCTGAGGAGACCGTTGCATCGACCGCTCTGCACCTTCACCGCCGCGGGGTTACCCTCGCCCTGTTGCGGGAGGATTTTGGCCGCACGAGCGGAGCGTCCGAGCGACGTCTCCGGATCACTTTAGGCGACACCGACGCTGTGGCGGCTTTGGGGCCTAGCCCCGAATCGCCGCTGGTGAGCGAATATTCGATTGGGACAGACGGCGGCGCCAGAACCAATCTCTACCGCCGGTCCGGATCTGCCTCACGGCAGCCGGCTGTTCAAGGCGTGGTCGGCCTCGATGTGATCTCCTTGGTCGACCGTTCGGGGGCTATCGCGGTCCGCTCTGGCACGTTTTCAGACATCCTTGCGCTCGACCTGGAACTGGCGTTTTCCTGGGGGGAACGCCTGCGGCTCCATCTCCCACTGGGAACGCGAACCACGGTGGAGGTTCGATGAAGGGGCGCTCGGGGCTGGCGCTGGTGGCTGTTCTCCTGGTACTCACGGTCATCGGACTGACGGCGTTTGCTGCGGCCTTCCAAGCTCGACTCGGCGGCATACTGGCTGTACGCCGCCAGCACGCGGCGGTCGCCGAGGGGCACGCTTTCGCAGGGCTCGAGCTTGCCTTTGCAGTCCTGGAGGCTGGTGGCGGCACCTTGCCCAGTTCGCTGCTCCTACCCGAGGCACCCGATCTCAGGGTCGAACTCGTCGACTACCGGCTGCTGGACCCTGACTCTGCGGTGGTGGTTCTCAGGGGCGATGCGGCAGGTGGGAGGGGTAGTTTCCTGCTCGAAGCCGGGATCGATGATCTTGGATCCGAGCTGGTGGTGTCGTGGATTCGTTAGGGTGGTGGTTCGCCTCGGCACCCGGGTCTACCAACCGCCTCCTGGGATTTCGGATCGACGATCAGATAGGCGTTTTCCTGGAGCGGTCCTACGGTCCGGCGTACGAGCGTCAGTCAGCGTTACCACCGACGATTCAGTACCGTTCGGACGATGTCGCGGTACATCCCCAAGCGGGTTCCTACGCCGCGCCAAAAGCCTCTTTTTTCCTCCTTCATGACTTGCGAGACACCCATCAGGGGAACGTCCTGAACGGTCCAGCCCGATCGGCGCGCGTGCTCGGTGATGGCCACCTCGAGACCGTATCTTGTCGCCTCGAGTCCGGGAACCGACAACAACAGCTCCCGCCAAATACCACGTTGCCCATTCAGCTGAGGTGTGAGCCGCTGGGCTGCTGCCGTCTGCCATCGACCACCGACGAAAACGCCCCGGGTCATATCCGTTTCTGAGGAGAGTACCGGCCGAGCCAGCGCTTCGAGGTGGGTTGCCTTGAGGCCGGTTAAGTCGGCATCTATCAGCACCAGCACGTCGGCATCTATGGTGGTGGCCGCGGCAGCCACAGCGCCGCCCTTGCCGCGGTTGGAGGTTAGGCTAATGACGCGCCCGCCGGCCTGCTGAGCCGCCTCGCCGGTGCCGTCGAAAGAGCCGTCGTCGACCACGAAAACCTCACCGAGTCTGGACTCGAGGGCCACCCGGACGACCTCACCGATGGTACGAACCTCATTGAACGCCGGTAGAAGAATGGCGCACGTTGGCGGCGGGTTCGCCTTCGTCTCGGGGTTAGCCTCGGAAGATACCACTGAGTTCATTAAACGTAATCAGAACGATCATGGCAAGTACCGCCATAACCCCAAAGAAGTGAATCGTCTCTTCCTGGCCCGGTCGGAAGGGACGTCCCCGGACGGCGGCGACTATGGCCAACAGCATACGCCCACCATCCAGACCCGGAATCGGCAACAGGTTGAAGACGGCCAGCGAAAGGTTGATCACGGCGGCGAGCATCAACACCGGGGCCAGACCGATCTGAATCGACTGGTTGACCAGCGATACGATGCCTACCGGACCTGCCACCTCTTCATTGGACCGGCCGGTTAGCGCACCGCCAAATCCGCGGGCGAATCCCTGGACCATGTCCGGAATGATTCTGAGACCGAACCACACCGACTCGGCAAGTACCTGAAGGGCCCCGACGGTTTCGACGTTTAGAGGACTCAACTGGATCCCGAGCAGCGGGGGTCCCTCGGCACCGTCCGGCGGCCACGGTGTGACTAGCACGAGTCGCTCTCCAGCGCGCTCAACAGTTAGTTCGAGCCGGTTGGCCTGCCGAATTTCTGCCACCACCTGGGCCGGACTCGGTTCGCTGATGCCGTTCAGTTCGACGAGCTCGTCGCCGGGCTGGAGCCCTAGCGTTGCGGCCGCCGAGCCGTCGATGACGGCAGCGATGCGGGAGCCGGAGACAGCAGGGGGAACGCCGGTCGTGATTTCGCGATAACCCGGCTGCAGTCCGATAGCGGCGCTGACCAGGACGACGCCGAGAACGAAATTTGCGATCACCCCGCCGATCAGGACCCAGATCTTCTCAACCAGACCCTTGCGGGCCATTCCTTCATCGGGATGCTGGAGATTGCCTTCGGCGTCCACCTTGGGCGCCATGCCGGGCAGGTCGACGTAGCCGCCGAGCGGGAGCAGAGCGATTCTCCACTCTGTTCCGGCCCACGTGCCACGCCAGATGACGGGTCCGAAGCCGATACTGAAGGCGCGTACCGGTACCCCGACACTTCGGGCGTTCAGGTAGTGGGCGAGTTCGTGCACCAGGACCGCCGACATGAGGATGATCAGGAAGACCAGCGCAGTCAGCATGCCGATACCAGGGTTGCGTTCATGGTTTCAAGTATGGCAAACTGTGCGGCTCGTTGCCGTTGTGTGTCGCACGAACGGCCTAGCGTCACACCGATCGTTGTTGAAGTTCACGGAGTACGTCGGTGCGGCTCAGGACCCCCGCGATTCGGTCATCCTGATCGACCACCACCAGGCGGCCGACCGCACTTCGGTTCAAACGAGACAGGGCATCCGTGGCTGGGTCCGTTTCGAGCATGAGCTCGGCTGGGCGAACGATGGCGGCCACAGTGGCGTCGTCAGGGTGTTCTTCCTCGTTTGCATCCTGAACCACGGCGAACCCAAGAACCCTGTCGTCCCCGTCCACCACAGGATAACCTCGGTGGGGTTGGAAATAGACGAGTTTGGCGAACTGTTCGAGGGGCATGTCGGGGTCGACGGTAATGACCTCTGTGGTCATCAGGTCGTGTACAGTTCGCGGGGTGAGCAACTCCTCGATCAAGGCGTTTTGTACCTCTGCCCTGACCGCGCCGTAGATGAAAAAGGCTACGATTAGGACAAATACATCCAGCCGAAAAATACCGATGAAGACAAGTAGCAACGCCACCGCCCGGCTTGCTGCTCCGGCTATTCGCGTGGCGCGGGTGTTCGGCATCGCCAACGCCAGCAGCGATCGCAGGATTCTCCCGCCGTCTAGCGGTAAGGCCGGCAGAAGGTTGAATACCGCCAGGAACAGGTTCGTGAGTGCCAGATAGCTGAACACGAAAATGGTAGCTGAGGGCAACCCGGTTGCCGCTAGAAACGAAGCACCGAATCCCAGAGCCGCCAGAATAAGGCTGGTGACGGGACCTGCCACTGCTACCACCGCCTCAGCACCGCGCTGTTTCGGAAGCTCCTCAAACTGCGCCAAGCCACCCAAGAACCACAGTGTGATCTCCTGAACCTCGACCCCATACAGCCGGGCGATGACCGCATGTCCAAGTTCGTGAACAAGGACGCTGGCGAACAGACCAATTGCTGCGATAAGGCCTAGAAGGTACGGGGTGAGCCCGTGCTGCAGACCACTAGCGTCGATGTCAATGAAGGACTCCAAAAAGGCGCCGTAGCTCGGAATCTGAGAACCGATCAGCCAGGCGAAGATTGGCAAGACGAGCAGGAATGAGGTGTCGAGGCGAATCGGGATGCCGAGCAGCCGCACGGGAAGGCGGAACGAGGAGCGGAACATCAGCCACCGACCCTGGCGAGGTCGGCGATGATCCTACGAGCCTGCTGTCGCGCCTCGGCGTCGGTGTCGGTGATGGCGCTCCAAGTCAAAGGGCTTGCGGGGGTTCGGTCGAGCACCTCTTCAAGTACCTTGGGGATGTCGGTAAAGCGGATGCGCCCGGCGAGAAAAGCCTCGACCGCGATTTCGTCGGCGGCGTTCAGCGCAGCCGGTGCTACCCCGCCGATAGTCCCAGCCCGGTAGGCGAGACCGAGACTCGGGAAGCGAGCGCGGTCCGGCTCGAGCAGGTCCCAGCGCCCCGTGAGAGGGAGGTTGGCCAGTGGGACCTGAGGTCGCTCCGGTCCGGTAAGGCCGTACTGAATCGGCAGACGCATGTCGTGCGGTCCGATCTGGGCTTTGATGCTGCCGTCACGGAAACGGATCAGGGCGTGGATGAGCGATTGCGGGTGGATCACTACCTCGATTTTTTCGAGCGGAATCCCGAACAGGTAGTGTGTCTCCAGCACCTCCAGGCCCTTGTTGAACAGGGTCGCCGAGTCGATCGTTACCTTCGGACCCATCGACCAGTTCGGGTGCCGTAACGCCTCGGCGGGCGTTACCGTACCCAGGTCTTCCGGTCCCTCCAGGAACGGCCCACCCGAAGCCGTCAGAACCATTGCGGTCACGTCGTCGAGGGACTCGCCGTTGAGCGACTGGTGGAGCCCCGAATGCTCCGAATCCACCGGCGTCAAGTCGGCCTGTGCCTCGGCCACCGCCTGCCATAACAGCGGTCCGGCTACCACCATCGACTCTTTGTTGGCGAGGGCCACATGGCGGCCGGCCCGCACGGCGGCCATGGTCGGCTCGAGACCGGCCATTCCCGGGATGGCGGCTAGCACCCGGTCGGCCGGAAGACGGGCGACCTCACACGATCCTTCGGGCCCCGAAACCAGGTGGGTTTCGGGTGGCAGGTGCCGCGCAACCTGACTCGCGATGGTCGGCGCACAAGACACCAACTTCGGTCTGAACTCGGCGGCCTGTGCCACCAGCAGATCGGCGTTGCGGCCGGCAGCCAGACCGGCTACGCGGTACCCATGCCAGCGGACCACCTCGAGAGCCTGGGTCCCGATCGATCCGGTTGAGCCCAAGACGGTTACGGTCTTCATAGCTACATTGTCCCATGCTGGGCGATGCTCCTTCGGATCGGTTCCGACGTGACGCCTGGCCAAGTGATATGTTGATGCCCAAAGCGCGCCCTGGAGGAGGGTCATGCTTGTCAAGCAGTGGATGACACCTGTGCCCCAGACCGTCGCCGACAACACGCCGGTGATGGAGGCGATGCAAAGCTTGCGCCGGGGCGGTTTTCGGCGGTTGCCGGTGGTGCGAAACGGACGTCTTATCGGTATCGTTACGGATCGGGACCTGAAAGAGGCGACCCCATCCAAGGCCTCGACCCTGTCGGTGTACGAACTCAATTTCCTGCTGAGCAGACTGCTGGTCGGGGACGTCATGCAGACGCCGGTCATTACGGTCGATCACGATGAACCGATCGAACGAGCGGCGCTACTCATGGAGGAACATAAGATCTCGGGCCTCCCCGTGGTAGCCGGCGCCGACCTCGTGGGCATCCTGACCATCACGGACCTGCTGCGCGCGCTGGTAGATTTTTTGGGCCTCCGCGAGGGCGGGATTCGCGTCACCGCAGAACTCCCCGATGCGCCCGGCATACTAGCCAAAGTCGCCGAATCCGGACCGCCGTCGAATATCACTGCCGTCGTCACGACCGGCGTTGGCGAGGATGGGCAACGCCAGTTGGTGCTACGCGTTACGGGGCAGGAGGCAGACGGATTCGCCGACCGCCTGCGGGCCAAAGGCCTGACGGTGACCGACGTCCGAGGCCCATGACCACCTCCGACAGCGATGCCCTGGCTGGTGCTGCCTTGGGGGGCCGGGCCGTTCACAGCGAATTCCTGGCACCCGAGGATTCGTCGCAGCTGGTAGCAAGGCTGCGACAGGTCGACGCCATAGGCGTCTCGCCGCATGGGGGATTTCCCGGGGCCGAGCGGCGCAGAGTGTCGGTGTTTCCCAGCCACATCCCTGAGGCCTCGCCGAGGTTTGTCGGCGTGTTTCTGTCGGGATTGGACCCGGATCAGGTCGCCCGCTGGCTTGCGGCGCAACGGATCGGGGCCGGGTATGTAGGGGACCTGATCGAACATCAGGACGGCGTAACCGTGATTGCGACCCATCCGCTCCCCAGCGGTTTCGAGGCCAAAGCGCCGGACGGCCTCGATCCGTTGGAGGTTCCCGTCGAGCGAGCGGTTTCCGGATTCAGAAGCGAAGCGACGGTGATCGTGCCCTCGCTGCGGGTCGACGCCCTGGGGGCGAAGGCCTTTAAGGTCTCGCGGACCTACTTTGCCAAAGGCGTGGCCGCCGGCAACGTCCTGCTCAACGGGGTACGGGCTACCAAAGGGTCGAGCGCGGCGGCGGGCGACGAGCTATTCGCCAGAGGCTTGGGTTGGCTGGAGGTGCAGCGCTCTGCGGGCGAGACCAGGCGCGGCAGGCACAAGGTCGAGGTGGTGGTCCTCCGTCGGCGCTAGAGCCGAACGCGCTTTCCGCCGCGGGCGCCCCGAGCTTTGAAAATCAGTCTGAAGGGGACTTCTGAAAAGGCCAGGTCTTCACGAATACGGTTGCGGAGGTACTGCTCGTAGGCTCGGGTGATGAACTGGTCGCTATTGACGCTGAATACGAAGGTTGGGGGCGCGATGTCTGCCTGAGTTCCGTAGAAGAGCTTGAGCGATCTGCCCTTGAAATTTGGCGGTTCCTGGCGCTGGGTCCAGACCTCGAGCCAGCGGTTGAGGTTCCCGGTAGAGACACGCCGTCTGGAGGTGTCGAACACCCGTATCGCGGTGGCTAGCAGTTCGTGGAGGCCGTAGTCGGTCACGGCACTGGTGAAGACCTGTGGCGCGAAGGCGATATGGGTGAGCTCTGCGGCAACGCGGCTGCGAAAGCCGGCTAGCTGTTCGTCGGTCACCAGGTCCCACTTGTTGATGGCGACGACCACGGGTTTGCCGAATTCGAACGCGAGGTTGGCCACCCGCAGTTCGTGGTCGCCCACTTCGAACGGGTCGACGACCAGAATCGCCACGTCGGCGCGCCGCATGGCATTTTCGGCCCGGATCTTGGCATACTGTTCGACCTTCTCGCTGGCCTTGCGTCGGATGCCAGCGGTATCGACGAGCACAAACGGCCTGCCGCCGAAGTAGAAGCGCACGTCCACACTATCTCGCGTCGTGCCCGGTACGTCGGCGACGATGACCCGCTCGCTGCCGACCAGAGCGTTGAGCAGGCTCGACTTGCCGACGTTGGGGCGGCCGACGATGGCGATCCGTACGGCCTCTTCGTCGACGCCCGGTTCGCTGAGGGGAAGACGCTCTGCGATCAGGTCGAGCAGTTCAAAGGTACCGCGGGCGTGCTCGGCCGCGGTGGCGTGGGGCTCCCCAAACCCTAAGGCGAACAGCTCGAAATACACCGACGTCTCTTCATGCCTCGGGTCGTCCACCTTGGTGGCAACCAGCACCACGGGCAGTGCCATCGTCCGGAGCCAGTCGGCGATTTCGTAGTCGGCTGCGGAGGGTTCGTTGCGGCCATCGACACAGAAGAGGACGAGCTCGGCATCGCTGAGCGCCGCCTCGACCCTGAGCCGGATAGGATCCTCCCAACGATCGCCGGACCACAGGCCACCGGTGTCGAGGAGGGTGACGACGCTGCCGTCGTCGATTTCAACGTCGGCCTCCTTGACGTCACGGGTTACGCCGGGAACATCTGCAACGATGGCCTCGCGCCGACCCACGAGGCGGTTGAAGAGGCTCGATTTGCCCACGTTCGGGCGGCCCACGATGGCGACCTTAGCCAAGGGACGTGCCCACTTTCACTCCGCGCCCATTGGCCCATGCCCTGGCCGCCATCGGGGCCTTACCGGGCGGTTGAACCGTGGTCAAACGCACCGAACCCTCACCTGTCGCTACCGTAATCGCGTCGCCCTCGACGGCCACCACCGAGCCGGGCAGCCCCACTGAAGAAGAGACCTCGAGCGCGCGCACCTTCACCTGATCGGTACCGAAGGTGAACCAGCTTCCCGGCCACATCACGACGCCCCGAAAACGGTTCGTGATGGCGCCAGCTGCGTGTGTCCACCGAATTCGGCCGTCCTCGCGCTGCAACATCGGGGCCGAGGTTGCCAGCGTGTCGTCCTGCGGTTCGCTGGGGAGGGCGCCCTTATGGAGCAACTCGAGGGCTTCGATCAGCGCGTAGGATCCCTGCTCGGCGAGCCGGGTGAACAGCGTTTGTGCATCGTCGTCTGGGCCTATCGCTGTTTTGCGAACGTGTCGAATCGGTCCGGTGTCGAGCCCTTCCTCAGTCTGCATGATCGTAATACCGGTTATGGTCTCGCCTTCGATGAGCGCCCATTGGATCGGCGCCGCGCCGCGGTACTTGGGCAGCAGGCTGGCATGGACATTCAAGAAGCCGTGGCGTGGAATCGCCAACAGCGCCGCAGGCAGGATCTTCCCGTAGGCTACGGTAACGGCGACGTCGAGTTCGAGCGAAGCCAGCCTGGCGGCAAACTCGGTGTTGTTGCGCAGGCGGGGTGGCTGCAGCAGCGGCAAACCCAGGCCGAGGGCGATCTTGGCCACCGGCTGGGCTCGAAGCTTCAGGCCTCGCCCCGCGGGCTTGTCTGGCTGGGCGACCACCACCGCGACGCGGTGGTGGTCGGCTATGGCCCCGAGGGCTGGCACGGCGAATGCTGGCGAGCCGAAGAAGGCCATACGAAATGGATTGCCGGGGCCACCCATGTCAGATCACCGGTAGAGGAGCAGGTTCCCGGCGCAGCTCCCGCAGCAACCGTTTCGCTTCCCGCTGGATGTCCGCGAGCTGAGCCCGGTGCTCATCGAAGAATGCCCGGCGCTCCGCCGCCGGAAGTCGGTCGATGAACAGGATTCCGTCGAGATGATCGAGTTCGTGCTGAACCACATGGGCGAAGTGGCCTTCGGCCTCGATCTCATTCCAACGCCCGCCGAGGTCCTGAAAACGTACGGTAACCGACCGGTCGCGCTTCATCTGATCCACGAACAGGCCGGGGACGCTCAGGCACCCCTCCGGACCGACCTGTTCCCCCTCGCGCCGAACGATAGTGGGGTTGACCATGACGTGTTCTGCGACGACGCCCCACCGTTGCCTCTCGTCGTCGACAATGAGGTCGCCCTGGTCGGACGTTTCGGAGTCGGCATCGCCGGTATCGTCGTCTTGATCGTCTCTGGGTACCGTTTCCAGGGCCACGAAGATCCGTTTGGAAAGGCCGACCTGTGGGGCGGCGAGGCCGACGCCGTTGGCGTCGTACATGGTTTCCAACAAATCGCGACTAAGGGCCTCGAGCGGGGCGTCGAAGCGTGATACCGGCCCAGCTGCCTTGCGTAGTATCGGATCGCCGTAGAAGCGCATGGGGTAGACCACCGGTACCTCCGGGTTGCGTTACTCCGCGAGAGGCGACCGACCGAAGCTCAGCGTTGCCGTGAGGGCCTCCAACGCCCCCACTCCGTTCGGAAGCGCCAACACAACAGGGAAAGTATACTGTCCCGGTGGTGGGGTAGGGGTCGTCAGCTCTACCGTCGCCTGTACCGACTCGAGCGTATCGAGCAGCACGGCCGGGCCGGCGATCGGAAGCCGGTCGGTTTCGAAAATCACCCCCACCAGCGCCGGGTTGTTCGGCCGGACGAACTCGACCGCAACCTCCTTGATTACCAGCGCCTGGCGGCTTGCAGCTGTAACGGTTGAAACCGAGGGCAACAGAACGATATCGCGGACCGTTTGGCCACCAGCGTCTGCCGGGAACAGATTCACCTGGGTCGTGCCCTGCACCATGGTGATGGCGGCGATCGCTCGGACCGTCCGATCCAACGGACCCGAGGGGCCGGATGCGATGACCTGCTGCGGCTGGCTTCGCAAGTCCAGCAAGAGACCGTCTGGGAGCGGGCTCAGCAGGACGACCTCAACCGGAACCGGTTTGTTGAGGACCGCCTCGAGACGGCCGGTAACGTCGCTGGGGTTGACGTTGACCAAGGTAATTCCTTGGGGGGGAAGCACGCTGATGGCCCGTTCGAACTCCCCCTCGAGTCCCGACAGGTCCAGCACCGCTTCGATGTTTTCCGGGCCGAGCCGGTCGACTCGAGAACTCGGCCCGGACACGGTGACCTCGATCAGCTCCGGCACCCCGATAGCCACTTGGGTGTCCTCGACACCGGTGACGACGATCGGTACCAGCAGGCCCCGTTGGGTCGTGGCGGTTTCGTTGGTAGATACGAACAGCCACAGGAGTGTGGCGAGGATCACGGCTCCAACCTTCTGAGGCCAATTTTCCAACAGCCGGCCGAATATGTTAACCGTACACCTCGCGGATCGCCTTCGACACCTCGGTCGGCGTGATATCGGTCCGCAACACGCCTGCCTGAGCGATGCTAACGGTTCCATGCTCTTCGCTGATGACCACCACCAGGGCGTCGGACACCTCGGACAGGCCGAGGGCTGCCCGGTGCCTGGTGCCGTGCCTCAGCGACCAGCCTTCATGCTTGTCGGACAGGGGGAAGACGGAACCGGCGTGGGTTACCACATCGTCTTTGATGATGACCGCACCGTCGTGGAGCGGACCCTTGGACTCGAACAGGGTTTGCAGCAGGGCTGACGTTACCGGGGCATTCAGCTCCGTTCCGGCACTGCCGTACTCCCTGATTGGGGTCCGACCTTCGATCGCCAGCAAGGCACCGGTCCTGGCGTTGGCGAGCTCGCGCACCGCCACCATGATCTCCTCGACTGGATCGCTGCCGGATCCGCGGTTGAAGCGGCCTCTCCCGACGCGTTCCAAGGCCGCCCGAAGCTCCGGCTGGAAGACCACCACAATGGCGATAAAGCCTACTGGCGCGACGCGGTCGAAGAGCCATTTTGTGGCTTGGAGTTGAAATTGGGTTGCCACGAACCAGAGTCCCGCCATGGCGGCGAGGCCCCGGAAGACATTCCATGCCCGCGACCCGATCAGCAGTTTGTATCCCTGATAGAGCAGGATGCTGATGAGCAGGATATCCACGATCGTCAGTGGGTCGAAGCTGTCAAGTAGTGGCAAACGGTCCTCCAAAACTGTGGTCCTGTGAATCGCCAACCGGCCTGATTAATAGTACGATATCACACTCCGTTTCGTCGTGTGTGACGCATATCTCACGATTTTGTGGGATCTGGTCGGGTCGTCGTCGAAAGTGCCACGCTATAGTGGGTCTGTGGAGGAAGCCATGGAACTGTTGATCGTCCGGTTAAACAATCTCAGGGGGTATCTTTGACCTGGCTGGCAAGCAGGTCAGACTGAGCGAGTTGGAACCCCTAGAAAACGATCCCGACCTGTGGAATGACCCTGGCAAGGCCAGAAATATCACCCAGGAGGCAAGCCGTCTACGTCGGGTAATCGGGGCCTTCGGAACGCTCGAGGACGATATAGAAGGGCTGCAGGAGCTCGCTACCATTGCCGGCCCCGACGAGCACGAGGAGCTCGCCGAGGAGGAGATGAGGGTCGGTGCCGACCTCGATTCACTCTATCGGGAGACGCTATTCGTCGGGGCCTACGTCGACAACGCGGCCATCGTCACCATCAAGCCCGGCGCCGGCGGTACCGAATCCTCGGATTGGGCGGGGATGCTGCTTAGGATGTATCGGAGGTTCGCCGAGCGCCAAGGATTCAAGGTCGAACTCCTCGATGCGGTGGGCAACGACAACGCTCCAAACGGCATCGACTACGCCCAAATCATCGTGCGGGGTGAGCGGGCCTTTGGGCAGTTTAGCGTCGAAGGGGGCGTCCACCGGTTGGTTAGGGTAAGCCCGTTCGATGCCCAGAATCGGCGCCACACGAGCTTTGCCTCGGTCGATATCGTGCCCGAGATCGATGGCGATATCGCCATCGATCTCGATCCCAAGGACCTCAGGGTGGACGTCTACCGTTCCTCGGGCCCAGGTGGGCAGTCGGTGAATACCACCGATTCGGCCGTCCGGGTCGTCTATCGCAGCGGCACTCGGGACGAGATCGTGGTCACAATTCAGGATGGGAAGTCGCAGATCAAGAACCGCGAAAAGGCGCTGACGGTGCTCAGGAGCCGCCTGTGGGAGCGTCAGGAGCGCCTTCGCCAGGAAGAGCAGTTGAAGGCCCGCGGGGAGCAAAAGGCGATCGAGTGGGGGTCACAGATCCGCAGCTACGTGCTGGACAAGCAATACGTCAAGGACCATCGCAGCGGCACCATGCGCCACGACCCGGACAACGTGCTCGATGGGGATATCGAAGACCTCATCTGGTCTGGGCTCGAATGGCGTGCGGAGCAGCGCGTGCAGGGTACTTAAGGGTCTGGTCGGCTGATCGATCGCGCTCGAATTCAACCGCTGGCACCTGTGACGACGGCTTGTAGCTGCCGCAGCAGCAACAGAGAGAGGTAGCGGCCTATACTCGTTGAGATGGATTCGACCAGCAGGCCCGAGGTCATGGCGACCGGAACTACCGTCATAGGAGTTGACCAGCTGTGGGGGCATAGGAGTTGACCAGAATGTCTGGACTTGATCAGATCTCTAGCCTAGGGTCTGGTCGGCTGATCGATCGCGCTCGAATTCAACCGCTGGCACCTGTGACGACGGCTTGTAGCTGCCGCAGCAGCAACAGAGAGAGGTAGCGGCCTATACTCGGAACTACCGTCATAGGAGTTGACCAGAATGTCTGGACTTGATCAGATCTCTAGCCTCGTAGCTCGGATCTTCACGAGGCGCTCGATGGCGGCGTCCTGGTGTGGTCACTGGCCCAAGCCACGCCGCTTCGCCTGACCGGCAACGACCGGATCGACTTCCTTCACGGTCAGGTCTCGAATGACATTCGAGGGCTGCCTCTCGGTGGGACCGTGCGGGCGCTGCATCTCAACCACAAGGGCCACGCTCTGGCCGATATGACCGTCTGCCGGCGGGTGCACGACCTGTACCTGTCGGTTGCAGATGGGGCGGGACCGGCCGTCGAAGCCTCGCTCCGGAGTCATATCATCTTCGATCAGGTGACGATCGAGAATCTCGAGGGTGTCCTGATCGGCGTGAGTCTCCAAGGTTCGGGGGTCGCCGGCCTTTTGTCCGACGTCGGGATCGCTCTGCCCACGACCGGCAGGTTCGTCGAAGAGGCGTTGGCGGGAGCCGAGGTGTTGCTCCACCAGGCCGATCGCAGCGGTCGAGGCGGTGTCGACGTTCACCTGCTCGCGGCCGATCTCCCAGACGTGGCCGAGGCGCTGGCAGAAGCTGGTGTCTTCCGGGTCGATGCGGCGGCGGCCGAACTTGTCAGAGTTCTGGCTGGCGTGCCCGCAGCTGTCAGGGACGCAGGTCAAGGGGTGCTGCCTCAGGAGGCGGGCCTGGAGGCGTTCGTTTCCTATACCAAAGGTTGCTATCTCGGACAGGAAACCATGGCCAGGGTCGAGGCTCGGGGGAACCTCAAACGGGGTCTGGCCCGATTGGATCTCGCCGCCGTCCCTCAGGGATCTGATCGCAACGTCTACGCCGGTGGCCGGCTCATGGGACGACTCGGCACCGTCGTGGAGCGGCCGTCTGGCGGGGCGCTGGCCCTAGCCGTGGTTCGGCGCGATATCGATAAGCTAGAGGGGGCGGTAGCCGCTCGGGCCGAGGTTCTTCGGCTGGAGTGGCTCGACTGACAGCGTATCGGTCTCGGCCTCGCTGGTGACGTTGCTATCATTGCGGCATGAAAAACAAACGGAAGTGGCTCGAGGAAGAGTTTCTCGATGCGACCGAAGATTTTCCCGAACGCGACTACCCGTTCCGCACGCTGTCCGAGATCGAGGTGGATCCGCTGTACACGCAAGACGACCTCGCGGGGTTCGACCCGGCGGAGAAACTCGGCTACCCGGGCTCCTTTCCCTTCACACGTGGCGTCCATCCGTCTATGTACCGGGGAAAGTTGTGGACGATGCGGATGTTCGCCGGTTTTGGCACCGCCGAACAGACCAATGAACGATTTCGGCGCCTCCTCGAAGCAGGTCAGACCGGCCTCTCAACGGCGTTTGATCTCCCCACGCTCATGGGCTACGACTCCGATCACCCGTTCTCCAGTGGCGAGGTTGGAAAGTGTGGGGTAGCGGTTTCGAGCCTCGCCGATATGGAGGTCCTGTTCGACAAGATCGATCCCGAAGCGATCACCACCTCGATGACCATCAACGCACCGGCCAACGCCATCTGGGCCATGTATCTGGCCATGGCGGAGCGCAAGGGATCCGACCTTCGCAAGGTTGGCGGCACCATCCAGAACGACATTCTCAAGGAATTCATCGCCCAGAAGGAGTACATATTCCCCCCAGCTCCCAGCGTTGACCTGGTGGTGGATACCTTCGAGTGGGGACCCGTCAATGTCCCTAGATGGAATTTCATTTCCGTGTCTGGCTACCACATTCGCGAGGCCGGGTCGACCGCCGTCCAGGAGTTGGCCTTCACCCTGGCTGACGGTCTCCACTACGTCGAACGCGCCCTGGAGCGAGGCCTCGACATCGACGACTTCGCCCCCAGGATCTCCTTCTTCTTCAACGTCCACAACGACTTCTTCGAGGAGATCGCCAAGCTCCGGGCGGCCCGACGTATCTGGGCGCGGCAGATGCGCGACAGGTTCTGCGCCAAGGATCCGCGGTCATGGATGTTGCGAACGCACGTCCAGACGGCGGGTGTGTCGCTAACGGCCCAACAGCCGCTGGTCAATGTAGCCAGGGTGGCGATTCAGGCGTTGGCGGGCGTTTTGGCAGGGACCAACAGTCTGCACACCGACGCCTACGACGAGGCGCTTGCCCTGCCCACTGAAGAGGCCGCCACGCTGGCCCTACGAACCCAACAGGTGGTCGCCTTTGAGAGCGGTGTTGCCAGCACGGCCGATCCGCTTGGAGGCTCTTACTTCGTCGAGGCACTGACCGACGAATTGGAACGCCAATGTCATCAATACTTCGACCAGATCGACGCCCTCGGTGGTGTCGAACAAGGCATCGAGGAGGGCTTTTTTGCACTCGAGATCGGCGACGCCAGCTACCGGCAGCAGCGCGCAGTCGACGATGGTGAGCGCCTGGTGGTCGGTATCAACGCCTTCGAACACGGATCCGTAAAGGTCCCGATCCAGCTGGTAGATCCCAGCGTGGCGCAGGTTCAGGATCAGCGTCTCACCAGGATCCGGTCGGAGCGCGATCCGGTCGCGACGGAACGCGCCCTGTCAGCCTTGAGGGATGCCGCGGTGGCAGGGACGAACACCATGCCCGCCTTCCTCGCCGCCGCCCACGCCTACTGCACTTTGGGTGAGCAGATGGACGTGCTGAGATCGGTCTATGGGGTCTACCAGGAACCCGTTCTGATCTAACGTCGCTATTGGGGTGCCTGGGAATCTGAGGCGAGCGGGGTAACCAGCGGCATGATGAAGTCCGCGTGTTGCAATGACGGCATGATGGCAGCCAGGTCGACGTTCGGATCGATCATGAGCTGCGGTTCGCGGAAGTTGAGCGAAGCGCGCGATATGGCACGAACCTCGACATCGGGAAAGCCGATGGCCGCAAAACGCTCCGCCGTATAGCGAGCAAACTGGAGGATCATGTGGGGTGAATCGACCAGCTCCTTATGTTGCCAATCAGGCACCACCTCGGCGGGGTCGACCTCGAGTTGCTCCCCGGTGGCGCGATCGGTGACCAGATACAACAGATCGCCAGATTTGCTGCGCAACATCATGTGCCAGGTGAATCGTTGCCCTTCCTCCGTCCAGCTTGACCGTCCCGGCAGCAAAAAGTGCCGCAGCGGGGCCAAGGTCTGCAACAGCAACCATGCGCCCAGCAGGGTCGCGACAAGTGGCCGCAGCTGCACGTTTTTCCTGTGGGACCCAGACGCTGACGACTCGCTGGGGCGTGCGACGAAAACCCAGCCGAGGACAGCACCCGAGCTGAGCGCGATGACAAGAGGGACCGGTTCTACCCCTCCTTTGAGGAACCAGGCATAGCCAGTAGTGGCGATAGCGCCAATCACAACCAGCGGTGCGGTGGATCGGGGCGAGGCCCTGAGATCCCGCCACAGCTGGGTAGGCCAGTCCGGCTCGAGGAAGATCGTGGTAGCCAAGAGCATGATCCAAGGAAAAATTCCGATGTTGAACAGCCTGTCGTTGGTCAGGTGGAAGATCGTCAATGCTGCGAAGGCGAACGGCCTGCTACGACGCCACAGCAGCAGCGGAATCACCGTTAGATCGAGTAGGAGCCCACCGTAGCTGAATAGATAGGCCAACCACGGCTCGTCGACTAGCCGTCCAAGTAGTGGGACGTCTTGCTCGTTGGACAACCACCCACGCATTGGCTCGCCCCGAAGCCAATCCGGGTTGATCTTTGCTACCCCGCCAAAAAAGTACGGCACCGCGATCTGGAACCGGATGAGCCACACCGACCACGCCGGAACGGTCGGATGTCGCGGGAACAGCAGTGCATCGAGCGACCAGGTACGGCTGGCCGGAACCAGCAACATCACGAAACTCAGGAGGCAAATCAGATAGGTGTGGTTCAGGTAACGTGACTCTTCGAGAAGGAATGCGTAGCTGAAGCCGAGCAAAAAGAAGGCCATGGCACCCCGGTAGAAGAGGCCGACGGTCACCAGAATGGCTGCCACGAAGAGGGCGTAGAAGAGCCACAGCATGCCGTCACCCGGCAGCGGTTCGAGCCACCTGAAGAGCGTGTATTGGAAATTGAAGTCCGGCTCGATCCAGTAGCGTGCGACCCAGCCTCGACGAAGGTAGCGTTCCGCCTCCCAGGCGAGAACCAGGCCAACCCCGATGCGGAACACCGCCAGGCTTTTAGCCGAAACGGATTCAGACAATCGGTTGGACAGACGCTTCAGCATGGGTGCCGCCCTCGACGGCGCCCGTATGGTAGCACGGCCAGGGAGGGCATTTTTCCACTGCACTATGCACCCGTTTGTCCGTCAGCGGGTATGATTCGTGCATGCGCCAGCCGATCCGCGTCCTCATCGCCAAACCCGGTCTGGACGGGCACGACAGAGGGGCCAAGGTGATCGCTCGAGCCCTTCGTGACGCCGGCATGGAGGTCATCTACACCGGACTGAGACAGACCGCCGAGATGATCGTGAATGCCGCCATCCAGGAAGATGTCGAGGCGGTCGGCCTATCGATCCTTTCCGGCGCCCATATGCAGTACTTCTCCCGGGTGATGGGGGGTCTACGGGACCGCGGCGCAGACGACATCCTGGTGTTTGGCGGCGGCATCGTTCCGGACCAGGATCTGCCCCAGCTGGCCGATCTTGGGATTGGGGCGATCTTCACCCCGGGGGCCAACACCAACGACGTCGTTGCCTATCTTGAAGATGCTCTGCGCCCCGACACGGCGATTTCCCCATAACGATTCTGAGACCGCCCGCCTGAACTGTTCGCGAGGCAGGGTCCTCGCCCCAAGTACCGTCCCAGAGCGTGGTGTTGGCGCCAAGGGTCCGCGTAAAGTCCCGGGAGCCGAACCCTTCGTGCCGTGCAAAAACTGGCGGCCCTCATCGAGTTCTAAAAATTCATTGGTAAGGTTTTTTCCGGAGGGAATGTAGTGCGTTCGTGTTCACCTTGAGAATTCCCCGTCTGGAAAAAGCCGCTAGGTTCATGGTTCTGCTAGCAGTGTTGGGGCTGGTTGAAGCCGAAGGCTACGCCCTCATCACCGTCAGCGACGGCGAATCGCTCGGGGTGATAGCCTCCCGCTATCAGGTTGCAGTCGAGGTGCTCAAAGAGGCCAACGGTCTCGCCGACAACACTATCTTCCCTGGGGATATCCTAAGAGTACCGCTGCTCGATGCGACCGGGGGTATTGTCGAGGCCGCCCCCGAACCGCCTCCAGGTTTCACGCGCCATATCCTGGGTCAAGGCGAGACCCTAAGCGCTCTCGCTGAACTGTACGAGGTCACGTTGACGTCGCTGATCGGCGCGAATCCGGATCTCTCTTCGATGGACCGTCTGCCGGCCGGGATCGAACTACTCATCCCACCCGATGAGGGTCTGCTGATCAGCTATCAGACCGAAGCCCAGTTGGTCGAGTTGGCGCTGGCGCATGCGGTCGACCCGGTGGCGCTGATCCGTGCCAATGGTCTTACGTCACCGCTCGATCTTCACGAGGGTATGCTGCTATTTCTACCGGGCGTCGAACCGACCGAAGCGCTCGAACGGTTGGCCAGGGTGCGGGAAGAGGAACATCGCTATATCTGGCCGCTTCACGGTCGCATCACCTCGTACTTCGGCCGGCGAAACCTCGGTATGGGGACCTTGGGCTTTCACCGAGGCCTCGATGTGGCGGCGCCATCGGGCACGCCGGTCTTAACCGCCCGCAGCGGGACCGTGGTCTTTGCCGCCTGGTCGAGCAGAGGCTTTGGCAACCTTATCAAGATCCGCCATCAGGGCGGCGATGAAAGCTGGTACGCCCACCTGAGCCAATTTTGGGTGACCGTGGGCGAGCACGTCGATCAGGGCGAGGGAATCGGCCGCGTCGGATCGACAGGGCTCTCGACCGGACCGCACCTCCATCTCGAACTTCACCGGCAGGGGCGGGCCTTCGATCCGCTTACCGAGCTGCGTTAGTAGAAGGGTAAGGGTAGGCCTGCTCAGCTCTTCTCGTTAGGCTTGTTCCACAGAATCCTGCCGCAGCTGGGGCAGCGGGTGACCGACCCGTCGCGCTGGGATTTCTGGATCACGTGAATTGGCAATTTGACGTTGCAGCCGCCGCAGCGCTCACGGTGTAGGATTTCGACCAGACCGACCCCCCGCCGCGACTTTCTGACCTGTTCGTACTGTCGGAGTAGCGGTCGCTCGATCGTCTCTGCCAGGTGGTTGCGTGACCGTGACACCGACGTGATCTTGCCTCGAATACTGGCGACCCTCTTCTTTTCCACGGATTCGAGCTTCTTCAGGGTCGGATCGATCTCCGCTAGTAGATCTTCGAGCCCGCTCACCTCGTCTGCCAATGTCTCGAGACTCTCCAGAAGTGGGAACGTCTCTTCTTCAAGCTCCTGCACCCGGGTCGCGAATTGGATCTCCTGGTTCTGGAACTGCGACGCCTCTTTGACGCTGGTAGCTCGCAGGGAGGATTCGGAAGAAGCTCGTCGTCGCGCCTCGAGAGCCGCAAGATCCAGCTCGTTGGCTCTCACTCGACGCTGAAGATCGTCGTGATCCCGCTGCCGTTGTCCGAGAACATTGGCGAGTTCGGTTCGACGCGCCCGAATATCCAGAAGTTCCTGTGGTGTCCGGGCCTGCTCTACCTCCAAACCGTCGAGTTCCAGATCGAGAGCCTGGACCTGGCTCAAGGCTTCAAGCATGGTACCTCCAAAAACAAAACCTCCGATTGGCCGGGGCCCAACGGAGGTGGGATTCGAACCTTTGCGAAGGTTGCATCACGCCCCAGAGTCTACCATGAGGTGGTCGACAATCGTGCCTGAGGGTTACCAAGTGACCGCACGGTAGAATGCGCGAGTGTTCGAAGATTCTCCAGACGCGTTCATCGCACGGTTCAAACCGTTCGCTTCCGAAGTCGAAGTGTTCTCGAGGGTCGAGGGGAGCCCATTGCTCGAACTCCGAGTTGGCGACACAATTGTTCAGGTTCTCGAGCGAACCGGACCGTACCTCGCTACCCCCGGTATGGCGCGCATCATCATCAACCCCATGGCCGATGCCGTGACAGTTGCCGGCGGTGGAATAACAGCGTTGGAAGCAACAGGCCTGAGTCGCCTCCATGGAAGTGGCCTGGTGGTGGCCACAGAAGATCGGGTGCTGGTGGTCGATGTGGGTGTGCCGCTGGTTATAGGCCTCGGTAGTGAAATCGCCGATACCATCGCGTCGGGCGATTGGGTGACGTTCGACACGGTGCCGCCGATTCATGGCTACCTGGTGCCTCAAGATGCTAGAGCGCGCCGCACGCCCGACGACGACCTTGTCTAGAATTGGAAACCGCTGTTGCCCTGCCACCAGCCCTCAGAGATTGGGGCTGCTACAATGATGCGCTCATGACGATGGAAGTGCAGCCACCGAGCCATCCCGTGCCCATCGCCGCTGTGGTGCCGAATTCTCCCGCATTCATCGCTGGCATCCAGACCGGATGGGAGCTGCTGACGGTAAACGGCGTGCCAATCCCGGATATCCTCGCCTATCGGCGCGAGTTGGCCGGGGGCCGCGCCCGGCTGGTGGTGCAGGACCCGGAGTCAGGTGGGCTGGTTCCGTTTACCGTCGCTTGGGAAGACCCTGGGCTGGAGTTCTCCGAGGTCGTGTTCGATGGTCTCCGGCTCTGTGCCAACAAGTGCGAATTCTGCTACATCCATCAGATGCCTCAGGGCTTTCGCAAGAGCCTGTACGTCATGGACGACGACTTTCGCACTAGCTTTCTGTATGGCTCGTTCATAACCCTGACGAACCTCAGCGAGCACGATGTTGCCAGGATTCTAGACGAGAATCTCAGCCCACTCTACGTTTCGGTGCATACCACGGACGAAGATCTCCGGCACGACATGATGAAGTGGTGGCGGCTCAAAGTCAGCAACCCCCAGGCGACCAAGATTCGCGACATGCTCGACCGACTTGCACCGATCGAACTCTACACCCAACTGGTTCTGCTGCCGGGAAGAAACGATGGGCGAGCGCTCGATGAGACCTTGAACCACCTGGCGTCCCGGCCAAACATTCAGGCTGTGGCTGCCGTTCCGGTGGGGCTTACCGAACATCGCAGAAACCTCCCTGAGCTTCGCCCCTACGCTGCTGGCGAGGCGATGGCGATCGTGAAACGCGTGCACCGGTTTCAGCGCCGAATGCTGGCGGAGCGGGGGAGTCGATTCGTGTTTCTCAGCGACGAATTCTACCTGCTGGCAGGGCACCCAGTACCGTCCGAAAAAGCGTACGAAGGCTTTCCGATGCTCGAGAATGGGGTCGGCATGGTGCGCGATTTCCTGGCCACGCCCATGGGACCGCTGCCAGCCTCACTCGAGGAGCCGAAACGGGTGATTCTCGCCAGCGGCAGCCTGTTTGCCCCGGTCCTCAGCAGCGCTGTAGCACCCCTGAGCGGCCTCGATGGTCTGGACATCGAGGTCCGGGCACTGGAGAACCGTACCTTTGGCAGCGTTACGACGGTAGCCGGATTGCTCGCCGGTGGCGACATCCTCGACCAGATCGAACCGGGCGAAGCGCATCAGCTGATATTGTCGCCGAACGTGGTCAAGTACGGCACCGAAATGTTGCTCGACGGCCTGTCGCTCGGCGATTTGCGAGACCGCCTCGACATGAATGTGGACCTCGGCGGCACCTCTTTGGCCGAGCTGGCGCACGCTGTGATCTACGGCTCCCGGGCGACCGCAGCGCCTCAGTTCGGCTTCTCAACGCACGCCGTCAAAGAGTCTGCCAGGCAGCATTGACAGCCGCACCCAATCGCTAGCTCAGGGCTCTCTAGGGACCCTCTGGACCGCCTGGATTGACCAGCTCCTGTCCGACACGAAAGAGGTTAGGATTGTCGATCTCATAGTGTCCGGCGATGCCCATAATGGCGTTTCGGGAGGCACTGCCATGCTATCGTCTGCACCGTGCAACCCGCTGCCGCTCGAGACCGGAGCCTGCGCCGCTACCTCGACTTCGTCCGTTTCGAACACACGCTATTTGCCCTGCCATTCGCCTATGGAGGGATGCTGTTGGCCGCCGATGGCTGGCCCGGGTGGCCGGTGTTTGCCTGGGTCACCATGGCTATGGTTGGGGCCCGCACCGCTGCCATGGCCCTTAACCGCGTGTTCGATGCGGGCATCGATGGAGCCAACCCGCGAACGGCACGTCGTGAGATACCCTCGGGTCGCCTCGCCAGGGCCGACGGGGTGGTGCTCGCAGTGGTCGGGTTCGCTCTGCTGATCTGGGCAGGTTGGTCGTTGAACCTCTTGACGCTGGCTCTGCTGCCCGTGGCGGTCCTGTTTCTGACCCTGTACCCCTTCACGAAGCGCTTTACCTGGCTGTGTCACTACTGGCTGGGTCTCACCATTGGGGCGGCAGCCGCCGGCGGTTGGATCGCCGTTACCGGCGCCTTTGCCCCAATCACCGTCGCCCTTTGGGCTGGGGTTGGCCTGTGGATTGCCGGGTTCGACATCATTTACGCTCTCCTAGACCACGATTTCGACCGCCAGGCGGGCATCCGCAGCATCCCGGAACGGTTCGGTGTGGCCGGAGCTTTGAGGATATCCGCGGTCACGTACGTCGCTGCCTGGCTGGCCCTGGTACTGGCACTTGTATTCGGCAATCTGCGCTGGCCCTTTGGCGCCTCACTGATCGCGGTAGGCGCGGTACTTCTCGTCCAGCACTTGCTGTTGAGGCGGCAACCCGTAGCGAACGTGCTCCGGAGCTTCAATGCCAACATTTTCGTCGGTAGCGTGGTTTTAATCGGGATCATCGGCCACCTGCTGGTCGGCCTGTAGGCGCCGGGGTTGACACCTGCTGCGGGGCCATCTAGACTTTTAGAAGCGCATGGAGCCGTAGTGTAGCGGTTAGCATATCTGCCTGTCACGCAGAAGGTCGCGGGTTCGATTCCCGTCGGCTCCGCCAAAGACAGCCCTCCGGTAACGGGGGGCTGCCTGTTCTTCAAGGGCATTTGGGTCAGGGATGCCGTTTCCCGGCCACCGACCTGATAGCGTACCGTCATGGGGCTGATCCCGCTATTTCCGCTCAACGTGGTCGTCTTCCCGGGGATGACGGTGCCGCTTTTTGTATTTGAAGCGCGCTACAAACGCCTGGTCAAGATCAGCCTCGAGGCCGAGCCTGAACGGTTCGCTACCGTCCTCGCTGGTGGCGAACCGCCGCCAGCCGTAAAAGCGGTCGGGACCTTTGTGGATATCCTCAGGGCGAGTATGAACCCCGATGGCAGCTACCAACTTCTCGTCCACGGCCAGGAGCGGTGCCGGATCGACGTCGCGCACGAAGAACTCGTTCCTGACGTCGACGGTTCTTCCCGACCGCTGCTGCACAGCCGGTCGAGCGCGTGGCCTCTGACGCGCGGCGATCCCAACGAAGAGAGATTGCTCGCCTGGGACGCGATCGACACATTTCGCCGGTACGCCCGAGATCGTTTTGCCTTCGAAGCCCGCGAAAAGATCGATTCCGCCCTTCCGGACGACCCCGTATACCAGGCGTCGTTCATCTGCGCCAATATCCGTTTCTCGCTCGAGAACCGTCAGCGCCTGCTCGAAGCGGAGTCTCTTTCGGATCGTCTGAGATTGGTTCGGACGTTGATGATGGAGGGCATGTCAGCTCACGGTCCCGCTGCGGAAGCCGACGCCTAGCCCGGAGTGACGCCGATGAGCGAAGCCCATGCCCTCGATTTCAGCTGGACCGATCTTCCAACTGCCACGCCGAACCTCGCTGGAACCGGAGGCAGGATTCGGGAACAGCTCGAGGATTTCCGGGTCGTCGAGATTCCCAGCTACCAGCCGGTAGGGAAGGGGTCGCATCTGTTCATCCGTATCCGCAAAGAGGGACTTACCACCCGCGACGCGGTGTTGGCGCTGGTTTCAGAAGGCCTCTCAGAGAACGAGATCGGCGTCGCCGGACTTAAGGACAAGCGAGCTGTTACCGAACAGTGGCTAAGCATCCCCAACCGTCACGCAGCGGCCGCAGCCGCCCTCGACGACACTCCCGGAATCACCATCCTCGAGCAGACACGGCACCGGAACAAATTGGGCATGGGGCATCTGAAGGGGAATCGGTTTTCCATCCGGATTCGTGGCTGCGAGGAAGACGCTCTGGAGCGAGCACAGGCTGTGCTCACGCAACTCGGCGTGATCGGATCCCCCAACTATTTTGGACCGCAGCGTTTCGGTCGATTCGGCCGCAATGCCGTAGACGGATTGCGGCTGCTTCGTGGTGAGCGGGTGCCGGGCTCCCATCGCCTGAAACGGTTTTTCGTAGCGTCGCTGCAATCGTTGCTGTTCAACCACTTGCTGGTCGAGCGGCTCAATCGTGGGCTCTACACACGCGTCGCGGTTGGGGACTGGGCCAGGTTGCACCAGCGGGGCGGGACGTTCCTGGTAGAGAGCGAGGACGAAGCCGCTCGCGCCGAACGGCTCGAAATCAGCGCTACCCTTCCACTGTTCGGACGAAAGGTGAAACCTTCGGCGGGGTTGCCGGGTGCGTTAGAGGCCCTCGTGCTAGCCAAGTTCGGACTCCGTTGGGTAGATTTCGCGTCGCGCCGGGGCGATAGGCGCATCTCGCGGATCGCTCTCGGCGAGGTCGCGGTGACCGACGAAGAGGACGGCCTCACGGTTTCGTTCGCACTGCCCAAGGGATCGTACGCGACCTGCGTGCTTCGCGAGATCATGAAGGTCGATGTCGACGCCCTGGCCTCCCAGGCCACCTGATCTCGTCAGGCCGGTTGCCGACGATAGCGGGGCCGTCCGAAACGGCGCACGATCAGTTCGATGAGGAACATCGCTAGGCCGGCCAGCGCAAACACAAACCAGATGGGCGTAGACGTCGACGGGGTGATCGGAGCGTAGGGTTCCGCCGGGTCGATCAGAGCGCCCCCGGTCCGGGTCGCAATCCGTTCCAGTAGCAACCCTCCGTCGACAGTATCGAACTCCGGATTCGGTGTGGTAACCCGTGAGCGGGCCACCACCTCACTTCCGTCGATGATCAACAGGGTTCCCTGGGCAGCGCCGATATCGATCCTGCCCTCGTACCGACCCGGAGCGATCTGTTCTAGGTCGCTGGTGACGCCATCGAAGCGAACTCTCAGGTTTCGATTGTTGATATACTTGCCGTCCCTGACTGCATCGACTACCACCCGGAGTTGGTGCCCATCGCGGCCTAGCGAGGCCGAGTATTGTGCCGGATTGGCCTGCAACCAGCGGGTGACGGTGCCCAGGACCCCGGGTAGCTCCCGCCAGCGGCCGAAATCGCCGGCCCAGGCATTCAGGTCGGTGGTCAGGGCGGCGGTCCTTCCCAACCCCTGCCGGCGGACCGCCAAGATCGGTTCTTCTAGCAGGCCTTCAAAGAGGATCTCGGCATCCGGTTTGAGGGTGCTGGCAATGTAGGCGTCGACCTGCGGCGGGGCGATGTTTGGGGGCAGCAGAGGGTGCCTGTGGGTGGTCGGGCGGAACGGCTCCTCGCGCAGCAGAGACCGGGTCGCGGTTAGCGCTTCGTTGGTGAAGATTTGCGGCAGCGTACTCACGTCGAGGGCCTGGTAGTAGCGGCCCCCGCCCGCCGAGGCGATTCCCTCGAGCCTCTCGAAGTCCGCCTGCTGGCCGATAGCTATGGTCGACGTCGTGATCCTTGCGTTGAGGGCGGTCGATGCCATGGTCCCGAATTCCACCTGCGTGGTGGTCGCGAACGGTCCCTGACCGTCGTAGAGTTTGCCGTCAGAGAGGATAATTATGTGTTTTACCGCCGCATCGGTCTGGGCCAGGGTCCGAATAGCCTGATCGTAGGCCGGTTCGAGGACGGTCCCACCCTGGGTGGTGATGTTCAGGATGCCGGCCAGCATCTCCTGCTTCCCCCGGTCGGTGGCGGGCCGCAGCTCGAACACCCATTCGAAGGCGCTGGCATCGCTAAAGGCGATCAGGCCCAGGAGGTCGTCCTGATAGGCCAGTTCGACGACGCTGATGGCGCCCTCTCGTGCCAGATCGATCTTGCTTGGAGAGCCCGTGCTCATCGATTGGGATCGGTCGAGGACGATGACGAGCGCCACCAGGGGCAGGGACACTTCGGTACGGAGGTCGGTGCTGACGGGTAGCGCCTCTTCGACCGGGGTACGGTACCAGGCTCCGAAACCGAAGCTGTCGGGTCCCCCGGTCATCAGGAGGCCACCGCCGTTGTCGACATAGCTCCTGAGAAGATCGAGCTGGCCTGGGGTGAACTGGCCGGCACTCTCTCTTAGCACGATGGCGCTATAGCGCAGCGGGGTGATCACGGTGGCCACGTCGCCCCGCACCACATCGAACCCCTGGGTCTCGAGGAGATCAGCGAAGGCGGGATCGCCGATCACCAGAACCGGCTCGCTCTCTGAAACCGGTAGCTCGATAGCGAGAGCGTCGTCGCTTCTTGGTTGGTTGAATCCCACATCGAACGAGGCGGTAATGCGTACCGTCGAGGCGTCGCCAACCTGAATCTGAAAGGGGACCGACGATCGGCCCGGCGCCAGCGTAGCGGTGATCGGTTCCAGCGCCTCGGTGCCGGCTGTGGGGTAGATGGTGGCTACGGTGGCAACGTCGGTCTCGATGACCGCGACGACCTCGACGGTTTCGCCCGGCGAGGCCTGTTGGGGGGCTATGAGATCGACCAGACGGGCGTTCGATCTACTGGCCACGGCGATGGCGTCCACGGCTACCGGCGGCAGCGCCGAAAGGGCGTTGCCTACCGACTCCGCGCCGTCACTGATCAGGAGGGCGCGTTCTACACCGGCCGCTGCCACCACCTGGAGGGCCCTGGCAAGATCGGTACTGCCGCCCTCCAAGAAATCTGGTACGGGACCCTCGATGTCGCTGATCTCGGTCGCGTCGCTGGCGAACAGGTAGACGACCGGCTGGGCCGGGAGTTGGGTCGTGTCGAGCGATTTCAAAACATCGAGAGCTGCGCTGCCCACGCTGTCGGAGACGTCGACCAGGACTGCGATATCGTGGCTTGGCCGGCCTACGGTAGGTTGGGCAAGCGCCACCAGGAGGAGGCCGAGTGCGGCTAGCCGCCATAGCTGCGTCCGACCCCTGGGAAGCAGCAGCAGCAGCGGCAGCAGCGCCAGCACCCACGGCGCTTTGAATGCGAGATCGAAGGGCATAGTTACCCGATCGTAGCAGGCGCTGGCCTATCGAAAATGAGTGACAGCTTCGTGGTCTAGACGGTCCTGATGCTTAATTCTTCACAGACTCGAGTCCGCGCCCGCCCACCTGATATGATAAGGCGCTAATGGCCGATGCCCAGGCGCCCTACGTCCTAATTGCCATGACGACCGATGAACGAGGCCATGGCTTGGAGCGGGTCGCCTCCGACCTCGGGCTGGGGAGCGACATCTTCACCGATGTGGAGACCCTAGCTCTACCACACGCGCGGCTCGGTGCCCGAGGCGCTCATTATCGAACACAGTCTGGTCACCCAGGTTCCTCAGCTCGACCTCATCTCCCTGTTGCGCCGCCGCCGGCCTCTGGCCGAAGTCCCAATCCTCTACCTGGGACCTGAGCAGCCCGGGTTGGCAGCGAGCGTTATCGCTTCCGGGGCCGACATTTTCATGAAGCTCCCCACACAGCCCGAACTCATCAAGTCCTACCTGAACCGCTTCCTCGACAAGAGACTAGCGAGAACGTGGTCTTCGCGCTGCGCTCGAGCAGTCCCGAAAGTTCGAACAGGCCTTCAAGGAGAGCGAGCGCGTCAAGGACGATCTGATCCACATGCTCGTCCACGACCTCAAGAGCCCGATTTCGAGTGTCATGGGGCTCTTGGACCACAGCCTCGAGATGAACAAGGAGGGTGGCGATTTGGGGGGTATCGACGAACTCCTCAGCCTCGCCAGGAGCGAATCGCAGCACCTCCTCAATCTAGCTGCCAATATCCTTGACGTGCGGCGCATGAAAGAGGGTCACATGCCGTACCGGCCTGAAGCGGTCGAGAGCCTTACGGACTTGGCCAAGGAGGCCCTCGGCGATGTCAGCGGAGGACCTCGCGATCGCAACTTCGGGTTCCTGGTCCGGCCCGAAGCCGAGGCCTTGAATGCCGACCCGAACCTTCTGCGGAGGGTGCTGGCAAACCTGTTGGCCAACGCCATCAAACACACCCGGCGCGGAGGGTACATCGACTTTCGAGCCTGGAAACAGGAAGATGCCTTCGTGCTGTCGGTACGTGACGATGGCGAGGGCATCCCCGAAGCCGACCAGAAGCGGATTTTCAACGCCTTCGAGCAGTCGCGGCACACGGTTCACGATCGTTACGACACGGGCATGGGGCTCACCTTCTGCAAGCTCGCGGTCGAAAAGCACGGCGGCCGCATCTGGGTCGAAAGCAAGGTGGGGCGCGGAAGCACGTTCTACTTCACCATTCCGGTTGAGGTGAATGAGGCGACGCCCGAGGACGAGATTGCCATCACCCAGGTCTGAACCGGACTGGTTGCTCGAGGATCGTCTGTGGCGCCACGGCTACACCCCGGTCGCCGGTTTGGACGAAGCCGGGCGGGGTGCGCTCGCCGGACCGGTAGCCGTGGCGGCGGTGGTGCTGCCGGTCGGCTACTACCCCTACCGCGATTCGAAAGGGCTCAGTCCAGGTAGACGCGCTGAGCTGGCCCACGAAATCAGGGAGGTCGCCCTCGACTGGTGCGTCGCGTTGGCGAGCTGCGACGAAGTCGACGACCTCAATGTGCTCGCCGCGACCAAGGTGGCCGGCCTGCGGGCGTTGGCCGGTCTGAAGGTACGACCAGCCGCGGTGGTAACCGACTATCTGACGTTGGCGTGGCAAGGGCAGGTGCTCGCCGTAGCACGGGCCGACAGCCGCAGCTTTCAGGTTGCGGCCGCCAGCATTCTCGCCAAGACAGAACGCGACCGCGTCATGACGGCTATGGAGAGCCGGTTTCCCGGCTATGATTTCGCTCGCAACAAGGGTTATGGGACCAGCAAGCACCTTGCGGCGCTCGAGCGGATCGGTCCTTCCCGCGTTCACCGGACCTCGTTCAAACCTGTAGCTCAGATTCGATTGTTCGCCAAGCGGTAGCGGTAGGGTTGCTGCTACGGCGTACAATGGTCCCAACCGATAGGAGCCCAGCATGCCCCAATGCATCGGCGTGAAATTTGACAACGGTCCCCGGGTCCACTACATGGAAGCCCCTCCGGAACCCCCTCCCGAAGGATCCCAATGCGTGGTCAGTACCCGCCGTGGGCTCGAGTTGGCCAAGGTCCGCACGGCGGTGCGGGAGCACGCGAGGCCGAGCGGGCACGTCATCCGGATCGCGCACCCAGACGACCTGCAGCGTAGCCGCGATCTCGCCTCGAGAGCAGAGGACCTCAAGTGGTTATTGCGCGCCAGGTCGCGGCAGGCCGGCATCGACCTGAAGCTGGTGTCCCTCGAGTTCAGTCTCGACGAGAAGCTCTTGGTGGCCAACTACTCGAGTGAGTCGCAACCCCAGCTCAGGATATTGACCCAGGAATTACTGCAACACACCGATGCCCGCATCGAATTCATCAACATCGGCCCCCGCGATCAGGCCCGTATTCTCGGAGCCATCGGTGCCTGCGGGAACGGAACCTGCAGTTCGACGTGGCTTCAAAGCTTCAACGCCGTCAGTATTCGCATGGCTCGTGACCAGCAGCTCCCACTGAATCCCGACAAGATCAGCGGGCCCTGCGGCCGGCTCATGTGTTGCCTCCAGTACGAACACGACCTCTACCGACAGCTTCTCAAAGGGATGCCCAAGAAGGGTGTGCGAGCCTGTCACACTGAAAGCGGGACCTGCGGACGGATCGTAAAATTGAATCCGCTGAAGGGCACCGTCGATCTCAGGCTCGAAGATGGGGGCGTCGAGGAGTTTCCTGCGGATAGCGTCGAACGCGTCAGGGCAAAGTAGCCCCCTAGCGGACTGGACCCCAGCTGCGTCTCAGGTCCAATGTGAGGCGCAGAACCGCTAGCGACGGGTTCGCGTACACTTCCATTGCCTCTTCACAGCGGCTCACCGCCCGGTGCCGGTCGGGAGCCAGACCCATGTCTCCGCGCAGATGTTCCCGCAGTAGATCTGCAACGCCCTGTTCGGAATTCGACCAGGCCTTTTCTAGGGCGTCAGCAGCATCGAGGGCCTGCTCGAGATCTGCTGAAAGTGCCGTCACATAGCTGGCAACGCGAGCTTGAAGTTCGTCGAATGCGTCGCGCCCGGCTCGAGCCTCGATAAGGTGACCGATCTGACCCATGCGCAGGCCAGGGTGGGGCGCGAGGTCCGCAAACGCGCTTGTCTCGAGAGGGGCAAAATCGATGCGGACGCTGCGGGATACCACGGTGGCGAGAAGTTCCTGCGGTGACGGTGCGATCAGAACGATCGAGGCGTACGGCGGGGGCGCCTCGAGAATCTTCAGAAAGGCGTTGGCGGCTGCAGGATGCAAGGCCTGTGCGCCATCGATCACGCCGACCCGCTGTTTGAACCTCGGTCGGTGCTCCAGCCATGCGCCCAGAGGTTCGTCCTCGTCTCCCGTCCGAGGGACGAGTTGGCCAATGGTAATCTCGGGCTTTCTGCTGATCTTGCCACTGGCAGTGGTCGTCCGAGGTGCGACCTCGCGGTAGTCGGGGTGCCTGTCAGCCACCAGACTGAGACAGCTGGGGCAGGTCCAGCACGGCTCGTCTCCGGGCTGCTCGCAGTTCAGCCACGCTGCGTACCAGCGGGCGGTAAGGCGCTTGCCGATGCCGTCGGGACCGCAGAATAGCAACACCTGGCTTCGGAGCCTGCGGAGACCGACCTTGGCGCGATCGTGACCGTCGAGCTGCTTGACGCCTGCTATTTTCCGACCACCAGGCGATGGGCCAGGACCTCCGGATAGCCCTGTCGACGCAACGTTCGCTGGACCCCCAAAAGATCGAACTCGACCCTGAATATCTCGACGGTGCTGCTCGCCGTATCGAAGATGGCGTAGCTGGCCAAGGGTATACCATCACGCGGTTGGCCAACCGATCCCGGATTGAAGAAGATTTTGGCCCTGGGCGGGATCCGGTAGATAGAATTTTCTTTCCTGAAGGGGACGGTTCGCCACATGTCACCGGCGGGCGTTTGGACCGCTGCGAACACCACCGGCACGTGGGTGTGGCCCACGAAGCATATCCGTTCGGACAGGTGGTCGACATTCCCTTGGGCGTTCGACACCGTAGCCAGATACTCCCATTGGCTTCTCAGCGCCCCGTGCGTGGCTTCCCATCCGTCGGCAATATGGCCGCTGCTGAACTCCCTGAGGTAGGCGACCCCATCCTCTGACAGTTCGTGGGCGTGTCGAGCCAGAATCTCCATGACCAGGCCGTCCTCCTTGTGGTCGGGGGTGCCGCCATCGACCAGGGTGAGCAGCATGGCATCGTGGTTGCCCAAGATGGTTACGGAGGGATCTAGTTCGCGCAACTGCTCGATGACGCGTTCGGGTTCGGCATAGTAGCCGACTGCGTCGCCAAGAAAAACAGCTTCGTCCCAGCGTCGAAGACGGGCGTGCTTTACCATTGCAGCCATAGCCTCTCCGTTGGCGTGTACGTCGCTCAGGAGCAGGTAGCGCATGGCACCAACCATACCACCAGCGTCGGCAGGCCGGCGAGCAGAAAAGACCTCACAGAAGCGGGCTATACTGTTTGCTGATGCCGGTTCCAACGCTCATGCGTGTTGCCCTGATTGGGGCCTTCGGCTTCGCCACGGTAGCGCAGGCACAGATCACCGTTCCCACCTTTGGCACCCGTGGAAGCGTGTCCGACGAGGTGGTTATCGAGTTCATGGTCTCGCTGCGTGAAGCCTTGCGCATCGACTCCGATATCGAGGTGCGTAACGGCGACCTTATCACCCCCGGTATCGCCGGTAGCCTCGATCCTGATCTGACGATTCTTATTATCGCCGCCGTGGAAGGGACGCGTTACGCCGTCTCCGGGGAGATCAGCCAGAGTAACTCGACCGAGGGTGCGCCGTTCATGATCAGCCTTATCGTCGTCGACGCAGTTCAAGAACGCAGTTCGGATGTCCTCTCGGAGTCCTTTGCCGTTTCGGGCATCGCCGCCGCAGCAGCGAAGCTGGCCGACCTTATCATAGACTTCATCGGCGCTGCGGCCGGCCTTCCCGCCGGCTCCGCCGAGCTGTGGGTCACCAGCTTGCCCGGTGAGGCAGACCTGCTGGTCAACGGCGTTCCGGTCGGTAGAACATCGGAGATCGATGTCCTCTCGTTTCAGGAAGGGCGCTATCTGGTCGAGGTGCGCAAAGAGGGCTTTTTGCCGGAGTCTCGGATGGTCGAACTCAGGGAAATGGAGACGGTGCTGCTGAGCGTTCAGCTGACGCCTATCGCTGGGGGGAGCATTTTGGTGACGAGCGTTCCCAAAGCCAGGGTGTTCCTCGACGGCGTGTTTCAAGGGGGGTCTCCACTGGCAGTGGAGGCTACCTTGGGAGAGCACTCTGTGAGGCTCGAGCGCGACGGCTTCGAAACGACCGTCCTGACCGTACGGGTGCGCGACTTCTTTAGGGTAACGCGGCTCCAGGAGGCTCTGAGGCCGACGACAGACCCGCTCCTGTTCTGGCCGGAGGATCGTTCTTATTTGGTGTTTATCGATGGCGAGTTGCAGCCGGGGGGGTATGCCGAAGGTGTTAGCCCCGGGCTGATCGAAATCGACATCCGGCGAGCCGGAGAGCACCGGAGTTTCCTCCGGGCCTTGCCATCGACGGGGGTATTCGAACTCGACTTCGCAACCGGCGAACTCATTCCAGTCCGGTAGCGGGCTCGGCCTCCAGCGGAATCTGGTAGCCGACGGTTGCAGCCGCTTCCAGCCGCCCACTCCAGGCGAGCGCAGCGTTCAGCTCCAACGAACCCGGGCCCACGGGCCGAACCAGCTCTGCAGACATGCGGAACGGGTGAACGTCGAGGCGATACAGCTCTACCGCCGCCTCGAGAGAAACCTGTCCACCACCTGCCAGGCGCTCGGCAATCCTGCCTCGAAACCCTGGCAGCAGCCCGTTACAGTAGCCGAGCCAGACGGATCCGGACCATGCCGGAGCGCGCCTTCTGCGCCACTCGAGGCCGACCCCCACGGCGGCGTGTCCAGCCTCAAACCCAGGTCGAGCGTAGCCGTGCAAAAGAACCGTGAGGTCGGCCTCGCCGAGGGCTCGCAGGTAGCGTACGTTCGCCCCAAGCCGACCGCTGACCAGCCCTTCGATGAGGTACAGGTCGGGCGCCACCCCGATCACCAGGTCCAGGTTGGCGCGGATGTCCGCGGCCACTTCGAGCCCGACTCCGAACGCCCCTTGCTGGAATCTCGGTCGACCGTCCGAGGCCAGGTCCCGAATGGAAACGGCGGGTTCGGCGTCGTTGAAGGCCACGACGGTTGCGCGGCCGGCGACCGGTCCGAATACCCCCCGAACAGCAAACTCGCCTTGGGCTCGCCTGGCGGAGTCGGCGGCGGCACCGATCTCGAGAACGATGTTGCCGAGAGGCCCGAACGTCTCGGACCTGCGGAGGTCGAGAGCGATCCCCCACGAAGCTCCCATCCGCACCGCCAGGTCCACGGTCGTCCCCTGCGCCTGTAGGTTAGCCAGCGCCAGGCTGACCTGGCCGCCATACGTGCCTGCACCGACCTCGACCGTCACCACCTGTCCACGCACCGAAGAGACAAAAAAAAGTGCTGCCACCGCCGCTGTCGTCACCAGGACCGTGACCGCTCGAAAGGGCGGTGGCTGTCCGCTGCAGACGGCGGTCCTCCGTCTCTGTGGGGGGGATACACTGATCGGCGGTCTGGCTTGGAGCTCTTCATGAACATCCTGGGACACCTTACCGTCTCGCCTCGACTTCCGGACACGATCGCCCGCCCTCATGAGCTGGCACATGAACGAGGGGCATAGCGCCCTCTTGGCCCTCGAGGGGTGCCATGAGTACGTTAACCTTTGCGCCACAGGTCAGCGGACGATTTGCCTCCGGCGTCAGGGTGTAACCGCTCAACCCGCCGCTCGCCTCTCCATTCGACGCCAACGCGAAACGCTGGGCCCGACCGCTCTTTAGCTAATGCTGGGCCGGGATGTCGAGACCGGTAAGATCGGTAATCCATAGCAGCCTCTCGGCGGCCGCTACCGATCTGGCTGGATAGCGGTCGAGCTGACCGGTACCTGCCAAGGTGGCAGCGAGAGCCGCACGTTTGCCCTCTCCTCGAACCAGGAAGGCGACCACTTGAGATCGCGATAGGGCCGCTGGGGTCATGGTGAGGCGCGCGGTCTCGGTCCCTGCAGGTCGGACAGCTGCGGTGGTGCCAGGGGCAAAGACGGCCCCGGTGCCGGGGAAGAGGCTTGCCGTGTGACCGTCCTCTCCCAGCCCGAGGAGGGTGAGGTCGTAGGTCGATGAGGTTCCGAGGTTCTCGACAAGCGTTCTGGCATAGGTTGCGGCTGCCTCCTCGGGGGTACCTCCTTGCGACCAGGGCCAGGCCAGAATCTGGTCCGCGGGGATTGGCACATGGTCAAGGAGTGCTGTCCTGGCTGCACGAGCGTTGCTGAGCGCGTGGTCGGGGGGTACGAACCGTTCGTCGCCCCAGACCACCCACGTATGCCGCCAGTCGAGGTCTTCGCGTGTGGCCAGAATAGTGTACAGGTCGAGCGGCGTGGAGCCGCCCGAGAGGTTCACCACGAAGCGGCCTCTGGCCGACACGGCCACGTCGAGCTGTCCCACGAAGAGCTCGCTCGCCGTTACCGCGACGTCGACGCCGGTGTGCAGTTCGTATCTCTCCATCGCGCGAGTATACCGCCGGTCTGGTGGCGCGGTCATCGCCGGCTTGGGTATGCTACCGCCATGACCGTAACGCGCGAATCCGCCCTGGCCCTGATGATGGAGTGGACCCAATCCGATAGCCTCCGGAAACACATGCTTGCAGTCGAGTCGGCGGTCGTGGCGTACGCCCGGTCGTTTGGCGAAGACGAAGCTCTGTGGGCCGCCACGGCGCTCCTGCACGACTTCGATTACGAGCAGAACCCTATCGGCGGTGACGAAGGCCACCCCTATGTCGGCGTGGCTCATCTGCGCAGCCTCGGCTACCCGGACGCGGTACTAGAGGCGATCCTCGGGCATGCAGATTTTACCGGCGTTCCGCGAAGCTCGCGACTGGCCAAGGTGCTGTACGCCTGCGACGAGATCACCGGTCTGATCACGGCCTCGGTGCTGGTTCGACCCGATAAGGACATCGCCCATCAGACCGTGAAGAGTCTGAAGAAGAAGTTCAAAGACAAGGCTTTCGCCCGCGGGGTGGTCAGAGAAGATGTCCGGCGCGGAGCCGAGGAGCTAGAGGTCGACCTCTGGGAACACATCCAGTTCGTCCTCGAAGCGATGCAGGCCAAGTCCTCGGATCTAGGGCTCGACGGTAGGCTGGCCGGCTGACGGTGGCATCAGCAGGCGGACATTTCGGATGCGACCCTGGTCGGTCGTGCGCCAGAATGGCCATAGCACGGCCGTTACACGGCCTGCGATGCTGCTCACAGGAATCGGCCCGAAGCGCCGCGAATCCAACGATTGCAGGGGAGCCCGGTTGTCGCCGAGCACATACACGTGGCCCTCGGGGACAGCCTGCGCCGCCGCCGATTCGGATCCGGACAGGGAAGAGCTGACGTAGGACTCGCTGCGCGGCACCCCGTTTACCAGGACCACGCCGTCGATAAGTTCGACGGTGTCAGCCGACACCGCGACGATGCGCTTGACAGCCAAGCCTGGGGGCCACCGGGGAGACGCCGGAATCTTGAAAAAAACGACATCTCCGACCTGGAAGGCTCCAATACCGATCCTGTGCAACCAAGCTTCGTAGCGAAGCGCCAGACCGCGCTCTCCGGAGAACAGGGTGGGCTGCATCGAGGCGCCGTCGATCCCGACGGTAGACACCCCTAACGTCGCCACCAGCAGACCGACGACGATCGCAGCCAGCATCGTCCGAATGCGGCGGGTACCGAACCTTCGGTCTGGGTCGCCGCGTGATGGTTGCTCTCGCATTCCCTGCTTTCGTTACGGCACCGGGACATCCTCGAATGCTGCTGGCGGTTTCAGTCTGCGCCAGTTCCAAGCGCCGGCGCGCTGTGGCGGCCAGATTATCGCCGTTGCCCGTCCGGCCACGGTGATCGCTTCGACGGGACCGAACGAGCGAGAATCTTCGCTACCTCCGGGCCCGCGATTGTCGCCCATGATGAAGTAGTGGTCGTCCGGCACCACGAGTTCGTGGACGAACGGTTGATCGGCCGGCGCGGTCGCGGGAAGTGGCGCGAGCGCGTCGATAGTGGTGCCGTAGTAGAGCTGAACTCTGGGATCGCCGACATCGACCGGCTGGGGGTAGAAGCCGCCGCTCGGCAGCTGCGGAACCGGTGTCCCTCGGATGGTTCTGGCAAAGCGAAGCGACAGCCCTGTAACCTCGTTGTCGGCCACGGTGATCACCGGAAAATCGATCGGTTCGGGCGACACCTCGCCCGTTCCCGAGATGAACGTCTGATCGACAGGATGGCCATTGACGAAAACCTGACCACCCTCGATTCGAATGCGGTCGCCGGGCAGGCCGATCACGCGCTTGATGAAGAATGGGCGCCGCGTCCGCTCCTGAGCTGTGGGCGCGTTGCGAGGTTCGCGAACGACCACGATCTCACCCCGGCGGTAGGGGCCCAGGATCCCGATACGTCTTAGCCAGTTGTCGTATTTGGGGATGAACACGCGGTCTCCGGTAAGGAATGACCGCAGCAAGTTTCCGCTTCCGACACCGCCGTTGAGGTTGGGACGCATCGAGCTTCCCACGACCCCAACCGTGTTGAACACGAAGGTGACCACCAGGAACGCGATCGCAAGCGCCTCGGCGTAACCCCGCACCTCCGCCCAGAACCGCTGGCTGAAGGTCGCCTTGTTGGTGGCAGGCTGCTTGCTCTTGGTCATGCCCATCAGTGTACCCTTCGAGCTTGCCGGCATCGAAACCCCTCGGGAAAGAATTGTGCCCGAGGGGTGGAGGAGCCCGGTGCTGTAAAGGCTTTGTTTCAGTTTGACTCAGTTCTCGGTGGCCGGCTCGTCGACCACGAAAAGCTCGACCGTGACGTCTCGGGTGTCGCCGCCGCGCCATACCGTGAGAGTCAGCGAATCGCCCACCTGCTTGGAAAGAACGATGTCGATGATGTCCACATTATCCTCGACGACCTCGCCCTCAACCTCGAGGATGATGTCGCCACCAGCAGGGAAGGTCTGACCGCCTACCTCGGCATCGAACTGGGGACCGATGATACCGGCGCGGTCTGCAGGCCCATCGGGCACGACTGAGGTGATGACGATGCCGCTCGTCGGAAGGTCCAGGGAACTCCTGACCGCCTCGGGAACACCGCGAAGCGAGGCGATACCGATCCCCAGCCGGGGCCGCTCGAGAATGGTGGCTCGAGCCGCGGCAAGACCGGTGAGCCCTCCCGACTCGAGGCCAGCAAGGCTGTCTGCCAGAAGATCGACGGGGACAGCAAAACCGATCCCCAGATTACCCGGACGACCTCCGAGTCCCTGTCCAGGGATGATCGCGGTATTGATGCCGATCAGCTCGCCGCTGCTATTCAGCAACGGTCCGCCCGAATTGCCGGGGTTGATGGCCGCATCGGTCTGAATCATGGGTATTTCGATCTGCCCCACCGAGGTGAGCTCGCGACCGACGGCCGACACGATGCCGGTCGTGACCGTGGATTGCAGGCCAAAGGGATTGCCGATAGCGATGACCTTCTGGCCTACGCGTAGCCCGCTGCTATCGGCGAAGAGCAGCGGTACCGTACCTGCTGGCAGCGCGTCTGGATCGACCAGTTCGAGCAGGGCCAGGTCGTTGTCGGGGTTGGCCCCCACGACGCGAACTTCGGCCTCGACACTTCCGTCGGGGAAGCTGACCGAGATGGTGGCATTTTCGAGAAGGGTCACGCTATTGCTCTCGAGGGCCCCCTGGATCACATGGAAGTTGGTGATCATGCGCCCACGCTCGTCGATGACGAAACCGCTGCCGGAACCTTGCCGCAGCTCGGGCTGGTTGGGCAGGTTGAACTGATCCCCGAAAGGATTCAAGCGCTCCCCGAGAATCTCGACGTTGACCGCCACCACGCTACTGCCGAAGCGCTCGATGATGTCTATCGTGTTCCGTTCGTTTTCAAGGAGGGCTGTGTGCTCGTTGAGGGGCGTCACTCCCTGGGCGCTGACTCCAGAAATCTGTGCCGACACAGTGATCAAGACGACGACAAGCATCAGCATGGCGCCGATTGAAGGTATGCGAATAGTCCGGTTCATATCTTCCCTTTCTCGCCCGCCATCGCAACCTGGCCTTATCTACATCGGCCGGCGCGGCATGGTGCCAGCTTACGGCGATTCGATTAAAGGAACCCACTGTGAGCGTGAAGCGTGTGAGCGCTGCTAGCGTTCTCGGCCCCCACGGTCGATGGCGATAATGGCCAGCGAACCGATCACAGCGACGGCCGATGCCACCAATGCGGCTGCCAGCGACGGCGGGAGGGTGTTGACCCCGCCCGAATCACCAGCAAGTTGCCACGGCCACAGCTTCCTAAGGCTTCCGACCATAAAGCCTGTGAGCAGCGCCAAGGTGGGACCGTAGGCCCTGTCGAGAAGCCAGCTTAGAACTCGGGCAACGCTGAGCAGTCCCACCACGGCGCCCAGGGCGAGCGGAACCAGGATACGAAGGTTCGCGCTGGACACGGCCTCCAGAGCGGTGTTGTACTGTCCGAGCAGGATCAGAATGAAGGCTCCCGAGATTCCCGGCAAGACCAGTGCACTTGCTGCCAGAGCACCGCTCAAGGCAAGAGAAAGCGCTCCGCCAGGGGCTGCTGCAGGCGCCAAGCCCACTACCAGGAAGCCGGCGATGGTGCCGACCACGGCCATGGCGACCGTGCCAGGTGACCAAGGCTTGACACGTCGACCTACCGCTACGGTCGAGGCGCCTACCAGCCCGAAAAAGAAAGCGAAGACCAGGCTCGGGTAGCGTCCGAGAAGCCAACCTAGCAAGCCCGAAAACAGGAGTACGGCAGCGCTGATTCCGAGCGTCAGGGTTACCAGAAAAGTGCCATTTACAGCCTGAAATGCGGTGCGCAATCTGCCGCTGACGAGAGCGCGAAGAAAGGGGCGCCCGGTTATCGCACCGATACTGGCGATCAAATCCTGGTAGATCCCGAGAACCAGCGCCATGGTGCCGCCGGATACACCCGGGATGAGCTGTGCAGCGCCTACGGCGGCTCCCTTGACAAACAGCACCAGCTGGGCTCCGAGGCGCCTAGGTTTTTGCACCCGGTCAAAGTACCACAGGTAGCCGCGAGCGCTCCGGCCGCCTCCGGTCTGGCATAATGGCTTTGGGTATGCGTCGGCTTCGGGATGAGGAACACGATGACTATGGATTCGCTGGTCGCTGAAAACCTGCGCCGTGCACTCGACAAGCTCGATGTCGGTGCTGCGAGTCTCGAGGACCTGGCCTCTCAACTCCTCTGGAGAATCGGCAGGACCAGCGAGGAGGGTCCGGTAACGATTCGGGTGGGTTTTGCCGCCAGTGCCACACTGTTCGCCGAATTGCCGAGGCTCAGGTCGGCTTCGGACACCGAGCTCGAGGCAGCCGTGCGCGAGGGCGACTTGCGTGTCGAGTGGGTCGGGCAGCGCCCGAAGTGACCCGATGACGTTCAGTCACACTATCGACTTCGCTTTCGACCTGGCCCTCGACGCTGCCGTCGCCATCGATTTCGTGCACGACGTACGCGGCAGCCTCAAGCATGCGGACTTCATCAGGGACCTGCGCGTCCAGTCGGGCAGTCCTGCGCTTGTAGAGGCCACCATTCCGGTTAATGCGGCCCTCTTTGGCCAGCGGCAGCTCCCCTTCAGGAGCCAGCTGGTCCGCACGCCGAAGGGCGCCCTGCTTAAGAGTCTGGCGCTACCCGATACGAAGCCCGGCTGGGCCGAGGTCGCTGGTGAAGCGGCGGTTACCTCTGGCATGCAGGGGAGCCTGGTCACGTACCGGTTTGCGATTGCCATCCATCTCGACCTGCCGGCCCCAGAGAAGTGGGGCGGGCGCGCCTTGACAAAAATGATCGAATACACGGCAACATCGGTTCTCGCCAGGGTTACCGGTCAGTTTCCCGACGCTGTCCAGCGAGCCGCTACAGCGGGTTGCGCATTGAGTGATCGTGCTTCATGCTGAGGCATGGCGCACTCTACCGACCTCCGAGAACGCATCGTAAACGCCGTCCTACACAAGCGTTACACCCTCCATGAAGCCGCAGACACGTTCGACGTTGGAACCGCCACCGTCAGTCGCTACCTCCGCCGCTACCGCCAAAGTGGAGATCTCACCCCCAGAACCTCCCCGGGCCGCCCCAGCGCCCTCCATGAGCACCAGGCATGGGTTGAGCAGAGCCTCATCAGCAACGACCTCACCCACGACCAGCGCTGCGACCTTTTCTTGGAGAGAACCGGCGTCCGCATCAGCAGAGCGACCATGTGCCGCTGGGTACAGAGATTGGGATCGACGAGAAAAAAAGACGATCTACGCGAGTGAACAGAATCCAGAGGCCCGGTGGAGGTTCCTGGCTTGGATCAGAGGTATTGACCCGCACCGGTTGGTGTTCGTCGATGAGAGCGGCTTCAACGTCGCCATGACCCTGCCCTACGCCTACGCCCCACGTGGACAACGTGCCGTGGGTAGGGTGCCGAAGAACCGTGGGGAGAACACCAGCCTCGTTGCAGCGATCAGTCTCGATGAGGGTGTGGGTGACGCGATGACGTTGACCGGAGCGGTGGATGGCGTGGCGTTTTTAGCGTACATCGAGCAGGTCATCGCTCCGAAGCTGAGGCCGGGGCAGATCGTGGTGATGGATCAGCTGGGGGTGCACCGCAAACCGGAGGTGCGGGAGGCGATCGAGGCGAGGGGGTGCGAGTTGGTGTTGTTGCCTGGGTACAGTCCGGACTTCAACCCCATTGAGTTGGCTTTTTCGAAGATAAAGGCGTTCGTGAAAGCTGTGGGGGCGAGGACGAGGGGAGCGTTGGACTCTGCGATCGCGGCTGCGCTATCGACGGTGTCGTTGGGGGATGTGTTGGGTTGGTTTGAGCATGCCGGAGTCACCAATCACTCATTCTGAGAACCGCTGTAAGGAGTACGCGGCGACGTTTGCCTAAGCCCTGTGTGAGAACGCTCGAGCAGATCCAGGGACTGACCTGGGCTCATAAGGTGAAGCTAGCGTTCATCAGGAGGCACTTCCGTGCTCTAACCCGCCTCGAGTTCCCCACCCACTCCAGGTTCAGCTCCGGTGAGGCGTCAACGAGAGATAGCTGGCCACCTATCGGCCCAAGGGCGTGCAGCCTCGAGCTGCGCAGCGAGCCGGAACAGTAGATCCTCACGGCCGAAGGCGGCGATGAGCTGTACCCCGATTGGAAGTCCCTCGTCGTTCCAGTGCAGGGGCAGGGTGATAGCGGGCTGGCCCGACACGTTGTACGGCCAGGTGAAGGTGGCCAGGCCCAGAGGTTTATCCTCACCAGGCTTCCTGGGCAGGTCCAGCGCGTGGAGGCGACCGGGGAGGACCCCGGACTCTCTGAAACGGAACGGCAGCGTCGCCAGCGTCGGCGTCACCAGGATCTCGAAACCGCCCTCCCACCACCCCGCGAGCCTGCGCGCATAGCGGTGCTGTGCAGCGGTGGCCTGTACCACTTGGACGCCGCTGACCTGGCTGGCTGCCGCCGCCGAACTCCAGGTGTTCGGTTCGACGTCGCCGGCGTTGAGTTCCCGGCCCAGCAGGGCGCCGATGCGATCGAGTTCGCTGGCCACGTGCGTGTGTTTAATCGAGTGCATTGCCTCGATCATCGGAAGATCAACGAGACCGTCGAGACAAGCCGGGCTGTCGTCTTCTACCTCGTGCCCGAGATCCGACAGGAGTTTGACGGTGGACTCGACCGCAGTGGCGCAGGCCGAATCCCACCCCCGCTCGTCCGCCCGGAGCGTGCGGAAGCCGATGCGTAGGCGGCCGGGATCGGTGCCAACCTCATCGCTCCAAGGTCGGACCGAGGGCGGCGCGGTGTGCGGATCGCCCGCCGCGGGACCGGCGCACGCGTCCAGCACCCCCGCCGAGTCGCGGACCGAGCGGGTGAGGACGTGCTCACACGTTTTTTGACCGAAGCGCTCGCCGAAGTCCGGCCCGAGCGTGGTGCGACCCCGGGACGGCTTGAGGCCGACGACCCCGCAAATGCTCGCTGGAATCCGGATCGACCCGCCCGCGTCACTGCCGTGCGCCACCGGCACGAAACCGGCGGCAACGGCAGCACCCGCGCCACCGCTGGAGCCACCTGCCGTGCGCTCGAGGTCCCAGGGGTTTCGGGTCGGCCCGTATGCGACGGAGTCGGTGATCGGGCTGAGGGCCAGCTCGGAGAGATTGGTCTTCCCGAGGATGGCGAAGCCGGCGCGTTTGTAGCGCGCCCCGAGGTAGCTGTCGTGCTCGGAGCGGTACCCGGCTTCTTTGAGGACGCGCATGCCCACGTGGAACGGCTCCCCCTCGATCTGGCAGAGCGCGTCCTTGAGCAAAAACGGTACCCCCCGGAAGGGTCCGTCGGGAAGTCCGGTGCGGGCCTCTTCGCGGGCGCGTTCGAAGCGGGGGTGGATCACGGCGTTGAGCTGGGGGTTGAGCTCTTCGATCCTGGCGATGGCGGCGTCGACGAGCTCGAGGGGTGACACCTCCCCGTTGCAGACGGCTTCGGCCTGCGCGGTCGCGTCCAGCTGAAGTAGGTCATCCATGAGCTCACCATAGCCGAAACGAACCCCGCGATGGTTCGGGGGAGGGGGGCCTTGGTGACCTCCACTGCTCGTTCTCAGACAGAGCCGAGGCGGGCCGTCTACTTGCCGACACAGAATGTGGCGAACACGTGCGCCAGGGTCTCTTCTGCGATGTCGCCGCGACCGGTGATGTGTGCCAGTGCCCGTAAGCCGTCTTCGATTTCGGTGGAGGCGACGTCGTCCGGAAGCTCGCGCGCGCTCAGGAAATGAACCCTGGCGCTCCGTAAAGCCTGGATGTGTCGTTCGTTCGTGATCCACAGTTCATCGCCTGCCACCGATCCGATGAGTGCCTCATGCATCGCTTCTCGTAGCTGTCCCAACCCTTCGCCGGTAACGGTCGACACGGCGATCGATCCGCCCGCGATCTGCTCAGGCCCCCAGGAAGCGTCGAGGTCTGCCTTGCTGGCAACAACCAGCCGACGGGTCGGATCTACCGACGCGAGCAGCTCGATATCGTCGACCGTTAGCGGTTGCGACCGGTCGATGACCACCACGGCAAGATCGGCCGCCTCGGCGACCTGCCGGGAGCGATCGACCCCGAGCGCTTCCGTCGCGTCGCCGGTGCTGCGGATTCCAGCGGTATCGATCAAGGTAAGGGGGATCCCAGCCACCTCGAGCGGCGCCTCGAGGTAGTCGCGGGTGGTGCCCGGCGCTGGTCCGACGATGGCGCGGTCGAAGCCGAGCAGGGCGTTGACGAGGCTGGATTTGCCGGCGTTGGGTCGGCCCAACACAGCCAACGTCGCCCCCTCGCGGGCAAACCTGCCCGCTTCGGCGGTAGCCAAGAGCGCGTCGATCTTCGCCACCGCTCGGTCGAGGGGTGGCAGAATTTCGGCTTCTGGTACGCCCTCGTCCGGATAGTCGAGCGTCGCCTGAAGGGCACCGTAGACGGTCGTCACGTCGGTCTGGATCGCGTCCAGGGCAGTACTCAATGCTCGTTCCAGACCGAGTGCTGCGTTGCGGCGGGCGCGCTCCGAGGTGGCGTTGACGATACCCACCACACTCTCGGCTTGCGCCAGATCGATGCGGCCATTGAGGAACGCCCGTAAGGTGTACTCTCCAGGACCGGCCGGCCGGGCTCCATGCTCCAGACACAGGTCGAGGACCCGCCGCAGCACCGCAGACCCGCCGTGCGTCTGAAACTCCACGAGATCCTGCCCGGTATAGGAGTGCGGGGCGTGAAAGCTGAGCATGACCGCTTCGTCGACGAGCCCGCCCTCCGCTACGATCTTCCCTAAGGTGGCCCGGGCGGGCTTGATGGCGCTGGCCTTCCTACCGCCGTTGGCGTTGAACATCGCGTCGGCGATCGCCAGACTTCTCGGTCCGGATACTCTGACGATGCCGATGGCCCCCACCCCCGGCGCCGTGGCCACAGCTGCGATCGTGTCGCTTCTAGGCGGCAGCGGCATCGACGCCCCGCTGGACCGGTGCGCTTGGAAGGTCTTTGTTCGGATGGCGATTCGGAACGCATGGCATGCCCTCATGCTGCCACGAAGGCAGACATCGATCAATAGTTGTGCCCAGTTGACACCAAAGTCTGTGCCGCGCGGTTGGAGCCGAAACGCCCACGCTTCGGGCTGGTAGTATTTAGGGAGGGGCTAGGCGGTGGTGCCTGCTCTCTTGGAGGCTTCACGTGGAGTTCATTCACAGACTGCAGCAGCTTGCCTCTCCTGGCCTCGACCAGATCATGCTGACCGTCACCAACCTCGGCTCGGAGCTGGTCTACATCGCGCTGCTTATCCTCATCTATCTAGGGATCGATGCCAAGGCCGGGCGCAGATTGGGCGCCTATTTTTTGGCGGGATTCTATCTCAACCAGCAGCTAAGGGGCCTATTCGAAACCCAACGACCGTTCGAAATCGACCCTACGGTCCTCCGCGGTGACGGCGCCGTCGAGACGGCGATCGGCCCGGGCTTTCCCAGCGGACATGCCCAGGGCAGCACCACCTTCTGGGGTCTGGCGGCGGTTTACGCCAGGCGCTGGTGGTTTGTGCTGGTGGCGCTCGTGATCGTACTCTTGGTGTCGGTCAGCAGACTCTATCTGGGCGTTCATTTTCCCATCGATGTATTAGGGGGGATACTGATCGGCCTGGCCGTCGTCAGCATCGGGGCCGGCATTGACGCCCTGCGTCTGAGGCCGGCACTGTGGTTGCTTTTTGCGGGTGGTATTGCGATACCGCTCGCGATCCATCTCCTGCTCTCCACCCCGGATAGTGCCGTCCTGCTCGGTGGTTTGGCGGCGTTCATCAGCGGACCGGTACTGTTGCAACACAAGGCCGGGGGTGCCTGGTGGCAACGCTCGCTGCTGGTCGTCGTCGGCTTGGCATTGGTCTTCGGGTATCTCTTTGGCACCAGCGCCCTGCTAACCGATGCCGTCAAGGACCACCCCTTGGGCGGCTTTGCTCGCTACCTCGTTCTCGGCTATGTAGGACTCGTGCTGACGCCTTGGCTGGGGCGGGGTCTGCGCCTTGTGCCGGTGCCTCAGAAGCGTGCCTGAGCTGGCGCGGCGCAAACTCACCTTGGAGTACGATGGGACCGCTTTTTCCGGCTGGCAACGACAGCCTGGGGAGGAGCGAACCGTACAGGGCGTGCTCGAGACGGCGCTCGACCGCTTGCCGTGGGAGCATGGCAGCGTCGTCGCGGCCGGCCGGACGGACGCCGGCGTCCACGCGGCCGCCATGGCGGCGCACGTGGATTCTGCTGCCGACCTTCCGGATGAAAAGATGCGGCTAGCCATCAATGCTCATCTGCCCAGCGACGTGGCCGTGCTGGCCGTCGAGTCGGTGGCTGCCAGCTTCGAAGCGCAGTACAGCTGCTGCTACCGGCGCTACCTGTATCGGATTCGAACGGTTCGAGGCCGGCCTCGAGGGTCGGCGCTCGACCGGTTTCGGGTGTTGCAGGTGTTCCGGGATCTCGACGTTGCCGCGATGCAGGAGGCGACCCAGCTATTCGTCGGTCGACACGATTTCTCGAGCCTTGCCACCCAAGAGACCAGACGTCGAGAGCGGACGGTCTATCTGTGCGACCTGAGACGGGAAGCGCACGAGATCCGACTGCACTTCGCAGCCGACGGTTTCTTGCGCTCGATGGTGCGGACCGCGGTCGGGACGCTTCTGTGGGTCGGCACGGGAAAACTACGGCCACAGGAGGTCGCCGATGTGCTGGCCGCACGCAACCGGAGCCGTGCAGGTCCCAACGTAGCCCCTCACGGACTCTATTTCGTGGAGGCGGGCTACCAGCCCTGGTCGCGCACCTCGTCTGAGCGGATCGTGGCAGATCTGGCGCTATAGGCGTGCCCGAAGCTCCTATAATGGGGCGTGGATTCATCTCATTTTCGCGATGGGCATCCGGTGATGGTGGATGTCAGTACTAAGGAACCGACGATTCGGGTGGCTGTGGCTATAGCCCAGGTACGCTTGCCGGCGGCCGCCGAGGCAGCTCTGGCGAACAATCCTAAGGGCGACGCGATCGCTGTGGCTGAATTGGCCGGGGTCATGGCCGCTAAGCGCACGAGCGAACTCATCCCGCTGTGCCACCCGCTGCCGCTCTCCTCGGTCGAGGTCCGAGGCTCCCGTCAGGCGGAGATGGTCGAATTCGAGGCTCGGTGCAAGACCACCGCTCGGACCGGCGTAGAGATGGAGGCATTGACCGCTGCGAGCGTCGCTGCCCTGACCCTGTACGACATGCTCAAAGGGGCCTCCAAGGAGATTGAGATCGACGGTATTCGACTGCTATCAAAAGAGGGGGGCCGGTCGGGTTCTTGGCAATCCTCACGCGGCCCTTGACCACCGAAGATGTCACCCTACTCGAGGCCATCGACAGGTCGCATGCCACCAGGTTCGGTCTCGAGGTCATGGTCACCACGTCGGCACTCACGCACTTTGCTCGGTCGGAGCACAGCTTCGTCGCCGAGCGCGATCGGACGGCGGTCGGCTTTGTCCTTGCCCACGCTGTCTGGAATGGGCTCTACCCAGTGGTGACGAGCCAGCGCCTGACGACCGGAAGTCGTGACGACGGCGACGTTCTGGCAGCCCTGCTGGAGGTCGTGACCAAGAGCGCCTATGACGCCGGCGTGTACCGGCTCGAGGTCGCCGTACCCCACGACCACGCCAGACCGAAGGCGATGGCCCGATCTATGGGCTTTGGTGAGAGCGGTCTGCTGCTGCTGAGCAGGAGCTTGGGTTCGAAGGGTTCGAGAGGAGAGGTAAATGACTGAGGAGACGGCAACGGCTCGGGTCATTTTGGGGGTCCGAGGGATGGACACTGAGGAGGCAGAGGACAAGGTGAGGGTTACCTTGGAGGCCCTCATCGGCATCGAAGCGGTCGAGGCCGTGGAGGACGGCCAGGCCACCGTCTCGTACGATCCTTCCGAACTAACGATCATGGATCTCATTCGCGCATTGCGCAAGATCGGATTTCTTTCCGGGATGGAGTGAGTGCGGCCGTGGCAGCGGAGGCATCGATCTTCATAGGCGTGTTGATCGTCGACGTAGAAGTTCCCGGCGCCACGAGTTTGAAGGAGAAGCGATCGGCTATCGTGCCCATTACCGAACGGCTGCGGGTTCGGTTCAAGGTATCGGTCGCACGTCTGGCAGGGCTCGACAGTCGTCGCTGGGAGCGCCTCGGCATCTGTTTGCTGGGTTCGAATGCGGTGGTTGTCGAGCGATTGCTCAACCGGGCCTTGGATTTCATCGCTGCCAGGGACGTCCGGATTATTGCCAGCAGGATCGATCTCGACGTGTGGGAGCTCCCAGAAGTGTGGCATTGACCGGACCTCGCGTGGTAGTGAAGGGGCTACAATACCCAAACCGTGACGGCGCTGGAGACGGTGGGTAGTGGTCGCTGGCTGCTGGCAGACCGATAGCGAGGGAGTCTGATGGGCGACACCGATACGACGATGGGCGAACCGAAGGTTGGGGACAGCCTGGGTATCGCGGACGAGGTGCGGATTCAGGTCGTTGTGGGTAGCCGTGTCTGACCGAACCGCTGTTGACAGACCCCTGAGCCCTGAAGACCTGACCAAGGCCTTTTCATTCGCCACCGATTGGCTTGGGGTGTTCATCGACGAGGTCAATTCTCTCAATGTCTATCCTGTCCCGGACGGCGACACCGGCACCAACATGCACCTGACCATGCAATCGGTGCGGCGCCAGCTTCAGGAAGAGAAACCAGCGTCCATGTCGGTGTTCTCGCACGCCCTTTCGTACGGGTCGCTATTGGGCGCCAGGGGCAATTCCGGCGTCATCCTGTCGCAAATTCTCAAGGGCTTTGCTGATGAGATCAAGAACCATGAATTGCTTGGGGGACCAGAGGTTGCGTCGGCCCTTACCAGCGCGACCACGAGTGCCTACGATGCGGTCCTGAAGCCGGCCGAGGGAACGATTCTGACCGTTGTGCGCGAGGCTGCCGAGGCCGCTGCTGCCGTGGTCACAACAGAGACCTCGGCCGTGACCGTCTTGATAGCGGCTTTAGAGGCCGGACGCGGCGCCCTCGAACGAACGCCGGAGATGCTGCCGATCCTGAAACAGGCGGGCGTCGTCGATGCCGGTGGGCTCGGCCTCATATACGTGCTCGAGGGCGTTATCGCCTTTTTCGAAGAGCGCAACCTCCCGCCACCGCCGGAGATCACGGATCGGGCTCAGCTGCAGTTCGAAGAGGAGGCCTTTGGCTTCTGCACGGAATTCCTTCTGGCCGACGTGCACGTTTCGACTGTCGAGATCCAGAAGCTGGTACAACCGTTTGGCGATTCGCTATTGGTCGTCGGCGCCGAAGGGTTCGTCAAGGGTCATATCCACACCGAAGAGCCCGAGCAGCTGCTGGCCCAGGTGTCTAGGTACGGACGCATGGTCCGGTCGAAGGTCGAAGACATGAGCGAACAACACTCTGAGATCCTGGCGGGTGTCGACCTCGGCGAAGCCGAAACGCGGGCTGCCGGGGTCGTTGCGGTTGGCCAAGGCTACGGCGTCACCAAAGTGTTTCGGAGCCTCGGGGTCCGCGTCGTCGGTGGTGGGCAGACCAACAACCCCAGCGTTCAGGATATCGCCGACGCGGTACGGAGCGTGGGTGCCAGCGAGGTGATCGTCATGCCCAACAACAAGAATATCGTCCTGGCCGCCCAGCGTGTGGCCGAAATGGTAGAGGGAAAGTCGGTGTACGTGTTGCCCACACGCACCCTGGGTCAGGGACTTGCGGCGGCCGTTCACTTCCGCGAGGCGCTACCGGCGCAAGAACAGCTGGTGGGGCTGCAGGCGGCGGCCGACGCGTCGCGCACGGTCGAGGTGACGGTGGCCAGTCGCGCTGCCGAGATCGATGGGGTGTCGGTGGCCGAAGGGGCGTTCATCGGCCTTTTGGAGGGGACTCTCAAGGTAAGTTTAAAGACCGCCGAAGCGTGCCTTTTGGCGCTCGTCGGTGCGGTAGCTGACGAGGTCGAAGTCGGCACCCTGTTCTACAGTGCGGAGGTCGGGATCGAGCGGGCTGAGGCATTGGTCGGTGACGTAGAAGAGGCGTTCGAAGATCTCGAGATCGAGCTTCAGGCAGGCGCCCCAGACCTCTACCCATTCGTAATGGCCCTCGAATAGTAACGGCAAGACCCGCCCCGAAACCTGCCGGACGATCCGACCCAAACCAGCGCGTTTAGCACCTTCAGCGGCCCCAGCGGCTAGACTCACGGCATGCGCTGGCCAATTACAGCGGTTCTCAGAATGAGTGATTGGTGACTCCGGCATGCTCAAACCAACCCAACACATCCCCCAACGACACCGTCGATAGCGCAGCCGCGATCGCAGAGTCCAACGCTCCCCTCGTCCTCGCCCCCACAGCTTTCACGAACGCCTTTATCTTCGAAAAAGCCAACTCAATGGGGTTGAAGTCCGGACTGTACCCAGGCAACAACACCAACTCGCACCCCCTCGCCTCGATCGCCTCCCGCACCTCCGGTTTGCGGTGCACCCCCAGCTGATCCATCACCACGATCTGCCCCGGCCTCAGCTTCGGAGCGATGACCTGCTCGATGTACGCTAAAAACGCCACGCCATCCACCGCTCCGGTCAACGTCATCGCGTCACCCACACCCTCATCGAGACTGATCGCTGCAACGAGGCTGGTGTTCTCCCCACGGTTCTTCGGCACCCTACCCACGGCACGTTGTCCACGTGGGGCGTAGGCGTAGGGCAGGGTCATGGCGACGTTGAAGCCGCTCTCATCGACGAACACCAACCGGTGCGGGTCAATACCTCTGATCCAAGCCAGGAACCTCCACCGGGCCTCTGGATTCTGTTCACTCGCGTAGATCGTCTTTTTTTCTCGTCGATCCCAATCTCTGTACCCAGCGGCACATGGTCGCTCTGCTGATGCGGACGCCGGTTCTCTCCAAGAAAAGGTCGCAGCGCTGGTCGTGGGTGAGGTCGTTGCTGATGAGGCTCTGCTCAACCCATGCCTGGTGCTCATGGAGGGCGCTGGGGCGGCCCGGGGAGGTTCTGGGGGTGAGATCTCCACTTTGGCGGTAGCGGCGGAGGTAGCGACTGACGGTGGCGGTTCCAACGTCGAACGTGTCTGCGGCTTCATGGAGGGTGTAACGCTTGTGTAGGACGGCGTTTACGATGCGTTCTCGGAGGTCGGTAGAGTGCGCCATGCCTCAGCATGAAGCACGATCACTCAATGCGCAACCCGCTGTATCGTAGCCGCTCTATGCCTGGGTAGTGCCTGGGGCCAGGTTTGCCATGACGAACTGACCACCGTTTTCAGCGGGTCAGGGAGCCCCGACCACGTGACAGGACTCGAGATCGCCAGCCTGTTTCGCCGGGCTTTGGAGCTGATCGAACCCGGGTTGCCGGCGCTCACTATCGGCGTCTCGGTGGATGGTGAACCGGGTAGCCCCGGGTACCAAGACGCCCTCTTTTTGGCGCAACGGGGACTGTTGCCGTCCTCTTGGGACCCCGAGCAGCTGACCCTGCCGGTGTGGCAGGAGATGGTCCGGGTGTTCATGGACTGGTATCGGCTCGATCCGATCGTCGTTCGTGCTCCGGACAGCGAAACGGTGGTGGTAGCAGACCTGTCTCTGGTCCTGGCTCGGGTGGCCAAGGCGGTGAGGCCGGCCGCGCTGATAGCCGGCGACCCCAGCGACCAAGAGCAGATCTCGTTTCTGGGGGTGATCTGGAACTGGTCGGTCTATCCCAGGCTCCTCGTGGTTCGCCCGAACCCGGGACTGTCGATGGCTCAGGGGATTGACGACATCCTCGCGAGCCTTAGCAGCTGCGCCCTGACGCTGAATCGGTACATTTTCGCTCCTGAGCCCACCGCGCGGCGCCTGTTTCTGGGCCACGTCGAGGCGCGGATGGTGGTGGTGGGCGCCCGACCTGAACAGACCGCCGCCTGGCCCCGCCTGATCGAACAGGGGAGGGAGCTCGAAGCGCTCTCTTTTGCCCACTCCGCGGTGGCCGATCTGGAGCTGTTCTCCGCAGTGTTTGTAGGGCCCCGGCCCAACCCGGTCCAGCTTCTCACGCTGCTCCCCCAGGTGCGTACCAACATGTCCCCACGGACATTTCTACGCCATATGCAGACGCCCTAGTGCATCGTCAACCGATCTTTTGAGAATGAGTGCAGTTGGGTAGTGTTGAAGGAGTACTAGAGGACACAGGCACCCTTTGGAGGACGACGGCAGACGTGAACAGGGTCGATGGCAAAGAAGTCGGGATCGAGCAGGCACGGGCGTTCCTCACCGATCATCTAGGAACCGAACCCGCGGGACTCGAGCTTGTTGGTGAAGGCGCTTGGTCGCGGTGCTACGGCTTCCGGCAGGGCAAAGAGGAGCTGGTGATCCGCTTCGGCACGTACGTCGACGACTTCCGGAACGACGAACGCGCCTCCGGGTACGCGGGGCCGGATCTGCCGATCCCCAGGGTACTCGGAATAGGGGATGCATTCGGCGGCTGTTACGCGATCTCCACGCGCGTACACGGAGTACCGCTCGAAAGCCTGGGGGCGACCGAGTGGCGAACTATCGTCCCCGGCGTCGCGGGTTGTGTCCGATATGTTCTGTAAATAGCGAGGCTACCTAGCAACAAGTAGCCATCGCCCTCCAAGATGAGAAGAACCACCAACTCACGAGGAGGAAAGCGATGGCTAACCCCGACAATACGCCCACGCCCGACACGCTACAAGAGGCCCTACTCAATGAACCGCCCTGGGTTTGATGGAGGCTCCGTTCTCCCTCGAAAGGAGAGAATGGAGCATGACCCGTTACGACCAAGAAACCAAAGATCGAGTCATCCGCATGTTCATGGAGCGTCGAGAAGAAGCGCCGCACGAATCACGTTCAGCCTCCTATCGGCGCCTGCATGACCTAACCGGCATCCCGGTCGACACGATGCGCGGCTGGGTAGACAGAGCCCGCATCGACGCTGGTGACAAGCCAGGCCTGACAACCACAGAGCGTGAGGAGATCAAGGCCCTCAAGAAGGAAGTAGCCGAACTCAAACGAGCCAACGAGATCCTCAAGACAGCCAGCGCGTTTTTCGCGGCCGCGGAGCTCGACCGCCGACTCAAGTGATGGTCGCCTACATCAACGCGTATAAGAACCTGTTCGGGGTCGAGCCGATCTGCCGTGTCCTACGGGACCACAACGTGCCGATCGCCCCGAGCACGTACTACGCAGCCAAGAAGCGGCAAGCATCCGCTCGCCAGCAATCCGATGAGCGTCTCCTGGAGGTCATTCATCGGGTGCACCGCGAGAACTTTGGTGTGTACGGCGTCCGTAAGGTATGGCACGCCCTCCAGCACGAGAGTATCGACGTTGGGCGTGACCAGGTGGCGCGCCTGATGAGAGTCGCGGGCTTGAAGGGCATGACACGAAGAAGGAAGGTCCGCACGACCATCCCAACGCCTAGCGGCGTCAGCTCGCCGGATCTGGTGAGGCGAGACTGGTTCCAAGATGCGCCCGACATCGTTTGGGTGGCGGACTTCACGCACGTGCTCACTCGTGAAGGGTGGGTGTACGTGTCGTTCCTGCAGGACGGCTTCTCGAGGCGCATCCTGGGTTTCACGGTCAGTACCGGTAAGAGCAGCGAGCTGGTGATGAGGGCTCTGGAGCAGGCTGTGAGCGTCCGGCGTCGAACCGATCGGCGGTTCGTTGCTGACGGCGTGATTCATCATTCGGATGCCGGCAGTCAATATACGAGTCTGGCGTTCAGCCAGAAGTTGCTCGATCATGGCGTGAACGGTTCGATCGGTCGGGTGGGCACGGCGTATGACAATGCGTTGATGGAGAGCACGATCGGCTTGTTCAAGAGCGAGCTGATCCACGCCAGGTCGACGAGTTGGTGCTCGAGGCAGGAGGTGGAGACGGCGACGATGCGGTGGGTGAGGTGGTTCAACTGTCGGCGGTTGCACTCTTCGCTCGATTACGTCAGTCCCGTGGACTTCGAGATGGCGTACACTCAAGCGCAGGCCATGCCCAGGCTGGCCGCGTGAGAGCAGAGTCTCCACGAAACCCAGGGCGGTTCAGTCCTGAGTTGAATCCGGTGGAGCGGTTGTTCTTGGAGTTCCGGCGGGAGCTTGCTAACTCGTTGTTCGATTCGATCGATGCGATTCAGAGGGCTGCGACGCAACTGCTGGAACGGTACTGGCAGGATCGGGGAGCGCTGGTGCGGCTCACGGGTTTCTCGTGGTGGCTCGATGCCGTTCAAGAACTATGAAAATGACAAATCACTTCGGTATTAATGGTGCAAAGCGACTACCGAGAGTTATTCCCGGTCCTGCCTGAGCTCAGCCGGTTTTATCGTATCCAACGCAACTTCGAACGCATCTATGCCGATCTTGCTCTACTTCTTGCTGAGCATGACGGCGTGTACCTGATCGATTCGCAGCCGTTAGCGATCTGCAAAGGTATCCGCTACTCGCGTGAACGCATGATGACCGAGGCAACCTCAGGGCGTGGTGGTGCCAGCAGACGCTTCTACGGCTTTACAGCGGGTTGCGCATTGAGTGATCGTGCTTCATGCTGAGGCATGGCGCACTCTACCGACCTCCGAGAACGCATCGTAAACGCCGTCCTACACAAGCGTTACACCCTCCATGAAGCCGCAGACGCGTTCGACGTTGGAACCGCCACCGTCAGTCGCTACCTCCGCCGCTACCGCCAAAGTGGAGATCTCACCCCCAGAACCTCCCCGGGCCGCCCCAGCGCCCTCCATGAGCACCAGGCATGGGTTGAGCAGAGCCTCATCAGCAACGACCTCACCCACGACCAGCGCTGCGACCTTTTCTTGGAGAGAACCGGCGTCCGCATCAGCAGAGCGACCATGTGCCGCTGGGTACAGAGATTGGGATCGACGAGAAAAAAAGACGATCTACGCGAGTGAACAGAATCCAGAGGCCCGGTGGAGGTTCCTGGCTTGGATCAGAGGTATTGACCCGCACCGGTTGGTGTTCGTCGATGAGAGCGGCTTCAACGTCGCCATGACCCTGCCCTACGCCTACGCCCCACGTGGACAACGTGCCGTGGGTAGGGTGCCGAAGAACCGTGGGGAGAACACCAGCCTCGTTGCAGCGATCAGTCTCGATGAGGGTGTGGGTGACGCGATGACGTTGACCGGAGCGGTGGATGGCGTGGCGTTTTTAGCGTACATCGAGCAGGTCATCGCTCCGAAGCTGAGGCCGGGGCAGATCGTGGTGATGGATCAGCTGGGGGTGCACCGCAAACCGGAGGTGCGGGAGGCGATCGAGGCGAGGGGGTGCGAGTTGGTGTTGTTGCCTGGGTACAGTCCGGACTTCAACCCCATTGAGTTGGCTTTTTCGAAGATAAAGGCGTTCGTGAAAGCTGTGGGGGCGAGGACGAGGGGAGCGTTGGACTCTGCGATCGCGGCTGCGCTATCGACGGTGTCGTTGGGGGATGTGTTGGGTTGGTTTGAGCATGCCGGAGTCACCAATCACTCATTCTGAGAACCGCTGTAAGCTGCACGCAGTGTGTAGTGGATCGGGTGCGATCTGTCGTTTCGGGATTGTGGCGGCCAATGAGTCGGATGTGATGGTGGGTAGATGCTTACTTGATGAGCGTTATGATGACCTGCATAGCATCATTGGTGATAAAGGGTATCTGGGGTTAGGGATCTATACGCCGGCGAAACGGAATGCGAAGCAAGCTGGGTTCTGGTGTGATTTCTTTGCTTCAGCACGCAAATGTGTTGAGTCGACGTTCTCTTCTTTGGTGCGGTGTCGGAACATCGCTTTGCAGCAATTGAATTCTTTCTGGAGTGTTCGCGCAAGTGTGTGCCGCAAGATCGCTGCCCACAATCTCCTTCTCTTCCTCTACCCCTAATCCACTAGCATCCGAGGTTACTAGGACCCTAAGGTGATCAGCAGGCGTCCCTGCCCTGCCCCCCTGATGGTCATGCCTTCATGCTTGTTTCTTCCATGCTTGTTTCTTCGTAGTTGTGGTGCTGGAGGAGGTTACTCCGTAAGCGTCGCGCAGAGGTACCGTGGACTGTAGTTACTCAATCCTAGGAGCACGTTGTGGAATCGTTGTCCGAGTACGGTGTTGTTACTCACGATTGCCTTTTGCTCCCTCCTCCTAGTAGGGGGAGGGCTGGGGAGGGGGTAAACCCCCCCTTCCTACCAATACAGAGTCCACCCTCGTGGAGTTCCGAAGGCCCTTGTAAGAATCCGAAGCGAAGCATAGGGCTCTGAAGGGGCCCCAAACCTCCCCGTTATTTTTGAAGTCCCTCTTCCTTGCGTTACCCTATAATCAAATAATTCTTCTGAGAGGTCTCTACGAGATTATGAGTAAGAGCAAAGTCATCCTTAGCTGCGCCATCACGGGAGCGATTCACACCCCATCGATGTCGCCCCACCTCCCCGCCTCGCCAGAGGCGATACGCGATTCGGCGATTCTTGCGGCGGAGGCCGGGGCAGCGATCTTGCACCTGCATGCGAGGGATGCCGCGGACGGGCGCCCGAATCAGGATCCGGAGCTGTTCCGACAGTTTCTGCCCGACATCAAGGAGGCCACCGACGCGGTCGTCAACATCACCACCGGCGGTAGCCCCCATATGACGGTTCAGGAGCGCCTCCGGCCGGCGGCGACGTTGGCGCCCGAACTGGCTTCACTCAACATGGGATCGATGAATTTCGGGCTCTATCCGCTGCTCGGGCGCTTCCGTGAATTTCAGCATGAATGGGAGCGCGCGCACCTCGAGAACAGCCGCGACCTGATCTTCAAGAACACCTTTGCCGACATCGAGCACATCCTCGAGACCTGTGGCGCGAACGGTACCCGGTTCGAGTTCGAATGCTACGACGTCGGGCACCTGTACACCCTCGCCCACTTCCTCGACCGGGGCCTGATCGAGCCGCCGCTGTTCGTGCAGACGATCTTCGGAATTCTCGGCGGTATCGGGGCGCACCCCGAAGACCTGATGCACATGCGGCGCACCGCGGATCGCCTTTTCGGCGACCACTACGAGTGGTCGATTCTGGCAGCCGGCCGCTCGCAGATATCGCTGGCCACCATGGGCGCTGTCATGGGGGCGAACGTCCGGGTAGGCCTCGAAGATTCCCTGTGGCTGGGCCCGGGCAGGCTGGCGCCGTCGAACGCGGCCCAGGTGGAGCGGCTTCGTGACATTCTCGAGGGCCTCTCCCTCGAGCTGGCCAGCCCCGCTGAAGCGCGCGAACGGCTGGCGCTGAAAGGAGCCGATTCGGTCGGCTTCTAGTAGGTTCTTAAAACCTGTAGGCTAGAGCTTTTCGGAGTCGACGGTGCCAAAGAGGTCCGGCTCGTCCATGCCGGGTTCCTCGTGGGCCGGGTTCACGGGAGATGGCGGCGACGCCTCGCGGCCCCCCAGGAAGCTGCCCAGCAGCAGCAGACTCGCCCCGATCACCACGCAGCTGTCGGCCACGTTGAAAACGGGAAAGTCGAAGTTGCCTACCTGGAAGTGAAGGAAATCGACGACGTAGCCGAGTCGCAGCCGGTCGAGCATGTTGCCCACCGCGCCGGCCAGGATCAGCACCAGCGCCACGCTCGGCAGCGTTGCCAAGTTGCGCCCATTGCGCAGCAGGTAGATCACCAGCACGAGCGCCACCGCGGCCGAAAGCAACCCCAGCATCAGGGTGCCGTCCAAGGTGATAGGGCCGAGCGGGATCTCCAGATTGCGCAGGGTGCCGAAGGCCGCGCCATTGTTGCGGGTGTAAGTAAGGTCGAAGCCCAGGATCAGCGGCACCCCCTCGCCGTTCAGGGGAACAGCGCGGGCGACCCAGAATTTGCTGGCCTGATCGATGACGACCAGCAGGGCGGCGAAGAGAAGCAACATCGGGGCTCAGTATAGCTGGCGCGCCGCGGAGTTTCGGTAGTGCGGCCCCCAGCAGCGCGCATTGTCGGGTGTGCGATTTCGATGCCTTCCCGAGGGCCACTTGGGTATCATTGTTCAGTGCGCGAATGTGCTCGCTTCCGCTTCGCCGACCCGGTGATTCTGGCTGCGGAGTGGGCAGCGAGGAGAGGCGGAACATGCCAGCGACGTTGCAACAGGTACGTGCCCGCATCGAGAAGGGGAGCGGCCGTGACGACGGGCTGCTGTGGCAGTTCGCCGAGCCGCTGTTTGGCAAGGCCGACGAAGGATTCCTCGAGGCCTTCGACGAGGAGGCGCTGTTCGCCATGGCCGTCGACGGCCTGGCGTTCCTGAAGAGCTACGACCGCCAGGGGGTGAAGGTCGAGGTCTACAATCCCAGCTTCCAGGCCGAAGGCTGGGAGGCGCAGCACGCGGTATTGCGTATCTGCCTCGTGGATCGCCCGTTCATCGTCGATTCGGTTCGCAACGAGCTGCGGCGTCGGGACGTCGAGCTGTCCCACCTGCTTCACCCCATCTACAGCGTGGTGCGGGGAGACGATGGCGACGTCGTGCGTCTTTCGGAACAGCAGCTTCCGGGTCAGCAGGAGGCCTTCGAAATGTACTTCGTCGAGCGCCTCGACAGCGCCGAAGCGATGCGCGCGCTCGAGGCCTCTGTAGCGCGGGTGCTGGGCGATGTGGTGCTCGCCACCGACGACTATCAGGCCCTGCGCTCACGGGCGCTCGAGGTGCGCGACTATCTGCGTGCGCTCCCCACCAAGAGCGGTCAGGGAATGCACCGCGAGGCCGGACCGGATCTCGAGGAGTACGCCACCTTCATCGATTGGCTGGACGACGACAATTTCGTCTTTCTGGGCTACCGCGAGTACGACATCATCAGGCGCGAGGACAACGAGTTTCTGCAGCTCACCCCCGCGAGTGGCCTCGGCATCCTCAGCAAGGTCGAGGAGAGCCGCTACCGCGAGCCGGTGCCGCTCGACGAGATTCCGGACGGCTTGCGCGAGCGCGTCATCGGCGGGCGGGTGTTCGTGGTGACCAAGACCAACGCCGAATCGACGGTCCACCGCGCGGCCCGCATGGATTACGTGGGCATCAAGAAGCTCTCGGATAGCTGGCAGGTGCTGGGCGAACAGCGCTTCGTGGGGCTATTTACCTCCAAAGCCCTGTCCACCCCGGTCGAAGAGACCCCGATCCTGCGGCGCAAGCTGAGCCAGGTGCTCGAGGTCGACCACGCCCTGCCCGACTCGCACGACTACAAGCAGATCGTGTCGGTATTCAACTCCATGCCCCGCGAGGGGCTGTTCTGGGTCGATGCGGCCCAGCTGCATCAGGAGATCCGCACCATCATGGCGCTCGCGCAGGAACGCGGGGTTCGCCTTACCGTGCGTCCCGACCCGCTGGCGCGGGGACTGGCGGTGATGGTCATCATGCCCCGCGACCGGTTCAATGCCGAGGTGCGGCGGGCTATTCAGAACTATCTGGCGGCCGAACTCAAGGCCGGCCATGTCGATTACCAACTGGCCATGGGTGAAGACGAAAGCCAGCTTCGCTTCCACTTCTTCTTCACCACGGAGCTGAGCGGCGACCAGATCGATGTCAAAGCGCTCGAGCGCAAGGTGGTGGAGCTGGCCCGCAGCTGGGCGGATCACCTGCGCGAGCGACTGATCGACAGGCACGGCGTACCTGAGGGACGGCGCCTGGCCGACCGCTACGTCGACGCGTTCGACGAGCGCTATCGGGCCGATACCGGCACCGGTTCGGCGCTACGCGACATCGTCAACTTCGACCGGCTCACGGGCGAAGATTACCTGGTCGATATGCTCAAACCGATCGAGGAGCGGCGCGGCGACGAGATGACCTTGGTGAAGATCTACCACCGTCGCAGCAGCCTGATCCTCTCGGAGGTGCTGCCGCTGCTCGAGAACCTCGGTTTCAAGGTCCTGGAGCAGGTCCCATACCGCCTCTCCCTGAGCGAAGATGTGCTGGGCATCGACCTGTTCAAAGTGCAGTCGCTCGGAGGTGAGGCGATCGACGTTCGCGCTCACCGGGAGCGGCTGGTCGAAGCTCTGGAGCAACTGCTCCGAGGCGTGGCGGAGCACGATCGGCTGAATCAACTGGTGCTCTACGGCGGTCTTACAGTGCGGCAGGTGGCGCTCCTCCGGGGATACCAGATGTACTTCGCCCAGCTGAACGCCGTCACCAGTCGCCGCTTCATCAACGGGACGCTGCTGGCGCATCCGCTGCAGGCAGGGCGCCTCTTTGCCTATTTCGAGGCCCGCTTCGATCCGGCCCTCGAAGGCGACCGCGAAGGCGCTATGGCCGCCGCCGCCGAGGTCTTCTTGGAAGGTCTCAATCAGGTGCACTCCCTGCCCGAAGATCAGGCATTGCGAGGCCTCTTCGATCTCATGGCGGCCACCGTCCGGACCAACTTCTATCTAGACAAGCCGCGCATCGGTTTCAAGATCGACTCGCAGCAGGTCGCCACCATGCCCGACCCCCGACCCCGGTACGAGATCGGGGTGATCTCGCCGAGTGTCGAAGGGACCCACCTGCGGGGCGACCTGGTCGCCCGTGGGGGGATTCGCTGGTCGGACCGGCCCGACGACTTCCGCACCGAAATCCTGGGGCTCATGAAGACCCAGACGACCAAGAATGCGGTGATCGTGCCGGTCGGCTCCAAGGGCGGGTTCGTGGTGAAGCGGGCGCCTGAGGGTCGCGAGGCGCTGCGGGCCTACGTGCGCGAGCAGTATCGGGTCTTTACCCGCGCCCTCCTCGACCTGACCGACAACCGGATCGGCGATCGCGTCGAGCATCCCGCCGGACTGGTCATCTACGATGGGCCCGATCCCTACCTGGTGGTGGCCGCCGACAAGGGTACCGCCACCTTCTCGGACCTCGCCAACGAGATCTCCGCGGAGTACGACTTCTGGCTGGGAGACGCCTTTGCCTCGGGCGGATCTCAGGGCTACGATCACAAGGCCGAGGGCATCACCGCGCGCGGCGCCTGGGAGTGCGTGGCCCGGCACTTTCGCGAGATCGATGTGAACGTCTTCGAGGACACCATCGGCGCCGTCGGCATCGGTGACATGTCTGGTGACGTGTTCGGCAACGGCATGCTCTACACCGATCGTCTCCAGCTCAAGGCCGCCTTCAACCACCTCCATATCTTTCTCGACCCCGATCCCGATCCGGTGGCGAGCTACGCCGAGCGCAAACGCCTGTTCGAGCTGCCACGCTCGAGCTGGACGGACTACGACGCCGGGCTCATCAGCGAGGGCGGCGGTGTCTTCGAACGCAGCGCCAAGGCCGTCGAGCTGTCGCCGCAGGTCCAGGCCATGCTCGAGGTAGAGGCGTCTTCGCTCTCCGGCCAGGATCTTATCCGCGCCATCCTGGCGATGCCGGTCGAGCTACTGTGGAACGGCGGTATCGGCACCTACATCAAAGCGGCCAGCGAGCGCGACGCCGAGGTGGGCGACGCCAGCAACGACGCGGTTCGCATCGACGCCTCTCAGGTCAGGGCCAAGGTGATAGGCGAGGGCGGGAACCTAGGCCTTACCCAGCTCGCTCGGATAGAATTTGCCCGCCGTGGAGGCCGCATCAATACCGACGCCATCGACAACTCCGCCGGCGTCGATATGTCCGACCATGAGGTCAACATCAAGGTGCTGCTGCAGCCGCAGGTCGCCGCGGGCGAGCTCAGCATGGTGCAGCGCAACCGCCTGCTCAAGGACATGACCGCCGACGTCAGCGCCCTGGTATTGCGCGACAACTACCATCAGTCGCTGGCCCTGTCGCTGGCCGAAGCCAGGAGTCGCGAGGATGTCGTGCTGTTCAATTCGTTGCTTGACTACCTGGCCGAGCGCGGCGACCTAGACCCCCAGGTGGAGTTCATGCCGACCCGCAGGGAGGTGCTCGAGCGGGCGCGACAGAAGGAGGGCTTCACCCGCCCCGAGCTGGCTGTCCTCATGGCCTACGTCAAGATGGGGCTCTACCGGCGCCTGCTGGAGACCGACTTCCCCGACGAGCCCCACTTCCAGCACTACCTGATCGCATACTTCCCCGAAGTGCTACAGACGCGCTTCCAGGACGCCATCCGGACCCACCCGTTGCGGCGCGAGATCATCGCCACGCAGTTCACCAATACGGTGGTCGACATTCTCGGTATCACCTTCGTACACCGCAGCATCCGCGACACCGCGGCCACCGCCGTGGAGGTGATCCGGGCAGCGCTCATCGCCCTCGAGATCCTCGACGTTCACGACTTTCTCGAGCGTATTTTCGAGCTCGACCAGCACCTGTCGAGCGCGGCCCAGTATCGGGCCCTGGGAGAGCTGGTGGGGGCGGTCGAGGGCGTGGTCAACTGGATGCTGCTCAACGATCTCTCCGAACAGCAGGTGGGCAACTTCGTAGATGCCTACCGGGCACCGCTCAAGGGTTTACGAGGGGGCCTGGAAGGGTTCCTGCCGGGCACCCAGAAGCGCCGCTTCCGGCGCTCGGTCACCGCCCTGACCAACGTCGGCTTCGACGAGGAGCTGGCCTCGGAGATCGCCAGCTTCGACTACCTTCCGAGCAGCGTCGGGGTCATCGAGGTGAGCCGCGATACCGGCGTGAAGCTCGAGGAGGCCGCCAAGCGCTTTTACGCTCTGGGGGAACGCCTCTCCCTGGGCTGGCTGCGCGACCATCTGACCGACTTGCCGGCCGATAGCAAGTGGGACAAGATCGCCCGTGGCGGCCTGGTGATGGACCTGCGGCAGGCGCAACGCGACCTCGCTCGGCACTACGTCACGGTACTTAAAGAGAATGGCGCCATGAACGCCGAGGCCTTCCTGCGCACCTACCCCAACCTGCTACGGCGCTACGATCAGGCCCTGTCCGAGGTTCGGAGCCGCAACGACCTCAGCCTTGCCAGCGGTGGGGTACTGGTAAGGATGCTGGCGCAAGCGACACAAAGTTAGTCTGCTGGAGGAGACACCGTAGGTGGCTCCGTAAGCCCCGGGGAGACGTACCGTGACACGAAGTGCTGGTTTCTTGGGAAGGCTCAACGGGACCCCGGGACACGAAGTGCTGGTCTTTAAAGCAAGTTTCAAAAAGGAAGTCCTGTCTTCGTGGTCGTCAGGAACAGAGGAAACACGCTAGCCGCGTGGGGGTTACCCCCTCCCCAGCCCTCCCCCGAATTCGGGGTTTACCCCCACCCCAGCCCTCCCCCTAGAAGGAGGAGGGAGCTTAAAAGCAACCCTGGCTACGATAGGGAACACCACGGGGTGGGTAGTGATGGGCGTGAATACGTTGAACCGCACTGGTTTTCGTGGAGACTCTGTTCTCACGCGGCCTGCCTCAGCAAGACCTGTCGTTGAGTGTATGCCATCTCGAAGTCCAGCGGGCTGACGTAATCAATGCCATCTCGAAGTCCAGCGGGCTGACGTAATCAAGAGCCGAGTGCAACCGCCGACGATTGAACCACGTCACCCACCGCATCGTGGCCGTCTCCACCTCCTGCCGAGTCACCCAGCCGGCCTGCCTAGCATAGATCAGCTCGCTCTTGAACAAACCGATCGTGCTCTCCATCAACGCGTTATCGTACGCCGTGCCCACCCGACCGATACTGCCATTCACACCGTGATCGACGAGCTTCTGGCTGAACGCCAAGCTCGTGTACTGACTGCCCGCGTCGCTATGGTGGATCACACCGTCAGCAACGAACCTCGGATCGGTTCGACGCCGCACATTCACGGCCTGCCCCAGCGCCCTCATGACGAGCTCGGCACCCTTGCTGCTGCTCACCGTGAAACCCAGGATGTGCCTCGAGAAGCCATCCTGCACGAACGAGACGTACCCCCATCCTTCTCGGGTGAGCACGTGCGTGAAGTCCGCGACCCAAACCCGGTCGGGCGCGTCTTGGAACCAGTCGCGCCTCACCAGATCCGGCGACCGGATCGCTCCTGGGGTCTGGAAGGTCGTACGGATCTTCTTCTGACGAGTTTGGCCCTTCAGGCCGGCGCGCCGCATCAGGCGTGCCACCTGGTCCCGCCCAACGGCGAGACCTTCTTGCTGCAGGGCGTGCCACACCTTACGGACGCCGTACACACCAAAGTTCTCGCGGTGCACTCGCAAGATGATCTCCAGGAGACGCTCGTCGGACTGCTGTCGGGCTGAGCGTGGTCGGTTCTTAGCTGCGTAGTACGTACTGGGGGCGATCGGCAGGTCGTGGTTCTTGAGGACGCGGCAGATCGGCTCGACCCCGAAATGGTTCTTGTACGTATCGATGAATGCGGTGATCACTTGAGTCGGCGGTCGAGCTCCGCGGCCGCGAAAAACGCGCTAGCTGTCTTCAGGATCTCATTCGCCCGCTTGAGTTCCGCGAGTTCTTTCCGGAGGGCTTTGATCTCTTCGCGTTCGGTGGTCGTCAGGCCTGGCTTGTCACCAGCGTCGATGCGGGCCCTGTCCACCCAGCCGCGCATGGTGTCTACCGGGATGCCTGTCAAGTCATGCATGCGGCGGTAGGACGCTGACCGGGACTCATTCGGCGCTTCCTCGCGTCGCTCTTTGAACATGCGGATGACTCGGTCTTTTGTTTCTTGGTCGTAACGGGTCATACTCCATTCTCTCCTTTCGGGGGAGAACGGAGCCTCCATCAAACCCAGGGCGGTTCACGTCTTGAGTAACGAGAACAACAACTGGGATAACCGTGGTGTGAAGGAACCAATGGACCAACGTTAATAGGACCCAAAGGTCAACAGCAGGCGTCCCAGCCCCCCCATGCCTTCATGCTTGTTTCTTCGTAGTTGTGGTGCTGGAGGAGTTTACTCCGTAAGCGTCATGCAGACGTACCCAGGACTGATGGTACTCAATCCTAGGAACACGCTATCGAATCGTTGTCCCAGTACCTTGTTGTTACTCACGATTGCCTTTTGCTCCCTCCCCCTACCAGGGGGAGGGCTGGGGAGGGGGTAAACCGAGGGTATATGGTGGTTTGGGACAACCATTATGCAACCCGCCAATAGAACCCCGAAGGGGGTCTGAAGGGGCACCAAATCCTCTAATCCTTACTTTTGAACTTTCCCCAAATCCCCTACTCCTTCTTCACCCTTACGGCGGGTTGCATATTCTTTGACCCACCACCCTTGTCATCCCGAGTAGAGCCGACCAATGGGGGGCGCAAGATCCCTCGGCAAGCTTGGAATGCCACCATAGTGTGCAGGCTCAATCATTGTGCAACCCGCTGTAAGTAAACCCCCTCAGCACGGCATCGAGTCTCATGAGCCCCTCGTCCGTTGCCCGCAAACGGCTTCCTTCCGCGCCCCTCTCGAGAAGTCCCAGCCCTATCCCCTCGTCGATAACCCCGGCGAAGCGCACTTCCACCTCGACGCCGCTTCTTCTGGAGATCTCGTTCAGGTCGACGCCCCGTCGCGTACGCAGCCCTGTCATCAGGCGCTCGAGGATGTAACCCTCGGCATTGAGAACGTCTTCGCTGGGGGCTGCACCCTGGAGCCAGTCCTTGATCGGTGGGTTCTGGTAGCGCACCCCAAGCCCCGCTCCCCCAGGCACGAAGCCTGCTGCCGACGGGCCCAGCGCCAGAAAATGCTCGCCGTGCCAGTAGATCTGGTTGTGGACGGCTTCGAAGCCCTCTCTGGCGTGGCTCGAGACCTCGTAACGGCGGTAACCGTGTTCCGACAGGATAGAGTTCGTGAGGAGGTAATCGTCGGCCTCCTTGTCGGGGTCGACGGTCACCCCACGAACCGCGAACGGGGTGTGGGGCTCGACCGAGAGGTTGTAGACAGAGATGTGTGGCACGCCGGTGGCGGCGAAGGCGTGAAGATCGCCAGCGGTGTCCTGCTCCGGCACCGCCGTGATCAGGTCGGCCGAGACGTTGAAGCCCGCCTCGAGCCCCGTGGCCACCGCTGCGAGCCCCTGGCGACCGTCGTGCAGTCGGCCCAGAAAGCGGAGGATCAGATCCTGGCTGGACTGCAGGCCCATGGAGAGGCGGTTGAAGCCGAGGTTGGCGAAGGTGTCGAGGCGGGCGCGGTCAAAGGTGAGGGGGTCGGCCTCGAGGGTGGCCTCGAGCCGTGGCGGCCAGCCCCAGGTGCGTTCGAGCAGCTGGACCAGCCTAGTCAGCTCCTGGTCGGAGAGGTGCGAGGGGGTGCCGCCCCCGAAGTAGACGGTATCGAGCGTTCCCGGGAAGCGGTCGTAGAGCGCCTCGGCCTCCTCGGCCAGGCGCGCCAGGTAGGCTGCCACCAGATCTTCATTGCGCCGCATCTTGTGGAAGTCGCAGTACGGGCAGATCTTGGGGCAGAAGGGAACATGCAGGTACAGGGCCTTGGGCACCGCATCGAGTCTACCGCCCAGTGGAATAATGGGGTGTCTCAGGCCGAAAGGAGATCGCGATGTCAAGCCAAGCCGTCAAGTACGTGTGGGACCAGATCGATGGGGATAGCCCGTTGCCACAGCTGTATCGTCGCAAGATCGAGGGTGAGCAGATGTTGGTGGCCCGCATCAGCCTCGAAAAGGGCTGCGTCGTCGCCAAACACCACCACCACAACGAGCAGATCTCGGTGATCCTGTCCGGCCGCATCAAGTTCTTCGTCGGCGAGGATCCCGAACGCGAATTCATCCTCCAGGGGGGCGAGGTGATGCACCTCCCCGGGGACGTGCCACACGGGGTCGAGGTGCTCGAGGACACGGTGGTCTTCGATCTGCTCAGCCCCCCAGGGGCCATGGGGATTGACAAGCTGGCGAGCCAGCAGGCGTAAGGCTCCGCCGCCGCCAGCTGACCAGCAATGAGAGAGGCACCCCGTGCGGGGTGCCTCTCCTTATAACGGGCGAACCGTTACTGCATGTCGGCCAATTGATCCGCGAGGATCACGTTGGCTTCGTCGTTAGCGTCTGTAAGGGTCGAATCGACCTCGGCGCCGTCCATGATGGCGGCCATCTCGCCCTCGATGAAGTCGCGCACGAAGTCGTAGCCCGGGGCGGGCGGCTCGGTGACGCCGTACTGGAGCAGATCGAAGGCGGTCTGGTAGGCGGGGTTAGCGTCGAAGTAGTCACCGAGGCCTGCGGCCACGCTCTCGCGTACCGGGAAGTAGTTGCTGGCTTCGGCCCACTGCGCCTGGATGTCTGGGCTGGTGTAGTACTTGAGGAACAGCCATGCGGCCACCGTCTCCTCGGGGCTGTGACCCACCGGGATCGACACGCTGGCGCCGTAGATGTTCATCACCGGATCGGCGGTGGTGTGGGGGATGGCGGCGACGCTCCACTGGTGGTTGGCGCCCGCTTCTACCGCGCTGCGGTAGAAGGGCAGGCCCGAGCTCGAGCCGACCGTGAACATGGTGCGGCCGGCGCCGAAGTTGGTCTGGTCGCCGAAGCGTTCGGAAACCATGAGGGCGCAGCCGTCGTCAAACAGGCCCTGGAGGAAGGTCATGGCCTCGACCGCTCCGGCGCTGTCGTAGGTGTAGCGGCCGGCGTCGTAGTCGAACACGTCACCGCCAAAGGCGAAGGTCCAGCTGGCGAAGCGGCTGGCGTCGAGCGACAGCTCGTAGCCGATCGAGCCCTCGCTGGTGGCCATGCTGAAGGGGTTGGCGGTGGCGGCGCAGGCGGCCTCGCGGAACTGTTCGGGGTTGCTCGGCGGCCCTTCGAAGCTGATGGCGCCGGCGGCAGACAGTTCGGCCAGCCACTCGGTGTTGTAGTACATCATCTCCATCGAGCGGTTGGGCGGGAAGCCGAGGCGGGCGTTGTCGAAGCTGGGGAAGATGTCGGCGTTGTAGAAGCCAGCGAAGAAGTCGGACTGCTCGTCGGCGCTCAGGCCCCACATTTCGCTGTCGACCAGGGCGCGCAGGTCGATTATGCCCTCGGCCAGCTGATAGGTGGCGGCCTGGTTCTGGTAGGCGACCACCAGGTTGGGGGTGTCGCTGCTGCCCAGCACCGGCAGCATCTTCTGGAAGATGTCGCCGTAGCCGCCCTGGAATTCGGCGGTCACGGTGATGCCGTATTCGTTGCTAGTGTTGAACTGGTCGACGATGGCCATCAGGGCGGCCTCGCGATCGCGGGAGTGCTGGTGCCAGAAGGTGATTGTCGTGCCGCTGGGATCGACCATTTCGAAGTCCTGGGCGGCGCCGAAGCCGGCCATCAGGGCAACCAGCAGGGCGGAGATAAAGAGGGTGGTCAGTCGTTTCATGCGAACTCCCTTCCCGAGTAGGCAGTGAGGTGTGAACGCCCCACGGCGTGGCTGCCGCGAGGTCCCTTGAACGCGGTCGCGGCCGCGACCGTCGTTGCCAAACATGTGCTTTCCATCGGGGCCGACGATACCATGTCGGCCGCCGGGTGGACGCCGGTTTTGAGGCGGGTAGGGAAACAGGGATTCATCAGCCCTTGAGCCCCGAGGTGGCGATGCCTTCGGTGAACTGCTTCTGGGTGAAGAAGTAGACTACCAGCACCGGCAGAATGGTGATCACCGCGCCGGCCATCAGCAGGTGCGTCTCCGGCCCCGCCTCGGTGATGAAGGTGTAGAGGCCCACCCCCAGCGGCCGCCAGGTCTTGGTGGTGGTAACCAGTAGCGGAAAGATGAACTCGTTCCAGGCGTTTACGAAGGTGAGCAGGGTGGCGGTCATGATCACCGGCCGGCTCATGGGGATCACCACCGAGGTGAGGAACCGCAGGTGGCCCGCGCCGTCCATGCGGGCGGCGTCCCACAGCTCCCTGGGGATGCCCCTAAAGAACTGCCTGAATAGAAAGATGATAAAGGCCGTCGAGATGAACGGCACCGTCAGGGCGGGCAGGGTGTTGAGCCATGAACCCCAGGGGAGGATGTCGCCGCGCACCAGCAGGAATTGGGGGATGAAGGTGACCGTGCCGGGGATCATCAGGGTGGCGAGCAGCACCATGAAGATGACCTCGCGACCCGGAAATTCGATCCGGGCGAAGGCGTAGCCCGCCAGCGTGCAGGTCACCAGCACACCCAGGATGATCACCGCCGAGATGATCACGCTGTTGCGGAAGTAGAGCCCGAAGTCGGCTTCACCCCAGGCCTCGGTGTAGTTGATCCACTGCGGGTTGGAGGGGATGATCTTGCGGTTGATGGTCTCGCCCAGGGTCATCAGCGAGGTCGCGATCATGTACATGAACGGGGTCATGCTCACGATCGCCCCGACCAGCAGCAGAAAGTAGATGGGCAGGTGCGAGCCACGAAACTGGTACGGTTCGCGAATCCTGGCCCTGGCCTTCCGACGTCCGCCGGCCTCCAACTCAGCGGTGCCTTGAGCGTTGTCCAGCTGAACGTTATCCACTGAACACCCTCCTGCCAAAGATCCGGTTCTGCAGCAGTGTCAGCACCAGGATCACCACGAACAGCAGCACCGACTGGGCCGCTGCCAGACTGAAGTTGTTGCGCTTCCAGAAGGTGTCGAAGATGACGATGCTGGCGGTGTCGACCGCGTCACGCGCCGCCGGATTTCGCATCACGAACAGGTGGGTAAAGGCCTGGAAGGTGCCGATGAAGCCGAGCACCGTCAGGTAGAACGTGACCGGTGACAGCAGCGGCACGGTGATGTTCATGAACTGCTGGGCTTTGTTGGCGCCGTCGATCTCGGCAGCCTCGTAGAGGTTGTGGGGAATGCCGCCGAGGCCGGCCAGGAAGATCACGGCGTTGTAGCCGGTGTAGGTCCAGATGCCGAATATGATGATGGTGATCAGCGCCAGACTCGGCCCCGCCCAGAAGCCGCTCAGCTCGAGACCGATGCGGTCCAGAAACCCGCCGAAGAACAGCTCCGACAGCGGTTTGGACTCCGATAGCCAGCGCTGCGGCTCGATGCCAAACAGACCCAGCAAGGCGTTGACGGGCCGCTCCTCGCGGGGGCTGAACAGGGTCCGGAAGACCGCCGCGCCGGCCACCGCCGGCGTCACATACGGCAAGAAGAAGAGCATTCGGAACAGCTCCTGCCCGCGGATCTTCTGGAACAGCATATAGGCGATGATCAGCGCCAGCCCGATCTGCACCGGGACCGAGATGAAGCCGTAGTAGAACGTGCGGATCAGGCCGTTGAGGAAGGCCTTATCGCCGGCCGCCATCATGGCTCGCCAGCCCAGCCCGATGGTGACGCCCGCCGCGAGCAGGACCACCGAGGAGAAGATCTTGGCGAAGCGCCCCAGGCCCGATTCCCGGCTCTTGAAGGCGTCGGTCCACAACCAGTGCGCCACCAGGATGATGAGGATGCCGGCGATGAAGGCGAGCGCCCCCCACCAGTCGCCGACGGTGCGGTTGTAGTTTTCCAGGCCGACGAAGCCGCTCTTGCGAACCCGCCAGCGGAACAGGCTCATGTAGATGGCGTAGCCGATGGGGAAGAGGCCAAAGATGCCGATAACCAGGCAGGCCGGCAGGACGAATAGATACCCCGTCGTCCACTCCTGGAGCCTGCCCCGATCTCTACGACGCCGTGAGCTAGGCCGATCGGTGGCGCTGTCGGACGTTGCGACGGCCATCGGATCAGGTCTCCCTGGGATTTGGCTGAAGCGCGGTCACCATCGGGTCAACCTACCTCCGGGATGTCATGGGACTATCGTGCATTAACCACTATACCCGCTGCCAGCCAGCGATTCCCGGCCGGGTCCCCTTCATCAACACCCAGCCAGACCTGGCAAATCTGGAACGGCGACCCTGGCGCGGTAGAGTGAGGCGTGCCCCGTTCGCGCTCGGGCGGGCGCCGCCGGCCTCAGGCCGCCCCTCCCTCGGAGCGGGCCGCGGCCCTGTTCGAGGCCGAGGTGCTGCCCGGCCTCGCCCCCTTCGTTCGCGATGAACTTGCCGCCTTGCCCCGCCCATCCGTGATCGAGGTGGTCGCCAGCAACGCGGTGCGTTTTCGGAGTGAATCCTGGGCAGAGCTGTACGGCTTGCGCCGCGCGGTGGCCGTCTACCGGGTGCTCGATTTCGCCGTACCGCGACCCAAGGCGCTGCTCGGAGACGAGCACTTTCGTCGGCTCACGGCTGCCATCACCGAAGTGCGGCAGCGGGCACCCTCGCCGTTCGCCCACTTTCGCTTCGGGGCCGCGGGGCGCGACTCGAGCGTCTTTCGCCGCCTGGCTGCTGCGCTCGAGGAGGCCACCGGGCTGGGGCACGATCCCGACCAAGGGGCGTTGTTGCTGCGGGTTCGCCCAGCGTCCTCGGGACCCGCCTGGCAGGTGCTGGTAAGGATCACCCCCCGTCCCCTGTCGGCACGGCCGTGGCGGGTGTGCAACCTCGTTGGCGGCCTCAACGCCACCGCCGCGGTAGCCATGAACGACCTCCTGGGCCGCCCCCGGCACGGGCGCTACCTCAACGCCATGTGCGGCTCCGGTACGCTGCTTATCGAACGGTCCCCGGAAGCCTCCGGGAGCGGGTTGGTAGGCTGCGATCTCGATCCGACCGCGCTGGCCTGCTGCCGCCAGAACCTCGAGGCCGCCGGGATCGAAGGGGTCGAGCTGCTGACGGCGGATGCCGTCAGCCTGCCACTCCCCGGGGGGGGCTTCGATACGGTCGCCGCCGATCTTCCCTGGGGTGATGCGGTCGGCTCCCACCGCGACAACGCCAGGCTCTATCCCGCCTTTCTGAGCGAGATGGCGCGGGTCACCGCTGCCGACGCCCGGCTGGTGGTGCTCACCCACGAACTAGAGCTGTTCGCCTCGATCCTGGCTGCCCAGACGGTGTGGCGGCAACGGCAGCGGGTCCAGATCTATCACGGCGGCCACCACCCCGTCATGGCGCTGCTGACCAAGCAGTAGAGGCCCGCGCAGCCAGCCCCATTCGGCGTCGAGTCGGAGGCGTCAGCGTGATACACTTACGCCGTGTTTCCCGCCCGTATGAGGCAGCCGTGACCCCCACCTGGCGGCGTATCAGGCCGGGGTGGTATCTGCTGGTGGCATTGATCGTCTACGCCACTGTTGTCACGGCGTCGCTGCGAGGGAGCAACAAATCGCTGCAGGAGGCCAGAACCGCCGCCGCCGAGGTTCCGGTCGTACCCGAGCCCGCTCCCCCTCCGCTCCTCAGTGAGGAGTCGGGGATCTGGTTTCCGATTCCCGGTGCCGGCCTGCCGGTCGACGACGCCCACCTTCCCGGGGCGGCGCGCGTCTACCGCCGCGGGGTGAGCCAGGGATTCGACTTCTACGATGAGGAGGTCGGCGTTCCGGTCGCTTATGGCTCCGCGGTGGTGGCGGCTGCGTCGGGCACCCTGGTACGGGTCGATACCCGCTACAGCGAAATCAGCCCTGAAGCCTGGCAGGCGCTGCTCGATCAAGTGGTCGAGGACGGCGCCGACGAAGGGCAGCTCGACCGCCTCCGCGGGCGCCAGGTGTGGCTGCGTGGCGACGACGGCCGCGTCTTTCGCTACGCCCACCTGTCGGACGTGCGCCGAGGTCTCGCCGAGGGCCAGCGGGTCTACCGCGGCCAGGTGATCGGCTTCGTCGGCAATTCCGGTACCGACGACGGGGTGCAGGGCTCGACCCGGGGCGCCCGACTGCACTTCGAGATCTGGGACGGTGACCTCTTCTTCGGGGATGCACTCGACCCCGAAGCCGTGCGCCTCGCCGCCGCCTCGCTGTTTACAGGACCCTGATGGACCCGGAGCGGCCGAGTTCCGAACCCCCTGACGATCCGGCGTCGCTACAGGACACCGAGATCGTCGGTTCCGATCTCCCGACCCACCACCTCACCGCCATCGAGATCGTCTGGCGCAACCCTTGGGTGCGCGTCGTCACCTTCGTGCTGCTGGTGGTGTTTGTCGTCCTCGCCCTGTGGCGCTTGCGCAGTGGCTACGCATTCGCCCTCCAGGTCGGTGTCATCGGCTTCGTGATCGCCTACATCTTCAACCCGCTGGTGGAGAGGTTGGGGCGCCTTCGCATCCGCCGCTCTATCGCCGTGGTGCTCATCTACATCCTGCTGTTGCTGGTGATGGTGCTGGGCTCGGTGCTGCTCGGTCGGGTGGTGGTCGAGCTCTCCGAGTTCGTCACCTACATCGATGACGCCTTCCAGCGTATCGGCAATCTGGCTGCCGGCGTCTCTGGCTGGCTGTCGGGTATCGCCGAACGGTTGCCGGCGGTATTGCGCGACCGCTTCGGCTTTGAAACCGGTGGCGAGGAGCTGTCGCTCCAGATCCAGGAACAGATCACCACCTTCCTCACGCGCGCTGCCGAAGGGGTGGTGGTACTCCTCCAGCGGCTGGTGGCCGGCGGCCCGAGCCTGCTGTTGACCGGCGCCAATCGGATCATCTCGACCACCCTGCTGATCTTCCTGATCCTGCTGTCTTCGGCCTATTTCCTCTACGACTTCCCGCGCTTCGTCGCCAACTTTCGGCGCTTCGTTCCGACCCGCTGGCGCCCGCTCTATCACAACCTGAATCTAAAAGCCGATCAGGCGGTCGGCGGCTACCTGCGCGGCCAGCTGCTCATCACTGTCCTTCTGGGGCTGCTCATCTGGCTCGGCCTGTCGATCCTCGACGTTCGCCTGGCGCTCGCCATCAGCTTTGTGGCGGCGATCTTCAACCTGATTCCCTACCTCGGGCCGATCATCGGGGTGGTGCCGGCGGTGCTGCTCGCCCTCATCGACAGCCCCTGGAAGGCGCTGGGGGTGGTGGTGGTGTTCATCATCGCCAACCAGCTCGAGGCCAACCTGCTGTCGCCCATGATCCTGTCGCGCAGCGTCAACCTACATCCGGTCACAGTGCTGCTGGCGATCATGGCCGGCCTCGGCCTTCTCGGATTTGTAGGGGCGCTGCTGGCGGTGCCGTTCGTGGCGCTGGTCAAGGTCGTTCTCGAGGAATTTCTACTGACCCGCCCGGCCTACGCGGAGGTGCCCGAAGCGGCCGAAGCCGAAGCTGGCGACGGTGCAGCTGACGCCCGAACATGATGCCTGAACATGACGCCTGATCATACCGACTGAGACACCTGTAAGCGGCGGCGGTATCGCGCGTGTGTGGCCCACTCCGGGGGTGTCTACGGCCTGCCGGAAAGGTAGCTGCACCCCCCTTTGCAGGTGTCCCAATTTTCTCTTTTTCGCCTCAGGACCCACGCTAGACTTGGGTACGTGGCACGCAAGCGCAAGAAGTCGAGCGTTCGCGGCCAGCCCGATCTTGAAGCGATCGGGCTGGTTCTTCTAGCGCTGGGCATCTTCGTGTTGGGCTTTCTCATCCCTGCTCTGCCGACCGGCGATCTTGGCAGGCAGCTTCGCGAATTCGTAACCTCCCGCGTGGGTCTCGGCGCCTACGCTGTGCCGTGGCCGGCACTGGCACTTGGGGCGGTATTTCTGCTGCGGCGCAGCCCCAAGGCCTGGCCCCGGGTGCTGGTCGGCTACGCAACCACAGCGCTCGGCCTGTGGGGTCTGTTGATGCTGGCCCTTCCGGCCTCGAGTGGCGGCTGGGGAGTGTCGTTGCGGGCCGCCCTGGCTGGCGTGGCGGGCGTCCTGGCGTACATCCCTGCGGTGGTGCTGGTGACCCTAGGCATCGAAATGATGCTGGCGCTGCCCCCAACGCGGATTCTGCGAAGATCGCTCACCGTGCTGTTGCGGGCAACCCGCGGCGCCTTCCTGACCGCCCTGGCCGCCCGCAACCAGGCGAAGGTCCGCGCCGGTTTCTTCGCCGATGTTGCCCTGGTTCGCAAGGCCATGAACGTGCTGGACCGCGATCTGGTGGCGCTCAACAAGCTCTACCCCGGCAGCGCCGAACTCGACCGCTGGCGCCAGGCGGTGCGCGACGCCCTCGCCAAGCTCTCCGACCCAAACCCCGGCCGCCTCAAGGAGGCCCAGGGGGACCTCAAGGCCTGGCAGCGTGCGGTACGTGACTTCGCGCGCGATCGCGCCAACGAAATGTCGAGCCAGTTCCGGGCGGAAGCCGCCCGGCCACCGCTCGATGTCGCAGGGCTGAATGCCGAGACCGACTTCGGCATCTGGATCAAGGGACTCAGGGCGCAGCTGAGCGATCCGGTCGGCGAGCCGCTCAAGACGGCCCGTGCGTTGGACGGTGTGCGCAAGGCGCTGGCGCTCGATGTCGCCACGCTCGGCGACCGCTATCGCCGCCTCGGTCGCCAGCGCGACCTGGCCGAAGCGGGTCTCAAGAAGATGGGTCCGCGCGAGCTGGTGCGTGCCTCAGAAGCGCACCTAAGGCGCCTCGCCGACTACCGTGAAATTGAAGGGGACGCCGCCACCCACGATGTGGCAGCGAGCCTGCTCGAGCCCTGGCGGGGGCTAAGCGGCGCCTTGCTGCGGGTAAAGGGTGACTTCCCCGAAGACCCCGAGGTCGGCGAATTCGACGAGGCCGTCGCCGCCGATCTCAAGAAGCGCGGCCGCGAGGCCCTGGGGCAGCTCGCCTCCTGGAGCGAGGCGCTGAAGGCTGTCGAGGCGCGGTCCCGCCAGCGGGCGGCCACGGCCACCGTTCCGGCCGAGGTCCCGGAGGCGATGCTGGTAACGGCGGCCGCGGCGACGGCGACCGGATCGGCTCAGGTGGCCGCCGAGCGGCTGTCGACCTTGCTCGAGGAGGCCCCTTCGCCACCGGTTCAACCGGGTGGTCCAGCGGGCGACGACCCGTTCGACGACCCCTTCGTCCGCTACGCCGAGGCCGAGGTCGGCGCCGAGAGCGACACGCTCCTCGAGGACGATAGCGCCTCGGTCCCGTCGGCCGATTCCGAAACCGAGGCGGCCGCCGGCCGGGCGGAGCCCGCCGCCGAGGCGGTCATCATCATTCCCGACACCGACTCGGCCTCACCCCCGGCAGAGGCCGAAGGCGAGGATCTGCCCGACGTGGTTACCGTCGGAGGCATCCCCATTCAGATCCCGGGACTCGATCTGCTCGATGAGGGCGTCGAGCACCGCGAGGATCCAGCGGCGTTGGCGCGGGAGGTCCACGGGCGAGTCGCCAAGATCGATCGTACGCTGTCGAACTTCAAGCTCGAGGGGCGGGTGGTGTCGAGCGTGCGCGGCCCCACCGTTACCCGCTTCGAGGTCGAGCCGGCGCCCGGCGAGAAGATATCGCGCTTTGCCAACCTGTCGGACGATCTGGCACTGGCCATGGCGGTGGGATCGGTCCGGATCGAGGCGCCGATCCCGGGCAAGAGCGTGATCGGCCTCGAGGTTCCCAACGCCAAACGCGACCTTATAAAATTCCGCGAGGCGGCGGAATCGTCCAGCTTCCGGCGCAGCCGCGCGCGCCTGCCGCTCATTCTGGGCAAGTCGATCGACGGCGAGATGCTGGTCGCCGACCTCGCCCGGATGCCGCATCTGCTGATCGCCGGCTCTACCGGGTCGGGCAAATCGGTGGCGGTCAACACGCTCGTCGGTAGCCTGCTCTACAAGTTCCTGCCGACCGAACTGCGCTTTCTGATGATCGATCCGAAGATGGTCGAACTCACCCCCTACGACGGCATTCCCCACCAGGTCCGGCCGGTGGTCACCAACCCCAACGACGCCGCCGGGGTGCTTCTGGGAGCGGTCGCCCACATGGAGCGCCGCTACAAGATGATGAGCAAGATCGGCGCCAAGAACCTCGACCAATACAACGAGAAGGCGCGCAACCTCGACATGCCCGAACTCCCCATCATCGTCGTCATTATCGACGAGCTGGCCGATCTCATGATCACCAGCCCCAAAGAGGTCGAATCGGCCATCATGCGCCTCGCTCAGATGGCGCGCGCCACCGGCATGCACCTGGTACTGGCCACCCAGCGCCCCTCGGTCGACATCCTTACCAGCCTCATCAAGGTCAACGTCCCCGCCCGCGTCGCCTTCGCCGTGGCGTCAGGTCACGACTCGCGAACCATCCTCGACACCATGGGTGCCGAGCGCCTGATCGGCATGGGCGACATGCTCTTCTACCAGCCGGGGCTGGTAAAGCCGGTGCGCGTCCAGGGACCCTTCATCAGCGAGCAGGAGATAGCGACCCTGGCGGCGTTCATGCGGCGCCAGTACTTCGAGGACGAATTCGTAGAGGCCTACAGCAGCGACTTCGACCCACCGGCCCTGCACGAACCCGAGGCCGACGGCCTGATCGACTGGCACGACGACAAGTTGAGGGTAGCTGCCGAGATGGTCATCAATGAGGGTCAGGCGTCGGTCTCCAGACTCCAACGCAGGCTACAGGTTGGCCATGCCAGGGCCGGAAAGTTGATGGACTCTCTGGAGGCGCTCGGCGTGGTAGGGCCGCATATGGGGAGCAAGCCGAGGGAAGTCATACTGACAATCGAGGATCTGCGAGACGTATTCGGGAAGTAGAACTGCAAGAATAAATGATAGTAGATTAGGGGCCCCTTCAGACCCCTACGCTAAGGAGGAGCTTTGGGGCCCCTTCAGACCCCTACGCTTCGCTTCGGGTTCTTACGGGGTCCTTCAGAGCCCCCCTGCGGTGGTCTCTTCAGGGGCTACGGAGCCTCCCTACGTGAGTCTCCTCCGCCACAAGAAGGTTAAAAGGGAACAAGCCAACCCGTTAGTGGCTTCACACCCCGGTCATTCCCATATCTTCTGCTGGAGGAGACTCACGAAGGGAGGCTCAACGGGACCCCAGGAAGACACCGAAGGTGGTTGAAGGGGCACCAAATCTCCTAATCCTTGTGTCTGAAGGGGCACAAAACCTACTCCTACTTTTTGAACTTTCCCTACCCCCCTGCTTCGTATGCGATTATCTCTTCTATGGACGGCATCCACTCTTTTTCTCTAGGCTCAACTCTTTGTCATATTCTTCAGGACCAGGCCGGTATTCGGACCCTCGAGCAGTCGTACCCGAACGTCGCTCCAGACGAAATTCTTGAGGCGGCCGCAGCTGTTGGGATCGATCCCTTCACCATCGACTCTTCCTCGAACTGTCTGCTCATCGAGCTGGGTGGGGAGCGGATTCTGATCGATAGTGGTAGTGGTGTCGATACCGGTGGGCAGGGGAGGCTGTTTGAACGGCTGGAGGCGTTGGGAATTGGCCGTGATGACATCGATGTGGTGGTGCTTAGCCACGCTCATGGTGATCACTACGGGGGGCTGATCGCCGGTGATGGGTCGTTGAACTTTCCGAAGGCACGATGCGGTGATGGGTCGTTGAACTATATGTGGGGGCCGGAGTGGGAGCACTACAGCTCGCCTGGGCAGCTCGAGCTCGAGCGTGGGGAGGAGGGGTTGGCCTCGACCGAGCGCTGGTTTCTGCCGTTGGGGCCTCACCTAACGCTGCTGGATGAGAGCGCCCCTGAGGTCGTTGCAGGGTTGGAAGTCATTCCTGCGCCGGGGCACACTCGGCACCACGCGGTGCTGGAGCTTCGCTCCGAGCGGCAGACGCTGATCGTTGCCGGCGACGCATTTTTCAACCCGCTCAGTTTCCACCGTCCGGCCTGGGCGTTCCGTTTCGATCACGACCCGGGTCAGGCCGAGGCCACCCGGCGGGCGCTCATCGACCGGGCCTTTGAAACGGACGCGCTGCTGCTCGGCTATCACTTCCCGTTTCCGGGGCTGGGCAAGCTGTGGCGCGAGCGCACGAGGGCGGTGTGGGGTCCGCTGAGGCTTTCGTGACCGGGCCCGGTCAGTCGAACACGTAGACGATAGCGTCGCCGACGGGGCGGAAGCCGATCTGCTGATAGATGTGGTTCGAGGTGGGGTTCGCCTGATCGGCGAACAGAAAGCAGAAGGTTCGTCCCGCGGTGAGCAGGGACAGACTCAGGGCCGCTACCGTGGAACGGGCGTAGCCGTTGCCGCGCTGTTGCGGTGGGGTGTAGACCCCGCCGATGCGGATGCCGTTGGGGGTCGGGCCGCCGTAGCTGGCCATCGATACCGCCTCGCCGTCGACCTCCCACAGCAGCACCCCTCGGTTGGGCGTGTTGAGCTGCCGCGAGACCCAGGCGGTGGCGGGGTGCTGCTCACCGGGGAGGGCCTCGTCGATGAACGAGGTCGACCACTCCATCAGCAGATCCCGGTCGCTGTCGTCCGCTAAGCGGGGGGCGCCGGGCACCCCCGGCACCGGGATGACCTCGGTCAGCTGGTACACGCGTTGGAGCATCCGTGGCCGCGGTGAGCGACCGGTGGCCACCTGCCAGCGCCCCGCGAATCCCGCCGCCTCGTCGCGCGGTCCGTGAACGCCGGGCAGCGACACGTCGCGACTCTCGAGATCGGTGACAAGGGCGTCCAGGGCGGTATCGTCCCGCCCCCGAGACAGCACCAGGTTTTGGGGCGGTGTCCGGACGGCGGCCTGCACCATGACGCCGGACCGCTCGACGACGGCCATATACGAATTCGCCGTCGTCTCACGAGCGTTGTCGATCACCTCGAAGAAGAGATTGTTGGCGGCCTCCCGCTCGAGCAGGAAGTCCTGAACGCGCGACTGGAAGATATCGGGTTCCATAAAGCGGGTCAGCTGAGGAGCAGACATGACCTCATTGTAAAAGCATGAACGCTCGGGATTGAAGCCGGGGCGTGTTGGGCAGTTGTTGGCGATGAAAACGGCTCACCGATTCAGACCGCAGTCGGGACGGGCAACGGTTGTCGCAGGTGCGCCCTCAGCGCAAGCCCGAGGCAGGCACCTTATACTCGAATCGTGCGTCGCCTACCCTTAATCCTGATCATCCTCGGCGCGGTTCTTGCCGGCGGCTACTGGTTTGCCCGGGCCCAGGCCGAGAACTGTCGCGAGACCGAATTCTGGCGCTGCGGCGCCGGCATGCCTACCCCACGCTCCGAGATCCAGGCGGCGGTGGCCGACGGCCGCATCTACGTCGCTGGCGGGTTTGCCATGGGCAGCCGCATCGTCGCGGCGTTCGAAGCCTACGACCCGCAGACGGACAGCTGGGAACGCCTGGCGCCCCTTCCGCGCCGCATCCACCACGCCGCTCTGGCCGCTCTGGACGGCCGCGTCTACCTGTCCGGCGGCTACCGGGGGCTGAACATGTCGGTCGGCACCACCGAGCTGGCGGTCTTCGATCCGGCCGAAAACCGCTGGCAGGCCCTGGCCGACATGCCGGCGCCGCGGGCCGCCCACGTCATGGTGGCGCACGGCGATCACCTCTATGTTCTTGGCGGCATCACCGAGGATCTGGCCTCGGTATGGCGCTACGACCCCGCCGGCGACAGCTGGGAGGCCGGTCTGCCGCGTATGCCGACCGCCCGTGAGCACCTGGCGGCGGCCGTGATCGACGACGATATCCTGGTGGTGGGCGGGCGCCTCCACGGCAATCAGGCGACCCTGGAAGCGTTCGACACCGCAACCGGAGCATGGCGCTCGCTGCCGCCGATGCCCACCCCCCGCGGTGGCCTCACCGCGGTCGCGGTGGCCGGCCGGCTCCACGTGACCGGCGGGGAGGCGTTCAACCCCCCCCAGACCTTCGAAGAGCACGAGGTGTTCGACCCCGCGAGCGGCAGCTGGGAGACCCTCGCGCCGCTTCCAAGCGCCCGCCACGGCCTCGCTTCGGTCGCTCTGGACGGTAGCTTCTACGTCATCGGCGGCGCCACCCTGCCCGGTGCCGGCACCTTCGCATCGGTCACCACGACGGTCCACATCTTCGACCCTGAGGAGTAGCGGGCAGCGACGCTGCTAGAGGCGCGTCACCTGTATCCGTGACTCCAGCTCCCGAATCGTATCGGGGTAACACAGCGCCGTGCCGGGCGTGGTGGCGGCGGCGGTGCCGCAGGCCACCCCCAGGCGCAGCGCCTCTTCCCACGACTTCCCTTCGGCTAGCGCGATGAGCGCTCCCGCCACCAGCGAGTCGCCCGAGCCCACGGCCGAATCCACCGAAACCTGCGGCGGGGTCGCCCGCCAGCCGCCGTCGCCCGAGATCAGCACCGCCCCGGCGGCCCCCAGGCTGCACAGCACCGCGCCGACGCCCTGCTCGACCAGCGGCGTGGCGGCCGCACGGACGGCTTCCGGGCTGTCGATGTCGTGCCCGGTGAGGCGCGCCAGTTCGTACTGGTTGGGCTTGATCAGATAGACGCCGGCCGCCACCGCGGCCCGCAGCTCGTCGCCGTCGGCGTCGGCCAGAACGCGGATGCCCTCGGCGGCGGCGCGGCGGGTTACCTGTAGGTAGAAGTCGCTCGGCATGCCCGCCAGCAGCGATCCCGACAGCACCAGGAAGTTGGGGGTGCGCAGCTCGAAGATAGTTGCCAGCAAGGCCTCGACCTCGTCGTCGTTCACCTCGGTCCCAGGCCCCGACACGCGCAGCTGGCGGCCCGTTCCGTCCTGAACGATGGCGTTGATGCGGGTGGAGGCGTGGTGGTGGGTGAACCAGGTACGGACCCCTTCGGCCTCGAGCAGGTCGGTGATGTCGTCGCCGCTGCGGCCTCCGACGAAGCCCATGGCCACCGTGGGATGATCCAGCCGGGTGGCGACCCGGGAGACGTTGATGCCCTTGCCGCCGGCGGCGCGCAGGACCTCCTGGGAGCGGATCGTGTCCTCGAAGCGGATCTCCGGCACGCGGTAGGTGAGGTCCAGGGCAGGATTCGGAGTGACGGTGTGGATCACGGCGCCATGATACCGACTGCCGCTCGTCCGGGCCTCAGGGTTTCTCGCGGTCGCTTCCGAACAGCCGTTCGGTCCAGGTGCTGCGCTCGGGGTCGAAGTGGCCCCCGGCAGCGCGCAAGAAGGGCCGCATCCGGGTGCGCAGGTAGCGGCGCAAGCCGCTCTCGTTGAGCTCTTTCAGGGTGTGGCGATAGCTGTCGAGCACCGCCTCGTCGATGAGCGCCACGCCGCTCTCGCCGGCCGCCCGCACGGTGTTCGCCCCTTTTCGGAGCAGCGCGGCGGCGTCGAAGGTCATCACCCCGCCGACCTGCTCGAGCGGAACGCCCTCGCGCTCGGCGACGGTCTCCATGTCGCTCCAGATCTCGGTGAGCTGCACCAGCAGGTCGCCGCTCGAGCGGAGCGCCTGGCTGATGTTCGCCCGCAACTCTTCACCGAGTTCGGCGAGCTCCTGGCGGCTCAGCGGCGGCTGGTCGACCGCCATGGCGCCGGTTCCGGCAGCGTGCTGGAGCGAGCCGAGCAGATCCTCCCAGGCGGAGATGTCGGCGGCGTTGGGGATCACCCCGTTGGCCTCGAGGCGCCCCGCTAGCTTGGTCAGGAAGGCCTTGCTGCCCCCGAGGGCGTCGCCGGCCAGCGCCAGCACCCACAGCGGCGACAGCCGCATGGTGAGCAGGCCCGCCGCCTCGAGCACGTTTCCTAGCAGCTTGCGCTCCACGAAGCGGGGCTTGACGCGGCCACCGGGCTGCTCCATGCCGGCCAGCTGCTGGGTTAAAAACTCGTGGAACAGCCCCACGGTGACGCGGTAGCTGCTCGAGTTGCGGATCGCCTCGGGCAGCAGCGCCTCGCTGAGCAGCCCGGTGGTGCCGGCCGTTAGCGCGGCCACGGAACGCAGGCTGCGTTCGGGCAGCGACAGCAGGTAGCCGGCGGCGCGCCGGAGGCGCTTGCCCAGCGGGGTAGCGGTGTCTGGAAGGGGGTGGGCCATGGTCGTTTCGATCTTCAGGCTAGTGGAGCGAGCGGCTCCCGGCATCCGCCGTTGGTAGGAGGCGTGCTCCCGAAAGGGCTTGGCGCGCAGGCGTGCGGTGCGGTACTGTGGGTCCCGTCCTATGAGCCTGAGCGATATCGAGTTGAGGATTCTCGGGTCGCTTCTCGAGAAGGAGCGGACCACCCCGGACGGCTACCCGCTGTCCATCAACGCCCTGGTGCTGGCCTGCAATCAGAAGACCAACCGCGAGCCGGTCAGCCACCACCCGCAACGCGACATCGAAGATGCCCTGCTGGGCCTGCGCGACAAGGGCCTGGCGCGCTCCTTCCGGGCGGCCGGCGAGCGGGTGACCAAGCACCGGCATCGCCTCGACGAGGCCTTCGACCTGGGCCCACGCGAGTTCGCGCTGCTGGCGGTGCTGATGCTGCGCGACAGGCAGACTCCGAGCGAGTTGAGGAACCGGACCGAGCGCTACCTCGACTTCCCCGACCTCGAGTCGGTCGAGACCTGCTTGGAGCGGATGCTCCAGTACCGACCGCCGCTGGTCCAGAACTACAGCCGGGGCCCTGGTCAGAGTCAGGACCGCTGGGGGCACACCCTGGGGGTCGACCCGGAAAAGCTCCGCCCCCGGGTGCGGCAAGCGACCGACCAGGCCGAGGCTGCGGGGCCGCAGCCCTCCCAACCGTCTCAGCTCGAGCGTCTGGAGCGGGAGGTAGCTGCCCTTAAGGATCGACTCGAGCGGGTCATGAACCATCTGGGCCTGGCGCCCGAAGAGCCGCCCCCGTAACCGCCCAACACGATCCTCAGTCGTAATCCAGGGTGCCGGTGCGGATGTCGGCGGCGTAGAAATTCTCACCCGGCAGCGGCGACCCCGCCAGCCTCCGCAGCAGGGCCAGCTGACCAGCGTGGGTCATGGCGTCGGCGAGTGGGCCTTGGAGCAGGCGCTTCAGCACCTCATGAGGCCGGTCGCCCTCTGTCAGGGCGGTGTCGAGCGCCGCCAGCAAGGCTGGAAACCGGCCTACCTCCGCCTGCCAGGTCGCCTCCACCCGCCGGATCGTGCCGGCGCCCTCGGAAAAGCGGTTCAGGCTCCGCTCGATCAGGTCGTTGGTGTGCTTGAGGATCTCGAGCGGGGAGCGGATGTCGGCGCCGGGATCGAGCCCGCCGAAGCCGGGAGGCGCCCCCCGGAGCGCCTTCTGGGTGCGGTAGGCCAGCGCCGCCAGGAAGTGACGAACCATGTCTGTGTTCGGGTTCACCGGTCCATGGTACGCGACGCCTCTAGGGGGCCCGGGGCCGGTGTGGAGCTGTAAGGTCCTCGAGCGTTTCGATGGCCACGCCGGAGGTAGACTGAGAGCGAGAATGCGACTGGCCCTCTTCTATGTGATTCTGCTGGCCGCCCAGGGCTTCCTGGGGGCCCTGCTGGGGCCCCTGCCCGGACCGGACCTGTTCCTGATTGCTGTGCTCACGCTCTTGTGGAGACTCCCTCCGTGGCAGCTGGTGCTGGCCGCCTACGGCGTAGGCCTGCTTCAGGACATCGTCGGGAGCGGCGATCTGGGGCTCCACGCCATCGGCCTGGCGGCGGCGGTGCTGGCCGCTTCGAGCATCCGCGCACAGCTCAGCCAGTCGGGCTTCTTCGAACGGATGCTGATCGTGCTGGCGGCGATGGCCGGCAAGTGGGTGGTGGTCGCCCTGCTGCTGGTGTGGCTCTCCGGATCGCCCGAGTCGCTGCTGGGGACGGCCGCGGTGTTCGCCGTCGAGACCACCTTCACGGTGCTGGCGGCGGCGCTGCTGCTGCCCTGGGCCGAGGCGCTGATCCAGCGCACCGCGCTGCTGCGCAAAGAGCTGCTGTGATCTCGCGCTTGCGGCTGCTGCTGGCTCTGATGCTGTCGGTGCTGGTGCTATTCACCGGCCGGCTCATGTACCTGCAGCTGGCCCGAGCCGAGGATTTCGCCCTGCTCAGCGAGGAGAACTTCACCCAAGAGCAGCGCATTGCGCCGCTGCGAGGGCGCATTCTGGCTCGCGACGGCACCGTACTGGCCGACAACCGCGTCGCCTACGACCTGATGTATTGGGGCGGCGAGATCGACGGCTGGAGCCGGCTCAAGGCGCTCCTGGCGCTCGAGGACGAGCCGCGCCCGCCCGACCTCAGCAAGCTCGAGGAGGAGCTTCACGGGGCGGTGCTCGCCTGGAACATCCCCGACGTGCTGGTGCCGGCCGTCGAGGAGCGGGTCGCAGGCCAGCCGAACCTATACCTGCGCGAGCGGGTCGAGCGCACCTACCCCACAAACCTGGCGGCCCACGTGGTGGGCTACACCTCGCAGGCCGATCCCGAGCGCTTTCCCGGCTACACCGTCGAAGACCTGGTCGGTATCTCCGGCGTCGAAGCGAGCTTCGAGACGACCCTGTTCGGCTCGCCGGGGGCGCGCCTGGTGCAGGTCGACAACCGTGGGGTGGAGCTGCTGGCCGAGTCGCTGGCGACGGCGCGCCCCGGTCAGGACGTGGTCCTCACCATCGACCCGCAGGTGCAGCGCCTGGCCGAAGACGTGCTGCGCGACTCCCTGGTCTACATCAACGAACAGCGCGACACGAACGAGCTTCCCCATGCCGACCTGGTCCGGGGCGCGCTGATCGCCATCAACCCCAAGAACGGCGAGATCCTGGCGATGGCCAGCGCCCCCAGCTTCGATCAGAACGTGTTCACCAAGCGCCCGAGCGACCCCGACGCGGTTCGTACCATCCTCGAGGACAGGGTCAACCTGCCGCTGCAGAACCGGGCCATCGAAGCCTACCCGCCCGCCTCGACCTTCAAGATAGTGTCGAGCTCGACGCTGCTCGAGCACGGCTATCTGGCGCCGGGAACCCACTACGAGTGCACCGCCGGCCTGCCCTACGGCGGCCGGGTGTGGGAGAACTGGGCCAACTACTACCGCGGCAGCTACAACGTAGCCGAGGCGATCGGCGACTCCTGCAACACCTTCTTCTGGCGCGCCGCCCTCAACACCCCCGACTTCTCGATGGGCTGGAGCCCCTTCATTCGCGACCTGGTAGCCCGGGCCTACGACTTCGGCTACGGCGAGCGGGTCGAGATCGGGCTCCTCGACGAGAAGCCGGGCACCATCCCCGACGAGACCTGGGTGCGGCAGCAGACGGGCGAGCCCTGGTATCCCGGCTACACCCTCAACACCACGATCGGCCAGGGCTTCGTGCTGGCCACCCCCCTGCAGACGGTGCAGTTCGTCTCGACCCTGGCTCTCGGCGGTCGGCAGGTAAAGCCCCGGCTGGTGCGCGAGATCGGCGGCATCGAGACACCGATCGAGGCCGAACAGATCGACGGTCAGTTCTGGCACGTGCTGCGCGACGGCATGCGCAGGATGGTCACCGATCACGGCGCCAACTACATCATCGGACCGGGCGTCGGCTTCCCGGTGGCGGTGGCGGGCAAGACCGGCACCGCCCAGAACGGGCTCGGCGAAGGGTACGAGCACGTCTGGTTCATGGCCTACGGACCGATGGAAGATCCCGAGGTGGCGGTCGTGGTATTTCTGGAAGGTGGCGGCTCGAGCTCGGCGGTGGCTGTGCCCGTGATCCGCGATTTTCTTGCCGCCTACTGGGGCATCGATCTGGAGGGAAACGACTGACGTGAAAGCGCGCGGAACCCGCGGAGGCATCCTCCTGAGCGTGGAGGCCGACGACACCGTCGAGTCGGTCGAGGCCGCGCTCGAAACCCACCACGAACTGCTGTCGAGTAAGGTCGCCGTCGAGGTGACGGGGCGCATCGACCTGACCGTGCTCGATCTCATTCGGAGCAAGGTGGGGGAGGCCGGAGGCGAGGTGTCCGATGTGCGGCCGCCCACCTCGGTGATGCAGGCCCGTGGCGAGACGGTGATCGTGTCGCGCACGGTGCGCTCCGGCGGCCGCATCGAATCGAGCGGCTCGGTGGTGATCCTCGGCGATGTCAATGCCGGCGCCGAGATCATCGCCAACGACGACATCATCGTGATCGGAAAGCTCCGCGGCCTCGCCCACGCCGGCGCCGCCGGTAACGACAAGGCGATCATCTGGGCCCAGCACATCCGCACACCTCAACTGCGCATCGGCAACGCGGTAGCCCAGGCGGGCGATGAGAACGATCCGGCTACCGGGCCGGAGGTCGCGCACCTCAGAGAAGGCCAGATCGTGCTGAGGCCTTGGAGCTAAAGGCAAAGCCGGGTCGCGCTCCTGCAGATCCCTGGTGGCGTCCATGACGTCCTGTACAGAGCCTGAGAATAGAAACAGAGGGATGTGGGGGAGCTGTCGCCGTAACCGGGCGTGACCCCCCTACCCGAGTCTGGCTCGGTCGGGCTGGCGATTGAACTTCGGCGGCTCGACCCCACCCCGATAGTCCGGAATCACCGCCCTGATCGTCTCGAGCGCCTCCGGCGGCCACTCCGCATGTGTCTTATGGAACGAGTTGTGGATCCAGCTCTGCGTTCGCTCCTCCAGACCATTGAACAGCGGGTGGAACCAGATCGTGATCACCGTCCGGTGCTTATCGGTGGTGTTGGCGTGGGAGGCGTGGAACAGCCGCGCATCACCGACGACCAGATCACCGGCCTTGATGGGCACATCGACCTCGCCCGGGTAATCGCCAAAGCGCGGATCGTCCATGTCCTCAGCCCGGTTGACGTCCCCCCCGTGCGCTACGCCCGCCGCGTGGAGCTCATGCCACTTCCGGTGCGTTCCCGGGAGCAGCCGCAGGCAACCGTTCTCGCGAGTGGTGTCATCGAGGTAGTACATCAGGAAGATCATGGGGGAGTAATGGCTGTAGGCGCGGGGATCGTCCCACCACATGCAGTCCTGATGCCAGTACAACCGCGGGCTGTGGCCCGGTTTGCTGATGATGACAGCCTTCCAGAATCCGTTGTCGCCGAACCCCATCTCGTCGAGCGCGGCCAGCGCTTTGGGATTGCCGATGCAGTCGGCTAGTCCCGGCTGGTTGTTGGAGTTGATCAGTGAGCCGGGCGCGCGGGTGTCCTCGAGTTGCTCTTGGGATAGTTCGGAGACCGCTTTCATGGATGCGTCGCGGGTGTGTTGGAGGGTTTTGGGGTCGAGCATGTCTTCGAGGACGCAGTATCCCTCGTCGATCAGCTGCCGCGCCTTGTGGCTGAGATCGGTCGCGTTTGCCACCTTACCTGTCGTCATGGCTCTCCTCGGGACCGAAGCGGTTTGAATGCAGGACCGAATCGGATTGATTTACAACATAGCGTATTGGCGTGGGTATCGGCGACGTCTATCGTCTCCGTATCTTACTGGTAGGGGTCGGCTGCATCTCGCAAGCCATCACCCATGGGGAATGACCCCCTCCCCAGCCCTCCCCCTAGAAGGGGAAGTGAGTTATAAGCACTCGTGAGTAACAACAAGGTAGTGCCACAACGATTTGATAGCGTGTTCCTAGGTTTGAGTACCAGCAGTCCAGGGTACGTCTCCACGACGCTTACGGAGTAAACTCCTCCAGCACCACAACTACGAAGCAACAAGCATGAAGGCATGACCACTAGGGGGGCACGGACTCCTGTTGTTCACCGTGGGGTCCTAGTAACCTTGGTCCATTGGTTCTTTCACACCACGGTTATCCGTGTTGTTGTTCTCGTTACTCAAGACGTGTTCACACCCTCCACTACCCACCCGATGGTGTTCTCTATCGTAGCCAGGGTTGCTTTTTAGCTCCCTCCTCCTTCTAGGGGGAGGGCTGGGGAGGGGGTCCCTCTATCTATATCCACTATCCTGACCGATAGAACTCTCTTTTTTGGAGGAACCCCAACCATGTCGCTCCCCGTACCAGACCTCACAACGAACCTCTTCAACCTCAGCGGCTACTGCAGCATCGTTACCGGTGCCGGGCAGGGCATCGGACTAGCGCTTGCGAAAGGGCTGGCATACGGCGGCAGCGACCTCGTGCTGGTCGATTTGAACGCGGAAACCCTTGACCACGCTGCAGGGGAAATCCGGTCCATCGGCCGAAACGTCTCAACCGTCACCACGGACGTCACTTCCGACGATGCCCCTGCGCGGATGGTCGCGGCCGCCAAAGGGCTGAGCGGTCGCATCGATGTGCTGATCAACAACGCCGGGATCATGGGCTATGCCGACATGCTCACCGTGACGGACGATGGCTGGGACCGGATGTACAGCGTCAATCTGCGGGCCCCCATGCGGATCATGCGGGCGGTACTGCCGGAGATGGTGGCGGCGGGTCGCGGCAGCGTCATCAACATCGGCTCCTCGTGGTCGTCGCGGGCCTCGGTGTTCAACCAGGATGGCGGCGGGGTGGACTACTGCTCGGCCAAGTCGGCGCTGCAGTCGCTGACTCGTGCGGCGGCGCAGGACGTGGCAGCGCACGGGGTGCGGGTGAACGCCATCGCCCCCGGCGCGGTCGATACGCCCATGCACGCGCACCACCGCGACTATCTGTTCGAATACGAGACGTACATCCCGCTGGGGCGGATGCAGGTGGCCGAGGATCTCGCCGGTCCGGCGGCCTTTCTGGCGTCCGATGCCAGCAGCTACATCACCGGCCAGACCCTCCACGTAAACGGCGGCCTCCTCATGGTAGATTGACCCGCGGGAGAGCTGCCATGTACACACGCGTTCAGGTACTCGAACGGCTCCGGGCAACCGTGGCCGCAGGGAGGCCGATCATCGGTGCCGGCGCCGGCACCGGGATCTCCGCGAAGTTCGCCGAGCGGGGCGGCGCCGACCTGATCCTGATCTACAACTCGGGGCGCTACCGGATGAACGGGCACGGCTCCAACGCCGGCCTGATGCCGATCGGGGACGCCAACGCCATCGTCATGGAGATGGGGGAGCGCGACGTGCTGCCGGTGGTCGAGAGCACGCCCGTCATCGCCGGCGTGAACGGCACCGACCCCACCCGCGTCATGGATCGGTTCCTCGCCCAGGTGGAGGCCATGGGCTTCTCGGGGGTCATCAACTTCCCCTCGGTCGGCTACATCGATGGGCGCTGGCGCGAGAGCCTCGAGGCGACCGGCTTCGGCTACGACCGCGAGGTGGATATGATCCGCAGGGCCTCGGAGCGGGGCATGTTTACGCTCGCCTACGTCTACCAACCGCACGAGGCGCCGTCGATGGCCGAGGCCGGCGTCGACGTGGTCGTGGCGCACATGGGCCTCACCACCGGCGGCAGCATCGGCGCCGTCGATTCCTTCACCAAGACGCTCGACGACTGCATCGCCCAGACGATCCAGACCGCTGAGGCCGCCCGGGCGGTCAACCCCGAGGTCATGGTGGTGTGCCATGGTGGGCCCCTCGAGGTGCCGGACGATGTCCTGACGGTCATGCGCGGCTCCGGTTGCGCCGGCTTCATCGGCGCCTCCACCATGGAGCGGCTCCCGACCGAGGCGGCGATCGAGGGCACGGTAAGGGCGTTCAAAGAGATCGAACTGGCCTGACGATGGCACGCATCGTCGTCGCGGGAGCCTTCGACACCAAGGCCGAGCCGCTGAGGCGTCTCGCCGACGCGCTCACCGCCCTGGGCGAACCACCGATCACCATCGACACGGGGGTCTTCGGCGGCGACCACGGCTGTGATCATCCCGCGACCGCCGTGGCCGAGGCTTCGGGGCATGTGCTCGAGGAACTGCCGCCACTCGGCCGGGCGGCTGCCGTCACGGCCATGGCCAGCGGGGCGGCGGAGATTCTCGGCGGGCTGGTCGCCGGCGGTGAGGTCGGCGCGCTGGTGTGCATGGGCGGTTCGAACGCGGCGACGGTGTTTACCAAGCTGGCGCCGGTGCTGCCCATCGGGATTCCCAAGATCCTGATGGCTACCGTGGTGGCGGGGGAGACCCGGCCGCTCGTCGACGCCAGCGACGTTATCTTGCTGTACCCCATCGTCGACATCGAGGGCGACAACAGCCTGCTCCGCGGGATGATCACCCGGCTGGCGCAGGTCGCCGTGGGGGCGTTGCGCTCGGGCCCGCTGCAGCGCCCAGGTGACGCCGAGCGGTCTGTGGCGCTGTCGATGTACGGAGTAACCACGCCGTGCGTGGCGCGGTGCCGGACGCTGCTCGCCGCCGAGGGCTTTGAATCGTTCGTCTTTCACGGCAACGGCACCGGCGGCAGGTCGCTGGAATCGTTCGTGGCGCAGGCGCTGGTCTCGCTGGTTATCGACATCACTATCAGCGAGCTCGCCGACGACCTCTTCGGGGGTCTGTGGTCGGCCGGGCCCGAACGCTTGCGGACCGCTTCCAGGCGAGGGGTGCCTCAGGTGATCGCCCCGGGAGCCATCGACATGATCAACTTCGGCCCCCGCTCCACCGTGCCCGAGCGCTTCCAGAACCGGATCCTCCATCAGCACAACGAGCTGACTACTCTGGTTCGCACCACCCCCGAGGAGAACCGCATCCTGGGCGCCTGCGTCGCCGAGCGCCTGGGCCAGCAGCCGACCGCCCTGCCGACGGTGATGGTTCCGCTGCGGGGCTTCTCGGCGCTCGACATCGAGGGCGGCCCGTTCTTCGACCCCGAGGCCGTCACCGCCTTCAGCGAGGGGCTTCGGTCGCAGCTGTCGGCCGGTGTTGCCGTGATCGAATGCGACCTCCACATCAACGACCCCGACTTTGCCGCGGCGCTGGTCACAGAGGCCCTGCGGGCCCGAGGCTGACTGCGCGGGGAGGAGACCATGGCCTTCGACAACCTGCTACGTCCGGGACGCATCAACAGCATGCCGATGCGCAACCGCTTCATCGCCGGTCCGATGGAGAAGGCCATGGCCAACCTCGATGGCACCCTGAACGAGCGCTATATCGCCTACGCCCGCGAACGCGCCGAGGGCGGTGCTGCCCTCATCCAGCTCGAATCGGCCTACGTCTCGCCCGAGGGCCGTGGCAACCCCTATCAGGTCGGTTGCCACGGCGACCACGTCATCCCCGGCCTGACCCGGATCGCCGACGCCGTTCACCAGCACGGCGGCAAGCTGGCGATGGAGCTGAACCACGGCGGCCGCCAGTCCTCGGCCACCGCCCACCACCGCCAGCCGATCGGCCCTTCGGCCGTCGCCAGCACGGCCATGGATCCCGGTTCGATCCCGCGGGCGATGACGCAGGCCGACATCGAGCGGGTGATCGGGGATTTTGCTAGGGCTGCCGAGCGGTGCCTGCGGGCCGGGGTCGACATGATCCACCTGCACGGCGCCCACGGCTACCTGCTGGGCCAGTTCCTGTCGCCCCGGTCGAACCGGCGTTCGGACGGCTACGGGGGTGCGCTCGAGAACCGGGCGCGGCTGGCCCTCGAGGTCCTGGCGGCCATCCGCCAGACGGTCGGGCCGGACTATCCGATCGGCTACCGCATGTCGGCCAGAGAGTACATCGAGGGCGGCCTGGAACTCGAGGAGACCGCCGTCTTCGCTACTATGCTTGCCGATGGGGGCGTCGACCTGATCGACGTGGCCGGCGGCACCTACGAGTCGATGGCGACGATCTTCCAGGGGGCAGGGTCGCCGAAGGGTGGCTTTGTCGCCGACGCCGCCGCGATCTGCCGGATGGTCGGCGACCGGGTGCCCGTGAGCGTGGCGCAACGCCTCAACGACCCGGTGTTTGCCAACGCGGTCATGGAGCGCGAAGGGTTCTCATTCATCTGCCTCACCAGGGGCTTCCATGCCGACCCGCACTACGTGCGCAAACTGGCAGCAGGAACGCCCGGTGAGATCCTGCCCTGCATCGGCTGCAACACCTGCGTCAACTTGACCGTCCACCGCGAGGTTGCCGGCTGCGCCGCAAATCCGCTGACCACCTACGAAGCGTCGCGAGTCTTCGAGCCCGTCACAGCGCCGCAGCGGGCACTGATCGTCGGCGGTGGCGTGGCGGGCATGCATGCGGCGCGGTTCCTGGCGCTCCAGGGCCACGAGGTGACGCTCTGCGAGGCGGGCGATCGGCTGGGCGGCCAGCTCAACGCCTGCCGCCAGACCCTGCCCGACTACGGACTGCTGGCCGACTGGCTCGCGCGGCAGCTGAACGGCCTGGGGGTAACCGTCGATTTGGGTACCTCGGTCACGGTCGACGACGTTCGTGACCGGGATCCCGACGTGGTGGTGGTCGCGACCGGCGCCGTCGGTGGGTACCTGTGGGCCGACGAGCGGGAGCGGACGATCCCCCGCTTCGACGTGTTTTCGGCCCTGAACCGGCCCCTGGACGACTGGCAGGGCGCGGTCGCCGTTCTCGGCGGCGATTCCGTCAGCTGCTTCGTCGCCCAGCACATCCGCAGGCAGGGCGCCGAGGTCCACCTGCTGGACTCGAGCGCCGCCTTCGCCACGGACTGGCGCTACAACGGTACGCTGCTGGCGTCGGAACTCGAGGCCGACCCCGGCATCCATCTGCACCCCGAGACGACGGCCGAGCTGCTGACCGGCGACCGGGTCGTGACCCGGAGCCGCCTCCAGCCGGACGCGTTGACGGTGACGGCCGTCGTGGTCGGTGGGCGGGTCCCCAACACGACCCTGTCGGAAGCGCTCCAGCGGGCGGATCTGCGAGCGACGATCTACACCATCGGTGACGCGGTTCGAGCGAGAGATCTCTATCGTGCAGGTCGAGAGGCGGCGGAGGTAGCGGAGAAGATCGGGCTGGCTTCAACGGGCGTGTCTTCCTAGGATATGGCCGTCCCCATCGACAATTCCACGTTATACGTCGGCGCCTTCGGTGGTGCCGACCGTACCGCAGGTTTTGAGCCACAGTGGTCTGATGGGCTATGCTAGGTAGAATAAATATGGTCCAAACACAGAGTACAACTGAGGAAACGGTCAAGACACTACTCGACGTCCGCGACGTTCGCACCTACTTCTATCTCGAGGAGGGCGTGCTCAAGGCGGTGGACGGCGTCAGCTTCGACATCGGCAAGCAGGAGACGCTGGGCGTCATCGGCGAGTCGGGCAGCGGCAAGAGCGTCACCGCCCAGTCGATCATGCGCATCGTTCCCAAGCCTGGGCGCATCGAGACCGGAGAGATCCTGTTTCACCGGGACGAAGTCAGCATCGACATGGCCAAACTCGACCCCACCGGCTCGGAGATTCGGGACATCCGCGGCGGCGACGTCGCCATGATCTTTCAGGAGCCGATGACGAGCCTCTCCCCGGTCCATACCATCGGCAACCAGATCCGCGAGGCGATCTACCTCCACCGCACCACGGACAAGAAAGAGGCCCAGGACATCACCCTCGACATGCTGACCAGTGTCGGTATCTCCAACCCGAGACAGCGGGTCGAGGAGTACGCCCACCAGCTCTCGGGCGGCATGCGCCAGCGCGCCATGATCGCCATGGCGCTGTCGTGCAACCCGCAGCTGCTCATCGCCGACGAGCCCACCACCGCGCTCGACGTCACCGTGCAGGCTCAGATCCTGGAGCTGATCAAGGAGCTGCAGCAACAGCTCCACATGGCGGTGCTGTATATCACCCACGACCTGGGCGTCATCGCCGAGGTGTGCGACAAGGTGGCGGTCATGTACCTGGGACGGGTGGTGGAGTACGGCTCGGTGCGCGACATCTTCTACAACCCGCTGCACCCCTACACGATCCGCCTGCTGAAGTCGATGCCGAAGATGGGCCAAAAGGAGACCCGCCTCGAGGCGATCGAAGGCAACGTGCCGATCCCGCTCGGCCTCCCTCCGCAGTGCGGGTTCGTGGACCGCTGCACCGAAGCGATCGCGGGCCGTTGCGAGATCACCGTACCCGCGCTGGTCGAGGTCTCCGAGAGCCACTGGGTCCGCTGCTTCCTGCACAACGACGAAACGGAACCGAGCTATGCCTGAGACCGACGCACCCCTCCTGAACGTCGAGGGGCTCAAGAAGTACTTCCCCATCGAAAAGGGCTTCCTGCGGCGGGTAAACTCGTATGTAAAAGCGGTCGACGACGTCAGCTTCGCCCTCGCCGAGGGCGAAACGTTGGGTCTGGTGGGCGAATCGGGCAGCGGCAAGACCACCGTGGGGCGCTGCGTCCTACGCGCGATCGAGCCCACCGAGGGAAGGATCCACCTAAAGATCGAAGACGAGCAGATCGATCTGATGGCGCTCCGCCAGCGGGAGTTGAGGCCGCTGCGGCGCAACGCCCAGATGATCTTCCAGGACCCCTACGGCAGCCTCGACCCGCGCATGAGCGTGCTCGACATCATCAGCGAGCCGCTCAAGGTGCACAAGCTGGCCTCCGGCAAGGAGCTGGAGGACCGGGTCAAGTACCTGATGGACGTGGTGGGCCTCGAGGTCAAGTACCTCAAGCGCTACCCGCACGCCTTCTCGGGAGGCCAGCGGCAGCGGATCGGCATCGCCCGGGCGCTGACCACCAACCCCAAACTGGTCGTCGCCGACGAGCCCGTGTCGGCGCTCGACGTCTCGATTCAGGCGCAGATCCTGAACCTGTTGCAGGACCTGCAGAACGAGTTCAGCCTGACCTACCTGTTCATCGCCCACGACCTGGGCGTGGTCGAGCACATCGCCGACCGGGTGGCCGTCATGTACGTCGGCAGGCTGGCCGAGGTCGCCCCCACCGAGGAGCTCTACGCCAACCCCCAACACCCGTACACCGAGGCGCTGCTCTCCTCGGTCCCAAAGTCCGCGCCCGACGAGGTCCGCGACAGGATCGTCCTCAAGGGCGAGATCGCTAACCCCGCCGATCCCCCTTCCGGCTGCTACTTCCACCCCCGCTGCAACTACGCTCAAGACCGCTGCCGCGAGGAGACACCCCCCCTGCGCGAGATCTCTCCCGGCCACTTCGCCGCATGCCACTTCAGCGAAGAGCTCGACCTTCGCGGGATAGGGGAGATAACCGGGAGGAAGGCGTAGGAAGAGAAGGAAAAGAGAGAGTAGGGTTGGGAAAGTTCAAAAATAGGTAGGAGTAAGTTTGGGGCCCCTTCAGACCCCTTCCCTTCGGTCAGGGTTCTTCCGGGGTCCTTCAGAGCCCCCCTTACGGTGGTCTCTTCAGGGGCTACGGAGCCTCCAAGGAGCCTCCTCCGCCACAAGAAGGGTTAAAAGGAACAAGCACGACACCGTTCGTGCCTTCACACCCCGGTTATTCCAAAGTATCTGCTGGAGGAGACAACCAAGGGTTGGCTCAACGGGACCCCGTAAGAACCCGAAGCGAAGCGTAGGGGTCTGAAGGGGACCCTAATCTACTTACAGCGGTTCTCAGAATGAGTGATTGGTGACTCCGGCATGCTCAAACCAACCCAACACATCCCCCAACGACACCGTCGATAGCGCAGCCGCGATCGCAGAGTCCAACGCTCCCCTCGTCCTCGCCCCCACAGCTTTCACGAACGCCTTTATCTTCGAAAAAGCCAACTCAATGGGGTTGAAGTCCGGACTGTACCCAGGCAACAACACCAACTCGCACCCCCTCGCCTCGATCGCCTCCCGCACCTCCGGTTTGCGGTGCACCCCCAGCTGATCCATCACCACGATCTGCCCCGGCCTCAGCTTCGGAGCGATGACCTGCTCGATGTACGCTAAAAACGCCACGCCATCCACCGCTCCGGTCAACGTCATCGCGTCACCCACACCCTCATCGAGACTGATCGCTGCAACGAGGCTGGTGTTCTCCCCACGGTTCTTCGGCACCCTACCCACGGCACGTTGTCCACGTGGGGCGTAGGCGTAGGGCAGGGTCATGGCGACGTTGAAGCCGCTCTCATCGACGAACACCAACCGGTGCGGGTCAATACCTCTGATCCAAGCCAGGAACCTCCACCGGGCCTCTGGATTCTGTTCACTCGCGTAGATCGTCTTTTTTTCTCGTCGATCCCAATCTCTGTACCCAGCGGCACATGGTCGCTCTGCTGATGCGGACGCCGGTTCTCTCCAAGAAAAGGTCGCAGCGCTGGTCGTGGGTGAGGTCGTTGCTGATGAGGCTCTGCTCAACCCATGCCTGGTGCTCATGGAGGGCGCTGGGGCGGCCCGGGGAGGTTCTGGGGGTGAGATCTCCACTTTGGCGGTAGCGGCGGAGGTAGCGACTGACGGTGGCGGTTCCAACGTCGAACGTGTCTGCGGCTTCATGGAGGGTGTAACGCTTGTGTAGGACGGCGTTTACGATGCGTTCTCGGAGGTCGGTAGAGTGCGCCATGCCTCAGCATGAAGCACGATCACTCAATGCGCAACCCGCTGTAATCCTCATTCAAATTTTTCTTTCCCTGGTTCCGTCGTACTTGTGGCGGCTGGGGTCGATCTGGCGCATAGGTGACTCACGCGTTTTCTCTTCGTCGATGTGTGCGCTTAGTCCGGCGCAGCGGGCGAGCATGAACAGGGCGTTGGCAATGCCTGAGGGAAGACCGAGGTCGATGAGGACTGCCGCAATCGCTCCATCGACGTTGATCGGCATGGTGCGATTGAGCCTGTCGCTCAGGCTCTTCCGGAGGGCTTCGATCATCGTTACGCCGGCGGCGGCGATGCCCAGCTTCCGAGCCAGGTCGAAGAGGCGGGAGGCGCGGGGATCGGCGGTGTGGATGCGGTGCCCGAAGCCGGGCAGGCGGCGGTTTGCCTCGAGGAGCCGTTTGACGACAGCCATGGCGGCCTGGCCCGGGTCGGTCCCCGTTTTGCCGCGAAGCTCGAGCGCCTCATGGAGGAGCTCCATACAGCCCTCCACGGCCCCGCCGTGATGACGGTTGATGCTCAGGATGCCGGCGGCGAGGGCGGCATTCGTTGGGGCGCCGGTGCTCGCGGCGGTCCGGGCTGCCAGGGTCGAGGGGGAGGTCACGCCGTGGTCGACCGACGACACCAGGATGGCGTCGAGCAACGCGCCCGCCTCCGGTGACGGCAGCTCACCCACGAGGGCGAGGTGGATGGCCTGGGTGAAGGTCACCTGGCCCATCAGCTCGTCGATGCGGTAGCCGCGCAGGCGAATCCGGTTCGGCTCTACCTCGGTGATGGCTGTAGACCAGTCGGTTTCGTTCGGAGTCATGTGTTGCCTCACCTCGTTAAGGGGGGTACCGTCGTGGGCTGTGGTCCTGCAATACCTCACGTGTGACGTGGGGGAGGTCGGCCAAGGCGTCGATGACGTGGGCCCCGGCTTCGCGGAGCCGCGCCACCTTGCCCTCAAAGGTGCCGCGCCCCCCTTCGACGATGGCCCCGGCGTGACTGAAGCGGATTCCGCTCCTCGCGGCGCTGCCTCCGATGAACGCGATGAGCGGCTTGGTGAACGCCCCGGCTTCGATCAGCTCCGCGACCCGTTCCTCTTGGGAAGTGCCGATCTCCCCATAGAGGACGACGGCCTTCGTCTCGGGGTCGTGTTGGAAGCGGGCGACCACGTCGGGGTGTGGCAGGCCGACGACGGCGTCGCCACCGACGTGGACCAGGCTGCTGGTGCCGATCCCGGCACGGGCCAGGTAGTAGGCGATGCTGGTGGTGACGCCGCCGCTGCGGCTGGTGATCCCGACCGGCCCGGGCACGAACCACTGCTGAGCGCTGGTCGCCCGGCCGCCGATCATGCCGAGCACGCCCTTTTCCGGGCTGAGCACACCCAGGGTGTTGGGGCCCACCAGGGTGGCACCCGCGTCGGCGGCGACCGCGACCATCTCGAGCACGTCGTAGATTGGCACCCGGTCGGGCACCACCACCAACTGACCGATACCGGCGGCGAGGGCCTCCAGCCCCGCCTCGCGGACGAGGGGCGCGGGCACGAACAGGACCGAAACGTCGAGCGGGCCGACCGCGTCCCGCGCCTCCTGAACGGTGTCGAATACCGGCACGCCGTCGACGGATTGGCCGCCCTTGCCCGGGGTCACGCCGGCCACCACCGCGGTCCCGTACGCTTTCATCAGGCGGGTGCGGGCCCGCCCTTCGCGCCCGGTAATACCCTGCACGAGCACCCGCTCCGCCCCGGTGATCAGGATGGCCATGTCGCCCCGGTCATGCGGTCGAACCGTCGAGGCCCTCGAGCGGCAGGGTCACCAGGCCGCCCCGGTTGCCCTCGAGGTAGCAGGTCACGTCGCAGGCTAGGCATTCGGTGCAGCCGCCCCGCTTGGCCTCTTCGAAGCTGATGTTGAGGACCGGCACCTCCTCGTCGAGCTCGAGGATCTTGGGAACGCAGGTGTCGATGCAGATCTTGCTGTGGCAGTCGAGACAGGCGGCGTGGTCGAGGACGACCGTGCCACCGCTCACGGTCTCGAAGGCGTAGGGCTTGGCGACCGCCTGCGGCTCCCGCCCGGGGCTGGGCTCGGCGGGCGGTTCGAACGATTCGATCAGACTCCACATCCTCTGGGCGCAATCTTCTACCGTGTCGTCCTTGCCGTACCCTTCGAGCGGGACCTGGAGATGCTCCCCGACCTGGCGCAGGATCTCCAAGGCGTATTCCTCGCCGTTGCCCCCCAGGCGGATGACGGCAGGGACCGAGAGCGGCTCCTCCAGGAACGCCTTGGCGAGGCCGCGGGCGGAGTGGAACTGCTCCTGGCTGGCAACCCCGCTGCCGCTCATGAAATACCCCTCGATCCCCGGCTGGCTGAGGATGATCCGGGCGGCCCGGTAGACCTTGCTCGCGGGCGGGTTGCCGCTGGTGTCGGTGACGTTGGCCACCGTCAGGCCTCGCTTCAGGAGCGCGTCCATGCCGAGCATGCTGCCGCCCCCGCCGGTCCCGTGGAAGCCGAGCAGGTGGCCGGTCGGCAGCGGCGTTCGGGGGAGTTCGACGAAGTAGAAGGTCCCCCGGTAGTCCCGCTCCTCGATCCCCCAGGCGATCTTTTCGAGGTTGGTGGCGGGATGATCGAATTCGCGCGCGACCTCGATCCCCAGCTCCGGGTGGCGGTAGACGGCGTTGTCGTCGATGGTGACGCGGCAGTCTGCGGCGACCAGCTCGCCGCTCGAGGTCAGGACCAGGGGATTGATCTCGAGGGCGCTCGCATCCAGACCGAATGCCGCCTCGACCATCTGAGGAAGGAGACCTGCAAGCTGGGCAGCCAGCTCGCCCCGAAGCCCGGCTCGGTCGACGAGATCGGCTGCCTCGCGATCGCTCAAGCCGCTCCGGACGTCGATCGGCTGCTTGGACACCGCGTCTGCCCTGGCGCTCTCCTCGATGCCCGTGCCACCATGGCGGCCGAGGATCATCACGGGCGCCCGGGCACGGTCGTCGACGATGATCGCCGCGAACAGTTCGCGTTCGATGTCGAGCCGCTCCTCGACCAGGACCTGCTCGACGGTGAAGTGGCCGCTGGTGGTTCCGAGGATGGCGGCCGCGGCCGCCTCGGCCTCGGCGGGATCGGCGGCGAAGCGAACCCCGCCCACCTCGGCCCTCCCCGTCATCCAGATCTGCGCCTTTACCACCACGGACCGGCCGATGTCGGCGGCCACAGCGCGGGCGGCCGCCGGCGTTGCGGCCACCCCGCCGACCGGTGTACGGATCCCGAACTGGCGTAGCAGCGCCTTGCCCTGGAATTCGTGAAGGCGGCTCATGGGGCCCGCATCCAGCCGGATGTATCGGGCATCGTCTCAGCACCAGGAGGCCGGTCTCGGCGACCGTGGGGTGCAAACAGGTAGATCGGAAACACCGGCATGACCTAGATCCTACTTCAACGCGGGGACCCGGTAGGAGATGGGACCTTGGAAGCGGTTGCCCCGTGGCATCGGATCGTTCGTCGGCGTGGTACGACACTCCAGTACGACATACAATGTTGGTGGAGCGTGAACCGATGACCACGATTGGTGAGCAGGTGAGCGAAACGGCGTTCGTGGGGTATAGGGTTTGCTCGTCGTGGCGTTGGTGCGCATGATCCAACACCCTAACGTGCGCTCCCTGAACGGACGCTGGAAGTTCAAGACCGACCCCGAAGAACTCGGTGACTTCCTCGAGCCCGGCCCGGGTGTGGACAACTGGAAGCGCGTGACCAAATACTTCGACCCCGAGTATGACGACAGCCGCTGGGGTGAGATCACCGTGCCCGCCAACTGGCACACCGAAGGCCACCACTACAACGACGGTGTCGCCTGGTACCGGACGAGGTTCGATTACACTCCCAACGGGTTCGATAACGTCATCCGGCTGCACTTCAAGGGCGTGGACTACTTCTGCGACGCCTGGCTCAACGGGTACTACCTGGGAAGTCATGAGGGTTTCTTCCAGCACTTCTCGTTCGACGCCTCGAAGTGGATCCGTGAGGGCGAGAACCTGCTGGTCGTCAAGGTCGATAACCCCAATGCGCCGGCCTCCTACGGCCCTTGGCTCAAAGGTGCCCTGATGGGCGTTAACTGGGACGCCAATGACCCCGAAGTGAACCCCGGTGGCATCTTCAACAACGTACAGCTCCTCGCCAGCCGGGACATCTACATCGAGCGACTCAAGGCCACGCCCCACGTAAACCTCGAGGCTGGTACCGCGACGGTGCATTGCAGTGCGGTCATGGTCAACACGACAAAGTCGGTCAAGGAGGTGAGGGTGGGGGCCGAGCTGTCACCACACAACTTCGAGGGCGAGTCGTATGGCGCCGAGCTTGCGAAGAAGCTGCCGCCCGGGCGTTCGGAGGCCGAGTTCTGGATCGACGTCGATCAGCCTGAGTTGTGGTGGCCCTGGGACATGGGCGAGCAGAACCTCTACGACATCGTGCTCACCGTCACCGAGAACGGGGACGTCCTCGATGAGCTGAGCGATCGCACCGGCCTCCGTCACCTCCACAAGGAAAAAGGCACCTGGGTCAGTTACATCAACGGGGAGCGCATCTTCGGCAAGGGTCCGAACTACCTCTCGGAGCAGTTCCAATCGAACATGAGCCGTGAGAAGTACGAAGAGGACGTGCAGTTCATGAAGGACGCGAACATGAACATGGTGCGCGTCTACTGCGTGGTGGAGAGAGAAGAGTTCTACGACGTGTGCGACGAGAAGGGGCTCCTGGTCTATCAGGACTTCGCGACCTCGGGGCGGATGACCAACAAGAGCGAGTTCATCCGGCGCGCCGTCCAACAAGGGCGTGAACTCGTCAACCAGTTCTACAACCACCCCAGCATCGTCATCTGGTGCTGGGGTCAGCAGCCGGCGATCAAGAACTTCGAGAAGCTGTGCCTGGCGCTTGCTGAGGCCTGCGAGGAGGAAGACCCGTATCGTTTCATCCAGCAAGGTAGCAGCGTGTGGTTGTGGCGGATCGCGAAGGAGAAGTTCGACTGGCCCATCGACTACCACCACCTGGCCGGCTGGTTCCACCCCGATGACAGGGGTGGGCCGTTCCTCATGCTCGAGCGGGATGAGGGCAACTCCGGCTACTCGGTCGAAGAGCTCAACATCAAGCGTAAGGAGCTGCTCGAGTTCGTGAGCGAGTACGGCCCGCCAGAAGCACTACCCAACCTCGAGTCCCTGGAGAAGATCATCCCTGAAGAGCACCGCTGGCCGGTGAACTGGGAGGTGTATGCTCAACATCGCCTTCATGGGGACATCCTTAAGCGCTGGATCGACATTCCTGACACCCTCGAGGGTCTGATCGAGGCGAGTCAGGCGTATCAGGCGTTCCACTTGAAGTACCACACGGAGTTCTACCGTAGGCACAAGTTCGAGCCTTGTAACGGGGCGTTGTTCTTCCAGTTCAAGGACTGTTTTCCTGGTGTGACGGCTGCGGTGGTGGACTACTACGGTAAGAAGAAGAAGGCGTACTTCGCGTTGCAGCAGGCGTTCAGACCGATTCACGTGATGATGGAGTGGCCGTTGATCGATGGGGAGGCGCCCGGCACGGTTCTGACGAAGGGGGTGTTCGTGGTGAACGATTACCTGCGGGAGTACCCGGAGTTGAGCGTGACATGGCTGATTCGCGATGCCAACGAGCAAGCCCTACAGCAGCAGACGCTCACCTCCAGCTGTCCCGAAAACTCCCTAGTGCGGGTAGGTGAGTTGGAGTGGACCGTGCCGGCCGATGGTTCAGCGCCCTACCGGATCAGTTTCGAGCTGGCGGACTCCTCGGGCGTCCTCTCGACAAACGAGTACGACATCAAGGTGACCGACGACGAGGTGACCCCCTGACCCAGGTCGCCTCGAAGACACGACCGCCAAGAGCCTCGCGGTGGGTGGGTGGACGTTGCCGGCCTTCCCCCAACGCCCCGAGGGTCTGACGCCGAATCTCGAGCTTTCAAGGAGAACGACATGCCACGTATGAAGCAACTGGAGAAACTGGACGGTTTCGGCAACGTACAGATGGTCGAGGTCGAGCGGCCCGAACCGGGTCCGGGACAGATGCTGATACAGCTCAAGCGCAGCATGATCAGCCGGGGGTCGGAACTGTTCTACCGGTACGTTCGCGAGGAGGCCGTCCCTCCGGAGATCATGGGCTATTCAGCTGCCGGGGATATCGTTGCCGTCGGTCCCGACGTCCAGAATTTCTCGGTCGGTCAGCGCGTCTATACCTCCGGGCCCCATGCCCAGTATGTTCTCGCCGACGAGTCGGGTGGGCGTGTTCGCGCCTTCATCTTGCCCGATGATCTGGGCTATGAAGCGGCCGCCCCCCTGCTCCTCACGACGCAGTCGGTCCTGTGGATGCGGTCGTCCCCGATCGAACCGGGCCAGACCGTGGTCGTTCTGGGTCAGGGCATCGTCGGCTCGCTGTGCGCCCAGATCGTAAGGGAGCGGAAGCCGGGCCGGGTCATCGTCGTCGACGCCTACCCGCTCCGCTGCGAGATCGCCGCCAAACTCGGTGCGGATGTGGTCATCAACGTCTCGGAGACCGATTCGGTTGCCGAGGTCAAGAGGATCACCGACGGCGTGGGCGCCGATCTCGTGGTCGAGTGCGTGGGGGGAAACATGGGCGTCCGATCATTCGAGCAGGCCCAGCAGATGCTGGCGCCCAGAGGCGCGATCCACCTCATCGCCAAGTACCAGGGCGAGCCCCTCCCCCTCAACGGCAACCGCTTCCACAACAAACTGCTCGTGGACGGGGTGCGGATCGACAAGACCGAGAAAGAGATCATGCCGGAAGCCGCCCGGATGTTGGCCGATGGGCGCGTGCGGGTGTCCGAACTGGTCACCCACCGCCTGCCCTGGGAGCAGACGCCAGATGCGTATCACATGCTCTACAACAAGCCGGACGAGGCGTTGATGGTCGTGCTCGAGTGGGATGGCTGAACGCGCCCGTCAGGCGCAGAGGGGGTCATCCGTCCGCCAGCGATCGGAGGGCTCCGAGATTTCATCGACCAGCCGCTTCCGGGTCTCGTACCATAGCTCCGCCCACGCCGCAGGATCCCGCAGCTCGCTGGCCGGATCCTTCCGGCTCCGCGCCACGAAACCCGGGAACATCTCCCGGCCGGTGTTCTGCCCGATCGGGTTGTAGCGCAGATCGAAACTCCAGCGGATCACGTTGCTCACGTTGCTGAGCGAGCTGTGGCAGGTCTTTTTGTGAAAGAACAGGACGTCGCCCCGCCTGGTAGGTACAGGCACGGCCCGGCTGCGATCCAGAACCTGCTCGGGGATCTCAAGGCCGCCCGGACCCCCCGTGCAGTGGGTGAGAAGGCCCTCTCGGTGGCTCCCGGGGACGACTTGCAGGCAGCCGTGCTCTTCCTGGGCGTCGGTGAGCGAGAACCAGGTTGTGAGGATGTTGGACTCGTCGGCCACCGGGAGGACCACGCCGTTGTCCTGGTGCCAGTTGGTGGCTCCGAGCCTCGCCCTGCCCTGGTCGTCTGTGACGACATAGCGTTCCGGCGGTTTGATCCTGACGTGCTGGACGGGGTTGGAGTAGATCTCCCCGCCGATAACCGACTCCACTGCGTCGAGCAACTGAGGGTTCGTGAGCGCCCGGAAGACTGCGGGGCCGACCCACATCGGGGTGTCGGGCCTGACATTGCTCCTGGGCAGCGAAAAGTCGAAGTACTGGGAGTGCACCTCGCCGGTCTCGGCGTAGATGCGGATGACGCGCTCCCCGAAGGGCAGCTCCTCATAGGTGGAGGCGATTTTTCCCTGTTGGTGGAGTGCGTGGGCGAGGTTGTCGAGGACTCCGTGGTACTCGTCGATGACGGGGTCGAGATCTTCGGTGGGATCGAGGAGGCCTTCGACCTTGAGGTAGCCCTGCTGGTGGAGCTGCTCGAGTTGGGACTGGCTTAGACCTGCCATAATGATCTTCCTTTCGCGTTGTAGCTCTCGTGACGAGCGGCGCGCCGTCACTCAGCCCGGTTGGTCTCCTCGCACGACCATCGGGGGGATGCTCTTGTTTTTCATCACCTTTTCAAACATGAACGTTTCACCGGCCTGTTCAAGCTCGGAGGCGGCGTAGGTGCCGGGCGTCCGGACGTAGCGAATATCGAGGCTGAAGCGCACCGCGTCGCTCAGGTTGACCTTGCTCCCGTGAAACGTCAGGTTCGAAAACAGGAGAATATCGCCCGTCTTCATCGGCACGGGCACGGGCGTTCCGCGGGCTTCCACATCCTCGAACGAGCGGATCCGGTTGTTTTCGTCGCGGGCGCCGCCAACCAACCCCCAGCGGTTGCTGCCCGGGATGACGTAGAGGCAGCCGTTGCCTTTATCCACGTCGACCAGCGGGATCCACACGGTGACGATGTGGGCGTGTTGCGTCGGCTCGCCGTAATACTGGCTGTCCTGATGGAGTCTGAAGGGCGTCTTTTCGCTGCCGGGCAGGCTGATCCGCACCATGTGGTCGCCGTTACAGGTGATGTTGGGTCCGAGGTGGGGCTCGAGGGCGTCGGCGATGGCTGGATGGTGGATCAGGGCGCCCAATTCAGGGCCGATAGGCGGGAGCTGCCATCCTCCCAGACCTTTAAGGTCCTTGGCCTTGTGTACTGCTGCCAGACGCTGGCCGAAGGGCAGGTCCTGGTAGAGGGAATCGATCTTCCCCTCGTCGAGCAGCTTGTGAGCATAGGCGTCTACCTGTTCGCGAAGTGTGTTGCGAAACGGTTCCAGGTCGGCCTGTGGGACGGCCTGGCGTACGATCTGATAGCCGTCAGGTGCGTAGCTGTCCATCATGATTTAGATCATGGCACGCTTCGGACGCTGCCGTCCACAAAGGTGATCACTGAGACGCTTCGCTATCATTCAGGTATCCCCTTCGGTCGTCGCGGTCAGGGGCTCCTGCACGTAGTGTTTCATGATGTTGAAGTCGACGCATTTCGCTATCTGCCGGCTACGGCGTGTTGGGGGTGAACGCCGCCTTGGCGACCTCCCCGCCGAGTTGCGCCTCGAAGGCCGCTTGGGCCTCCTCGAGTGCGAACTTTCGCAGGAGCGGCCGGGTCTCGACGACGCCCCGGCGGATGAGGTCGAAGATGCGGGGCTGGCCCGACGAGTCCAACAGCCGGTGGGAGCCCAGCGAGCCGATCACGGTGATGCCCCGCCGGAAGATCCACTTGGGATGGAAATTCGGAACCGTTTCGGTGTGAACCCCCACCAGCACCAGCCGGCCCCCGGGTCGCGTCAGCGTGAATCCCTGCTCGAAGGTGTCTGGGAGGCCGACCACTTCGAAGACGACGTCCGCGCCGATGCCCGAGGTGGCGTCCTGAACGGCGGCGGTGACGTCGCCCTCGCTCGCGTTCAGGGTGATCTCGCACCAGCGGGCCGCCGACTCGATCTTGGGCTCGTGCACATCGATGCCGATGGTGCGGCCCCCGGAGGCGGTGGCGAGCTGGGCGACCAGCTGGCCGAGCCCGCCGAGGCCCAGCACAACCACCCGGTCGCCGGGCGCGACCTTGGCGCGCAGCACCGCCCCGAGCGCGCAGTTGGCCGGTTCCGCCAGCACCGCGTCCCAGGGATCGATGTCGTCGGGCACCACGAAGTGCCCGCAGCCATAGGCCGGGGCGTGAAAGCTGGCCGCCTCCGCGAAGCCCCCGCCCCGCGGACCCGCGTCGTCGACCGGCTTGTTCATGCAGTAGCTGGTGTGGTCCTCGCGGCACGGGGGGCAGGCTCCGCAGTGGGGCTTGCACAGGTTGATGACGGTGTCACCAGGGCGGAAGCCGGTCACCTGGCGGCCCACCTCCACCACCGTCCCCACGTACTCGTGACCGCCCATGAAGCGCGGGTTCCGGAGCTCGCTATCGCGGACGAAGGTCTTCAGGTCCCCGCCGCAGACCGAGCCGGCGATGGTCTCGAGCAGCACCCGCCGGTCGGACATCGCCGGCGCCTCGACCGCGCCCACCTCGAGGCGCCGCGGCGCCGACAGCAGCAGCCCTTTCACGGGGACGCTTTCCGCTGGCGGCCGTGGGTCCGGAGCGGGTCCGCGGCCGCTGGGGCCACGGCTATCCGCCTTCGGGCTCGGCGATGACGTGGTTGCGGAGCATACCGATCCCCTCGATCTCAGCCTCCACGACGTCGCCCGCCTGCAGGTACTCCTTGGTGGTGGCGCCGACGCCTGCCGGGGTGCCCGTAGCGATCACGTCGCCCGGCTCGAGGGTCATGACCTTTGAGGCGAATTCGACGATCTCGGGGATGAAGAAGATCATCCTGCTGGTGGATGAGTCCTGCCTGATGTGACCGTTGACCGACAGCCGGATGCTGAGGTTCTGAGGGTTTCCGATGGCGTCGCTGGTGACGATCCAGGGGCCCATGCAGGCGTGGGTGTCCATCTGCTTGCCGTGGAACCAGTCGTAGAAGCCGTCACTGGGCCGCTTGGTGCGATTGGGCGCCAGGTTGAGGGTACGTGCGGAGATGTCGTTGAAGACGGTGTAGCCGGCGATGTACGCCTCGGCCTCGGCGGCGGTGACGTACTTGGCGCGGCGGCCGATGACGATGCCGAGCTCGACCTCCCAGTCGATGTCCTTGGTGACGTGGGGGATGACGATGGCGTCGCCGTCGCCGATCAGGCCGGTGGTGACGGGTTTGGAGAACAGCCAGGGGTTGGTGGTCTCCTTCTCCGGGGCCCGCTGGGTGCCGCCTTCTTCGATGTGCTCGGCGTAGTTGCCGGCCAGGCAGATGAGCTTCCCGGGCCGTAGTGGGGGGAGGAGGTCGATCTCGCCCACGGCGCCGATGACGGTACTCGGCGGGAGCTCGGTTCCACCCTCGAGGGCGCGCGCGGCCCTTCGCACCGGTTCCAGGGCGTCGGGTCCGGCGGCTAGGAGCTCCTTGAGGGTCGGCGGCAGCCGGGTCGCCAGGGTGCTCGACACCAGGGCGGCCACCGCCCCTTTGAGGTTCAGGACCTGCTCCTGATGGACGAGGGCCAGGGTAGGTGCGTCGGCGTGCCAGACGGTTGCTATATGCATGTGTTCCTCCTTAAGGGACTCGGTTGGCGGCTGTGGGCTGCTCGCGTGCTCTCCTCGACGGTTACCTGTCACCTTAATCGTGTGGGTGCTGCGGTGTTTCCCACGAAACCGCAGCGGTTTCCGTAACAGTTGATTGTTAACTCTTAGTAGACTATCGTATAGCCAAGATATCAAATTTCCTTTAGCGACATTCTGGAGGTGATCGATCCACGCTAGCAGTCATTTTTTGAGCCTGCACCATCAGCCTATAGAGATCCACTCCCCAGACGGCCCTCGCAGGCCCAGAAATCCCCCACCATCTGTACCGTGTAAGATGTTGAACGGTACTGTAATAAGTTGTCGAACTGCGATGTGTAAGATGTTGAAGGGAACAATTAGGCGGCGGTTACCGCAGCCATGATTGAGGAAAGGATTTAAGCAGTGGCCAGTTACATCGTGCGGCGGCTCATCTATATGGTCATCCTGCTGCTGGCCCTGTCTGTGGTTACGTTCGCCCTTATCGAGCTTCCTCCCGGCGACTACGCCACCACCTTTGTAGAGACCATGCGACAGCGGGGCGTCATTCTCGACCAGGATGCAATCGACAGCTTGGTGGAAAGGTTCGGGCTGGGCCAGCCGCTGTACCAGAAGTATCTCAGGTGGTTCGGGGACTTGTTGCGGGGCGATATGGGGGACTCGTTCCAGTACAACGTGGCTGTGACCCGTCTGATCGGTGAGAGGTTGGCGCTAACCGTCTCTCTCTCCCTCGCAACGCTGTTTCTCGCCTATGGGATCGCGATACCGATCGGCGTCTATTCGGCGACCCGGCAGTACTCCATCGGGGACTACACCTTCACGATCCTCGGTTTCATCGGTCTGGCGACGCCCAATTTTCTGCTGGCCCTGATCCTTATGTTTTTCACCTTCAAGTTCTTCGGCTGGAGCGTGGGCGGGCTCTTCTCACCGGATTTCCTGTTGGCACCATGGTCGCCGGCAAAGTTTTTGGATCTGGTGAAACACCTTCCCGTCCCGCTGATAGTGATCGGCACCGCCGGGACGGCCGGACTGATCCGGATCATGCGCGGCACCCTCCTCGATGAACTCGGGAAGCAGTATGTGGTGACGGCCCGGGTCAAGGGCCTCCACGAAAGCCGGCTGAGAATCAAGTATCCGATCCGGATGGCCATCAATCCGCTGGTCAGCACCGTAGGGTATATCCTCCCGGAGATCATCTCCGGGGAGACCCTGGTCGCCATCGTCCTGAGCCTCCCGACGGTCGGGCCGCTGCTCCTCACCGCGCTTCTGAACCAGGACCAGTTCCTGGCCGGAAGCCTCATCCTGATGCTGGGCGCCCTCGGTATCATTGGGACCATGGTCTCCGACATGCTGCTGGTGGTCGTCGATCCGAGAATCCGATTCGAGGTACGAGGATGACAGAGATGAATTCCGCAAACGTGCCGACCCCCATCGACACTACCTCGGCCGAGGACGAAGCGTACTACCTGGCGTCGAGTTGGCAGCTGATGCGCCGCAAATTCCTGAAGCACAAGCTCGCGATAGTGGGCGGGCTGATCCTGGTGATCTTCTACGTAGTCGGCCCGGTGCTCGCCGGCTTCTTCGCCACCACGGATAGTTTCCTGCGCCACCGAAGCTTCGTTTTTGCGCCGCCCCAGGCGATCCGCGTCTGGCACGAGGGAAGACCGCGGCTGCCGTTCGTCTACGGCCTGGACCCCTCGAGGGATCCCGAAACCCTCCGCCGGCTCTACGCGATCAACAAAACCCTGGTCTATCCCATCCAGTTCTTCGTCCGCGGAACCGAGTACAAGCTCCTCGGACTGTTCAAAACCGACCGCCACTTCATGGGCGTTGCGGAGGGGACCATGTTCCTCTTCGGCACCGATGAACTGGGGCGCGACATGTACTCCCGAACCGTCCGCGGAGCGCGAGTCTCGCTGACCATCGGCCTGTTTGGCGTCACCATCAGTTTTGTTCTGGGACTCCTGCTGGGCGGGATTTCCGGGTATTTCGGCGGGGCGCCGGACATGCTCATCCAGCGGATCATCGAGTTCCTCATCTCGATCCCCAGTATTCCCTTATGGATGACGCTGGCGGCGGCGGTGCCCGTTGCCTGGCCCCCGCTACGAACGTACTTCATGATCACCGTCATCCTCTCGATCGTGGGCTGGACCGGTCTGGCCCGGGTGGTACGCGGCAAGCTGCTCCAGCTCCGGGAGGAGGACTACGTCATGGCGGCCAGGGTCTACGGCGCCTCGGATGGGCGTATCATCGGCCGTCACCTGCTGCCCGGTTTCATGAGCTACCTGGTTGTCCACCTGACGCTGGCGGTGCCGGGCATGATCCTCGGTGAGACGGCGCTATCGTTCATCGGAGTGGGCCTGCGGGCCCCGGTGATCAGCTGGGGGGTCCAGCTGCAGCAGGCGCAGAACGTCCGCACCATCGCCCTGCATCCGTGGTTGCTGCTCCCCGCGCTGTTCGTGGTGATCACAGTGCTCTGCTACAACTTCCTCGGAGACGGCCTCCGCGACGCAGCGGACCCGTTCAAGTAGACCTGTGGTGCTTGAGCCGAAACGCTGCACCGTCGACCCAGCTCTAGAGGAAAACGGGCCGTGACCGCTCCCACCCGCTGGAACCTCCGTGCCGAAAACGGCTGCCTGTTCGTCGAAGACGTCGCGCTCGGCAGGGTGATCTTGCAGCACAACGCCCGTCCGGGCCTCATGCCCTACATCCATCCGCTGCGCCTCGGCCGGGCTTGCCTGACCGCGGACAGCCCCTGGCACCATCCGCACCAGCACGGCATCCAGGTCGCCTTCACCAGCGTGAACGGCTGCGACTTCTGGCACTACCCCGGGCAGCGTCCCGACCAGATGGTCGGCCTGATCGAGCCCAACACGCCGCGCATCGTAAGCTCGGAACCGCCGGCCTGGACGATCGAGACCGTATGGCGGCACAAAGACGGCAGCCACCTCCTCGCCGGGCAGCAGGACTGGTCGCTCTCGGAGGACGGCGAGCTGCTGCTCCTGGATCTGGATTGGACGCTTCGCTCCATCGCCGACGTGACGATCGGTAAGTACCCCTACGGCGGACTGTTCGTCCGCATGCCCTTCCACTACTTCTACGGTGCGACCGTCGTCAACTCTGCCGGCTTGCAGGGCGACGATACCGAGCAGCAGGCGGCCGCCTGGGTCGACCTGCACATGCCGCTCGAGACCACCCGGCGCCTCGAGGACGGCAGCTTCGACAACAGCCCCATCCAGGGCGGCATCGCCGTGTTCGATCATCCGGGCAATCGCGGCCACCCGGTACAGTGGCGGGTGGACGGTCAGCGTGGCATCAACCCCTCCCCCTGCATCCAGGGCGACATCGAGCTGCCCGCAGGGAGCGCGCTACGGCTCCGCTACCGCCTCGTCCTGCACGCCGAGCCCCTCCCCGAAGGTCGCCTCGACGACCTGTGGGCAGCGTACGCTCGGGAAGAAGGATAGACACTTGAGATCCGTCATCTGCGTCCACGAAAAGTTCGACAGAAGCTGGCCCTTCAGCGCCGACCACTGGCACGAGCGTTGGCAAGGGCAGGGCGACTGCGACTTCTACCGCACCGAGGATCCCGACGCCTCGCTGCTCGACCTGGTGGAGGACCCCGCCTCGGTGCACAGGCTGGCGATCCTCGGCTTCGGCGCGGACGACGAGGTACTCGCGCCGTTCACGGCCTTGGAGGAGTGCTACGCAAACCCGAACTGGCCCAAGAGGCACGGAATCTTCGAGAAGACCGTCGCCCGCGGCGTCAGCTTCATCGAGCACCGGAACGACGTCTACTGGGGCCAGTCGGTCGCCGAGTTCGGCCTCGCCATGACGATCAACGCGCTGCGCCGCATCCCCCAGACCTACGTGGCCATGATGGAGAGCCACGAGACCTGGCGCTACGCGCCTCCGGGGGGGATCGGCAAGCCGGGCCAGCGCGGCGGCCAGTTCGGCGACACCACCCAGTTCGTCAGCGGCACGCTCTCAGGCAAGCGGGTGCGGGTGGTCGGGGTGGGCAGCATCGGGGGTCGCTATTCCTCGTGGTGCTCGATGTTGGGCGCCGAGGTGGCGGTCTGGGACCCGTTCGCCCCGGACGTGTCGTTCCGGCTGGCCGGGGCCAGGCGGGAGTTCCACCTGGCGGAGTTGGTAAAGGACTCCGAGATTTTCGTGACGATGGTGCCTCTCAAGGACGATACCCGCGGGCTGGTCACTGCCGAGCTGATCGACGCGCTGCCGCACGGCGGCCTGGTGGTGCAGGTGACCCGCGCTGCGATAGTCGATACCGAGGCGCTCTACCGGCGGGTGCTGAACGACGAGCTGGCGCTGGCCGCCGACGTATACGACGTCGAGCCGGTGCCGCTAGACTCCCCATTGCTCGGCCGTCACAACGTGGTGCACACGCCGCACAACGCTGGCCGCACCCGGGACTCGAACCTGGCCATGGCGGACGATCAGATCGCCCGCTTCAGACCGCGGTAGCTCCGCCCAAAGGCAGCTCATAACGAGTGGAAGCAGGTTGTGGCGGCCCGCTACGTGCCCTCCACAACCTGGCCGTAGATCAGGTCCCAGATCCGATCGGCAGCGACCTCCTCGAACGCCACCTCGGTCCCATCGGGCCACACGACCCGCACCGAGGCGACCATAGATTTGCCCAGACCGAAGTGCAACGCGGTGTCGTTCCCCGCGCCCAGACTGGAGCCGCTCTTGACCTCCTGCATCCGCGTCAGACCGTCTGCGGTGGTGACGAACGCCCGCGCCCCGATAGCATCCCGGTTCACCGGCGGGCGACCCTCGAGCCGCACCGTCAGCCAGTGATTCCCCGCGCCCCTCAGGCTCACGTTGCGGTAGAGGCTGTAGCCCACCGTGAAGTTCCCCACCACGAGGTCGACCTGGCCGTCGTGGTCGTAGTCGGCGTAGGCGACCCCCATGCTCGGTTTCGGCTGCTGCTGCCAGCTCACCGGCGTCACGTCCAGGAAGGTGCTGTCGCCCCGGTTCTCGAAGAGGAGGTTGGGGAAGGGTAACAGCATCGCCTCCGGAGCGGACGGGGCCTCACCCAGCCGGGCAAACCCCGAGGCGGACAGGAACAGGTCGAGCCAGCCGTCGTTGTTGAAGTCGAAAAACGCCGTACCCCAGCCGACCACGCTAGGAAACGCCCCGACGCCGGCAGTATTTGTGACGTTGCGGAACTCCGCCCCCAGATTCTCCAAAAGCGCCATCGGCTCGATCATGTCGGAGAAGTAGAAGTCCAGGTCCAAGTCGTTGTCGAAGTCGCCCACCGCCAGACCCATCCCGTGCTTGACGATCCTGCTGTACGTCTCCCTCGAGACGTCGCGCCAGCACCAGCCGTCGCAGCCCGCGCCGTCGTTGCGCCACAGCACATTCCCGATGGGATTCTCGGCCTTGTCGTTGACCACGTAGATGTCGGGATCGCCGTCGTTGTCGAAGTCGACGAAGCTAGCGGAGAAGGCGGATCCCTGGAGCCTGACGTGGTCGAGCAGACTGGACACGTCTCTGAAGGTGCCGTCGCCCACATTGCGGTAGAGCCGGTCGCTCGCCTGGAGGGGGTCGACGGGCCTGCATTCGGGAAGGCACGCCCAGTTGGCGACGTACAGGTCGAGATGCCCGTCGGCATCGTAGTCGCCCCAGGTGGCGGTGGTGCCCTTACCGGTGTCACCCACGCCAGCAAGGGTGGTGACGTCGCGGAAGCCCTGGCCGGCCTCGTTGTGGAGCAGGACGTTGGCGCCGTGTGCGAGGACGTAGAGGTCCTTGAAGCCGTCGTTGTCGTAGTCTGCCCACACCGCGCCGCCGGTCCAGGTGTCGATCAATGCCACGTCGGCCGAGTACTCGGAGACGCTGAAGGTGCCGTCGTGATTGTTGCGGTACAGGGTGCTGGGGCTGGCGCCGCCGGTGAGGTAGAGGTCGACCCAGCCGTCGTTGTCGTAGTCACCCCAGGCCTGGCCCGTGGCGAGGTAGCCGCGGGTGAAAAAATCGCCGATGAACGCGTTCCAGATCCCGCCGTGGGGCGTATCGATGCCGGCCTGTTGGCTCACGTCGATGAACAGTTCGGGTGCCGTTGAGGGTTGGGCCAGTGCCGGGTTCCCCAGGGTGGCGAGTGCCAGGGTGGCGAGTGCCAGGGTGGCGAGTGCCAGGAGGGTGAGCAGGCGAAGCAGGATCCCTGTCGGGGGCTCACCCGTGGTTGCTGTGGTGGTTACCATCAGGCCATTATCACCCTGGGGCCGCGGGTTGAGGTCGTCCGCTATGTCCTTGCGGAATGGTCGCTGCTCGTTTCACCGCGCCCGCGCCGTCGTGGGTGTCTCTAGCGCCCGCCCTGGAGGGCGACGCGGGCGTTGCCACCAGCTGTGAACCGCCGCTAGTTGTCGATGAACCGATCGGGTTTGCGATTCCAGGCACGAGGTTCGACCTGGCCTTCATAGGTCGGTAACAACGGTTCGATCATGGCGTATTCCTCAGGGGGCAGATCTTCTGGAGGCAGGACCTTGAGGCGTTTCTGAAAGGCAGCCCTGAGAGGTTCCGTCAAGGCGCGGTAGCGCGGTAGATACCACATGGTGATCACCGTCCGGCGTCGGTCGGTCTGATTGGCGTTGGTCGCATGGAGCAGTCGGGCGTCGCCGATGACGAGGTCGCCGGCGCGGACCGATACATCGACCTGTTCGGGATCGTCGGAGTAGGCCGAGGACGTCGCTGGATCCTGATGCCGGATGTCACCGTCGTGGCCACCGGTTGCATGAAGCTGGTGAGCTTGACGGTGCGATTGTGGGATCACGCGCAAGCAGCCGTTTTCGGGAGAGGTGTCGGTGAGATAGAACATCAGGAACAGCTGATGTGGCAGTGGGTCGTAGCTGACGGGGTCGTCCCAGAAAGGCCAGTCCTGGTGCCAGTAGGCCTGTGGCGTGTGCGGCTCTTTGGAGATGATAAAGGCGCTCCAGTACCGAGGATCGTCGAAACCGAGATGCCGCAAGGCCTCGAGGCTGCCCCGCCAGGCAATCAGTTCCTGAAAGACCGGTTCCTGATAGGCCATGGCTACGATCTGGCCCTGATTGCCGCTTTTCTCCCTCTGCTCGTCGCTGTACGCGTCCAAGATTCGGTCCGTGGCCGCGCGTAAGCGATCGAGCATGTCCTGACTTAATACCTGGTCGAAGACCAGAAACCCATCGTCCAGCAACTGTGTAATCGGAGTCCGTTGATCGGTTGGATTCGACATGAAACCCTCTTTTCACCCTGGTAGATCCTGTTTCAAAAGGCTTTTGTAATGGTTGACGGTTGTCTCTATAGTAGAATATCTTACATATTTAAGAATACCCAATTGTGCTGACAGTTTGGAGGTGAACGATCGGCCTACCGGTTCATTGCTACAGACTCTTTTGTTGTGTCCAGAGTGTAGTGCCCAGAAAGAGAGCACAGGTTAGGTGGAGAGCCATCCCAGGACTTGGCAAACCTACCGCAAGCACCTGCAGGAACCCGTGCGAACCCGTCATCGGAGGTAAGGAAACGTGAGAAGAACGCTCCCAGCAGCCGCAGCCATCCTCTTGTTGGTTGTAGGCCTACTCGCAACCACGGCCATGGCACAGCCCTACACCCAGTCCCCATATCTCGACGCGCGCGTCGCCAGCGGCGAGCTGCCCGCCCTCGAAGACCGGCTCCCGGATCAGCCCATGGTCTATCCGGTCACCCAGGAGATCGGGGTGCACGGCGGTCAGTTCAACGTGTTCGCCATCGACAACTTCCCCTGGAATGCCCTCACCGAAGAGCCCGCCCGGGGACCGCTGGCGCTGCTGATGACGCAAGACAGCGATTTCATTCCCGACATCGTCCTGGATTTCGAGCAGTCCGAGGACTTCAGGACCTTCACCCTGAACCTGAGGCCCGGCATGCAATGGTCGAACGGGGACCCGTTCACCTCCGAGGACTTCACCTTCAAGCGCATCTTCATGATCGACGACGGCTGGAACGAAAATCTGTACCCGCCCGCCGCGACCGTCGAGGCCCCCGATGAGCACACCGTGATCATCGATTGGGGCGATGCCCGACCCCGAGCGCTGCTGGACATGATCCACTGGCGCGGCGGCGAGTGGACGCTGTTCAACCCCAGCAACTATCTCAAGACCTGGCACCCGGAGTTCAACGAGGATGCCGAAGCCGTCGCCATGGAGGAGGGCTTCGAGACCTGGGAAGAGGCGTTCCGGTGGCACTACTACTGGCGGCCACTGAACGACGCCAACAAGCCGACCACGCAACAGTGGATGCCCCTGCAGTTCACCACCACAGCGAGGCTCTACGAGCGCAACCCGTATTTCCACCAGGTGGATGCCGCCGGGCAGCAGCTGCCGTACGTGGATACGGTGCTCTCCCAGATCGTCGATCCTGAGGCGTTCAACCTCAAGGTCATCTCCGGTGAGGCGGATCTCGCGTACCTCCGCACCAACATGGAGAACTTCACGCTGTACAAGGAGAACGAGGAAGCCGGCAACTACGTTGTGAACCTCCTTCCCTCCTTTACCTCCGCGGAAGTCGTGTACTACCTCAACCAGACCCACCCGGACCCGGTGAAGCATGCACTCTTCACCACCGCGGACTTCCGGCGGGCCCTGTCGGTAGCGATCGACCGCGAAGAGATCAACGACCTACTCTTCAGCGGTTTTGCCCAGCCGCAGCAGTGGTCCATCACCTCGTTCGCCTCGATCTACGAACCGGAGTGGGGCACGGCCTGGGCGCAGTTCGATCCCGAGCTGGCCAACAGCATGCTCGACGAGCTGGGCTTGAGCGAGCGCAACAGTGCGGGCATTCGGTTGATGTCGGACGGGAACCCGCTGACGATCATCGTCGAGTTCGTCGAAGGATCGTTCAGTGGCCCCGCAGGGTCGGTGCACGAGCTGGTGAAGGAGTACTGGGCCGGAATCGGCGTCAATATGGAGATCAGAACCTGGGGAACTGGCCCCTGGCCGGTAAGGGCCCAATCCATGGAATGGGACGCCCACGCCCGGCGAGAACCCAACGGCGAAATATACGGAACCGTCCTGAGTGAGGATACGATCGGATTCATCAACGAGCCCTGGGAGATCTATCGTGCGGCCCGTGCCGATATCGAGGCGGGAAGGAAGACGCTCGATGATTTCGAAGGCGGAGTGTTGCCCGGCAATGAGCCGCCGCCCGAGATCGATGCGCTGTTGGACATCCGCGAAGAGCTCGTTCGCACCGTGTTTGGCAGCGAGGAGTACGTATTCTTCGCCAAGGCCTACTACCAGGAGGTTTCGGATAACACCTATGCGATCGGAACGGTCGGGCAGCTCCCGTTGGTGTTCATCTCGAGGCCCAACATCGGAAACCTGCCTACGGAGCTTCCGCCCTGGATCGAGTGGGGTGGGGACCTGAACCACTACAGCAACCAGTGGTACATCAGGCCTGAGTAGCAGAAGCGCCGCGACACCGCCAGGTCGCGGTTAGCGAGAGACGCCTCCGGACGGCCTGCTTGGCCGTCCGGAGGCGCTCACGTGGGCAGATGCGCTACGATACCCGCATGACCGACGCAACGCTCCTCACCGACGAACAGGTCCGCGAGTTCATCGTCAACGGATTCCTGGTGCTCGAACCCGATGTCGATCAGAGCGTCCACCAGGAGATCGACATCTTGCTGCGGTATTCGTACGAGCACGAGACCTGGCTCGGCAACAACGTCGTCTCCCGCATCCCCAAGATGCACGACGTCCTGCGTAGCCCCGTGGTTCACGGCGCCCTGACGTCCGTCGCGGGGCCGAACTACTACCTGCACCCCCACCGCGCGGTACATGCGAGCAACCCTGTGGAAGATCGCAGCGTCGAGTTGACGGCCGATGTCGACGGGCCGAAAATGGGCAAAGGGTCGAGTTCGGGCTCCAGGTGGCACCAGGACGGTCAAACCCCGTTGTCACGGGCGCGCCACCACCTGCCTCGCTTCCTGGTCGGGTTCTACTTCCCACACGAGACGCCGCTGGCGATGGGGCCGACCCGTCTGCAGGCGGGAAGCTACCTCTTCGCCCACTCCGCTGCACCGCAGGCGGTGGTTCTGCCGGAGCTCGTCGAGGCCGGGACCTTCGTGCTCGCCCACTTCGACATGCTGCACGCGGGTTTTCCCAACCTCATGGATGCGACGCGGTTCATGGTGAAGTTTGTGTTCGTGCGTACCGAACGGCCGACGGCCCCCTCTTGGCACAACCTCGAGCCGGAGTGGCGCCACCCCGCGAACTGCCTCCCGGAGTTCGATCTGCCGGAGACGTGGTCGTTCATCTGGCAGTGGCTGCGTGGCGAGCCCAGAGCGACGGTGAACGCAACGGCGGTCGACGAGCATCTCGCCCGGCTCAACGATGCCGATCAGGTCGCCCGCCTGCGCAGCATCTACGCGATCGCTGCCGCGAACGCCAGCGATTCTCTAGGCGATGCCCTCGAATCGTACGCCGGCCAGAACAAGCACGAACGACGGCTCAAAAAGGACGAAAACGGGCAGCCGCTACCGCGCGACGACTTGCGCGGTTGGCCGCGGCGCTGGAACGAGCGGGCGATCGTCATGGAGGACGCGGCCTACGCCTTGGCGGCCTCCGGGGCCGGCGCCATCCCCACGTTGTGGCGGCTGCTCGAACACGACGATCCTTGGGTTCAGATCAACGCGGTGTTCGCGCTGGGCGAAAACGGCGGGGCGTCGCGGGAGTCGGTCGAGCACATCGTCCCCTTGTTGGCAAGCCCGCACCAGCAGGTCGTCCGGCAGGCGCTGGACGCCCTCGGCGCGATCGGCTGCGGGTTGGCGCCTGCGCTGCCCGCGATCGAGCGCCTGCTGACCGAGACGAACCCCGATTGGCAAGAGCTTCAGGTCGAGCGCGGCTGGGTTGGCGAGGATCAGGTGCGTGTCAACGCGGCGTCTGCGCTGCTCAACGCCGTCAACGCGGGGGAAGAGCTCGACGACATCGAGCGCATCCTGACCGCATGCCTCGGGGACGAGAACGGCTACCTGTCGGCGGTGGCGACCGAGGCCCTGGTGCGGATCGGTACGCCCCATGCCAACACAGCGGCGATCCGCTTCCTTTCCGATCGCCGCTGGGACGATACGTTGAGGGGCATGGCCAAGCCGTTCTGATGGGGAACCAAAGTCCAACGAGACCCAGAGATCCCTACCGCAGCTACCCTCCTGTCAGTCGAGTCGAAGGCGCAGGGTCTGGCCCTGCTCTATGTCGACGGAATCGTCGAACTCCAAGGCCCCATCCTGCCAGCTGAAGGTCAGCGGATCGCCACCCGACGAGGCCTCGAGCACCGCCGAAGCAAACGGGAGGCGCAGCGTCCGTAACCGAAGCCGTCCAAAATGTAGCCGGAGCTCCACCTGCTGCGGCGTGATCACCACTTCGCCCCAGCCCGAATCCAGCGACCAGAAGCAGCGGAACGAACGCGTTGCGGGCAGCAGCGGGTCGAAGCCGATCAGCCCCCGGGTCAGGTCGAATTCGAAGCCGGCGAAGCTGTTCAGGAGCCCGTAGGCGGCCATCGAGCGGGCGTAGTTGCTGCCGCATTCGAGTTCGTTCCAGGGGTTGCGCTTCTCGCCGTCGTAGCGATCACGGACGGCCTTCACGACGGTCACCCCCTCGTCGATGAGCCCGTTCTGCAGCATCAGGGCGGCGGCGGCGTATTCGAAGCCGTGCATGGTTTCGTGGCTGTAAGGCAAAGGGATCACCGGCTGCCGGCGCCCCTCGGGCCAGACGCAGATGACCAGCCCACCCTCGTCGTTGAGGCTGTAGATGCGCTGCGTGTTGTAGCTGTCGCGGCTCGAGGTCTTGAAATTGTGCCGGAACACGCTGCCCACCGCGGTCCGGGTCTGCTCGGGATCGAACAGCTCCCCCAGGCCGGAGAGGTTCGCATGCCACTGGGCCAGCAGCTGATCGATGGCGCAGCCTTCACCGCTCTGGTACTTCACCTCCTGATGCTCGTCGTTCCAGTAGCTGCGCACGGCCGCGCCGCCGAAGGGCTCGAGCTGCCGCCTGTCCTCCAGGTCGATCAGCTGCTGGTAGTATTCGCCGTTGAAGAGGTGCCCGTCGATCCAGGCCTTGCCCCGTTCGAAGATCTCGCCGTATTCGGCGGCGGTGTCGGCTTCGCCGAGCGCTTCGGCCATCTCGACCCCGGCCTTCAGGGCGCCTAGATAGAAACCGGTCAGCCAGGCGTTCGGGCCGAACAGCTCCATGTCCAGAGTGTGGTGCTGGCGGCCCCACAGGACCCCGGTCTGGTCGGGATCCCAGCGGTCGGCGTTGTCGGGGTGCCAGGCGAACGCGATCGAGGCCTTCACCGCGGGCCATAGGGTCCTCAACCAGCCGGTATCGCCGCAGATCTTCCAATCGCGGTAGGTCTTCATCACCCCGCCGAACTGACCGTCGGCACAGGGGCGCCCTACCACACCCCCCCCGACCGGCGGTGTCCCCAGGGGCAGCATCATGCGAAAATCCATGCCGCCGCTGGACCGCTGGTTGAAGCGGTAATCGGATTCGCGCAGCGACCGCTCCAGCTTCGGAAAGAGAAAGGGTAGCGCCTGGGCGTAGTTCCACACGTGCGTGCAGGAGCCTTCGCAGCACCCTTCGTGGGGGTGGCCGCCTTCCCAGCCGTAGAAGGTGCCGTCCTCCAGGCGCTGCACCGTCGGCGTTTTCAAGATGGCGAGGTTGGCCGAGACGGCGTCCAGGACGGGCGCCGGCAGATCGGAGGCGAAGAGCGCGTCCTTGAAGCGGCGCGTCCCGTCGTAGAGCCGATCCCAGTGTTCCAGGCCGTAGGTGGCGCTGGCCTGCGAGTCCTCCCAGCAGGTGGCGTAGAAATTCTTCCAGGTCAGGGGCAGACCGGCCTCCTCGGCCCGGGAGCGGGCCCCTTCGTTCCAGTAGTTCTCGCAGACCGGGAAGTTCCAGCTGATGATGAAGCGAACGGACGAGGTTTCGCCGGGCTCGAGCCGCAGGTGGGCGGCCAGTAGCCCCTCATCGTGACCCTGGAAGGCCCCCGTACTCTGCACGGCATCGCCCGCAGCGTACGCCCGGTTCTCGAACCTGCCGGGCGTGGTGAGGTCGCGCCAATAGACCTCGAGGTTGTCGAACCAGGCGCCCCGAAACCAGTACTGTTGCCAGCTGACCTGCTCCGCATCGGTGGCGAGCGTCAGATCGCCGTAGGCTGGATCGCCCGGCGCAAGCCCCTCGATGCCGAGGTGCAGCAGGTGATGATCGCCCTGCCGGCGAACGGTGTTGCGCCTGTCCTTCTCGAACGGGTTGGCGACCACCCCTGCCAGCGTGTAGTCGAGCGGGTCGGAGGTGGTGTTGGCAAGGTGGAACTCGAAAAAGGCTGCGGGGATGCCGGAATCCTGTTCGTTCAGGGGAATGAAGGGATTGAAGGCCTGCAACCGCACCTGCCCCGGGAACGGGGCGCCCCTGAAGTCGAGCTCCGCCACTGGGAACTCGCCACGGAAGTCGACCGACTCGAAGTGGGGCATGCCGGTCAGGTACTCCCGGGGCGGTCCGAACCCGAAGGATCGATACTTGGGGCCGTCGAGGGTGCCGCTGAAGGGTGTGGTCAGGTCGCCGTGGAGGACCCGGGCGTCCACCAGCTCGCCTGTGACCGACTCGGCCTTGATGGCGAAGTGCGAGAAGCCGTTGGTGCTGCCCTTGTTGGGACGGTTGAAGATCTCCCAGTCGATCAGCCGCCCATTCCCGGCCAGGCCGATGCAGCCCGTACCCAACCCCCCCAGGGGAAAGCTGATCTGACCCGTGTTTGCACCGGTGTACAGGAATTCATCCACGATGACTCTCCTCGCCGAGATGGTGGGTTGGCTGCGGTGGCAGCGGGCGGAAGCACTCGAAGTGGGTGAGATAAAAGCGAGCTCCCGGTTGCGGTTTTGCGATGTCGATTGCGTGAAGGGCTACCTGCTCGAGCAGCTGCGGGTCGGCGCAGACGCGCGCGTTGAGAACGAACTCGAGCTGCTCGGTGTCGGCGACCCTCGGCCTCGAATCCCAGCTGGGCGCTGCCCCCGACCGGGTCAGGCTCGCTTTGAAGGCCGCCTCCGGGGTGGTGACGTGGGTCTTGATGTGGGCGATGAGGCTGCGATGCCGGTTCAGCTCCTGCTGTATGGTGCCCAGGAGCGTCGTTACCCACGCCTCTGCCGCGAAGGGGCCGGCACCGTGGACCGTCCCGCGAGCGTTCAACCAGGCCAGCGACGCCTCGGCCTCGGCGTAGCGCTGGTAGTCGATGTCAAGCGCCTCCCCGTCGTCACGATCGTGCCCCAGAACAAGCGACAGCCAGCTCTCGAGCCCTTCGCCGCTGCGGGCCGACATGAGTAGCGGTCGTGCCCGCTGCCCGGCCAGCTCCGCCAGGCGCCGGTCTCGATCGGCCGGAGCGAGCAGATCGGCCTTGTTGAGGACCAGGAACTGCGCTTCGGACAGCTGTTGGCGGTAGAGATAGTGAAGGTTCGGCGAGAAGTCGCTGTCGTCTCTGGTGGCGTCGAGCAGAACGGTCAGGGGCGCCAGGTCGATGTCGGGCCGGTAGCGCTCGAGTGGGCGCAGGACCGTCGCCACCAGGTCGGTGCAGCTGCCGACCGGCTCGGCCAGGATGATATCGGGCTCGACCGTCTCCTCGAGTCGCTCCAGCGCCGTCAGCAGATCGGGAAAGCGGCAGCAGAAACAGCCACTAGCGACCTCGGTCACCGGGATGCCCTGTTGCGCTGCCAGCGAGGTGTCGACCAGGTCCTCGCCCTGGTCGTTAGTGATCATGCCCACCCGGTAGCCCCGGCGGCCCAGCAGCTCCGCGGCGCTCAGCAGCAAGGTGGTCTTCCCGGCTCCCAGAAATCCCCCGACCATCACGAGGCGCGTGCTCATGACTCTCTTACACTGTCCAGTGCCATCTGGTACCTCGCAGACGAACAATCCTCTCGGTCGTGCACGTGCCCGTACGCGATCACGAACGTGCACACAGAGGGGAGCCGAATAGGTGAACCACGCACCGAGTATTGCATGGTGGCGATTCCGTCGACAGAGATTCTAGTCCACGAGGGCCCGCCACCATAGTGAGGGCCTGACGAACGTTATCGACGTATCATGTAGGTGGAGGAAAGAGCATGGCCATGATCGCTGAACAGGGGACAGAGAAGCCGTTTGTCACGGGGGTGGACTGCTCGTCGCCTCGGGGGCAGGCATGATCCAACACCAGCATGTGCGCTCCCTGAACGGCCGCTGGAAGTTCAGGACCGACCCCGAAGAACTCGGTGACTTTCACGAGCCCGAAAGAACCACCCGGAGCTGGATGCGCGAGACGACCTTCTTCGACCTCGAGTTCGACGACGGCCTCTGGGGTGAGATCACCGTACCCGCCAACTGGCACACCGAAGGCCACCACTACAACGACGGCGCCGCCTGGTACCGATTGAGGTTCGACTACACCCCCGATGGGTACAACAACGTCATCCGGCTGCACTTCAAGGGCGTCGACTACTTCTGCGATGCCTGGCTCAACGGCTACTTTCTGGGCTCCCATGAAGGCTTCTTCCAGCACTTCTCCTTCGGCGCCTCGAAGTGGATTCGTGAGGGCGAGAACCTGCTGGTGGTCAAGGTAAGGAATCCCAACAAGCACCACGTACTGTTCAAGGGGGCGCTGCCGGGCAGCAACTGGGACGCCAACGATCCCGAGGTCAACCCGGGCGGCATCTTCAACGACGTGCAGCTCCTGGCCAGCCGCGACCTCTACATCGAACGGCTCAAAGCCACCCCCCTCGTCGACCTCGACGCTGGGACCGCCAAGGTGCAATGTCGCGCGGTGGTGTTTAACACCACCAAGTCGATCAAAGAGGTGCGCCTGAGCGCAGCCCTGTCGCCCCACAACTTCGAGGGCGAATCCTACCAGGCCGAGATGACGTGGATCTTGCCACCGGGCCGCTCCGAGACCGACCTCTTCATCGACGTCGATAAGCCCCGGCTGTGGTGGCCTTGGGATATGGGTGAGCAGAACCTCTACGACATCCGCATCACGGTCTCGGAGAACGGGGATGTCCTCGATGAGCTGAGCGATCGCCTTGGCCTGCGTCACCTCCGCAAGGAGACGGGCAACTGGGTCAGCTTCATCAACGGCAAACGCATCTTCGCGAAGGGCTCGAACTATCTCTCGGAGCAGTTCCAGTCGAACATGACGCGGGAGAAGTACGAACAAGACGTGCAGTTCATGAAGGAAGCGAACATGAACATGGTGCGCGTGTACTGTGTGGTGGAGCGCGAAGAGCTGTACGACGTGTGCGACGAGAAAGGCGTCCTGGTCTACCAGGATTTTCCTACCACCAGCAGGATGAGCTATACCAGCGAGTACCTTCTCCGCGCCCTGCAGCAGGGCCGTGACATCGTCAATCAGCTTTACAACCACCCCTCGATAATCATCTGGTGCTGGGGGCAGCAACCCGGCATCAAGAACTTCGAGAAGCTGTGCCTGGCGCTGGCGGAAGCTGGCGAGGAGGAGGACCCGTACCGGTTCGTTCAGCAGGGCAGCAGCGTGTGGCTGTGGCGCATCGCGAAGGAGAAGTTCGACTGGCCCATCGACTACCACCACCTGGCCGGCTGGTTCCATCCCGACGACAGGTTCGGGCCGTTCATGTTTCTCGAGCGGGACGAGTGCAACTCCGGGTACTCGGTAGAAGAGATGCTGATCAAGCAAAAAGACCTCCTCGAGTTCGTCAGCGAGTACGGCCCACCAGAGGCCCTGCCCAACATGGAGTCGTTGGTGAAGATCATTCCCGAGAAGGACCGCTGGCCGGTGAACTGGGGCGTGTATGAGCAGCACCGGTTGCACGGGGACATCCTGAAGCGCTGGATCGACATTCCCGACACGTTGGAAGGCCTGATCGAGGCGAGTCAGGCGTATCAGGCATTCCATTTGAAGTACCACACGGAGTTCTACCGGCGGCACAAGTTCGAGCCTTGCAACGGCGCGTTATTCTTTCAGTTCAAAGACACCTTCCCTGGGGTGACAGCTGCGGTGGTGGACTACTTCGGAGTTAAGAAGAAGGCGCGGTACACCCTCCAGCAGGCGTTCCGGCCGGTGCATGTGTTGATGGAGTGGCCTCTGATCGATGGTGAGGCGCCTGGTACCGCGCTTAGTAAGGGTGTGTTCGTGGTGAACGATTTTCTGCGTGAGTACTCGGGGGTGAGGGTGAGCTGGCGAGTGAGCGACGCTAACAACGAAACGCTTCAGGAGGAGACGCTGACGTTTGATGTTGCTGAGAACTCGTTGGCGAGGGTGGGTGCGTTGGAGTGGACGGTGCCCGCTGAGGGCGAGGGCCCGTACCGGATCAGTTTCGAGCTGGCGGATTCCTCGGGGGTGCTGTCGACGAACGAGTACGAGGTCAAAGTAACCGACGCTTTGGCTGCTCCCTGAGTCAGGCGCAGGTCGGGTCGTTGGTCCCCCACCAGCGGTGGTGGGGTTCCGAGACTCCCCCGGCCATCCGCCGTCGGGTCTGGTACCACAGCTCCGCCCACGCCGCAGGATCCCGCAGCTCGCTGGCCGGATCCTTCCGGCTCCGCGCCACGAAGCCCGGGAACACCTCCCGGCCGGAGTCTTGCCCGATCGGGTTGTAGCGCAGATCGAAACTCCAGCGGATCACGTCGCTCACGTTGCTGAGCGAGCTGAGACCGGTTCAGACCTGCCATGGCATCCTCACGCTACTCACCGGACCCCGTCTGCCCGTATACCAGATCCCATATCCGATCCACAGCAACCCCTTCGAACGCCGCCTCGGTACCGTCGGGCCACACGACCCTCACCGAGGCGACCTCGGATCCTTCAAGACCGAAGTGCAGCGCCGTATCGTTCCCGGCGCCCAAGGCAGAGCCGCTCTTTACCTCTTGCATGCGTGTCAGGCCGTCGGGGGTGGTGACGTACACCCGCGCCCCGATCGCATCCCGGTTGATGGGCGGGCGGCCCTCGAGCCGCACCGTCAGCCAGTGGTTCTCCGCGCCGGCCAGACCCGCGTTGTGGTAGAGGGTGTAGGTTTCCCCGAAGTTGCCTACGATGAGGTCGATCAAGCCGTCGTGATCGTAGTCGGCGTAAGCGACGCCCATGCTCGGTTTGGGCTGCTGCTGCCAACTGCTCGGCGTCACGTCGAGGAAGGTGCCGTCGCTTTTGTTTTCGAACAGGCGGTTGGGAAACGGAAACAGCATACCCAGCGTTACCGATGAAAACACTTGGCCCTGGGGGGCCTTGGCGGTCGGAGCGAGCTCGGTGGCCGCCAGGAACAGGTCGAGCCAGCCGTCGTTGTCGAAATCGAAGAACACCGTGCCCCAGCCGACCGTGCCCCCCGGCCCGCCCACGCCGGCGGGAGCGGACACGTCACGGAACCCATCATCCAGATTCTCCAACAGGGCCATCGGTTCCACCATGTCGGAGAAGTAGAAATCCAGGTCCAGGTCGTTGTCAAAGTCCCCTACTGCCAGGCCCATGCCGTTCTTAACCAGGTTGCTGCGCGTCTCCCTGGAGACCTCGCTCCAGCACCAGCCGCCACAGCCCGGGCCATCGTTGCGCCACAGTACATTCCCGATGGGGTGGTGGCCCTGGTCGTTGACCACGTAGATGTCGGGGTCGCCATCGTTGTCATAGTCGACGAAACTGGCGGAGAAGGCGGCGCCTTGTAGCTTGTCGCTGAGCAGATCGGAGACATCGGTAAAGATGCCGCCGCCCAGGTTGTGGTAGAGGCGATCGCTCGCCTGGATGGGGTCGACGGGACGACATTCGGGGGCGCACGCCCAATTGGCGACGAACAGGTCGAGGTGCCCGTCGCCGTCGTAGTCACCCCAAGTGGCGGTAGTGCCCTTGCCGGTGTCGCCCACCCCGGTAGCCTCGGTGACGTCTACGAAGCCTTGTCCCTGTTCGTTGTGGAACAGGACGTTGGCGCCGTTGGCGAGGACGTAGAGGTCCTTGAAGCCGTCGTTGTCGTAGTCGGCCCACACCGCTCCCCCGGTCCAGGTGTCCGCTAAGGCCACCTGATTCGAGAACTCGGAGACCGTGAAGGTGCCATCGCTATTGTTGTGGTAGAGGGTGCTGGGGTTGGTGCCGCCAGCGAGGAAGAGGTCGACCCAGCCGTCGTTGTCGTAGTCGCCCCAGGCCTGACCGACCGACAGGTAGCCGCGGCCCATATAGGCGCCAATATACTTGGACCAGACTGCGCCGTGGAGCGTCTCGATGCCGGCCTGTTCGCTCGCGTCGATGAACAGGTCGGGTGCCGAGGCGGGTTGCGCCAGTGCCGGGTTCCCCGCCAGGATCGCGAGTGCCAGGAGGGTCAGCAGGCGAAACACGATCCCGGTCGGGTTCTCGCGTGTCGGTGCTGTCACGGTTACCATGGGCCCCATTATCCACCTGGGGCCTCGATTCGAGGTCGTGTACCGTGTCCTCTCGTCCTGTTCGCTGCTCATCCGCTCCCTTTCAGATCGTCTGGCGGGGTGGTGCGGCGTTGCCCTCGACATGGCGATGGGGCTCGATTTGGGTCGACATTTGACGGATTTTTTGGTGTGCAATATTATATACCTTACCTCGTTTGCTACCCGTTTAGGGCTCCCGAGTGCATCAAGTTGAACGCAGCGATCTTCAGATTCACCCTGGTCCTCAGCGATCTGAACGTCTTTACCTGAGCTGCATGAAGCGTTAACGACCTCACCAGAGTGCTGAAAGACGTCTCAATACGCTTCCTAGCGCGACTCATCCACAAACACCAAATACCTTGATCGTGCATGTTCTTCCTGGCTGGAGTGATGACGTCTGAACCCACGTAAGCTTTATCCCCGAGCACCCGGTCGCCCTCTAAGTCTTGCGTGAGTTCCCGTCCAGCACGAACATCCGAGCAGGATGCAGGAGCAAACAGCCACCTCCGGAACAACCCCGCTTCACTCACCAGGGCATGCAGCTTGAAACCAAACACCATCCCCATCGTGCTGAATCCCTTCTCGGCCTCGGGGAGTTTCGCCCACGAAGCGCGCTTGCCCTTAGCGACCGGCAAGGGTTTACTATCGATCAGCTTTACCCCCTGTTGTTCCCCGGTGACGCTGAGTGCCAGCTGAGCGATGAGCCGCTCGGAGTTGCGAAGAATCCGGTGATAGCGGCTGGGGTGCGGCAAGCTTGGGAACAAATCCTGGTGGTTCTGTGTGACCAGCCAGTACCACACGCTCTCAAATGGTTGAGCGAGGATCTCGCCGACGATGGCGATGGTTAAGATCTCGCTGATACTGGCTTTCTGGTGTGCCTGACTGGGTAACTGTGGTTCGAAGGGTTGTAAGAAGTCATCGATGAGTACGAACACCTGCAGGAACAGGTCGTCGAGCGTATGCTGGTATCGGGGATGGATTTGGTTCATAGCAGACCCACCATCCCCCGTTTCATCTCTCAGATCAAGTAGCAAACGACGTACCTTTAAATTAACAAAATTGGAGGTAAGAGTCTAACAAAATTGGAGGTGATCTTCCTCGTGTCCGGTCATTCGCTGCCTCTTTGAATCTCATGTGGACAGCGAAGCCGAACTCTTGAATGTAATGACGACCCGACCAAGGTAGCGGAAGACACGCTCCTAATCCACAAAACCCCCAATTCTCGGAGGTAAAGATAACGTGAGACGAACAATCCAAGCCGTAGCAGGCATCCTGATCATGGTGGTAGGCCTGCTAGCCAGCACCGTGCTAGCGCAGGGAATGTATACCCAAGCCCCGTCCCTCGACGAAGCGGTCGCCAACGGTACCCTGCCCCCGGTCGATCAGCGCCTCCCCAGCCAACCCTACGCCTACACGCCGCTCAGTGAGGTCGGGGTCTACGGCGGCCAGTTCAATGTGTTCTCTACCGGCATCCACCCCTGGAACGACGTCACCGAAGAGCCGGCTCGGGGACCGTTCCTCCAGATAATGCTGCAAGATGGAAGCATCGAGCCCGACGTCGCCCTCACCTTCGAGCTGACTGATAACTTCTCGGTCACCACCATCGAACTGCGGGAGGGCATGCAGTGGTCGAACGGGGATCCGTTCACCACCGAAGACATGAGGTTCAAGTTCGAAGACATGGATGAGTTCGGTTGGTCCGCCCTGTACGGCCCCGACAGCGGCGCCGCTGCGACCATCGAGGTCTCCGGTCCGACCTCATATGTCATCAATCACGGCCTATCCTTGCCGCGCGTGATCCTGGACACCGTCCACTGGCGCGGCGGCGAATGGACGATGTTCGCTCCCAGCAACTGGCTCAAGCAGTGGCACAGCGACTTCAATGAGAATGCTGAAGCGCTGGCCGCAGAAGAGGGCTTCGAAACCGCGGCGGAAGCGTTCGCCTGGCACGCCAACATCAACCCCTTGAACGACACCAACAAGCCGACCACGCACCCCTGGTATCCCGTCGAGTTCAGCACCACCGCGAGGCTCTACGAGCGCAACCCGTACTTCCACCAGGTAGATACCGCTGGGCAGCAGCTGCCCTACGTGGATAGCGTGCTGTCGCAGGTTGTCGATGCGGAGACGTATAACCTCAAGGTGATCTCCGGAGAAGCGGATCTTGCCTGGGGCAGCACTTCGTTCGACAACGTCACGCTCTACCTGGAGAACCAGGAAGCCGGCAACTACGTAGCCAACCTCATTCCTACATTTACCACCGGGGATGTCGCGTTGTTCCCCAACTACACGCACCCGAACCCGACGTGGCGGGAACTGTTCTCCACCGTCGAGTTCCGGCAGGCCCTGTCGATCTCGATCGACCGCGGCGAGATCGCCGACGTGATCTACCAGGGCTTCGCTGTGCCACTCCAGCTCACGGTCACCGAGTTCTCCCCGCTCTACAAGGAAGAATGGGGCACATCCTGGGTGCAGTTCGATCCGGACCTGGCGAACAGCATGCTCGATGATCTCGGCCTGACCGAGCGCGATGGCAACGGGATTCGCATGGACGCAGACGGCGAATCACTGGTCTTCTTCATCAACATCTCCCCGGAAACCACCGGCGCCCAAGTAGCGACCCACGAGCTGATACGGGAGTTCTGGGCAGATGTCGGCATCGGGTTCGAGATCAGAACCCGGGCGCAAGGCGTGTTTGAAGGCGGGGAATGGGACTTCTGGAGCGATCACGAAGGTAATGGCGAGATGTACACGACCACTCTGCGCGGAGGACTCATCGGCTTCAGGATAAATCCCTGGGAGATTTATCGCAGAGCCGAGAGGGACATCGCGCGGGGAGCCACGACGCTCGCGGATTACGATGGCGGAGTCATTCCCGGCGAGCCGCCGCCGGCCGAGCTGGGTGCGCTGTTCGACATCCGCCAGGATCTTCTTGGCACCGAGTTTGGTGGCGAGGAGTACACGTTCCTCGCTAACGCGTACTTCCAGGGACTTTCGGACGGAACCTACAGCATCGGCACGGTAGGACAGATCCCGCTGATCTTCGTCGCCAGGCCCAACATCGGGAACCTCGTCCAGACCCTGCCGCCTTGGCTGGAAGGTGCCCTGGACCTGAACCACTTCGCTCACCAGTACTACTACAAGCCCGAGTAGCACTACGACTCGAAGCTCTAGTAGTAAGGGGACGCCTCCGGAGGTCATCCGGAGGCGTCCCCACTTCCCGAAACGCCCGTGCTCTGGCGGGCAACAAGGGAACCGGGATCCAGTATTTTGTGCAAAACATGCTATTTTTTGTGAACCTGGACCAAACCCTTCTCTCACACGTTTCGGAGGTGAGCCATGCTACCTAGGTCCTTTACGATCGGACTGTCTCTTTCCCTGCTGACGCTTGCGGGTGTAGGCGCCTCTCAGGTGGGGCCTACGGCCCGAACCCTGGGCCCCGAATTCAATCCCTACAATGCGGACTTCATACCTGAGAACCACCCCTCGATCGCAGAACTCCGCTCCGAGATGTCGGTCGAGGAGGCGACGGCGATCCTGCAAAGCGAATTGGTTGGAGCCCAGCTCATCGGGCTCGATGGCGTGACGGCGGAACACTGGGGCCCCGTTGGCATCGCGCCAGTCACGCCGCCAGCCGCTGCCGTTCAGACCCTGATCGTCGACCAGGAGGGCCTGTCGTGGCAATCGATGGTCCATGGTGGGGAAGAGGTTCAGGCACGCTTCGCGTTCGCAGACGGCGTGCAGCTGTGGACGCGCTTCTCGATGGCCGAACGAGACGCCTCGACCGATCCACCCACGGACTCGCCGCAGGGAGTGATCCTCTACCTCCTGACGGCGGACGGGGTCTACGACGTGTATCTGGACCCCATCGCTTACAGCAAGATCCTGCCCAGCTATCCGAATCGGCTCCCGGTCTACGGCGCCAAAGGCAGTGCGCGTACCCTTACCACGCCCGGCATCTTCGTCGAGGATGGTAACCCGAGCGGCTTCGCGGTCTGCTGCTTCAGCTCTACCGGGTTTGGCGATGGGGAGGGCGTGCACCTCAGTCTGGAGCGGTTGCCTCTGGTGATGGCGGCGTTCATGAGGCTGTCGCCAAACCTTGAAATCCGCGACTATGCCGGTTTGCTTATGGAGGTGCCGCTCTCCTACCCCACCAGCGAAGAGGTCGGGACCATCCGCGCCTTCTGCAATACTGGCCGGTTCCACAACCAGGGGACCACGTTCTGTCAGTACAACGCGCTACAGGGGCTGGGCTATATGAAACACAACGAGACCGCGTTTCCTACCCTGGCCCGTGAGTGTGCCCTCGAGTGGCCTGGCGACTACCGCAGCCAGGGGGAATGCGTCGATTACAGCATGATGTATCACACCATCCAGCCCAATCCCGCGAACGATTGAACGACGCGCCCGAAAGGTTCGGTGACGGTGTGGCCGACGATCGATGGGGAGGCGCCGGGTACGGAGGTGCGCGAGGGTGTGTCCGATCCTGAAGCGCCCGCGCTCTGCCAGGCAAACAGGGAAGCAAACCAGTATTTTGGGCCGATACAGCGACACCCCCATGGTGCAATTTGTGCTATTTTATTGATGAACCTGAATCGAGACCCTTTTTCTCACACGTTTCGGAGGTGAGCCATGCTACCTAGGTCCTTTACGATCGGACTGTCTCTTTCCCTGCTGACGCTTGCGGGTGTAGGCGCCTCTCAGGTGGGGCCTACGGCCCGAACCCTGGGCCCCGAATTCAATCTCTACAATGGGGACAATCTCCCTGAAGAAGACCCCTCGCTTGAACGGCTCGTCTCGGAAATGTCGGTCGAGGAAGCGACGGCGATCCTGCAAAGCGAATTGGTTGGAGCTCAGTTCTTTGGGCTCGACGGGGTGATGGCGGAGCACTGGGGGCCCATCGGCATCGTGCCAGTCACGCCTCAAGCCGCTGCCGTTCAGACCCTGGTTGCCGACCAGGAGGGCCTGTCGTGGCAATCCATGGTACCGGGTGAGGAGGAGGTCCTGGCCCGTTTTGCGTTCGAAGACGCGGTGCAGATCTGGTCGCGGTTTTCGATGGCGGAGCGAGACGCCTCGACCGATCCGCCGACGGACTCACCTCAGGGGGTCGTACTCTACCTCCTGACGGCGGACGGGGCCGACGACGTGTATCTGGACCCCATCGCTTACAGCAAGATCGTCCCCAGCTACCCGAATCGGCTCCCGGCCTACGGCGCCAAAGGCAGAGCGCGTACCCTTACCACGCCCGGCATCTTCGTCGAGGATGGTAACCCGAGCGGCTTCGCGGTCTGCTGCTTCAGCTCTACCGGGTTTGGCGATGGGGAGGGCGTGCACCTCAGTCTGGAGCGGTTGCCGCTGGTGATCGCGGCGTTCATGAGGCTGTCGCCAAACCTCGAGGTTCGCGACAACGCCGGACTCCTCTTGTCGGTTCCCCTCAGCTTTCCCCAAACCGTGGAGGTCGACACCATCCTCACATTTTGCAACAGTGCCGGATTCCATAACCAAGGTGTCCCGCTGTGCCATTACAGCCAGCTCCAGGGTCTGGCCTATATGAAACTCAACGAGACGCTCTTTCCCGAGCTTGCCCGTGGGTGCGCCCTCGAGTGGCCCGGTGACTACCGCACGCAGGGGGAATGCGTCGATTTCAGCATGATGAATCATTTCATCATGCCCAATCCCGCGAACGATTGAACGACGCCTCTAGAAGGTGCCGGACCCGATAAAGACCATCTCGTAGGCGGTGGGCTGCAGAGGAACCTTGCCGCTGGCGATGAGGCGAACGGAGTGACGCGATGATCGACCCCACCAAGTGGCGCAACGACTTCTCCGAGCACCTCGGTCGCCGCGACGCGGTCGACACCGACCTCGAGGACCAGCGCCAGGAGCTCCGCGCCACCATCGACGGGCGCGCCTTCGAGGGCGATGGCAGGGCGTGGTACCGGAGCGCCTACACCGAGGCGTTCCTGTTCATGTACGACACCTCGTTCTACGACCGCGAGGCCGGCCGCTACCGCATCGACGAGATCCTCGACGACGGCGAGCGCGAGTTCGGCGGGTACGACATCATCTTGCTGTGGCAGGCCTACCCCCGCCTCGGCATCGACGCTCGCAACCAGATCGACTATTACCGCGACATGCCCGGCGGCCTGCCCGGCCTCCGCGCGCTGACGGATCGCGCGCACGAGCGGGGGGTGCGGGTGTTCGTGAACTACAACCCCTGGGACATCGGAACCCGCCGCGAACCCGGAGCCGCATCGACGACCGATCCGAGGGGGTACCGGGCGGGCTTCGCAGACTCGGGCGCACCCGCCGTGGCGGACGCCGAAGCGCTTGCGGAAGTGATCCGGGCGATCGGGGCCGACGGGATCTTTCTCGACACCATGGCCTCCGACGATCCCGGGTTCCGCGGGCCCATCGAGCGCGTCAATCCGGACATCGTGTTCGATCCGGAGGGCGTGCCGTCCCTCGATGCGCTCGGCTCGATCACCGGCAGCTGGCTTCAGCGCAAGGCGGTGGAGCCGCCGGGCCTGCTCACCATCCGGTGGCTGGAGCCGCGCTTTTCGTTCCGGGCTATCGATCGGGACTCGTTGGAGCACACGGGGATCCTGCATCGCTCGTTCTTCCACGGTTGCGGGAACGTGGTGTGGGAGAACATCTTCGGCTGGTGGAACCCTTGGAACGATGCCGATCGCACCCTGCTGCGCCGCTGTGTCCGGCTGCTCCGCGAGCATGCCTGCGCGTTTCAGGACGCCGGCTGGCAACCGTACGTCGCGACCCTCCCTGAGGGCCTGTACGCGCATCGTTGGCACGCGGGCGATACCACCATCCACACGCTGCTCAACGAGTCGGGCGGCCAGGTCGACGGCCCCGTGCTGGCCGTGCCCTCCACGACGGCAGACGGTGAGGGGCTGCGTCACTACGATGTCTGGAACGGTGTTGAGATCCAACCTATGGAACGGGACGGCTCCCATCTCCTGAGCCTCTCTATGCAATCTGGTGAGGCCGGCTGCATCGTATCCGCTCCGGCAGGGGTGGAAGTGCCGATGCCTGCTACAGAAACGCCCGAGCGCAACGGAGGGGGTGTCTCGCGCGCCCGGGTAACGCTGGCCGACCTGTCTCTTCGCCCGGTAGAGCCGTCGGTGCCGGTTGCTAGCGGGGAGGCGCCGGCCGACATGTGCAGCGTGCCGGGAGGGCCCTTCTCCCTGACCGTGCGCCACAACAACGCCGCTGTCATGGAGGGGGCGTGCTACGGCAGCGTCGACCAGCGCCATAACAAGCATCACCCACCCCAGAACTTCGACCTGGCCGACTATTGGATCGATCGGACCGAGGTCACCAACGCGGACTACCAAGCCTTCCTCGAGGCGACCCATTACGCGCCTCGTGACCTCACGAATTTTCTTCGTCACTGGCAGCAGCAACCCGGGCAGGAGCCGTGGACTTGGGAGGTGCCGGCCGGCAAGGAGCGGCACCCGGTGGTGTGGGTGGACCTGGACGACGCTCGCGCGTACGCCCGCTGGGCCGGCAAGCGGCTGCCGCGCGAGGAGGAGTGGCAGCGCGCGGCGGGGAACACCCGGTGGCCCTGGGGGGATCGTTTCGATCCGAGCCAGTGCAACAGCGGGACCGACGACACCACCCCGGTAGATCAGTTCCCCGGCGGCGCCTGCAGTTGGGGCTGCCTCGACATGGCCGGCAATGTGTGGGAGTGGACCGAGAGCGAGTGGGACGATGGGCACACCCGCTTCGCGATCATCCGGGGCGGTAGTCACCTGGTGGTGGAGGGCAGCAAGTGGTACAACGCCAGCGGCGCGCAGGCGAACGACATTCACGAGAAGATTCTGCTCATGTACCCGGGGCTGGACCGTTGTAGCACCATCGGTTTCCGCTGCGTGAAAGACGTCGCCCACTAGCCTGCTGGAGCTGATGGGAGACGTTCGAGGAAATCGAGAGATGCGATCGCTGGGATATGGGCTAATGACCGCAGCTCGCTCACGGTGGGTTCTGTTATATTCTCTGATGAACCTGAATCAAGACCCATTCGTACGGGTATCGGAGGTGAGCCGTGCTACGTAGGTCCCTTGCGATCGGATTGTCTCTTTCCCTGCTGGCGGTAGCGAATATGGGCTTCATGCAGGTGGGTCCCGGCGCCCGAAGCCTGGGGCCTGATTTCAATATCTACAACGCGGACAATATCCCCGAGGATGTTCCCACGATCGTACGTCTCGCCTCGGAGATGTCGCTCGACGAGGCGACGGCGATCTTGCAGCGTGAGCTGGCTGCTGCTCAGTTTTTCGGGCTCGACGGCGTGATAGCCGAGCACTGGGGTTTCGCCGACACCACCCCGGAGTCTACCGCCACCAGGACCCTGGTCGTCGATCGACGGGGTCTGTCGTGGCGGTCCATGGCCCAGGGTGAGGAGGAGGTCCTGGCCCGTTTCGCCTTTGACGCCGCCGTGCAGATCTGGTCGCGGTTCTCGATGGCGGAGCGAGACGCCTCGACCGATCCGCCGACGGACTCACCTCAGGGGGTCGTACTCTACCTCCTCACCGAGGAAGGGGCCGACGACGTCTTTCAGGACCCCATCAACCTGAGCAAGATCCTCCCGAACTATCCCGACCTGCTTCCCACCTACACCGCCGCCCGCAGTGCACGTCCCCTCGCGGCGTCCGGCCTTTTCTTCGAAGCGGGCAGCCCAGGTGGATTCGCCGTCTGTTGCTTCAGCTCTACAGGGTTCAGCCCTGACGGGATGGACGCCCACCTGCCAATCGAGCGGTTGCCGCTGGTGATCGCCGCCTTCCAAAGGCTGGCCCCGAACCTGGAATACGTCGATCACGCCGGCCTGCTGTTTTCGGTTCCCAACGCCGAGCCCACGAGCGAGGAGGCCGACGTCATCACCGCGCTGTGCAACAGAGACGGGTTCGATAACCAGGGGGTTGTTCTCTGCCAGCACAACCAGCTTCACGGCCTGGCTTTCATGAAAATCCACAGCCACGGCGACATGCCCGGCCTGATCTACATCTGTGAGGCCGAGGAGGTTAGCGACTACGAGGCGCAGGCGACGTGCGTCACACAGACCATGATGGAGCAGGGACCCTGAACGGTGCCATGCGTCGTTCAGGGTTGGAGGATGGTGGCGTGAACCGGATCGAGAAGAGGGCGCTCCGCGACAGGATCCTGGGCGCCTGGGTGGGCAAGTCGTACGGCGCAGCGATGGGCGAGCCGATCGAGTTCAAATATGTCGGAGAGATCTACGAAGGCCCCTCCGATGTTCAGGAGGTCCACCTGCGGGACTGGCTGGTCAACGAGGACGACCTCTACATGAACATGGGGATGCTCAAGGTCGTCGCCGAACGCGGACTGGAGGCGACCTCCGAGGACTTCTCCACCCCGTATCGCGAGGCCGGTTACCTGGTGTGGCACGCCAACGGGCAGGCGCGGCAGAACCTCCTTGAAGGCATTCCCGCAGAGCACGCTGGCCACCCGTACTACAATCCCCATGCCGACGACATCGACTTCCAGATCGAGTGCGACTACATCGGCATGATCTCGCCCGGAATGCCCGAAGCCGCGCAGGACATGTGCCGGCGCCAGGGCAGGGTGGTGAACCACGGCGACGGCATCTACGGCGGGATGTTCTTCACCGCCATGTACGCGGCGGCGTTCTTCGAGCACGACGTCCGCCGCATCGTCGAACTCGGTCGGCAGGCCATCCCCGCCGACAGCGATTACGGCCGCATTATCGACGATGTCCTGGCCTGGCACCGCGAGCATCCCCACGACTGGCGGGCTACCTGGCGCGAGATCGAGGCCGGGTGGAACCACGACCTGTGCCCCTGGGGCCCCACCGAGGACGAGGGGAGATTCAACATCCAGGCGAGCTTCAACGGCGCCTACGTCGCGCTCGGGCTGCTCTACGGCGAGGGTGCGTTCATCCGGACCCTCGAGATCACCAACCGGGCCGGCCAGGACACCGACAGCAACGTCGCGAATGTCGGCGGCATCATCGGCACCGTGCTCGGCTACGAGCGCCTGCCGGGACACGTGAAGGACGAGATGGCCCCCTATATGGAGCGGGTCTACAACCACACCGACTACGCCATCACCACGGCGACCGAGGCGTGCATGCGACTCGCCGTCGCCAACGTCGTCGCCCAGGGTGGCGAGGAGTCCGACGACGCCCTGCTCGTTCCAGCCCAGCCGTTTCGATACGAGGGAGCGGCCAAAGTGTCGTTCCCGAACTTCGCCGTCGTCGACGCCTATCTCGTCACCGATCCGCGGCTGCGCTGGACCGGCACCTGGTCGAAGGTCGAGCGGGCGGAGGCGCTCTTCGCCTCTACGACGGCCGGCGACACGCTGACGGTCGCCTTCTCCGGCAACAACGTCTACGTTCAGGGCGACCTGCACCACGACAAAGGGATCCTCGAGGCCCGGATCGATGGGGAGTTGATGCAGGAACGCGACATGTACCACCCGCCCCACTGGGATCGGGCCAACCAGGCCACCGCCGTCTGGGTCACGGGCTTGCCAGACCGGGATCACATCCTCGAGGTGCGGGTGACCGGGCGCAAGAACCCGAAGAGCGACGGCAGCGGAATCACCCTGGGCCGCGTCGTCTCCTACTCCGGGCGCATCGATCCACCGTGAGTGTGCCTTACGATAGAGCCCACGCCACGCGCGCTGGGACGCTCGCGTTCCGCTCCTCGGCAAGGAGAAGCCCTGGGAGCTGTTACCTCGAACCCCGAACTGCACGCCGTCTGCCAGCGACGGCGCGAAACCCACTTCGTTCGGCTGCGACCTGACGCCAGCCCCCGTAAAGGAGAAGATGTGTCATGGCCAATCAACCCGTTCGTGTAGCGCTCGTGGGGCTCGGCTTCGGCGCCGAGTTCATCCCCATCTACCAGCAGCATCCACAGGCGGAGGTACACGCTATCTGCCGCCGCAACGAGGCCGAGCTGAACAAGCTTGGCGACGCCTTCGGCGTCGAAACGCGCTACACCAACTACCAGGACGTCCTGGCCGATCCCGACGTCGACTACGTCCACATCAACTCGCCCATACCCGACCACGGCTGGATGTCGATCGAGGCCCTCAAGGCCGGGAAGCACGTCATGTGCACCGTGCCCATGGCCACGACCATCGACGAGTGCAAGCAGATCGTCGACCTGGTACGAGAGACCGGGCTGAAGTACATGATGGCCGAGACGGTGGTGTACAGCCGCGAGTTCCTGTTCATCAAAGAGCTGTACCAACGGGGCGAACTCGGCAAGATCCAGTACCTGCAGGCCTCGCACCCGCAGGACATGGAGGGTTGGCCCGACTACTGGGAGGCCATGATCCCCATGCACTACGCAACCCACGTGGTCAGCCCGGTGCTGGGGCTCGTCGACGGCAGCGCGGAGTACGTCTCCTGCTTCGGCTCGGGCACCGTCGACGAGCGGATCGCCAGCAAGTCCGGCAACAGCTTCGCCGTCGAGTCGTGCCACATCAAGATCCAGGACTCCGATGTGGCGGCCCACATCTGGCGTTTCCTCTACGACACCGCCCGCCAGTACCGCGAGAGCTTCGACGTCTACGGCAGCAAGAAGAGCTTCGAGTGGGCGCTGGTCGAAGGGGAAGAGCACATCATCCACACCGCCAAGAAGCCCGAGTCGGAGATCCCCTCACCCGTGACCGTTCCCGACTACGCCCAGCGGCTACCGGAACCGATCCGCGGCTTCACCCAGGCAATACAGGATGAGGATCACCTCTCCTTCATCCAGGGAGCGGGGCACGGCGGCTCCCACCCCCACCTGGCACACGAGTTCGTCTCGGCCCTGATCGACGACCGCGACCCCTGGCCCAACGCTGTGACGAGCGCCAACTGGACCTGTGTGGGCATCTGCGCCCACGAATCGGCCACCAAGGGTGGCGCGGTGGTGGCGTTGCCCGCGTTCACACGGTCGTAGGCGAGCCTCGAGGAGAACGCCCATGAACGCACCCTCAAGCTGCAGGCTCTACGCCGAGACCGGCGGCGAGTTCGTCGAACGCGACAGCGCCCGGGTAGGCGACCGGGTCGCCAGCATCGGCGCCCGCTAGCCCTATGGACCGGTCCGGCAGACTTCGTATCGCCGTCGCAGGCCTGGGTTTTGGCAGCACCTTCGTGCCCATCTATGCCCATCACCCCGACGTGGCCTATGTGGGCATCGTCGATCCCGACCCGGAGGTCCTCGACCGGGTGGGGCGCGCCTTCGAGATCGAGCGCAGACATACAGACCTGGCCGAGGTCCTGCGCTCGGACGACTACGACGCTGTTCATCTTGTGACGCCGATCCCGCTCCATGCCGAGCAGACCATCGCCGTTTTAGACAGCGGCAAGCACTGCGCCTGCACGGTCCCCATGGCGACGAGCCTCGAGGATCTGCACGCCATCGTGGCGGCGCAGCGCAGGAGCGGAAAGATCTACATGATGATGGAGACGGCGGTCTACACCCGCCAGTTCCTGTTGGCGCGGGAACTCGTGGAGCAGGGGAAGCTCGGCCGAATCCAGTTTCTTCGCGGCGCGCACCACCAGGACATGGAGGGCTGGCCCGCCTACTGGCGGGGGCTACCGCCCATGTGGTACTCCACCCACGCCGTCGCGCCGTGCCTGGCCATCGCCGACACCAGGGCGGTGAGCGTTCACAGCTTCGGTTCGGGCGTGATGGCCGAGGCGCTGCACGCCCCCTACCAAAACCCCTTCCCGATCGAGACGGCGATCTTCCAGCTCGACCGGCCCCAGCTGGCCATGGAGGTCTCGCGGTCGCTGTTCAACACCGCTCGTGGCTACACCGAGAGCTTCCACGTCTACGGTGAGAACATGGCGTTCGAGTGGCCACAGATCGAATCCGAGGACGATCCGGTCCTGTTCCTGCGGGAGCGAGCACCGGAAGATCCCAGCGACGGTGTTCGGGGACGGCAGATCACCGAGGAGCGTCTGCCTGCCCCGGATCGGCAGGACCTGCTGCCTCCGGAGGTGGCCCGCTTTACGGTTCGGGGCAAGTACGACGATACCAACCCTCAGAAAGCTTTCGAGACGGGCGGCGGCCACCACGGTTCGCACCCCCACCTGGCCCACGAGTTCGTGCGCAGCATTCTCGAGCACAGGCAGCCGTGGATCGACGCGGTCAGGGCTGCGGACTGGACCGCCCCCGGCATCTGCGCCCACGAGTCTGCGTTGCAAGGGGGTGCGCGCGTCAGCGTCCCCACGTTCTCGGAACCGGGTTGAACCGGGGGAACAGGGCGCACCGTACACTAGGGTGGACTTCGGGAGGGGCTTGGGGAGGTCGTGTGGTCTTCCCTCGACGCGTACGCCATCCCGCCGGCACGCGGTAGAGATTGAGCTGAGCTGCCTATCCCTGAGTGGTAGCCACGTAGGTCCGGACAGGAGGTTCCGTGATGGATTCGGTCGTACTCAAAACCGATAGCAGCCGCGCCCAGCTGATGCGCTACGACACGGCCGTCATCCTCAAGCGGTTCCATTTTTGCGAACGCGAGCTGGCGATCGCCGAAGCGGGCTGGATCGCCGGTACGGCGCCGCTGCTGCTCAAGACGCTCTACGCCCAGATGATGTGGGAGGACGCCCAGGCCGCCGACGCGATGCGGACGCGTGTCTTCGAACTGCGCTATCCGAGCCGCCTGATGGAGCTGGACGATGCGGAACCGCTGATCGCTCTGCTGGGCGAGATTCGCAACGCGCCCAGCGCCCTCGCCCTCTACCTGACGCTCGTCGACCTGCTCAAACCCGCCATGTGGGCTGCCTACCGGGCCTACCTCGACCTGGCGGACGGCATCGGTGACGGGCCGACGATCCGGTTTTTGCACACCGTCGTGCGCGACAAGGAGAACCAGCTGGCGAGCCTGGAGGCCTTCCGCGACGAGATGCTGGATGTGAGCGAAGGCGAGCGCGACGCAGCCGCAGCGTGGCTCGGTCACGCCAGGGCGGCGCTCGAGGCGCTGGGCGGCATCGGCCTCGACAAGGTCGAGCTGCCACCCTCGCCGAAGCCGATCCGGCTCGAGGGCCGCAGGCCGTTCGCCGTCGCCCAAATCCCTGCCCGGGAACAGGCCTACGCCACCGTGCGCTTCTACTGGCCGGACATCATCGTCGAGGATTTCGCCTACGGCGAAGGCCTGATGCTGCAGCTGCGCAGCGCCATCAGCCACATCAACGAGGTGTGGGCGGTCGAGGCCTGCAGCCACTTCACCTACGCGTTTGCCGACCTGCTGCCCTGGGAGTTCCTGGTTGACGCCACCCGCTGGACCTACGACGAATCGCGCCACTGCCGCATGGGTTACCAGCGCCTGCTGGACTGGGGCTTCGAGAAGCGCGAGATTCCGCTCGGCAGCTATATCTACGACGCGGCCAAAGACCAGGATCCGATCTATCGCCTCGGCATGCTCTACTTCTTCGAGACGAAGAACATCAGCAAGAAGCCGCAGCGCCGCGACAAGTTCATCGAGGTGGGCGACGCCCTGAGCCAGCACGATATGGACTTCGACTGGGCGGACGAGACGATCCACGCCCACTACGGCACCGTGTGGCTGCGCGCCGTGCAGGAGTCGCGCGGAGAGGCCGTCGACCCAAAGCTCGTGCGCGAGCGCTGCCACGCCCTGGTAGACGACATCGTGGCCACCGCCACCGATGACGAGCGCACCGAGATTCTGGCGTTGGCACGCACCATGGTCGACAGGGCCCATGCGATGATCGCTGAGCCGGGCGGAGCAGGGTGATGGCCACAGCGAAAACGGGCGTAGGCCGCAGCTACGGCGCCCGCCGGTGGAGCAGCACGGGTCGAAGTGCACGGTCACGAGGGTGAGCGACATCCCGCGGGCACGAATGGAGTCCACGGCCAGTGTGGCGGTGGTGGGGAGCTATCTGGTGGCGCTGGTGATGGAGGTCGAGCGCATCCCCACCGTCGGCGAGACGGTTCACGGGAGCGGCTACTTCCAGACCCACGGTGGCAAGGGCTCCAACATGGCGGTACAGGCGGCTCGTCTTGGGGCGCGCTGCAGCTTCGTGGGCCGCGTCGGTGACGACGGCAACGGCGATCGGTTTCGCGAACTCCTCGATGAAGAGGGCGTCGACGCCGCGCACCTCAAACAGCAGCCGGACACGGCTACCGGCGTCGGCTTCATCATGCTCGGGCCTGGCGGCCAGAATGTGATCAGCATCGACAGCGGGCCCAATGCGGCCTTCTCGCCCGCCGACGTGGACGAGGCGGCGGCCTCATGGCCGGGCACAACGACGGTACTGACCCAGCTCGAGATCCCGCTCGCGACCGCGCTGCACGCCATGCGGGTGGGTTTGGAGGGTGGCCTGACGACGATCCTCAACCCCGCGCCCGCACAGCCCCTGCTGGGCAGCGACCTGTCGAATGTCTCGGTGATCACCCCGAACGAGACGGAGGCGCGCGTCTGCCTCGGGCTCGGCGCCGATGAAGAGGCCGACGAGGCGGAGCTGGGCCGGCGGCTGCTCGAGCTCGGCTGCGGCGCGGCCCTGGTGACGCTCGGCGAGCGCGGCTGCCTGTGCGTGACGCCTGACGGGGCCGAGCGGGTGCCGGGCTTCCCGGTGCCGAACGTGGTGGACACCACCGGCGAGGGCGGCGTTGAAGGCGCCGCCCTCGCCGTCGCACTATCGGAGGGTGCGGCGCTCACCGATGCGGCGCGCTTCGCCAACGCCGCGGCGGCGCTGTGCTGCACGAAGCTGGATACCCTGCCGTCCTACCATGATCGACAGCGGGTGGAGAGCTTTGTTGGAGTTGGCTAGGACTCTGGATCCTTGGGGGGTTTACCCCCTCCCCAGCCCTCCCCCTAGAAGGAGGAGGGAGCTTACAGCGGTTCTCAGAATGAGTGATTGGTGACTCCGGCATGCTCAAACCAACCCAACACATCCCCCAACGACACCGTCGATAGCGCAGCCGCGATCGCAGAGTCCAACGCTCCCCTCGTCCTCGCCCCCACAGCTTTCACGAACGCCTTTATCTTCGAAAAAGCCAACTCAATGGGGTTGAAGTCCGGACTGTACCCAGGCAACAACACCAACTCGCACCCCCTCGCCTCGATCGCCTCCCGCACCTCCGGTTTGCGGTGCACCCCCAGCTGATCCATCACCACGATCTGCCCCGGCCTCAGCTTCGGAGCGATGACCTGCTCGATGTACGCTAAAAACGCCACGCCATCCACCGCTCCGGTCAACGTCATCGCGTCACCCACACCCTCATCGAGACTGATCGCTGCAACGAGGCTGGTGTTCTCCCCACGGTTCTTCGGCACCCTACCCACGGCACGTTGTCCACGTGGGGCGTAGGCGTAGGGCAGGGTCATGGCGACGTTGAAGCCGCTCTCATCGACGAACACCAACCGGTGCGGGTCAATACCTCTGATCCAAGCCAGGAACCTCCACCGGGCCTCTGGATTCTGTTCACTCGCGTAGATCGTCTCACGATTTTTTTCTCGTCGATCCCAATCTCTGTACCCAGCGGCACATGGTCGCTCTGCTGATGCGGACGCCGGTTCTCTCCAAGAAAAGGTCGCAGCGCTGGTCGTGGGTGAGGTCCGTTGCTGATGAGGCTCTGCTCAACCCATGCCTGGTGCTCATGGAGGGCGCTGGGGCGGCCCGGGGAGGTTCTGGGGGTGAGATCTCCACTTTGGCGGTAGCGGCGGAGGTAGCGACTGACGGTGGCGGTTCCAACGTCGAACGTGTCTGCGGCTTCATGGAGGGTGTAACGCTTGTGTAGGACGGCGTTTACGATGCGTTCTCGGAGGTCGGTAGAGTGCGCCATGCCTCAGCATGAAGCACGATCACTCAATGCGCAACCCGCTGTAAAAGCAACCCTGGCTACGATAGGGAACACCAAGGGGTGGGTAGTGATGGGCGTGAATACGTCTTGAGTAACGAGAACAAGAGCTGGGATAACCGTGGTGTGAAGGAACCAATGGATCTCTGTTAATCAGGACAATCCGGCCTCGTGAGAAAGGCGATGAGCAAGGGAAATCTTGGACCCACAATCGAGTTTGTGCCGGTCAGTACGGCATTTCTCGGTTTCTCCGTCCACCACGCATCGTCAAATCGCTCTTACTCGCCACCCTCTCGTCCAACGCCAGATCGTTGAGTCGTATTCAGAAAAGCGGAAACGCAGCCACCGTCAGGCACGGCAATGTGCGAAAAATGCGATGCGGACCGGGGTTTCTTGCCCCTCACTAGAGATCAGACCCGTCACCGACGCAACCCCGAACAACGCCGGCAAGTCCTGTTAATAGGACCGCTGTAAGGTGATCAGCAGGAGTCCGTGGCCCCCTGGTGGTCATGCCTTCATGCTTGTTGCTTCGTAGTTGTGGTGCTGGAGGAGTTTTACTCCGTAAGCGTCGCGCTGACGTTCCCTGGACTGCTTGTACTCAATCCTAGGAACACGGATTGGAATCGTTGTCCCATGAGCCCGTTCTTACTCACGAGTGCCTTTTGCTCCCTCCTCCTTGTAGGGGGAGGGCTGGGGAGGGGGTAACCCCCGAATTCGGGGGAGGGCTGGGGAGGGAGGAACCCAAGGTATTGATACCTCAATCAAGATTCCAAAAAGAGGGTCTAAGTCTGCACCAGCGGATGCTCCCGCTGCTGGAGCGGTAGCGTGATCCGTCCGCCTGCCAGGTGCGCTGCTATCGCGGCCTGGGTCAGCTCCAGGACCGCCCGCGCCCGCTGGCCGCTGCCGAGCGGCTCGCGCCCTTCCTCGACGGCCGCCAGCAGGTCGATCACGATGCGCTGGTTCGCCACCTGGACCCGGTCCACCGAGGGGTCCGGCTCGGTGCCGGCAACCTCGCCGGGTGCAGCGTCCGGCACCGGGACCAGATCCCAGCGGTCGTAGGGGGCGCCGGGAACGACGTAGGAGTGGGGATAGCGGTACAACCGCTTTCTGAAAACCCCCCGGAGCGACAGCTGACCCTTCTCCCCAATCAGGTCTATGCCCAAGAGGTCCTCGCCGGCCTTCAGGTCTATGCCCTCGAGGTCCTTGTTCGCTGTCGCGAGGTTGACGAACGATTCGAACAGGCCGATCACGCCGCTCTCCAAGCCGAAGGTCGCTCGCAGGCCGTCGCCTATGATGGGTGCGATCTCGTCGCCTCCCCGGCGCACGTCGTCGGGGCCGGCCAGGTGCGAACCCGCCACCAGATCGGCGCTCACCCACTGGACATCGCCGGCGTAGAGACGCATCAGATCGAGCATGTGGGTCCCCAGTACCGTGAGGTCTTCACCGCCGCCCCGGTGATCCAGCTTGCCGTAGGTGCGGACAAGGCGCAGGGTGCCGATGTCACCTTGCCGCAGGAGCTCGTGGGTGTACAGCGTGGCAGGGTGCAGCCGACCCTGATGGGCGGTGGCCATCTTCACGCCTGCGGTGTCGCAGGCGGCCAGGATGGCGTCGGCCTCCGCCAGGGAGGCGGCCATCGGCTTCTCCATGTAGATATGGGCGCCTGCCGCGGCGACCGCCTCGACCATGGCCACCCGTTCGCCGAGGACCCGCGGCCCGATCGACACCAGGTTCGGCTTCTCGCGCTCGAGCATCTCGTGGTAGTCGGCGTAGGCCGCCGGGGCGCCGTTGCGGTCCTGAGCCTTCTTGCGCCCCACCTCATCGGGGTCCGCCACCGCGACCACGTCGACGTTGGGGAGGCCGTTGAAGACGATGTCGAGACCGTGCCCGTAGCCGCCCCGCCCGGTGTGGCCGATGACCGCAGCTCGATACGATCGGCTGTAAGTCGTCATGCGCTCGGGCTCTCCACGCGTCCTTCTGAATAACCACTCGGTCTGGTCGCATTGATTTTCACTCGATGGGTCTCCCTCTTCACCATTTCGGATGCAGCCGATCCACGCCAGCTACAGCTACAGACCATGATAGTACGTCGACGCCAGGCAGACGTTGAAGGCAGCGGACGCGCTATCCACTAAGGTAGGCGAGTAGGGTACACTTGCACACCATGGCAACAGCAATGGATGAGACGATCGGCGTCGGCGTCATCGGTGCAACCGGCTTTATCGGCTCCCCCTACCGGCGCGAGATCCGACAGACGCCGGGGACCCGTATCGTGGCGCTCTGCGCGCGCCGCAAGGACCTGCTCGAGCAGGCCGCTGCCGAGGACGGCGCGGAGCTCGCCACCGGCGACTGGCGCGCCGTGGTGGACCACCCCGAGGTGGATTTCGTGATCGTGGCCACGCCCGATGCGCTGCACCACGAGGCGGTATTGGCCTGCGCTGCCGCCGGCAAGCACCTGTTGTGCGAGAAACCTGTGGGGGCGAACGTCTGGGAGGCCCGGGAGATGTGGGAGGCCTACCGGAGCAGGCCGCAGCTTGCCCACTACGTCCCGTTCTGGACGCGCTACCTGGACATGTTCGGGCGAGCGAAGGAGCTGGTGGCCGAGGGTCTGGTCGGGGAGGTCCGCTCGGTGATCTACCGCTGGCTCAACCCGCGGCCGGAGGCTATGCCGCTCACCTGGCGCGACGACCCGGCGCTGTCGGCCGCGGGCAGCATCGCCGATGTCGGTTCGCACTCCTACGACACCATCCGCTGGGTCCTCGGCAAGGAGGCGGTGCGTGTCCTGGCTCATGGGGATACGATTTCGCAACCCAAGCCCGACCTCGGTGCGGTCAACCTCTCCGAGGCGCTCGAGTGGACGAAGGCGCACCGGCGCTCGGACGCGACCGGCCGTAAAGGCGGCACCTTCGACTACGCCAACATATCCTGGGAATTCGACAACGGTGCAACGGGCATGCTCCTCGTCTCTCACGCGACGCATCTTCGCAAGGGCTTCGCTCCGGAACTGGAGCTGCACGGGACCGAGGCGTCGCTCGCGGTCGACAGGGATAGGGGAACCATCTCCCTGGCGCGGCCGGGCAACATCGCGGAGGTCCTCGAGACGCATTCGCAGGCCGGGGGCAACCGGTTCTCCGAATACGTGTTCCCAGCCGTTCGGGCGGCCATGGCCGGCGAAGCGAGCGACCACCCGGACCTGGAGGACGGCTACCGCGTCCAGGCGTTCACCGACGCTGCGGCTACCTCGGCGCAGCGTGGGACATGGGTCGAGATCGACACGAACGGAGGGGCATGATGAAACTCGCGCTGCAGCTAGCCACCCCCCTGCACGAGCACGTCGTGGAGGCGGCACGAAGGCTGCGAGGTGTGACCCTTGCATCCGAAGGGGAAGCACACGATGCCCTGGTCACCGACGATCCGGACGCTGCCCAAGCCGCGGCGGACGAGGGCCGGCACGTCCTCTTGGACGCTCTTGATCCCAGCGGGATCCGCTCCGTGGACGAGGCCTGCAGGCGCTCCGGCACGACCTTCATGCCCTCCCACCCGTGGCGCTTCCGCGCCTCGGTGCAGGCCATCCTCAGGAGCCACCAGGCGGGCAATCTCGGCGCGCCGGGCCTGGTCCGCATCCACCGCTGGAGCGCGGTACCGGCGAGCCGCCTCGAGCCGGACACGATCCTGCCGGAGGTCGACCTGATTCTGTGGGTCTTCGGGGCGGCGCACGAGGCGGCCCACGTCGTCGCCACAGGCACGGACTTCCTGCAGATCCATCTCGGTTTTGCAGGCGGCGGCATGGCGCTGGTCGACTACGCCTGGGGCGTGGCCGGCGACTACGACAGTCTCTCGCTCATCGGCGGCGACGGCGCAGCCTACGCCGATGACCACCACAACATGCACCTCCTGTTCGCGCCCGGCCCGGTGCAGGCCATCAAGACCGGGCCGGGCGCCGGCCATCACATCTACGGCCTGGTGAAGGAGTTTGCTGAGGCCATCGACGAGGGCCGGGCCCCGGCGGTGGCGGCGAGCGACACGCTGCTGGCACTCGAGACGGCCCAGACGCTGGTAAACGCCGCCCAGGCGTCGGGCGGTGCGCGGTGACCCCCGCCGGCCGGAACTTCCGCTTTGCGGCGCTCAGCGCCGTCAAGCACGCCTATGTCCCAGACGCGGTGACACGGCACCCCCGCTTCGATATCGTCGTCGTCGCCGACGATGCCGATCGGCCCGAGTGGAGCCACGAACGCAACGAGAGGTTCGCCCGCCAGCATGGCGTTCCCTATGTCAGGGATGTCGAACAGGCGATCCGTGACTTCGATGTGGAGGTGGCTGTGGTCAGCTCCGAAGCGGAGCGTCACTGCGACCTCGGCGTGCGCGCCGCAGAGGCGGGCCTTCACCTGATCGTCGACAAGCCGATGTCGCCGTCGCTTTCGGAGTGCAACCGCCTGCTCCGGGCCGTTACCGAGAACAACGTCAAATCGCTGGTCTGGAACCGGAACTTCCTGCCCGCCCTGGTGCATGCCCTGGAGGTCGTCGAGAGCGGCGAGCTCGGCGACCTGATCGCTGCCCACTGCGACTTCTACTTCTCCAAGGACGCCGGCCCCCCCAAGGGATCCAAGTTGCCGGCCCCGATCAACTGGCTCGAGCGGCAGCTCGACGCGCACGCGGACGGCTCGGACGGCGGCGTCGGGGTCGAAGCGTTGGGCGAGCTGCAGATCGAGGGGCTCTACCCGCTGGCCTACCTGCGCCTGCTGACCGGCGCGCCCGTGCGCCGGGTGTTCGCCCGGACCGCGGCGCACTTCCATCAGGCCAATGTCGACAACGAGGTGGACGACCTGGCGACCGTCACCCTGGAGATGGACCGGGGTATCACGGGATCGTTGTGCCTGGGCCGCATCGGCGCCGCGAGCCACCCCGACATCGGCGAGATCAAGCTCCATCTGGTGGGGACCAAGGCCGCGGTGGTTATCTCGGAAGCGCGCCCGGAGGTCGGCCTCTACTACCGGAGTCAGGACCCCAAAGCCTACAAGAACCAGCGCCTCGCCAGCGACAACGACCATCTGCTGGCGGAGGACTTCGCCCGGGCCATCGACGAGGACGGCACCACCACCCTCGATGTCGAAGGCGGCCGCGACATCTGCGCTATCGTCCAGGCCGCCATCCGCTCCGGCCAGACCGACCAACCGGTGGAGGTCGTGACGGAACCGGCCTGAACCTAGGGCGCCGGCGCGCCCATGGGGTGAGGACCGTTGGCCAGGGGGTTGGCTCGAGCGTAGCGGTAGACCGCATCCTGGACTTCGAGCACCCGTACCGCTTGGGCGATGTTCGGCTCGAAGCTGCGGCCCGTTTCGATGGCCTCGAGCGCCTGCCCGATCACGTCCTGCCACCGCTGTCCGTGGCTGATGTCCTCCTCGAAGGTCACCCCCTGAGGGGTGTGGACTTCGATGATCGGTGTTCCTTGCTCGTCGTAGCGCTCGAAGACGGAGGCTTTGGTGCCGATGAAGCGGAAGAAGTGGTCGCCGGCTCGCGCGCCCGACGGATAGCTGTAGCCGGACTCGACGATGCCGGTCACACCGTCGTCGGTGCGGAGCATGCCCACCCCGATATCCTCCACGGTTCGGCCGTGCGTGGCGTTGGACATGACGGCCCCCACGACAGTGATGGGGCTGCCGCCGGCGAACTGGAGAAAGGTATCGATGCCGTGGGCTACCTCGACGGCCCAGCAGCCGCCGCCAGATATGGCCGGATCGTTCTGCCAGTACGACGGCGACGGGTCGTAGCGTGACGGGGGGCCGTTGTTGAGGCGACTGCTGTAGAGGACAAGATCTCCGAGGGAACCGTCCGCCAACATCCGCTCGACGACGGCCACAACGCGGCTCACGCGATTGGGCAAGGTCAGGGCGCTGAGGACGCCGTGCTCGAGGCACGCCTCAGCCACCGGCCGCAGCCGCGCGGCGCTGTCGGCAAAGGGTTTGTCCAGCAGGAAGGGGAGACGCCGATCGACGCAGGCCTGGACGTGATCGGGCATCTCGATATGCCTGCCTGATACCAGCACCGCGTCCGGCGCGACCGCGTCGAGGCACGCGCCTGCGGTGTCGAAGCCGGGGCACCCGAAGGCGTCCTCCAGCTGCTGCCGCGGCGCCTCCTCGGCGTCCATCACGCCGACGATCTCGTGCCCGAGGCCGCGGGCCGCCTCGGCCATGCCCCGCCCGTGGTGACTGTAGGAGAGAAGGGTTACGCGCATGCTCTCGGACCTCACATCCAGCCGTGCTCGATGGTGACCTGATCGCCGGACGTCTGGTTCGCCCACCCGTGGCCGCCCCGCAACAGCACCTCGCGTCCGCTCAGGGACGATTGCTCGGCAGCGAAGAGGATCTCCATGATATCGCGGCCCCACTCGCCGTGGGTAGGCGGCTCGATGTCCAGGGCGATGGCTTCGGCAAAGCCCTTCCACTCGTTGTACATCTCGTTCGGCGGATCGTCGAAGGGCACGTCCTCCCACTTGTCGCCGTGGCCCACCTGGACGTACTTCCCGCCGTGCTGGCTGAAGCGCAGGGTGCCGTTGGCACAGATGACCTCGCACTGCATGTTGGGCGCGCCGTCGGCGTAGCCTACCGCCACGGCCACGCCGGCCAGGCCGTTCTTGTAGCGGATGAACGCCGTCGCCGAATCGTCCCCCGACTGGTAGTGGGCGCGGGTCCCGATCGAGGCCGATACCGACAGGGGCTGTGACGCCATGATCCAGGAGAGCCGATCGACCACGTGAACGCCGTTGGTCAGCCACATGCCGCCCCCGTGGTAGCGGCTGCGGTACTGCGGGCGCCGCCAGGAGTAGCCCCAGTTCTTGGACATGTAGCTCACGGCGGTAATCAGTGGGCCCAGCTCGCCCGAATCGAGGATCTCCTTCGCCTTGACGCTGGTCCCGTAGAAGCGTTGGGTGTACCCGACCATCAGCTTCACGCCGTTCTCGGCCGCCACCTCGATCATCTCATCGCACTGCTGGAGGCTGATGGCCATGGGCTTTTCGACGAGCACGTGTTTGCCCGCTCGGCAGGCATCCAGGGTGAGCTGGTGATGGAGCTGGTGCCCCAGCACCACGGCCACCGCATCGACCTCATCGTCTTTGAGCAGCTCCGTGTGCGACGGGTAGCCCCGAGGGATGTCGTACTTCTCCATGTACTCCCGGCGCTTCTCTTCGAAGAGGTCGGCGACCGCCACCACCTCGATCTCATCGATGTGGGCGATCGAATTGCAGTGCTGGCGGGCGATACCGCCCAGCCCGATAATTCCGACTTTGAGTTTCGTCATTCCGCTCCTAAACAGCCCTGGTGTGGTCTACCGACGTGAACAGGGGAGACCGACTTGATCCGACGGAACCCGGCGACGCGTTCCGGCCTACATGCCTTGCCCGTTCGCCTCCTCGACCTGCACCGGCTCTTTGGCCACCGGTGTGAGTGCGAATTTCTTCCAGTGGTACTGGTACTTGTCCGACTTCCAGTTCTCGTAGACCTGCTCCCAGGTTATGCGGCCCTGATGCGGCGTGAGCACCAGCCGCATAACGGGGTCGGCGGCCGGTTGGAAGCGGAAGTCGGCCGACAGCCGCAGCCGGTCGCCCGAATTGTTGGGTAGTCCCCGGTGCACCGTAAGGCTGTAGAAGAACAGCACGTCGCCGAGCTCGAAGGGGCTCGACACCCACTCGCCGCCGATCTTCTCGAAGTGGGTGCGGAGTCCCCCCGCCCCGAGGGAGCGCGACATGGGCAGCACGCCCGCCTTGTGCGATCCGGTGAGCACGCTCAAGCCCCCCATCGTGGGGGGGCAGTCGCCGAGGGGGAGCCACGTCGTCCAGATCCTTTCGGTGCCCTGGATGAGGGGGAAGTCCTGGTGCGGCGGGGTGGTGTGCTCGAGCAGGGTCGGGAAGATGAAGCGGGCGATGTTGCTGGGCTGCAGCAGCACCTCCGGCCCCAGCAGCGACTCGATGACCTGGGTGATGCCGGCGTCGAAGGCGAGGGTGTGGAACGACTCGATCCTCTGCACCCGGTCGTAGACGGGCTTGAACTCGTCCATCCCCGACACCACTGCGTGGTGGTGGGTAGTCGCCTCGAACGGATCGGTGTCGGCGTCGATCCAACCCTCCTCCTGCAACACCGTGGCGATGTCGCGCCGGGCTTCGAGGATGGCCTCTCTGTCGACGATATTTCGAAAGAACAGGTAGCCGTCGCGGTCGGCGCGGCTCCGTAGCGCGTGATGGTCACCGCGAATGTCGCTGGATTCGACGAATGGTGTCATCGACTCAGTCCCCTTCGAGGAAAAAAGTTCGTTCATGATATCCGAATCCCGGCGTGCCTGCTGACTCCGGATTGCGACTCCGCGCCATGACCATCACGCCGTCACTTTCGGTGGACGTGAACACGCTTCTCTTTTCCGGACCTTCGGGGTCGTTTCCGTCGCGGATGTGCGCGGGCGCGGCCCTCACGCCAGCTCGACCCGAGCACCGCCGGAGAGTAGCGCCGCCTCATACACCTTCATCACCATGTGCGTGAACTCCAACGATCCCTCCTCGGCCACGCCACCTGTCAGGATACAGTCGCAAAAGTAGCGCATCTCGTGGTAGAAACCCTGGGTGAAAAGCGCCTTGTTCTCGAGGGACGCGAAAGCGTTCTGAGGCTCCCAGACGATGGTGCCGGACTCCATCCCGGCAGGCGCAAAGGTTGTGCCGTAGCTGTAGTCGGAGCGGATGCCGCGCCACAGCTCCACCCGCATGCTGTTCTCGATCGTAATGTAGTGCTTGCCCCAGAAGGCGTAGCGCTCGAATCGGTAGCTGCCGGACACCAGATTCAGGGTGCCGATCGCCCCGCTGCTGAATTCCAGCACGCAGGTGCCGACCTCGGTGCTGCCGCTGCGGTGCAGGGTCACGGCCGCCACGTCGCCGCCGACGGCGATCATCAGCGATAGTGGGTGGACGCCGTTGGCGAGCCACCCGCTGAACCTGCGCTCCTTCAACACCGCGGCCCCGTCCTTTGGGATCGTCACACGGTAGTCGCCGGTGAGCCCCGTCAGCGGGCCGACGGCGTCATCGGCCAGGAGCTCCCGAACCTTCCGGGTCGCGGGGGCGAAGGCCTTTTTGAAGCCCACGACGACCACCCGGTCGCGCCGCTGGGCGATCATCGTCTCCACCTCGGAGGCGCGGATCGCGGGCGGCTTCTCCACCCACACGTGCAGGCCGGCGTCCAGCGCCTGGCAGACGAGCTCGGGGTGGAGCTGCGCCGAGACGCTGATGAAGACCGCGTCGAGCTCCTCGCGCTGGTACATCTCCGCGGCGTCGGCGTAGCACGACGGGACGCCATACTCCCTGGCGGTCCGCTCCGCCAGTTCCAGATCCAGGTCGCAGAAGGCCGTCAGCTGGACCGGCAGAAAGTGCATGGCCGGCAGCAGGTTCCGGTAGGCGTGCGACCCGATACCGACCACGGCCACCCGCAGGCGCTTCTCGAATTCCCTCTGGTAGCTCATGGCCTCACTGACAACTCCCCTGTGGTGCCAGGCCGAGCCTCCACCGTGGCGATCAGGACGCTCGCTTCGGTACAGAGGATGTCTGACTCGGGCTCGATAGGTGGTATCATTGCGGGTCCTGACCTCGAAGAGGGCGTCCTGTCTATCGTTGCTGTTTTTCGCACAACGGCATTACAATATCAGAGTTCGTGAAGTCGAGGCCGGACCCGGTCTGGAAGGGATGTTCCTAATGGAGATGCTGTCTGACGCCCAATGGTCGCGCTACCAGGAGCAAGGGTACCTCCGGCTCGGCCTGATCGACAACGACACCCTGCACACCCTGCAGCAGCGGATCGACGACATCATGCTGGGTACCGCCGACGTCGATTACGAGCGGATGCTGATGCAGATCGACAGCGAGGACGGCAAGAACCCCGGCCCGCAGACGAAGGGCCATAAGGGCGCCACCCTCGACTACCGCAAGATCCAGGATCTCGAATGGGACCCGGTGTTCCTCGAGTACCTGCAACGTCCCTTGTGGCGGGAGGTGTGTGAACGGGCCTATGGGGCGGGTACCGCCATCGCCTGCAACCGGGCGATGTTCATGAACAAGCCTGCGAACCGCGGCACGGTTCTCTCCTGGCATCAGGATCGCTGGCCGCGGCTCGACCGGGATCCCGAGGTCACGATCTACACCTCTCTCGACCCCGCCACCGTCGAGAACGGCTGCGTGCGGGTCGTCCCCGGATCCCACCACAGCATCATCAACCCTGAGGCAAGCGCAGGATATCTGGGCGAGGCGTTGGCGGCGGCGCTACCCGAAGAGAAGATGAACTACCTCGAGCTCGAAGTTGGGGAAGTCGTTTTGCTGCACAACTGGCTGGCGCACAGCTCTGGTATCAACCAGTCGGCCCAGTCCCGCCGCGCGTTCAGCGTCTGCTACCAGGATGCCGCGACCGTGGACGAAACCGGCGGAACCTACCCGGTCATCTTCGGGCAGGGAGCTCTGGAGGTCGCTTCGCTGGTGACTGGAGCGGAAACAGGGTAGCAGGGGGTCGTCCTTCGGCTCGATCGTTTCGATCACCGCCGTCGGACTCTATTGTGGAGGCTCTGTCGATGTTGTGCAACAATTAGGGATGGCGAGCACCTACGAACGAGACGGCTACCAGCTCATCCCTCAAGCCATTCCTAAAGCCGATCTGCAACCCCTCCGCGACTGTATAGATCGACAGGTCGGCATCCACGCGAATACCCTCCTCGATGAAGGCAAGATCGACGACCTCTATGAAGATCTACCCTTCGGCCAGCGCCTCGCCGCACTCCACGCCAACAACGAACTGCGCCTGCGCCAGTGGAACGAACCCTTCTTCGGACCCGAGCTTCACGCCCTTATCAACCACCCGGCCATCGCCGACGCTCTCGAGCCCTACTTAGGGCCCAACATCAGCTTCAACGGCGGCTACCACCTGCGCCCCAAGATGCCGGGCAGCGAACGGACCGCCTTCCCGCTCCATCAGGACAGCCAGTACTATGGCAAAGCCTCGCAGCATATGCACATCATCACGGTGTGGATCCCCTTGGTGGACGTCGACGAGGTCAACGGGTGCCTGTTCGTGATCCCCGGCAGCAATCATTGGGAGCTCTACGACAGCGCGCGTGACGACAACAGCAACATGCGTTCGGTCGAGGACATCGAGGCGCGCGGCACCCCGATTCCCGTGCCGATGAACACAGGCGATATCCTGTTGTTTTCGAACATGACGTTTCATGGGAGCAAGGTCAACCGGAGCGAGGAGGTGCGCTGGAGCACGGACGTTCGCTACATTCGCACCCCGGGCACCTATGCGGCATCCGAGCTGGAGCGAGCAGGCCAAGCGTTCATGTACGACAAGCTGAAGCGGATCGGTCGTCGCGCGCCGATGGTGGTGCGGGGCGAGGGCGCTCGCTTTACGTTCGAGGAGTGGCGGAAAGAGTCCGAAGCCCGACAGGCTTCTGTTTAGGCGCGGCGTTCCAGGTAGCCGAGGGGACAAGCGAACCAGACCGGCTGTCCCTAGCACGAGTCGGGCGCCCCATGTCGACTGTTGCCGGGTTAAGGACGGCAACCTTACAATGGCAGTCGAAGGTCGGGTAAGGAGCATTCGTGGGAATCACACCCTCGCCACAGAAACGCCTCGAGCAGCTCCAGCGCGACGGCTACTGCGTCATCGAGGGCATGGCCGACGAGCAGCTCCTGAACAAGACGCGCACCTGCGCAGACGAGGCCCTCGCGGCCCTCGATGACGGATACAGGGCCAAAACCAGGGCGCCCGGCAGCCTTATCGACTCCTACCTGCATCCCGGCCTCGCCGACCTCGTCGGCAACCCCCGCGCGCTCGAAGAACTCGAGCGGATGGGCCTGGAGGATGTGCGCTTCTGGCAGGCCGTGATCATCAGCAAGCCGCCGGGCGGGCCGAGGCTCTACTGGCATCAGGACTGCCTCATGTGGCAGGACCCGCGCGCCTACAGCGACATGCCGCCGATGATCTTCCTGATGTACTACCTCGAGGACACCACGCGGGAGAACGGCTGCCTGCGGTTGCTTCCAGGAACACACCGGAAGCGGCACGCGCTCCACGATAGGGGCATGGCGCATACCGGTGAGATGAAACGCTTCGAGGATCCCGAAGACCCGCGCTTCCTCGACTACCCCGGCGAGGTCGACGTGCCGGTCCGGGCGGGCGACCTGGTGGTGGGGGACGCGCGGATGTTCCACGCCGCCCACGCGAACACCTCGGCGAGCAAGCGGACGCTGATCACGATCTGGTTCCACCCGTTCTTCTCCGACCTGCAAGAACCGACGCAGAGCCTGCTCCATCACGAGATGCACGACCATCACCGAAGCTGGCCGGCGGAGGCGCTCGAGACGATCGCGGCGATCGTGCCCGACTACCGCGGAAGCGCGGAGCCCATGGCGTTCGACCGCACGCCCGATCGGCGGCTTCGATGAACACCGGTATCTGGAGTGTGATCCCGCCATGGTGAAAGGAAGGTCCGAATGAGCAAGCTGTCTGATGTCCAATGGTCGCGCTACCAGGAGCAAGGGTACCTCCGGCTCGGCCTGATCGACAACGACACCCTGCACACCTTGCAGCAGCGGATCGACGACATCATGCTGGGCACGGCCGATGTCGATTACGAGCGGATGCTGATGCAGATCGACAGCGAGGACGGCCGGAACCCCGGCCCGCAGACGAAGGGCCACAAGGGCGCCACCCTCGACTACCGCAAGATCCAGGATCTGGAGTGGGACCCGGTGTTCCTCGAGTATCTCCAGAGACCCCTGTGGCGGGAGGTGTGCGAGCGGGTCCACGGCTCGGACACGGCCATCGCCTGCAACCGGGCGATGTTCATGAACAAGCCTGCGAACCGCGGCACGGTTCTCTCCTGGCACCAGGATCGCTGGCCGCGGCTCGACCGGGATCCCGAGGTCACGATCTACACCTCCCTCGACCCCGCTACCGTCGAGAACGGCTGCGTGCGGGTCATTCCTAAATCCCACCAAAACCTTGTCAACGCCGAAGACGCTTCCGGTTTTCTGACCGAGGAGATGATCGCGGCCCTTCCCGAAGACGGGATCATCGACCTCGAGTTGGCAGCCGGCGAGGTGGTCCTGCTGCACAACTGGCTGCTTCACACCTCCGGCGTCAACCATTCGTCCCAATCGCGGCGCGCCTTCAGCGTCTGCTATATGGACGCGGCAACGGTGGATCGTGTGGCGCCGGAAACAACCTACCCCGTCGTGTTTGGTGAAGCAGCACTCGATGTCATCTCGCTGTCGAATCGAGCGTAGCGTATGAACTCCGGACACCCGATCAGCGGTTGCGGTGAATGGACCTTTCAGAGGGCCCGGTCGGCGGCGCAGCCGTCCTCGATCCACTCCTTTACTTAACCAGAACCCGATGGGCCCCAGTCACGACCCCAGGCTGTCTTCTCCGTCGGTGAGCCACTCGATGTCGAAGCGGGCGAACCCGATGTCGCCGCTGTAGACGCTCACGCTCTGCTCCCGCCCCTTTTCGTACAGGCAGCAGATGGCGCCGTCCGGCGCGATGCAGAGGTCGGAGTACGACGATGGGCCCTGGTGGATGACCTTGGAGACGGGCCAGGTGCGGCACTCGTCGTAGCTCAGACGAACCGTCATGCTGTGCCGCTCGCCCGTCTGTTCGTTCCCTGGGTTCGAGAACAGCACGCGGTTCCTGCCGCGGCCGGGGGGGCCGTCCTCCTCGAGGGTGTAGCGGCACACACTCCCCTCGCAGATGGGCTCGGGAAGGCCGGCGTCGCGGACGTGCGGCGAGAGGCTCTCGCCGCCGTCACGACTCCAGCTGATCCGGCGGAAGTTGCTGGGGGAGGGGGTCTTGTTGCGGGCGTTGAGGTAGAGCCAGCCGTCGGCGGTCTCAACCGCTGTGCACTCGTTGCTGCCCTCGTCGCTGATCGCGCCGAGGTGCCAGCTCGCTCCGTGATCGTCGCTGTAGATGATGTGGGAGTGATAGGGGTCGGTCTGCCGATCTCCGTCGCGGTACACCATGTGGTCGCAAGCGACCACCAGGCGGCCGCTGCGGAGCTGAATCCCGTGCCCCGGGCCGGTTGCGTACCAGGTCCATTCGGGCCGCTTGACCGAGGCGGTGATCTCCTCGGGTTCGCTCCAGGTGGCGCCGTCGTCGCTGCTGCTGGTCATCCACACCGAGCGGGAGTGGGGGGCCCGCCTCGCGACGATCTCCGTCTCGTTACCGTCCTTCCGGTTCCGGGTCAGCAGCAGCCAGATCACGCCGGTCTCCCCGTCCTGGACGGGGGCGGGATTCCCGGTGACCCACCCGTCCAGGGTCGCGACCACCTGGACCTTCTCAAAGCTCTTGCCGCCGTCGAAGCTCCGGCGCAGAAAGAGATCGATCTGATCGGTGTCCCGGCCGGTGTCCTTCCGCGCCTCGTTGAAGGCGAGGATGGTTCCGTTGGCGGTGGTGAGCAGCGCGGGGATCCGGCACTCGTGGTAGCCCTCGTCGCCGGCTTCGTACAGGTTGTACTCCTCGTAGAACATGCGTCTCCTCCCGTTGCCCGCTTGGTTGGGAACCGGCCTGCGGATGGGCCGCATCGAGCAAGCCGACTCCCAGGAAAGGTTGCGAGGATGGTGTCGATCGTGCACTGGAAGGTGAACAGCCAAACTAGCTAGACGAACGCCTCGATCTTCAGGCTTCGGTCGGCGATAGGCAGATCGACCCGCACGTTGCCACGACGGTGCGACTCGCGCATCCCGATGGCGACCTCGAGGGCCTCGAGCGTCCGCCGCTGCTCGGGGTCCGCCTCGAAAGCCCCGGCGAACGCCACATCGGGGTCGTCCTGAATCGCCTTCAGCTTACCTGCGGCGTGGGGGTGTTTGGTGCCGTACAGGGCCATCCGAATCGCTGCCATTGCACCTCCGCATCGTGTGCACTTCCTACGTTGAACGACGTGATTGTTACACGGAACGGTGGGCGATGTCGAACGCGCCCTACGCCAAATCCCGCCGCGAGGACCAGGTAACCGCGAGGCCTATTACTCGAGCCCGAACGGCTCCGAGACCAGCCCTGCCTGGAACAGGAACATGTCGAAGGTGAAGTCCGAACCGGAGCTTCTCGCCGGGTAGATGTTCGCCAGCTCCGGATAGAGGCTGAGCGTGTAGGTCTCGTCACCTTCGAGGGTCACGGTCAGCCACGGGTCGCCGATCGGGTCGTCGGTATAGCGGAAGCGGTAGGCCGGCAGGTCGCCGAGGAAGCGGAGCGCCGCCTCGATGCCTGCGGGGTCGAGGGTACCTGCCGCGCCCTCTCCTGGCTCGTCGCCCCGCTCCCAGCCCGTTGCCGAGCGAACGAGGTGCACGGTCTGTAGTGGCTCGTCCGGCAGCTCGCGGGTCACCGTGATCTCGGTGATGGTCGCAGGGTCGAAGGTCAGCACCGACTTGTCCCGGAAATCGTCCACGGCGCGGGCGAACAGGCTGCGCAGGGAGCCGCCGGCTTGCAGGATCCGGGAGTCGCCGGGGATGCGCACGAAGGTGTGGCCAAAGGTCGCGGCGCGCCTTCCGACGTCGAACACGCGCAGGGTCCCACCCTCGCCTTCGACCGTGACCCGGACGCGATCCGCTTCGTCGAGGTCGTAGCGGCCGGGGTCGTCCGACACCGACACCACGTCGGTGATGGTGAACCCCGTCACGGTGGAGAGGAGAAAGTCGACGTTCACCGAATCGGCCAGAAAGTCCCCGGGCGCGACGAGCCAGCGGCCCGCCTCCTGCCGGAGGGTGATCGTCCCGATGGACCTTGCGATGCTGATTGCGGTGACGTCTCCCCGGTCGAACGGCGTCAGCACGGGCAGCTCATAGGAGATGCGGTCGCTGGGGCGGAAGGCGAGGAACGCCAGGATTATCAGGCTGGCGGCGCCGAAAACGCCGATGGTGGAGAGATAGCGCCGCTGGTTGCTAGACACGGTTGCCCTCCGCGAACATCGCGAACATCCGCTGGATCCTCCGGCGCCGGGCGCGGTTCAGCAGCCACACCGCGAGACCCGCCAGGATCACGAGCACAGGCAGCCCCGCGATGTTGATGTACTTGGTGAGCGCGCGAACGAACGGCGTGGTGTCGTTCAGCGGTCGGAAGCGCGCGCCCGCAGCCCGCATCTCGGCGATCCCCTCGCGGCCGTTCATGAAGTCGATCGTGTTCTGCAGGAACAGCGCCATGGGCGAACGCCCCTCGGCGTCGATGAGTGAGCTGTGGAAGGTCATCGAACTGCCCATCACGAACAGCCGGCCGCCGGTGCTCCGCGGCAGGAACTCCTGGTAGGACGAGGCGATGGTGTCGTCGAACAGCGCGGGCGTGGTATCCACGGACTCAGCGACCCCGTCCGCGTTCGCTGTCTCGTCCGCGTTCGCTGCCTCGTCGACCGGCGGAGTCGGCAGCGGTTTGTCCGCGAAGTAGCTCTCGAACTCCCCTTCGAGCAGGTAGGCGATGACGTGCTGCGACAGCTGGGAATCCGCTGGTGGCCGGGCGCTGGTGGGGTTGTTGATGAGGGGATCTTCGATCACCCAAGCCCCTTCGGAGGAGCTGACCAGCGGGTAGGCCGTGACCCCCTCGGGAAGCCCGTCGACGAGCTCCAGGGGGGTGACGTTGAGCAGGACCATGCTGTCGATGTTGCGCAGGAAGGGGAAGTCGGTATTCAGCTGCTCCTTGCCGATCTCCGGCGCCGTGTAGACGGGCGCCTGAACGGCCACGCCGCTCGGGTCGATATCGTTCAAGGTGTACGAGCGCTGGTCGAGGAGCAGGCCCTGGGTGAGCTTGACCCCGTAGTGCTCGACCAGCTCCTCGAGGCCGGTCTGTCGCTCGAAGTATCCCTGCCGGGTCTCCTCGATAAGGATGTCGAAGGCGTCGAGGAACATGAGCAGCGAACCCCCGCGCATGAGGAACTGATCGAGCTGGAACAGTTCGAAGTCGCTGAGCTCGGCGCGCGGCCCGACCACCAAGGCGGTCCGCACACCGTCCGGAACGCCGTTCTCGGCGAAGAAGCCCTTGATCTCGTACTCCTGGGTCGCCAGCTGATAGAAGTTGACGAGGTCGGGCACCACGGTGGGACCTTCGCGCGGCGTGCTGAAGCCGCGGAACGGCGGGGTGTCGTTGCCCACCATGAAGCCGAAGGTGAGCTGGGGGGAGATCTGGATCTCGAGGGCGGTCTGGATCTCCTGGACCAGCGTCTGGAAGTCGACGAGCCCCATTCCCTGCTCGCTGCTCCGGATCAGTTGGATCCGCGCGAGTCTTTCACCACTGTCGATCACGACCGCCGCGTAGACCTCTTCATCGGCGGTATCGCCGTCCTGGCGTCCGATGAGAAGCGACGGCAGCTGTAGCTCGCGGGCGGCCACCAGGGCGGCGGGGTCGGAACTCGGGTCGTGCAGTACATGGTCGAGCTGGTCGAAGTAGTTGGGGTTGAGGTCGCGAACGACCCCGCCGACAGCGTCCGCCAGCTGCGCGAATTCCGGGGAGACCTGCCCCAGTGACGACGACAGATAGAGGTCGACGCGGATGGGTTCGGTCCGGGCGAGGAGCGCCGAGGTCCGCTGGGTGATGCCCTGGATGGCGGTGGTCAGCTCGAACTCGAGCTGCTCCGTCGAGGTGACCGCGCCGATCGTCCGGGCGGTGTCGCCGTGGATCACGGTCACCCCCATGTAGGCGTTGATCAGCTTGATCTCGTCCGACTCTACCTGCTGGATCTGAATGGGAATGATGCCGTACTGCTGGGCGAGCTGTTCGTTCTCGGTGAGGGTCTCGGCGTTTTGCAGGTTCAGCGACTCCGCCGGCTTGGTCATGGAGTAGAAGGCGAAGTTGAACTGGTCCGGGTTGTGCACCGCGTAGGAGCCCAGCAGGTCGCGGAGGCTCTGCTCGATGTTGTTGAACGGCGAGGGCAGGTTGCGCGAGAAGAAGGCCCGCACCGTCACCGGCTCTCGCAGCGAGGCGACGGTGTCGCGGCTGATCGGCGAGAGCGAGTGGAGCCGGTCCTGGGTGAGGTCGATGCGGGCGAAGAGGCTCCCGGCAGCGAGGTGGACAACGACGACGAATACCAGGAACGACGCGTGGGCGCCGAGCTGCAGGCCGACTGTCAACCTCGGCTGGCCCCGGATTATCGGCCGGGCGAGCACCAGCAGGGTCCCGTAGAGAGCCAGCGCCGGGAGCGTCAGAAAGTAGATCAGATCGCGGGTGTCGAAGAGGCCTCGGGCGACGTTCTGGAAATGGAAGTCGGCGGCGAGGTACTCGAACAGGCCGGCGAGGTTGCCGGGCAGGAACAGCAGCATCCGGTCGATGATGGTGAAGAAGAAGGCCACGGCGATGCCCACGATGTAGGCGACGATCTGATTTTTCGTCAGCGACGACGCGAACAGGCCGATCCCGGTGTAGGCCGCCCCCAGCAGCAGCGCGCCCACGTAACCGCCGACGACGGGCCCCCAGTCCAGATCGCCAAAGGTCGAGACGAAGATGGGGTAGGAGATCGTCGGCAGCAGCATCACCGCCACCAGCGTCAGCGCGGCGAAGAACTTGCCCACGATGACCGACACGATGGGGATGGGCAGCGTCCGGGTGATCTCGAAGGTGCCACTGCGGTACTCCTCGGCGAAGATCCGCATGGTGATCGCCGGAACGACGAACGCCAGGATCAGCGGCAACAGCGAGAAGAAGTCGCGCAGGTCCGCCCGATCGTTCAGGAAGAACGGCGAGAAGAAGAACCAGCCCATGACGACCAGGAAGACCGCGATGACGATATAGGCGATGGGCGACAGAAAGTAGCCGCGCAGCTCGCGGCGGTACACCAGCAAGGGGTTAGCGGCCATCGATCTTGCCCTCGACCCGTTCGTGACCCGTGAGTGACCGGAAGGCGTCCTCCATGGAGGTCTCCTCGACGTCGAGCTCGAGGATCACCCACTCCTGCGATTGAATCTTGCGGTTTACGATGCGCCGCGCCGGCTCGTCGCAGACGATCCTCACCGTGATCGTCTCCTCGTCGGCGTCGTCGTCCGACAGCTGTTCGACCTCGGTGACGCCGGTGATAGCGGAGAGCGCCGCCTCGACATCCGGGAAGTGGGCGTTCTCCAGGGTCACCCGCAGGACGATGCCGCCGCGCGTCGATCTCTTGAGCGCCTTCGGCGAGCTGTCGGTGGCGATCTTGCCGCGGTCGATGATCACGATCCGGTCGCAGATCGCCTCGACCTCGCTAAGGATGTGGCTCGAGAAGATGACCGTCTTCTCCTTGCCGACGTCCTTGATGAAGGCGCGGATCTCCACGATCTGGTTGGGATCGAGCCCCGAGGTGGGCTCATCGAGGATGAGGATCTCCGGATCGCCGATGATCGCGTGGGCGAGGCCGACGCGCTGGCGGTAGCCGCGCGAGAGCTCATTGAACGCCTGATGCATGACGCCGTCGAGCCCGCAGAGGCCGGCCACGCGGCGGATCTCGCCGATGATGTCGCGCGTCGGGATGGCGCGGACACGCGCGACGTAGCGCAGGTACTCGTAGGCCAGCATCTCGGGGTAGATCGGCGCGAGCTCCGGCAGGTAGCCCACCAGCCGTTTGGCGGCGAGCGGATCTTCCTGGATGTCGTGCCCCGCGATGTGGATGGTCCCCGACGTCGGGCGCAGGTAGCCGGTCACCATCCGAATGGTGGTGCTCTTGCCGGCGCCGTTGGGCCCGAGCAGCCCCAGGATCTCACCCTGTCTCACCGCGAAGCTGATGCCGTCGACGGCGAGGTGCGTGCCGTAGTACTTGGTCAGGTCTGTCGCCTGGATGATGGGTCTTGGTCGGGGTGTCGTCATCGCAGTTGTATCGGCTGAGGTGTAAATCCTCCGAGCATGGTTTTGGTTGCAGGCTGTCGCGCAGGTACAGGTATTCTACCGGACGTCGAGTGAGAAGTCGTAGTAAGCCAGGATTTCGGGCAGCTCGGAACCCTCCCAGCGAGCCCTCACCTCGTCGAGGTTCTCCAGCACGATCACCCGCGTCTCAGGGCTGTCGACCAGGGTGCTCTTCTCGAAGTACTTGCGGAGGCCGGCGATCTTCTTCAGCAGGAACGGCTTGGCCGCTTCCTGCCACGGCAACCACTCGACCAGGCCCGTACGCACGGTGCCGCGACCGGCCATCTTGCGGAGCTGGTTATCCCAGGCCGGAGGGAGGGTATCGAGCTCCACCAGCGCCTCGAGGGAGCGAAAATAGCCCGTCAGCATGCGTTCGGAGACGCGGAACATGAACGCCGCCATGAGTCTGACCAGAAACAGGAAGAGGATGGTTATGAACAGGAGAACGAGGAAGAGCTGCACGACTTAGATCCTACACCGTGCAGAGCGATCCCAGGGTGCCGCCGGAGCCATACAGGACATCACCACGCCGCCGCTCACGTGGAGCGTCTGGCCGGTGAGGAAGCACCCCGAATCCGAAACCAGGAACAGCATCGCCGCGGAGACCGGCTGAGGTGTGCTCCTCCGAGCATGGTTATGGTTGCAGGCTGTCGCGCGGGTAAGCAGGTATTCTACCGAATGTCGAGTGAGAAGTCGTAGTAGGCCAGGATTTCGGGCAGCTCCGAACCCTCCCAGCGAGCCCTCACCTCGTCGAGGTTCTCCAGCACGATCACCCGCGTCTCAGGGCTGTCGACCAGGGTGCTCTTCGCAAAGTACTTGCGGAGGCCGGCGATCTTCTTCAACAGGAACGGCTTGGCCGCTTCCTGCCACGGCAACCACTCGACCAGGCCCGTGCGCACGGTGCCGCGATGCGCCATCTTGCGGAGCTGGTTACCCCAGTCCGGAGGGAGGGTATCGAGCTCCACCAGCGCCTCGAGGGAGCGGAAATAGCCCGTCAGCATGCGTTCGGAGACGCGGGCCATGAACGCCGCCATGAGCCTGACCAGCAACATGAAGAAGACGACAACCACCAGGAGTACGAGGAAGAGTCGCACGACTTAAGATCCTATACCGTGCAGAGCGATCCCAGGGTGCCGCCGGAGCCATACCCCTACGATATTCACGCCTGGCGCGTCACCTTCCGAAACCGTTGTTGACGGACAGTCGGATGTCAGGTAGCATGTTCGATGAAGCACAAGATTCTTTTTGGTGAAGCCCTGCTGGTAGCAGGCTTCTTTAACGTCTTACGTCGATAGAATTAATGACTCCTTTCGTCAATTGATCGACGCCTCACTCGCCCCGCGTAACTTCCGCCCCTCTTCAAAAACAGCCTGCAAGAAGCCAATTCAACCGGGTTCCACAAGGTTAGGTAAGGGTTCTTTCAAGGAGGAAGCTATATGAAGAGAACACCCCTCGCACTGTTAACCGTTGCTCTAACGGCGGCCCTGCTGTTGGGCATGAACGCCTTTGCGCAGCCCTTTTCCGAGTCGCCGCTGCTGGCCGCCCGCGTCGCTGCCGGCGAGCTCCCGCCGCTCGAGGAGAGACTCCCGCTCGAGCCGCTGGTGCTGACCCCTCGCGAGATTGGGACCTACGGCGGGACCGTGCAGCTCGCGTCCGGCAGCTTTGGCGGCAGCGACTTCACCGGACCGGGGACGACCGCCTTAATCATCGATTGGGACCGGGGCGACCTCGTCGGTGGCATCGCCCGAGACTATGTGCTTTCGGAAGACCAGACCGAAATCACGCTGTTCTTCAGAGAAGGCATGAAGTGGTCGAACGGCGAGCCCGTCACGGTAGACGACTTCATCTTCAGGTGGAGCCTGGGCGTCAACCCCGACGTCCCTCAAGGCTACCGGAACGAGCCCATCGAAGACATGATCAGGGTCAACGACCTCGAGGTGCGCATCGTCTTCATCGAGCCGTTCGCGCGGATCGTCATCAACCTGGCAAACGAGGACGGGGCCGACTGGAACCGCATCGCGCCGTTCCACCACCTCAAGCAGTGGCACCTCGACCACAACCCCGACGCGCAGGCGCTGGCCGAAGAAGAGGGCTTCGAAACCTGGGGCGAGGCGCTGGCCAACCACTTGGAACTCGACCACAGCTTCCCCGACGCACAGAACACGGAGACCATTCAGCTCCGGCCGTATACTCTCGTCCAGGCCGGTGAGACCACCCAGCTCTACGAGCGCAACCCGTACTACTACGTGGTAGATAACGCCGGCCAGCAGCTTCCCTACATCGACCAGGTGCAGCTCTCCCTGGTGGACGACGAGGCGAGGTTGCTCCGGATCCTGAACGGGGACGTGGACTTCGCGAGCCGGTTCGTAGCGTTAAGCTTCAGCGACTTCTCTCTCCTGAAGGGGGGCGAAGAGGCCGGCGACTATCGGGTCGTGCCGGTGACCGGCAACGTCGGTTCGATGCACACCTTCCATGTCAACCAGACCCACACGCCGGACCCGGTACTCGCCGACGTCCTGCGGGACCTGCGGTTCCGTCAGGCGCTCTCCGTCTCCATCGACCGTGACGAGATGAACGACGCGCTGTGGCTGGGCCAGGGCGTGCCGCGAGCTGGCACGATCGCCTCGACCGCCCGCTACTACAAGCCCGAGTGGGGCGAGGACCACCCCTTCGCCATCTTCGATCCCGATTTGGCCAACAGCCTCCTCGACGAGATAGGCCTCACCGAGCGCAACGCCGACGGCATCCGCCTCATGTCGAACGGCGAGCCGCTGCAGCTCGCCAACGTCTTCTACGGCGGTCAACTGCCGGTTGAAGGCTGGGAGCTGGTCCAGGAGTACTGGCGCGACATCGGCATCCAGCTCGACCTCCGAGAGATTGATTCCGAACTCTACTGGCAGGTCACCTTCAGCCCCGAGTACGTCTTGGGTGCCCGCAGGCTGACGAACGCGGATGAGATCAGCGCCGACCGCGGCACCCTCAGTGGCTCCTTCGTCACCCCGCTCACGGGGCCGAGCTGGGCCCCGCTGTGGGCGAACTACCTGCAAGCCGAGCTGGACATCAGCCAGGGACGCAGCACCATGGCGGACTTCCCGGACGGGCTGCCCGGTGAGGAGCCGCCGGCCGAGGTGAGGGCCATCTGGGACGCCCTGCTGGTCGCCCACGGCAGCGAGTACGCCTCCGAGGAGTGGCTCGCTGCGCAGGATACGATCTACAGCCTGTGGGCCGAGCAGCTTTACGTCATCGGCACGGTGGGCATGGTGCCGAACCTCGTCCTCGCCAGCAACAGGCTGGGCAACATTCCCGGCGATAACGAGCTTCCGGTAGACGGCAGCGGTTGGGAGGCCCAGTTCACCCAGTTTGTCTTCATCAAGGAAGAGTAGCTGCGAGAGCTAGGCGCGAAAGCCGTGTCTAGCTCAGATCAGCTTTAGCGAACGACACTTCCGAGCCTCGAGTGGAACCGAGGCTCGGAGTTTTCCTTCCAGGCGTTGCCTCGGAGGAGAGTACCTTGGGGGAAAGGAAAGGGCACGAATCATGAGGGCGCAGGAGAGACCCTTCTTCGACAAAGTACGCGTATGGCAGCCCGAACCGGAAGTCGGGAGGGCGGCGATCTACCTGGAAGTGACCAACTCCGGGGCCATCCTCGCCTTCGGAACCAAGCTTCACGACGCCCGCTGGCCCGGCGGCTACGACCACGGCTTCCCGTGGCTTCACCTCCAAGCGCGAAGCATCGACGGCGGGCGCAGCTGGGAGCTCGAGGAGAGGAACTGGTGGGAGCCCGAGCTGCGACAGGTGCCCGCGAGCGTGGTGGATCGCGATACGGGCGACATCTTCCGCTTCAACCAGGGCACCTGGCCGCTGCAGGACGACCAGGGAAGACCCATGTCCGAGAGCTGGATGATCAGGAATTATGAGAAGGGCCGCCAGATGGGCGCTCGCCTGACCATGGATCGCAGCAGCGATGATGGCCGGACCTGGACCAGCGTGGATATGACCGAGCAGCTCTACACCTACCCCGGAGCCGGCCTCGCCTGGTTCATTGGGCTTGGCGTCCAGCTCCAGCACGGCCCCCACCAGGGGAGGTTGCTCATTCCGGGCAGGTATTTCACAGGGCAATGGGAAGAGGTAGACCCAGACGAGCACAACATCCTATACCACCACGAAGCGCTCGGGCAGGTGTACGACGATGGTGATGGAGAGGTGGCGCAGACCTTGGATGAGACGGCGCACAACATGGTGATCTACAGCGATGACCATGGTGAGACCTGGCATTGGGGTGGGAGCTCGCAGGGGTTCGTCGGGGAGGCGTGCCTCGTGGAACTCGCGGACGGGTCGGTGTACATGAACAATCGGAATCACGACCCGCGGTCCATGGGGTACCGCTCGTGGTGCATCAGCCGTGATGGCGGGGAGTCGTTCACGGAGTTCGGGGTGGATGAGACGCTGATCGAGAGTCGCTGTCACGCTGCTCTGGCGCGCTACTCGTTCCCCGAGGGTGATGACCCTGGTCGGGTGTTGTTCTCGAACCCGGCGGTGTTCGAGGGGAAACACCAGCTGCACACGATCGAGCTCGGCCGGGAGGCGCGCAAGGACCTGACGGTGCGCGTAAGTCACGACGACTGCAAGACCTGGCCGGTGTCGCGAAAACTCGACGATCTGGCAAGCTACTCTTCGCTGGTGGTGCACGACGACGGGACGATCCTGTGTGCCTCCGGCGTGCACGTGTACCGCTTCAACATGGCCTGGCTGGAATTGGGGTCGTAATGTTCGGCTGCGGCGAGGCTCGGCGAAAGCTTTCCATAGGGTAGGGTGGTGATGTGGCGAGTTACCTGATACGTAGACTCATCTACATGGTGATCCTGCTGCTCATGCTCTCTGTCGTCTCCTTCGTCATCATCGAGCTGCCGCCGGGCGACTACCTCGCGACGTTGGTCGCGAACTTGAGGGAAAGCGGGCTGTCCGTCGATAACGAGCAGCTCCGCATCCTGTCGGAGCGTTTCGGTCTCGACCAACCCTGGTACAACCGCTATTACAAGTGGTTCACCAACCTTCTCCAAGGCGACATGGGCTTCTCGCTGCTGTACCGCCAGCCGGTCAACCTATTGGTGGGCGAACGCTTCGCCCTCACCGTCACCCTCGCCCTGTCGACGCTGATCGTCACCTATCTCATCGCGGTGCCCATCGGTATCTATTCCGCCACCAACCAGTACTCCATCGGCGATTACGTCGCCACCGTCTTCGGCTTCGTGGGCCTCGCCACCCCGAATTTCCTGCTGGCACTTCTCCTCATGTTCCTCGCCTCCAAATATTTGGGTTGGACCGTAGGAGGTCTCTTCTCGCCAGAGCACGACCTAGCCCCCTGGGGCCTCCCCAAGATCCTCGACCTGCTCGAGCACATGCCGATCCCCTTGCTCGTAATAGGCACCGCCAGCACCGCCGGGCTGATCCGGGTGCTGCGCGCCTCGCTGCTCGATGAGCTCGGCCGGCAGTACGTGGTCACCGCGCGCTCCAAGGGACTGGGCGAGAACCGACTGCTCATCAAGTACCCGGTCCGGATGGCCCTCAACCCCATCATCAGCGGCATCGGCGGGATCCTGCCCTTTCTCATCTCCGGCGCCACCATCACCTCTATCGTCCTCAGCCTGCCGACCATCGGTCCGCTACTCCTGGAGGCTCTTGAGGCTCAGGATATGTACCTGGCGGGAAGCATCCTGATGCTGCTCGGCTCGCTGGCCCTGATCGGGACGCTGCTCTCCGACATTCTGCTGGTGATCCTCGACCCTCGCATCCGCTTCGAGGCGAGAGGCTCCACATGAGCGCCGACAGGGGAGTACCCGCACCGGATACCGAGCGGAGTCGCAAGGAGAGCGCCGACGACGCCTACTACACGGCGTCCAGCCGGGCCCTCATCTGGCGCAAGTTCCGTCGGCACCGGCTGGCGGTCTTCGGCCTGGTGGTCCTGATCGTGCTCTATGCAAGCGGGATCTTCGCCGGGTTCTTCGCGACCCAGGACCCGTTCGAACGCAATCGCGACTCCCTCCTCGCCCCTCCAACCCCGATCCGCATCTTCCACGAGGGCCGGCTCCACACCCCCTTCGTCTACGGTTTCGAGCGCTCGAGGGACCCCGTCACGCTGGCCCGCGTCTACCAGACCGACCGGACGCAGGTCTACCCGATCCGGCTCTTCGTGCGCGGCTCCGAATACAAGATTATGGGCCTGATCCCCGCCGATCGGCACCTGCTGGGGGTCGACAAGCCAGGCGACCTGTTCCTGTTCGGCACCGAAACCCTGGGCCGCGACATGTACTCGAGAAACTTCTACGCCGCCCGCATCTCGCTGTCGATCGGGCTCATCGGGGTGGCGATCAGCTTTATCCTCGGCATGGCCCTCGGCGGGATCTCCGGCTACTTCGGCGGCCCGGCCGACATGCTGATCCAGCGCCTCATCGAGTTCCTCGAGGCCTTGCCCTCCATCCCGCTGTGGATGGCGCTGGCCGCCGCCGTGCCGATCTCCTGGCCGCCGGTCCGCACCTATTTCATGATCACGGTCATCCTGTCGATCCTCGCTTGGACGGGCCTGGCGCGGATCGTGCGCGGCAAGATCCTGCAGTTGCGGGTCGAGGACTACGTGATGGCGGCCATCGTCTACGGCGCCAGCGAGAGGCGCATCATCACCCGCCACCTGCTGCCCGGCTTCATGAGTTACCTGGTCGTTCACCTGACGCTGGCGGTGCCCGGCATGATCCTGGGCGAGACGGCGCTCTCGTTCCTGGGCCTCGGCCTGCGCCCGCCGATCCTGAGCTGGGGGGTGATGCTGCAGCAGGCCCAGAATGTGGGGGTTGTTGTCCTCCACCCGTGGCTGCTGATCCCCGCCATCTTCGTGGTGGCGGCGGTGCTATGCTTCAACTTCGTGGGCGACGGCCTCCGCGACGCCGCCGACCCGTACAGTTAGAATGGTCGTACCCGCGGACCGACACGGAGAGGTTTCCGGATGCTGCTTTCCAACGACGACCTGACCCGATACCAGCGCGACGGCTATCTGCTGCTGCGCCAGGTGTTCGACAGGCCGGCTCTCGAGCCCGTGCGCCGCGTCATCGCCGACTTCGTCGACGACCGGATCCGGGAGCTGCACGCCGCCGGGAAGATCAGTGATCCACACCCCGACGCCCCCTTCGAGACGCGCTGGGCGCTCGTGAGCAAGCAGCTTCACGATGCCAAAGACCGCCCCCCCCAATGGGGAGGGAAACAGCACCTGGTCGGCCCCGCCATCTACGACCTGTACACCGACCCGCGGCTGACCGACATCGTGGCGTCGATCCTCGGCCCGGAACTCACCGCCCACGGCGACTACTGGATCCGAACCAAAACCCTGGGCGACCCCGACGCCCCCCTCAGCTGGCATCAGGACAGCACCTACTTCCTGGGCCGGGACGACAGCGACTACATCGACAGCTATCCGCCGGAGACGGTCCTGACGGTATGGATCCCGCTGGTCGAGGTGGACGAGCGGAGCGGCTGTCTGTGGCTCGTTCGCGGCAGCACCCGCTTTGGTGCCATCCCCTTCCACCGAAACGCCCGGAGGCAGTGGGAACCCACCCGGGACGTCAGCCATTACGGGACCGTGACCAGCGCGCCCATGCAGCTGGGCGATGTCCTTCTGTTCAACAATCTGACGCTGCACACCGGGGGCAACAACACCACCGACCGCGTCCGTTGGAGCATCGATCTGCGCTACTCGCCGACGGGTCAGTCCTTCGCGTGGCACCAGCGGGGCGAGCAGGTGGAGGAATCCTACCCGGTTTTCGTCGGCCGCAGCGACGACCCCTCGAGGGTCATGAGCTGGGATCAGTGGCTGGACAAGTGGCGCAACACCTGGTCCTGACAGGGCCGCGCGGCCACGCCTAGCAGGGCGACATGGCGCTCAGGACATCACCACGCCGCCGCTCACGTGGAGCGTCTGGCCGGTGAGGAAGCACCCCGAATCCGAAACCAGGAACAGCATCGCCGCGGAGACGTCTTCCGGGGTCCCTGTCCTGTTGAGAGGGACGCGCCGGCCGAGAAAGAATTTGTCGTCCATCGAAGGCGGAGGTGGCCACGCTTCGCCCCGCTCCGAGGCGATCATTCGGGAGGTACCGCCCGGGCTGATCGCGTTGGCCGTAATGTACGGAGCCCCTTCGTGAGCGATGCCTCTCGTGAGCGTGACCAGAGCACCCTTGGAGGTTGCATAGGGGACGAACGCAGCCTGAGCCGTTCCCGTCTCCGCGCTGTTCGAAGAGATGGTGACGATGCGGCCGAACTTCCTCTCCATCATGCCCGGCATCAGCTCCCTGGCGAGGACGAAGGTGGCCTTCAGGTTCACGTTCATCACGCGGTCCCACTCCTCGTCGGGACAGTCCACGATCTTGTTGGGCTGACCGATCCCCGCGTTGCTGATCAGGATGTCGACGTGGCCCAACGCCTCGTTCGACTTCCTTACCAGCTCTTGGCACTGAGCGGTCTCGCCCACGTCGGCTTTGACGATGGTGGCTTCCCCGCCCGCTTCCTCGATCAGGCCCTTCGTCACCTCGGCGGCCTCTCGATCTCTCGAGTAGTTCACGACGACCTTGGCGCCCTCTTTGGCCAGACCCAGGGAGAGGCCGCGGCCGATCCCGTGCGACCCGCCGGTGACGAGTGCTGTTTTCCCTTCGAGCCTCATGGTTGTTCTCCTTCCGGTTCGTTGTCAGCATACAGGAGTTCATCGCTGCCGCACCCGCCCGCCTCGTGCCCGGCACAGCGTTTCTCGCTTCGAGGAACATCATCGGGTTCTGTCGACCGGTTAAGCTGTCGTCGGGGGAGCGAACCCCAGCGGCATTCTCTGGCTGCTTCCTACAGTGCGATGTCCGTAGTCCGAACGAGGTGGTTGGGATGAGACCCGAGCGTAGAGACCAGACCCTGTTCCAGGAGAAATACCGGTACGTGTGCGGCCCCTTCATCACCCGCGCCGCCAACGGCGACTGGCTGGTCACCTGGAACATGAGCATCGGCCTCGAGGTCGGCGCCTACTCCCCCCGCAGGTACCTCCACCCCCCGGACAACCCCGAGTTCTCCAATTACATGATTCGCTCACGCGACGAAGGCAAAACCTGGGAAGCCCCCCGCGTGGTACCCGGCTTCGGCTGGACCGGCACCGAACACATTTCCATGTGCGTGCTGGACAACGACGATATCCTGGCCACGTTCTACCAGCGGAACTTCTACCCCCTCGCGGAGGGCGAAAAGAATCAGAGTCATCGCTACGGGTGGTATCACCGCCCGCCCTACCCGTGGGTGGTGACGCACGGCGGGACCTTTGTGCACCGCTCCCGAGACCACGGCGAGACCTGGGAACAGGCGGTGACGATGGACCCCTCGCCGTTCATCAGCGCCTACAGCCGTCTGAACATCGTTCAGCTGGACGCCGATACCCTGATCTGGGTGGCGGGTGCAGCCGATCCGATGTTCGTCCCCGGGCAGTGGGACAGTCCCCCGTTCGAGGTCAGGAACGGGCTCGGAAACCGGCTGCTGGATGGCGAGCTCGTCAGGGAACCCAGCCACGTGTTCATCTGCATCTCCCGCGACGGAGGCCTCACCTGGAACGAGACCCAGGAGATCGCCGCACATCCGGAGTACTACTTCGTCGAGCCGGCGATGATCAAATTGCGGTCGGGCCGGCTGCTGTGCCACATGAGGAACTGTCAGCAGACGGGACACCTGTGGCAGGTGGCATCCGACGATGGCGGCGAGACCTGGTCGGAGCCCGAGATGACGCCGATGTGGGGCTACCCGGCGCACGTCGTTCAGCTCGATGACGACCGGGTGCTCTCGGTCTACGGGCACCGCCGGAAGCCCTACGGAATCAGGGCCTGCATCAGCCGTGACGATGGCGGCAGTTGGGACATCGACGATGAGGTCATCATCCGCGACGACCTGGTGTCGGGAGGCATCGGCTACCCGGTGTCGTTGTTGCTGGGCGACAACAGGCTGGTGACGGTGTACTGGGACGAAGACGCCGACGGTCAGACCAGCGTCGTTTCGAGTAGCTACCAGCTGTGATCGACGCCCGGGTCCCAGTTATGCCCGACCGATGAAGGGTTGCCTGACCGATGAAGGAGAGTTTTCGATGAAGCCATTGGCTAACAGACCGTGAAGCGCCTCGAGGGACAGGCCGCACTCGTGACGGGGGCCAGCAGCGGGTTCGGCCGGGCCATCGCCCAGGCGTTTGCTGCCGAAGGCGCAGCGGTGGCGCTGGTCGCCCGTCGGATCGAGCGCCTCGACGAGGTCGCCGAGGGGATTCGCGAGCAGGGAGGGACGGCTGTGACCTGTCCGGCGGACATCGCCGTCGAGGCGGAGGTCCGGGCGTCGGCCTCCCGGGCCCGGGAGGCCCTCGGGCCGATCGATCTGCTGGTGAACAACGCGGGCACGAATATCGCAGCCCGCAGCGTGAGCGAGACCAGCAGCGAAGCGTGGCGGCGCCTGCTCGAGGTCAACCTGACGAGCGCCTTCTTGTTTACCAAGGAGTTCCTGCCGGCGATGATCGCCCGGGAGCAGGGCACTGTCATCAACATCGCTTCGCGGGCTGCCACGCATCCCAGCCTGCTGGGGGGCGTGGCCTACAGCACCTCGAAGCGGGGCATGGAGGCGCTCACGGCGGTGACGAACGAGGAGGGGAATCCCCACCATGTCCGGGCCTGCGTCATCAATCCCGGCGAGGGCGACACCGAGATCATGGACCTGCGCCCCGCGCCGCCTTCCGCGGCCCGGCGGGCAGCCATGATCCAGCCCAGCGACCTCGCTGCCCTGGTGGTGTTGATCGCCGCCATGCCGCAGCGCGTCGCGATCGAGGCGGTCGAGCTGCGGCCTACTCGCCGCTGAAGCTGGTTGGGGTTACGAGACCGTCAGGATGGAGATTCCTGTTGCCACTGCTCGAACGAGGAGCGCCGACCCTCCCCCCGCACCACCATGGGCGCGTGACGCTTGTTCTTTCTCAGCAGCGCAATCAGGTATTCCTCCGCCGCCTGCACCTCTTCCGAAGCGGTAAAGCTCCCAGGAGTCCGGATGTAGCGAATATCGGTGCTCCAGCGCACCGCGTCGGTCCGGTTCACCTTGCTGCCGTGAAACGTCATGTTCGAAAACAACAGGATATCCCCAGCCTTCATCGGCACCGGGACAGGGGTGCCGCGCGCTTCGGGATCCTCGAACGAGCGCATGTTGCTGTTCTCATCCCGCGCGCTATCGATCAGCTCCCAGTGGTTGCTGCCAGGAATCACATACAGGCAGCCGTTGACCTCGTCCACGTCCACCAGGGGGATCCACACGGTGATGATGTGGGCGTGCTGGGAGGCCTTGCCGTAGTACTGGCTGTCCTGATGCAGCGGGAAGGCGGTCCGTTCGCTGTCAGGCATCTTGGGACGCAGGTGGTAGTCGCCGTTGAAGCTGACGTTGGGCCCGAGGTGCCGCTCGAGGGCGTCGGCGATGCCCGGGTGGTTGATGATGGCATGGAGCTCAGGGCCGAAGAAGGGAGCGTTCCACTGGCGCAGGCGGAGTTCGTTGTCGGCGTGTAGGGCCGCGAGGCGCTGGCCGAAGGGTAGATCTTCGTAGAGATCGTCGATCTTGCCCTCATCGAAGAGGGTCTGTGCGTGGATACCAACCTGTCGATTTATACGGTCGCGGAGCGGTTGGAGGTCTTGCTGGGGAATGGCTTGAGGGATGAGCTGGTAGCCGTCTCGTTCGTAGGTACTCGCCATTCCTTATTGTTTCATATCGTCCCGACGGGCGTTCCGGTCTCTAACTTGCCCTGGCAGACCCGGATGCGGCGGCATCCTCAGGCGTTTCGCGCCTCCCGTTCCGAAGGTGACAGGCTCGCGTAGAGGAAGCGGTGCAGGTGCGGTTCGAAGTCGACCTCAGCAGCGAGCCGCACCACCGCCCCGTTCTGCGATTCGAGCTCCGACGGCCGTCCCGCCTGCACGTCGCGCTGCATCGAGGCGGTGCTGGCGGCCTGCAGCCCGTCGAAGAAGGCAAACGTCTTCGGAATCGTGTCGCTGGGCAGGACGATCCCCCGCGCGCGCGCCAGGTCGAAGACCTCCCGCATCGCCTGCTCGAGCAAGCCGCGGGTCTCGGGCAGGTCGCGAACGACCCCGATTGGGGCGCGCGTCACCGCCCCCACCCCGCTCCAGGCCGCGATGAGCAGAAACTTCTGCCAGACGGCGACGTGGATGTCGTCGGGAACGTCGACCTCGAGCCCTTTGGCACGGGCGAAGGCCCGGTGCAGGCGCTCGATCCGATCGCTCTTGCTCCGGTCGAGCTCGCCGAAGCGGATGAACGGCGTGGCGCCGGCGTGCCGGATGTGCCCCGGCCCCTCGACATAGCTCACCAGCCCGCAGAGGCCGCCGACGACCCGCTCGTGGCCCAACACCTGCTCGAGTTGGCCGGCGGCCTCGACCCCGTTCTGCAGGGGCACCACGAAGGTGCCCTCGCCGATCAGTGGGCCGACGGCGCGCGCGGCCTCGGGGACCTGCCAGGCCTTGACGCACACCAGGACGACGTCGACCGGGCCGAGCAGAGCGGGATCGTCGCTGGCGGTGACCGCCGGCAGGTGGAAGTCACCGAGGACGCTGTCTACCCTGAGGCCGGCGGCGCGCATGGCCTCGAGGTGGCGGCCGCGGGCGACGAACGCCACCTCGGCGCCGGCCTCCGCGAGTCGCCCGCCGAAGTACCCGCCTACCCCGCCTGTTCCGAAGACTGCGATCCGCACTCTCGTCCCCTCGCTGCGCTGCTACCCTCTAGGGTCCGGCGGCTCATTGGCCGCCGATCTCCTCGAGCGCCGCTCGCTCCAGTCGGAGGAAGGTGACGGCGACAAGTGCCGCCCCGGCGACGAGCTCGAACAGGGTGAGTGCAGAGCCGAGTGTGCTTGCGACCGTCTGCCCCAGCATCAGGTCGGTCGTCAATTGCACGACACCCAGGGTCAGGATCTCGAAACCCAAGAAGCGGATGAAGCGCTGCAGCAGAAGGCCCCGGCGGGCCCCGTCCGTGTAGCGGTACTCGAGTACGACGAATAGCGCCAGGAGGCCCAGAGCCGAGACGACGAAGAAGGCGTTATCGAGGCTCTTGATGATGAAGGGGATCTGCCAGGTCGAGCCGTCGGTGAGGCGACCGTCGCGATAGAGCCATTCGAGGAAGACCAAGAACAGGCTCCGGGCGCTGTTGATCCAGAGGAAGCCAACAGCGATATTGATCAGCAGAAGTGGATAGACCAGGACTCTGGCCACACCCTGGTGCATGCGTCGTTCCTCCTCAGGGCTCCGGCCCCAGGCGCTGCCGGGGCCCTAGCCCCCGATCGCCACCATGGTTCGGGGCCGCATGACCGGGGTGGTGATGCCGCTGGCGACCTTGCGGTGGGCCGCTACCAGGAAGGCGTCGCGGATCGCCGCCGGCGAGTCGGCCGCCTCGAGGGCCGGCCGCAGGTCGTACTCCCGGTCGGTCATCAGGCAGGGTCGCAGCTTGGCGTCGCTGGTGAGGCGCATACGGCTGCAGGCCCCGCAGAACGGCTCGGAGACGGGATTGATGAACCCCAGCTTGCCGGCCCAGCCGGGCACTTCGAAGAGCCGCGCCGGCGCCGAGGGGTCGGTCTGGACGGGCGCCAGCTCGCCGCAGGCGGCTTCGACCCGGGCGCGAGTCTCGCTGCCCGGCACGAAGGTCTGGCGCCAGGCGTCCGGCTCGGCGTTGTTGAGGTGCATGTACTCGATAAAGCGCACGTGGTACGGCTTGTCCCGGGTCAGCTCGGCGAGCCTGCCGATCTCGCCGTCGTTGATGCCGCGCACCACCACAGCGTTCAGTTTCACCGGCTCGAGGCCCGCCTGTTCGACGGCGCGGATGCCTTCCCACACCTGGTCGATGGTGCCGCCCTTGGTGGCTTCGGTGAACACCTCCGGATCGACCGCATCGAGCGAGATGTTGACCCGATCGAGGCCTGCCTCGAGCAGGTCGTCGAGGCGCCTCGCCAGCAGGCTGGCGTTGGTGGTCATCGCCACGTCGGGCACCTGCGCCTCGTGTTTGGCGAAGCGGATCATCTCCGGCAGCTCCTTGCGCAGCAGCGGCTCGCCACCGGTGAAGCGCACCGAGCGCATGCCCAGCTCCACGGCCGCCAGCACCACCCGGTTCACCTCCGCGACGGAGACGGTGCCGCGGGGGTCGGTGAAACTCTCGCCCAGCGGGTCGCAGTAGAAGCAGCGATAGTTGCAGCGCGGCGTGACCGATACGCGCAGGTCGTTGACCACCCGGCCGTAGCGATCCACCAGTGCAGGTTCGGACATGGCATACATGGTAGCCCAACGGCGCGGAAGGGTGCGCCGGTAGGACGACACGGTAACGCCGTCGCGGGTCGCTGTTCGCATCGTTGCCGACGATCAGTTGGGAGGGGTACCGGGGTCGGCCAGCCAGCCGCCGCTCTCGCCGCCACGCCAGCGCCGCCCCTCGTCCGGCCGGCTAAGCAGGGCCGCGATCACCGCGTCGAGCGGAATCCGATAGGCGAAGCGGGTCTTGAGATACCAGATCTCGAGCGCCCTGTGAACGGCCTGGGCATTCCGCGCCGGCTGCCCGGTCCGGTCGAGGTACCGGTAGGCGCGATTGACCGCCAGGTCGAAGAGGTCGTCTCTCGGCATGCGCTAGGGTGCTCAGTCAGAACCGGAACAGGGTCTTGATGGGCTTGCTGGTGCCGACCTCCTCGAGGGCTCTGCCAAAGTCCCGGATGGGGTACTCGACGTCGATGAATTCCTCGTAGCTGAGCCTGCCCTCTTCGACCCAGGCGATGAGCCGCTCCTGGGCACCGGCCTCGAGGACCCGCGTCGGCCACTGGTGGACCCGAAGGTCGAAGTTGTAGGGACCGCTGCCGCTCTCGAGCCGCAACACCGGCTCCTTGAGGGTGCCGTAGACGCAGACTGATCCGCCCATACCGATCAGCGTAAGCCCCGTGTTGATGACGGCTGCCTTGCCGACGACGTCGATGACCGCGTCGAAGGGCTTAGCCCGGTCCTTCGCCAGGATCGCTATAGCGGGATCGTCGGGCGCGTAGGCGGCGGTCGCTCCCATGGCCATGGCCTTGTCCCGCTTGTGGGCGTTCGGGTCGACGCCGACGACGTCCCCGAAGCCGAGAAGGCGCGCGAATTTCACGAAGCTGAGGCCCACCGGGCCAGCTCCGAACACGATCAGATCCTGGCCGGGTTTCAGGTTGAAATCTTCGAACGAACTGAGCACTTCGCGCCAGGTGCACATCATCAAGGCGTCCTCGACGGCGAGGGTGGGGGGCACCGGCTTCATGATCTCGTACACCTCTACCCAACCGTGCTCGGGCGTGGCCACCCCGTCCTCGACCATGGCCGGGTGGTCGCCGGCGAGCAGGTACTCGGAGAAACCGCCCCAGGCGGTCTCGAACGCCGTGCTGGTGGAGGGGATCAGCAGACCGCCCACCACGCGGTCGCCGACCTTGAAGCTTCGGACCTTCTCTCCGACGGCGTCGACGGTGCCGACCGTCTCGTGGCCGAGGAGCATGGGGTAGCTGTCCACGCCGGGGAAGTGGCCGTCGATGAGTTTCCGGTCGGTGATGTTGCACAGGCAAGCGGCCTCGGTCCGGATGCGGACCTCATAGGGGCCGTGTTCGGGTTCGGGTACATCCACTACCTGCACGCGTCCAGGTTCGGTTACGGCGATGGCCAGCATGGAGATGGCTCCCTTCATGATCGGTCGGTGCCCGGCTTAGCAGAAGCGTGGCTGACCTGCCCCTGTCGATCGGGACCAGATTGAATGTTAATACATCGGCCGCCTCACCGCTGTCCTGTCGACGCGCGCGAGCGCTGCAGTTGCCGACACATTAAGGTGAGACTCGAGTCGAGTTATCGGCTAGGAGTCTGTGAACGGGTGTCGGGCATGAGCGGTTCATGACCTCGAGGATGACCTTGGTTTCGTCCCCCGTCACCCTCTTGGCGAAATGCTCTTCGATCCAGAAGGCGCGGTCTTCTTTATTCAGGACGGGCACGTCACCTCGCTCACTTTAGCCTCAACCCCGCAGGCTCGGCTGACCAGGGGGTATCACAAAAGGTGTTGAAATCGGGCCTGAAGAACCCGTTGGTACAGCCAATCTCGCCCGCCGTTCTTGGGGGTCACAAAAGACCTCCTTTGTGATAGGTCAGAATACGCATCTGATCAGAATGGTGATGTCGATGAAGACTTTCTGTACTCAAAGGTTTTCCCGGTGTGAATCGAAAAGGTTGTCGAGCGCCTCCCGCAGTAAGCTTGCTTCTGTCCGATTGAGGGCCTTTGAGAGCTTAGAGAGCCGGTCGAGCGATGCGCGCGGGTAGTAGTTGCTTTTCAAGACCATCCGATTCTCCACGTAGATGGCAGCTCTGCCGGCCCCCTCAGACTTCGCGCGGAACAGCGCCTCGCTTGCCGCAGAGATGAGGCCCTTCCCATCCGCCGTGTGGGTGGGGGCGGCAGCGATGCCGATCGAGAGGTTCATCTTGATCGGTACGCTCTGAGCAGCCGGTTGGGAAGCGAAGTGCTGACGGATCTCTTCTAACGGAATTAAAGCAGCCTCGGCGTAGGTATCGGGCAACACCGCGGCGAACTCGTCTCCTCCGAACCGAGCAACGGTGGACTCTGGGGGGAGGGAGCTGAGGAGGATGTCTTTGACGTTGTCGAGTACTTCATCGCCGGCTTCGTGGCCGTACGCGTCGTTGACTGGCATGAGGCTGTCTAGGTCGATTATTGCGAGGGAGATGGGTTTGTCTGGTTGGTTTTTGAGGGTTTCGGAGATGGTTTGTTCGAGTTCGGATCGATTCTGCACAAGCTTCACCATATTAACCTCCATATATTTATCATAGTATATATACGTCACTCGTGGTGTGAATCCCAGCAGTTTTTTTCACACGTAGGTCTTATGCGGCATCGCGTTGCCCTGAAACCGAATCTCTACGATTTCCTTTGTGATTATGCCTTAATTCGATTTCGCATTTTAGCCAAAGAGCGCAAAGATCGCCCAAAACAGCCCCAAATCCAGCCTGAAATCCCAATAAACTGGGGTTTTTGCGTGGTAAGACCGCAAAAGCGTATTGCTGCACGAGCGGCTTTGGAGATTGCTGATAACCTTTCTTCTGGGAAATCCAAAGCGTCCGATCACGGCTCTGGTCACAGTGCACATCACGGTGTGGGGCCCCACAGTTGTCGTTGTGTGGGGCCCCAGGTTCCGCCTTCGTTCTCGCGGTTACTCCGTTTTCCGGTCGGTGCTGCTGGAGCGTTCGGTCTCCAAGCTTCTCGCTGCGGTCTGGAGAATGTGAGCGAGGCGGGTTCTGAGCGGTGCCCAGGAGCGCCTGGGGTGGGGTGTGGGCTTGAAGTGCTTGAGGTTCCTGGTTCGGGTTTCCTCGTACTGGAGTTTGTGCTCGAGATTATCGTACCAGCTCATGATTTTCTCCTTTCGTTCGCTTGCTGAGGCCTATGGTGCCTGGTGGGGGTGCACCGCCGCGGCACCGGGTTGTATCGGGAGCATCACCGGAGCGTCACTGGGGTGTCACCGGCCCATCCGGCGCTCCCCACGGGGTTTCCTGGAGGGCCCTATACTGAGGCATGCGGTTGCGCACACTGGGGGAGTTGTCGCTCGAGGGGATCGCCTTCAAGCGGGTGAAACCCCTGCTGCTCCTCGCCTACCTGGCGGTGGAGGGCCCCAAGGAGCGGTGGTTGCTCAAGGAGTTATTCTGGCGGGATGTGAAGAACGCTCAGAGCAGCCTGTCAACGGCTTTGGGGCACCTCCGGAACGTCGGTGAGGGCGTGGTGGGGTCGGACGAAGCGAGGGCCTGGTGCGAGGCGGAGAGCGACGCCGGGGAGCTCCTGGAAGCGCTCGACTGAACCGCCCTGGGTTTGATGGAGGCTCCGTTCTCCCTCGAAAGGAGAGAATGGAGCATGACCCGTTACGACCAAGAAACCAAAGATCGAGTCATCCGCATGTTCATGGAGCGTCGAGAAGAAGCGCCGCACGAATCACGTTCAGCCTCTTATCGGCGCCTGCATGACCTAACCGGCATCCCGGTCGACACCATGCGCGGCTGGGTAGACAGAGCCCGCATCGACGCTGGTGACAAGCCAGGCCTGACAACCACAGAGCGTGAGGAGATCAAGGCCCTCAAGAAGGAAGTAGCCGAACTCAAACGAGCCAACGAGATCCTCAAGACAGCCAGCGCGTTTTTCGCGGCCGCGGAGCTCGACCGCCGACTCAAGTGATGGTCGCCTACATCAACGCGTATAAGAACCTGTTCGGGGTCGAGCCGATCTGCCGTGTCCTACGGGACCACAACGTGCCGATCGCCCCGAGCACGTACTACGCAGCCAAGAAGCGGCAAGCATCCGCTCGCCAGCAATCCGATGAGCGTCTCCTGGAGGTCATTCATCGGGTGCACCGCGAGAACTTTGGTGTGTACGGCGTCCGTAAGGTATGGCACGCCCTCCAGCACGAGAGTATCGACGTTGGGCGTGACCAGGTGGCGCGCCTGATGAGAGTCGCGGGCTTGAAGGGCATGACACGAAGAAGGAAGGTCCGCACGACCATCCCAACGCCTAGCGGCGTCAGCTCGCCGGATCTGGTGAGGCGAGACTGGTTCCAAGATGCGCCCGACATCGTTTGGGTGGCGGACTTCACGCACGTGCTCACTCGTGAAGGGTGGGTGTACGTGTCGTTCCTGCAGGACGGCTTCTCGAGGCGCATCCTGGGTTTCACGGTCAGTACCGGTAAGAGCAGCGAGCTGGTGATGAGGGCTCTGGAGCAGGCTGTGAGCGTCCGGCGTCGAACCGATCGGCGGTTCGTTGCTGACGGCGTGATTCATCATTCGGATGCCGGCAGTCAATATACGAGTCTGGCGTTCAGCCAGAAGTTGCTCGATCATGGCGTGAACGGTTCGATCGGTCGGGTGGGCACGGCGTATGACAATGCGTTGATGGAGAGCACGATCGGCTTGTTCAAGAGCGAGCTGATCCACGCCAGGTCGACGAGTTGGTGCTCGAGGCAGGAGGTGGAGACGGCGACGATGCGGTGGGTGAGGTGGTTCAACTGTCGGCGGTTGCACTCTTCGCTCGATTACGTCAGTCCCGTGGACTTCGAGATGGCGTACACTCAAGCGCAGGCCATGCGCCAGTCTCCACGAAACCCTACGGCCGCGTCACCAACCGCAAGAGACTCCCGATTCGGAGTCCTCACCACGAGTCCTACGCTTGATCTCCTGATTCAGACGCTCCAACGAATTCGTAGTCCTGATCCTCAAACGATGAGAAACAGGGAACGCGAAACACACCAAGCACTCCTCGACATGCCCCTCCAAATGCTCAGCCAGGGCCCGATGACTACCACGCCAGGCATCCACCACTTCCACCACTGCTTCCCTGGCCCACTCCAAGGTAGGCGCCCGGAAGATCCCCTTGAGGTCCTCGGCTAGGTGCTTACGATGCTTCCTCGCTACTCGACCCAGCAGATTCCGAGCGAAATGAACCTGGCAGCGTTGCCAACTCGCGCCCTGAAAGTGCCTACTGATCGCTGCTCTCAATCCTGCATGGTCATCACTCGTTACGAGCTGCACACCCCGAAGGCCCCGGGTCTTGAGAGATCGGAAGACCTCCTGGTAGGTAGCTTCACTCTCCGTATCCGACACCGCCACAGCGAGTATTTCGCGGTAACCGTCAGCCCTGACCCCCGTCACGATCAGCGTCAGCGAAGCGCCGAGGCTTTGCCGTCCGCCCAGGCTGACCACCTGATGGTCGACCCGGACATGTTCGTAGCGAGCATCCACCATCAGGTACGGGTACTCAACTTCTAGCGGACGAGATCTCCATGCTTGGAGGTCCTCATCGAGCTGCCTCGTGAGGTTGCTGACGGTGCTCTTGCTGAAACTTGTTCCGCATAGGACTTCGGTAACGTCTCTGACTTTCCGGGTTGATATTCCTTCGAGGTACATCGTCATCAGGGATAGCACGAGGGCTTTCTCGTTGCGTTGGTACTTCTCGAAGAGTTCTGTCCTGAAGGTGCCATCTCTGTCTTGGGGGATGAGTAGCTCGAGGCTGCCGACTCTGGTTTTGAGTTGTCTGGGTTTGTAGCCGTTGCGGTAGCCTTTCCTGCTGGGCGTTCGTTGGTATGGCTCAGCGTTGAGGTGGTGGCTGATTTCGGCTTCAAGGATGTGCTGTAGGGCGTTCTGGACGATTCGTTGTAGGAACTCGGGGTCATTGAGTAGGGCCTCTTGTAGCGTGTCGGGCGTGGGCGTATTGTCGGGGTTAGCCATCGCTTTCCTCCTCGTGAGTTGGTGGTTCTTCTCATCTTGGAGGGCGATGGCTACTTGTTGCTAGGTAGCCTCGCTATTTACAGAACATATCGGACACAACCATGCCCCAACCGGTTAGCTCGTGGTTTCCATGATCTCGATTGCTTCCCATGCGGGCACGTGACCTGCTGGTTGTCCCAATCAATAGCGAACTTACTATGGTCGTACCCCCCAGGAGTGCGGTGCTGCCAGCTCTTATCCTTCCGTGGGGGACCCACCAACGTCATGCCTTTATCCTTGCTGCTGCACAATAGCTCCGCATCGACATAGCCCGCATCCAGGAAGTGCTCCGCTGGTGGGATTCCTTTGCTCACGAGGGAATCCTGAATCGCATCGGTGCAGGCCACATCCTGCGTTACCGAGGGGGTAGTCCTTACGTCGCTAATCAGGTGCACGTCATCGTCATCGCAGGTCTCGGTGAGATGCAGTTTGTAGCCCACCCACTGGACGCCTGCTTTCTGACTGAAGCGGGCCTCTGGATCAAAAGGGGATTCGAGGCGCCCTTCTGATTCGAACATCTCCTTAGCGGTTTGCCATCTTGGCTTGCCCTCTTCCAGGGCGAAGTGCCGGGACCAGGCCAAACGAAGGGTCGTAACACTTGGCAAGTCAGCTAGTCCTTCAGGTGTATTCTTCGCGTCTAGGGCGGCCATCAGGGTGAAGCCATCCTCAGCAATTAGAAATGCCAACGCATCTTTCGCCTTGGCGCCCTTTGGGAGGCGGTACTCCTCGAAGCGTCTGCTGTAGCGCTTGAACCACTCGGTTTGGGCAACCCCTCGGACCCAGTCAGGAGCTTCGGTCGCGAGTTCATTCAGTGCAGCTCGTAAGGTCTCTGCTACCAGTTCTAGCCGGTTGAGTACGCGAACGCTTGCCAGTACATGGGTGGAGTCTGTCCTTTGTTTCCCACGGGCTTTGAGCCAACCCTTGTCTTTGAAGATGCTGAGCATCTTGTCTAGCAGGAGCTGTTCGGCCTGGCCTGATAGGAGGCGTTGCCGGAACTCACTCAACACGGAGTAGTCAAACCCTGGGTCGGTGAGTTCCAGCCCCAGGAGGTACTTCAGATCGATGCGGGCTCGTACGGCATCGGAGGCTTGGCGGTCGGTGAGGTTCTCTCGGAACTGGATGATGGTGACTAACGCTAATCGCCAGGGGGATAGGGCTGGCTGACCCGTTTTGGAGAAGAGATGGGCGAAGTCTTCATCGTGGTAGATGGTGCCAAACTCGTCTCGGAGCCGTAGGTAGATGTTGCCTTTGGGGAAGGCTTTTCTGGCTGTGCGGGCGGTATCTTCTGGGATTGCACCAAGCGCTTCTGGTTGTAAAGACATGCCTCAGTATGATGCATCCCTGACGCCGCTCTTGGGGTTCGCCAACAGTATCCGATCTCCTTTGTGATAGGCCGCGTTCGACCTCAACCTCGATTCGGTTGCAGGGACGCAAAAGCCTCAGCTCAGATGAACTTTGCTCGGGCGTTCTCTTCGCCAGCGGTCGCTTCATCGAGTCGCCGGCGAATGAGGCTGTGTAACTCCGCTGCGACAGGTGGGCGAAGGACCAGGTAGCCGTCCGCCAGGAACCGTCGGACATCTTGCTCACTCAAGTGCACCCGCGGATCGTAGTAAAACCCTCGCGATGCGTATAGTGCGGTAGAAGGCAGGCGAGCACCATGTGGGCGTACATGAACGGGCGCGGTTACGAGTTCCCCAGCGCGCAGCTAGGGGAGTTGGCTGACTGTAACGACCTCCTCACCGATAGCAGTGCCCTCCGGGACCGCCTCGCAGATGAGGGCTACCTACTGGTAAGAGAGTTCCTCCCCCGCGACGATGTTCTTGCCACCCGGCGGGCTATCGTCGAGGAGCTCGATCGGCGTGGCGACCTGATGCCCGACAGGGAGCTTATGGACGCGACGATAGGGCCGTCGGGTCCGAGCTCCCTCGCCATCGATTCACGAGATCCGGCGGTCGAGGGGCTGTTTCAGCACCCCGCATTCCTCCGATTCTTTGGGAAGTTCTACGGCACCACAGCGATGCGGTACCCGCGCGTCCTCGTGCGCATCAAGGCAAGCGGGGGCCATACGGGCATCCACTCCGACAGTGTCTATATCGGGCGCGGCTCGCCTAACATACTCACCTGTTGGACACCTCTAGGGGATATCGACGCTGAGCAGGGCACTCTGGCACTGTGTGCCGGCTCTCACAAATTAGACAGCTTCGCAGGCCTGCGCGCCACCTACGGTCGCCACGACCCCGACCGCGATGCGATCAAGGGGGCCAACAATGCCCCGGGCCACTTCAGCTTCGATCTCGACGATGTGACGGAGCGCTTTGGCGGTACCTGGAAAAGCGCCAATTTCAGAGCTGGCGACGTCTTGATCTTTCCGATCACGACCCTTCACTGCGGACTACAGAACCACACCGATCGCTATCGAATGAGCGCTGATGCTCGCTTTCAACCCGCGGACGAGCCGGTGGACGAACGCTTCATGGTGAATGAGCAGCAAGACGCGCTGCTGCGGAACCGTGAGCAGGTGGCACGGGGCGACCGGCCTGCGATCACCATGAAGCAAGCGCGCGCGAAGTGGCGCATCTGAGGCCGTTCGGGCTCTACGATCGAGGCTCCAGGACCACCACGGGAAGCGTTTTAGGTATTGGCGGCGGCGCCAGCTTCACCCTGCCCAGCGAACCCGCCACTTCTCCTGCCACTGCGCGAAACTCATGACCTTTGTCGGGTCATCGCTTCGAATCACGCAGCCCGGGTGTGCCGTATCGAGATCTGTTGACAGGTCGAATGGCGCGTAGCGCAGATCCATGCTCCAGCGCACTTGGTCGGAGGCGTTGTTGCCCGACGCGTGCAGCGTGAGGTTTGTGAATATGAGAACATCGCCGACCTTCATCGGCACGCTGACTACCGTCCCGAACTTTGAAACATCTTCAATCGGTTCCATCTGGCCGCGATCATTCCGCCGGGCCTCAATAGACGCATATCGATTGCTCCCGCGAACCAGCTTCAAGCACCCGTTGTGGTCATCGACGTCAATGAGAGGTATCCAGACCGTGAGAACCCCAAAGTTTACCCCGGTGCTGCTCCCATAGTAGTGGCTGTCCTGATGCCAAGGGAGCGTGGTGCGCGGGTCGCTCGGGATCTTCGGTCTAACCCAGTAGTCGCCACGGACCATCAGTTCCGGACCGATGATCGACGCGATGACATCGGTAAGTCGCGAGTCGATCGCGAGGTTGTAGATCGATTCGGAGAACAGCCCGTTGCGCGCGCCCCACTGGCGCACCCAGTGTTCGCCGTTCTGCAAGTCATTCTCACTACTCACAATGGCCCAGCGCGTCTCAAACGGCGCCTCTTCGTGAGGATCGCCTACCGCCCTGGCCGCGACGAGTTCCTTGATTTGGCCATCGGCAAAATCGGCAACCGACTGCCGCACCGGCTCGAGAGACTCGACGTCGAGGAGCTGGTGCAACACCAGAAGCCCGTCCTCTTTTAATCTGCTTATGTCGTCATCAGCGAGCATCGCCATGTCGCTCCCTCCCGGTTATTTCACCCACAGTGTAAAACGGGGTATCCCTAGAATTGGAACGAAAAGTGCGGTAGAAATCCATGCAACCTTCGTGTTGATGTCTTAGGGGGTACGCCGGTCGCCAATGCTTGCTATGAGACAGCACGTCGTTATCTATCAGCGGTAGGGGTGGGGTCCGAAGTTGGCCTCGTAGAAAGCGGAGACCGTCCTTCCGGGCGGGGTCAGCGCATCGACCCGCTCGTGGTCGGCGTCGCTCACGACGACGTCGAGCGCCTTGAGGTTGTCCTCGAGCTGCTCCATGGTGCGCGGCCCGATGATGGGGCTGGTCACACCGGGCTGCCCCAGGCACCAGGCCAGAGCGAACTGCGACAGGGTGCAGCCCTTCTCGGTGACGAGCCCTTCGAGGCCCTCGATGACGTCGAACGCCTGATCGGTGAAGCGCCGCTGCTGGCCGGGATTTTCGGCGACCTTCTCGAAACGGCTACCGGCCGGCGGTGTGGTGTTGCGGTGGTACTTGCCAGACAGCAGGCCGCCCGCCAGGGGGCTCCAGGGGATGATCGCGACCCCGTAGGTCTGGGCCATCGGCAGCAGCTCCCGCTCGATGCGCCGGTCGAGCAGGTTGTAGGGCGGCTGTTCGCAGATGAAGCGATTCAGGCCCAGCTCGCGGGAGATCATCATCGCCTCCATCAGCTGCCAGGCGGCGAAGGTACTGGTGCCTATGTAGCGCACCATCCCAGAGCGGATCAGATCGGAGAGGGCCTGCAGCGTCTCGTCGATGGGAATATCGGGCTGCGGTCGGTGAATCTGGTAGAGGTCGATATAGTCCGTCTGGAGGCGCCGCAAGGAGGCCTCGCACTGGGCGACGATGTTGCGCCGACTGTTGCCTCGGGCGTTGGGATCGTCGTCGTCCATGACCCCGTGTACCTTGGTTGCCAGCACCACCTGGTCGCGCTTGCCGTTTCGCTTGAGCGCTTCGCCGGTCACCTCCTCGCTCCGTCCCCGACTGTAGACATTGGCGGTATCGAGGAAGTTGACGCCGGCATCGATCGCGCGATCGATGATCTCATACGACGCCTCTGGAGTGGTCTTGCCACCGAAATTCATGCACCCCAGACAGAGCGGGCTGACCTTGACACCGGTGCGCCCTAACGAACGGTATTCCATGGTGATCCTCCTGAACCCGGGTTGAATCGAGATGTTTATCCCAGCGTACCCCAAGTGACCGCCCCCGTGGTTGCCCTGATAGCGTCTGAGGCACATACTTTAGGGTGGGGTTCGCGAACGAGCTGAGGCTACCCGACCCGCACGATCTGCTTGCCGATCTTAGCGCCGGTGAAGAGCCGCAGGAACGCCTCCGGGGCGCTCTCGATGCCCTCGGTCACCGTCTCCCGGTAGCGTAGCTCGCCTGCGGCCAGCCACCGCTCCATGTCCGTCTCGAACGCAGGGCGGTGATCCTCGTGATCGCTGATGATAAAACCCTGGATCGTCAACCTGCGCGTCACCACCAGGAACAGGTTGCTGGGTCCCGGCCGCGGTTCTGCATCGTTGTAGCGGGAGATCGAGCCGCAGGCGACGATGCGGCCGTAGCTGTTCATGGCGGCTAGGGCGGCCTCGAGGGTGTCGCCACCGACGTTGTCGAAGTAGATGTCGAGGCCGCTGGGGCAGACCGAGGCCACCGCCTCGCGGAGGCTGCTCACCGTACGGTAGTTGAAGGCGGCGTCGAAACCGAGCTCGAGCAGGTAGGCGACCTTCTCGTCGCTGCCGGCACTGCCGACCACCCGGCAACCCTTGAGCTTGGCGACCTGACCGACCACGCTACCGACGGCGCCGCCGGCTCCAGAGACGTACACCGTCTCTCCCGAACGCGGCCGGCCGATCTCGAGCAGCCCGTAGTAGCCGGTGAATCCCGGCATGCCGAGTACGCCCAAGTAGGCCGAGAGATGTTCCGCGTCTTCGGGGAGCTTGCGGAGCCCGCTCCCATCGGTCAGCGAGTAGTTCTCCCAGCCCAATCCGCCCAGGACCACATCCCCCTCGGCGAAGCTGGGGTTGCGGGTGGCGACGACCCGGCCGACGGTGCGGCCGGGGACGACCTCGCCGACCTCGAAGTTGGCCGCGTACGACGGTGCGGCGTTCATTCGGCCCCGCATGTACGGGTCCACCGACAGATATAGGTTCTTGACGAGGAGCTGTCCCTCGGCAGGGGTGGGCGCTGCGCCTGAGCGCACCTCGAAGTTCTCGAGCGCGACCATGCCCCGCGGACGGCTCTTGAGTACGATCTGGGTGTTGTCCATCTTTTGCTCCTTCACGGTGGGACCGTCGGGTTGCCCGGTATTGGATTGCAAGCGCCACCCGGACCAAGCACGGTGCTTGGTCCGGGTCTGTGCCATAGCGGTCCTTCCTAGCCTACCGTTCGCCCCGCACCCGCGCCTCGTAGCCGACGCTGCGCAGCACCTCGGTGGCGCGCGTCATCGCCTCGGGGTGGTCGAAGGCCAGCCGCACCGCGCCCCCGGCTTCACGGATGCCGAGTACCTCGATATCCTTGATGTTGACCTCGGCCTCGCCCAGCGCTTTGGTGATGCGGGCCAGTTGGCCCGGCCGGTCGGGTACCGCGATGACCACCTCGAAACGGGCCGGCAGCAGGCTGCGGCCCACGATGGGGAAGCTGTCGCGGCTGCGCTTGGCGCGCTCGCCCTGAGCCAGCAGCGCCTCGGGATCCTCGATCTGGGCGGCCAGGATGTCGAGCTGGCCGCGGAAGGCGGAGAGCGTCTCGCGGACGGCTTCGAGGTTGCCGACTACCATGTCGCGGCTCATCACCGGGGAGCCGGAGGCCACCCGCGTCAGATCGCGGAAGCCGCCGGCCGCCAGCAGCATCATCAGGTCGCGGTCTTCATCGTCGGAAACAAGGGTGGTGAGCGCCACCGCCGTCAGGTAGGGGATGTGGCTAACCGCGGCCACCAGGCGATCGTGCTGAGCCGGATCGACCTGCAGCGGCCTGGCGCCCAGATGCTCGACGAAGTCGCGGACCGTGGCGACCGCTCCGGGGTCGCTCTCGCGGTCGGGGGTCAGCACCCAGACGGCATTCTCGAGCAGGGCCGCATCGGCGTTCTGGACCCCGATGCGTTCGCTGCCGGTCATGGGGTGGCCGCCGACGAAGGTGAGTTCCCGGAGGCCCTCGACGATCTCGTTCTTGACGCTGCCGACGTCGGTCACGATGGCCGCGTCGTTCAAGTACGGCCGGAGCTGACGTCCCAGCGGGACCAGGGTCCTGACCGGAGTTGCCAGGATCACCAGGCCGGCCTCCTCGAGCCAGGGTCCGGGCGCCAACTGGGCCTCGTCGATCGCTCCCAGGCCGCGGGCGGCGTCGAGCGCGGCCGGATCGTGGTCGAGGCCGATCACCCGTTCGGCCAGGAAGCGCTGGTGGATGCCCAGGCCCACCGAGCCGCCGATGAGCCCGACCCCGGCGATGACGACGGTGTCGAACAGGGCGCTGGGACGCACCGGCTAGAGCTCCTTGCCGAGCGCCGCCACCACCGCCTTGAGACGCGCCATGAGCTGGCCGAAGCCGTCGTCGGTGAGCTGTTGAGCGGCATCGGAGCGGGCAGTTTCGGGGTCGGGATGGACCTCGATGATGAGCCCGTCGGCACCGGCTGCGGCCGCCGCCAGCGCCAGCGGCTCGACCAGGCTGCGGCGGCCGGCGGCGTGGCTGGGATCGACCCACACCGGCAGGTGGCTCAACTCCTTGAGCACCGGCACCGCGGACACGTCGAGGGTGAAGCGGGTGGCGGTTTCGAAGGTGCGGATGCCGCGTTCGCACAGCACCACCTGGGGGTTGCCCTGCGACAGGATGTACTCAGCCGCCTGCAGGTATTCGTTGAGGCTGGTCGAGATACCGCGCTTGAACAGCACCGGCTTGCCGGACTTGCCGATCTCGGCCAGTAGCGCGAAGTTCTGGGTGTTGCGGGCGCCTACCTGGAGCATGTCGGCGCTGGCGCTCACGCTCTCTACCAGTTCGGGGGCGGTCACCTCAGTCACCACCGGCAGGCCGGTCTCGGCGCGCGCCTGGGTCAGGATCTCGAGCCCCTCCTGGCCGAGCCCCTGGAAGGAGTAGGGACTGGTTCGCGGTTTGTAGGCGCCGCCGCGCAGCACCCTGGCGCCATGGCGTTTGACGATGGCCGCAGCGCCAAGCGTCTGCTCGGCGCTCTCTACCCCGCAGGGCCCGGCGGCCACCACGAAGCGACCGTTGCCGGTACGGACCGGCGGCACCGTGTCGCCGCCGATGGTCACGAACGAATCGTCGCGGCGGAACTCGCGCGAGGCCAGTTTGAACGGTTTGGTGATGGGCACGACCGTCTCCACGCCGCGAAAGGCGCGCAGGTGCTCGCGTATGTCGTCGCTCGGTGCCGGGCCGATGGCGCCGATCAGGGTGCGCGACTCCCCTTCGCTGACGTGTGGGGTGAAGCCGAGCGATCTCACCTCGGCGAGAACGTGTTCGACGGCGCCGGCTTCCGCGTTTTTCTTCATGACAACGACCATGGGGGCTCCTTCTTGAGTCAGGGGGTGTGGTGGAGCACCCGTGCGGTTGGGGTCGGGCTTGTAGGTTGGGCTAGAGGCCGACAACCGCAGGGGTACGCGTACGGCAATAGCCATAAAAGCCATCGTCCATCGCGTCACCTCCTGTTGCTGGCCAAGACATGCCCAGGAGTGTAGCAGAAATCGCGGCCCTGTCAACCGGGCGCCGCGAGGGCGCCCGGGCCCTGGGACTCGGCTGAGGAGCAGGGGCTAGTCTGGAGCCGGCTCGTTGGGGCTCAGCAGGTGGTCCAGGCACAGGGCGTAGGTGACGCCCTGCTGGAAGTCGGTCGCCAGGTCTTCGACGGTCACCTCGCCGAGCGCCGCCAGCATAGCGTTGCGAACCCGCAGCCACACCCTGGAGCGGGCGTGGCAGCGGTCGTCTTCGGGGCAGTCCTTGTGCCACTTGAGGCTGACGCAACTCAGCGGCGCGACAGGGCCGTCGATGGCGCGCATGACGTCCCGCAGGGAGATTTCGCGGGCGTCGCGGTCGAGGGCGTAGCCGCCGCCGGTCCCCTTCTTGGAGGCGACGATGCCCCGACCGGAGAGGGTCGCCAGAATGCGCACCAGGTAGGGCCGCGCCACGCCGGTCGCCTCGCTGATGTCGTCGCTCCCAACCCAGCTGTCACGTTCTCGGGTGCCCAGGAAGCCGAGTGCCTGAAAGGCGTAGATGTCGGTTGCCGAGAGTCTCATGGGTGCAGTCTAGCAAGGGTTGTGAAGGGGTCCTAGGGAAAGGTGGCCGGCGCGTGCTAGCGGGTCCGGCGTTCCAGCGTCAGTCGGAAGGCGAGCAGCAGACCGAACGCCACGGCCGCCAGGATGGCGGACAGCGCCAGCGCCGCATCGAGATCGCGCTCGAGGGTGGCGTAGATAGCCAGCGGCATGGTCTGGGTGCGTCCGCTCAGGCTTCCGGCCACCACGATGGTGGCGCCAAACTCGCCCAGCGCTCTGGTCCAGCTGAGAACACAGCCCTCTACGAAGCTGGGCAGCGTCAGCGGCAGGGTGACGCGCCAGAAGGTGCGCCAGCGGCTGGCGTGCAGCGTCACGGCGGCCGCCTCGAGGTCGTTCGGCGTCTGTCGCAGTGCCCCCTTCATGGTGCGGATGTAGAGCGGCGCCGCCACGAACAGCTGCGCCAGCACCACCGCCACGGTGGTGAAGGGGATCGAGATACCGAGGGCACTCAGAGGAGCCCCGAGCAGGCCGCGTCTGCCGACGACGAGCAGCAGCATCACCCCGGCCACCACCGGGGGCAGCACCAGCGGCAGGTCCATAAGGGCGTCGAGCAGCGCCCGGCCGCGAAAATCGAACCGTGCCAGCAGGTAGGCGAGGGGCGTACCGAACAGCAGGATCAGCCCCAGGCTGAGGCCGGTGGTCACCAGGCTCAGCCGCAGCGCCTCGATGACCACCGGGCTGAAGAGACCGGCCCACAGCTCGGGGCGCAGGATGCGAATCAGCAGCGCCAGGCTCGGCAGTCCCAGCAGGAGCACCATGGCGGCGCTGGCAACGAGCACCGCGGGGAGGGGGAGGCGGGTCACGGCGCCGCGAACCCGTGCCGCGCCAGCACCGCAAGCCCTTCGGGCGACTGCACGAAGGCGATGAACGCCGCCGCCAGCTCCGGCTCTGGGGCCTCGCTCAGGCGGGCGATAGGGTAGCGGATTGCGATCGCTTCGGCGTCGGGAGGGGTGACCGTCCGGACCCGCTCGAGGCCGCGGGCGTCGGTGCGGTAGACGATGGCGGCGTCGGCTTCGCCGAGGGCCACCTTGGCGGCCGCCTGGCGAACGTTGGGTTCGTTGGAGACGAGGTTGGCGAGAACTGCGGTGGCGAAACCCCCTCCCCAGCGGCGGTCGAGCAGCTCGAGCAGTTGCCGGGCGTAGCGGCCGGCCGGCACCTCGGGCCCGGCCAGCACCAGCAGCAATCCGGGCGCGGCCAGCTCGCTGGCGTCGGTCAGCTCGGAATCTTCCGGCACCAGGATCGTCAGGCGGTTGCCGGCGAACGGGTGCGGGCCGTTGGCGACCAGGTTCTCAGCTACCAGGCGTTGCATCTGCACCTCGTCGGCGCTGGCGAAGACGTCGGCCCGCGCGCCCTGGAGGAGCTGGGTTGCCAGCGTCGACGAGCCGGCGAAGTTGAGGACCAGGTTGCGGCCGGGGGACTGCGCCTCGAAACGGTCGGCGAGTTCGCTGAAGGCGTCGCCCAGACTTGAAGCCGCGAAGACGGTCACCGTCTGGGCGGACGCCCAACCGATGCACGACAGTGTGAGAGACAGCAGGGCGATGAACAGCTGGCGGCGCATTCCTGGGCTTGAGGATAGCAGGCCCGGGAATGCGCCGCTGGGGCGCCGGCGCTCAGCGCCTGGCGGTGGTTACTCCTTCACGACCGGGGCGGGGGTGAAGGTGCCATCGGCGTCGGCGTAACCGGGGGGCCCGCGGTTCGGCTCCCCCCCAGGCCTCACGGGCTCCGTCACCGACACAAGCTTTTCGGTCTTGATATAATGGTGCCCGGGCGAAGCGCGCGCCGGTTTCGGGCCGCTGGATCCGGCTTCCAACGGGATCCCGTATCCGTCGAGGACGGGTCTTGGGGTCGGGAACGCGCACCCGCGACCGCGCCGCTGGTACGCCCCAGAAGTAGAGGACTCACGGCACGGGAAATTACGGGAAGTCGTTAGGGAGGACAACATGATTTTGCCACGGACACGCCTCTGGTTGCTCATGAGCATCTTGCTTGCGGCCTGGGGGCTACCGCACGCCCTTGCGCAGGATTCCCCCTTCGGGTGCACGAAATACGTGAACGTCGAGACCGGCAGCGGCAGAAACGCCACCCTCGAGAGGCCCGCGAACGACCTGGGCAACATCGTCTCGAGGCTCGAGCCAGGGGACGTGGTCTGCATCGCGGAGGGGATCTACACGGGGCGCGGCGACAGCGGGTCGGACAACATCGAGATCCCGGTGGTGATTCTCGGCGGCTTCAACCAGGACTTTACGGTCCGGTCTCCGTGGCGCGACCACCTGACGATCTTCACGGGCCTGCACAACTCGGACAACTTCGTTACCACCTACCGCCTGTCCATCGACACCAGCAAGTTTGCCACCCCACTGATGGAGGTTCGCGGGGAACCGACGGAGCACACCGTGATGGTGGACGGCCTCATCATCGATAACGGCCCGCGGAACTACTACAGGGACGAGACCGAAAGCGCCATCGTCCGGATGGGGACGCCGAGCGACACGCCCACGCCCGAGAGCGGCGGCCTCGTCATCTCAACCGGCATCAACAGCACCGTCGTCGTGCAGAACGTGATCGTGGTGAACACCGCGCCGACCCAGGGCGCCTTCACCTTCTTCCCGGGTCGCGCCGCCGACGTCACGATCCGGAACAACGTGGCCGTGAACAATACGGGGGCCGGCTTCCACCTGGGCAAGAGCTTCAGCGGGGACACCAGCGAGGAGTTCCCCAACTACGCCTTCGAGAACAACATCAGCGTCTTCAACGAAAAGCACGACCCCTTCGGGACCTTCGGAGGCTCCGGGATCATCCTCGAGAGCGAGACGAACGTCACCATCACCAACAGCATCTTCGCCTTGAACGACAACTACGGCGTGGACAACGCCAAGCGCGCGGCGGACGTGGTGATGACCGACAACCTGATCTTCGGGAACGCCACCGCCGACTACCTGGAGTTCGACCTGAAGATCGATCTCGAGGACATTGAAGACGAAGCCGATTACATGTACGACGCCTTCGACAACAGCGGGGAACTCCACACCTTCGGGGTCTCCGAGGGGTGGGCGGCCAGGTACAGCGCGCGGGAGATCATCGACCGGAACGCCGCTGAGGCCGACGTGGAAGTCGTCGACGCTTGGTACAACGACCTGCGCTCGATCCTCGGCCTGAACCTGATCGGCACGGACCTGGACGTGGATTCCGAGGTGTGGCTGCCGCGGATGAGCCTCGAAGACGTCTTCGCCGTTGCGCTCCTGTACTCCGATCAGTACGGGGTCCACATCCCCTGATGCGGGAGAGAAGGAAACCGGCGCGGTCCGGCACTACCTGACCACGGTCGGGCCGGTAGCGGATCCGGGCCCCCTCGACCTCGAGATCGTCGCCGGCGACCCAGGGAAGACTCCGGGGGCCGGCCGACGTTGTGTCATACTGCCCTGGTACAGCAACCTGGAGGTCGTCACGTCATGCCCGGAATCGCAATCATCGGTGCTCAGTGGGGGGATGAGGGCAAAGGCAAGGTGGTGGATGCGCTCGCCAGCGAGGCGGATTTCGTGGTTCGCTTCTCCGGCGGCGCCAACGCCGGCCACACGGTGGTGGTGGGCGAGGAGGTCTTCAAGCTGCACCATCTGCCCTGCGGCACCCTCCACGATCGACCCCTCTCCATCCTGGGCGGCGGCATGGTGATCGACCCCTGGACCTTCCTCGAGGAACTCGACGCGCTACGCGCCCGGCGCGATCCCGGCCGGGTGGCGATCTCGAACGAAGCGCATCTGGTGCTTCCCCACCACCGCAAGAACGACGAGGGGGGCGGGTTCGTGGGCACCACCGGCCGCGGCATCGGGCCCAGCTACAGCGACAAGGCCCGCCGGGTGGGCCTGAGGATGGGCGACCTGCTGGACGAGAGCGTGCTCCGTGAGCGCCTCGAGCGGCTGCTGGAGGCCAAGCCGAACTCGACGGCCAGGGTCGGTTGGACCGATGTCGACGTCGCCTTCGCCGCGCTCGAGCAGGTCAGGGAGCGCTTGCTGCCCCTCATTCACGACACCGGAGTCACGGTTCGCGCGGGGCTGCGCCAGGGCCGCCGGGTGCTGTTCGAGGGGGGGCAGGGCACCATGCTCGACCTCGGCTACGGGACCTACCCGTTCGTCACCAGCAGCCATCCGACGGTAGGCGGGATACTGGTCGGAGCCGGCGTCAGCCACAAAGCGCTCGACAGGGTCTACGGCGTGGTGAAGGCGTTCACCACCCGCGTCGGCCACGGCCCCTTCGTGACCGAGATCGACGACGAGTCGCTCGCCCTGCGGCTGCGTGGCAGCGGCAAGAACCAGTGGGACGAGTACGGCACCACCACCGGCCGGCCCCGCAGGGTCGGCTGGCTCGACCTGGTTCAGCTGCGCTACGCCGCCGAGATCAACGGCTGCGACGGTCTGGTGGTGACCAAACTCGATGTCCTCTCCGGCATGGACAGCCTCAAGGTGTGCATCGCCTATCGGGGCGGCAAGCCGGTCTACGAGGAGGTGCCGGGCTGGGGCGACCTCCAGGGCCTCGGCAGCCGCGAGGCGCTCCCCGAAGCGGTCACCGACTACCTGAACCTGATTGAGCGCTACGCCCACGTGCCGGTGACGATGTTCTCGACCAGCCCGGATCGCCAGGACACCTATGGCGAGGTGGGCTGGCAGGACTGAAACCGAGCTCGGTGCAGCCGGTTCCGGTCGTGACAGCCTGACCCCCACAGGGTCTGTCCCCTACACTGGCCCATGCCCCTCATCGTGATCCTGATCGTGATTGTGATCCTGATCGCGGCTCTCCTCATCGCTCTCGCGGTGATCGGCTGGCGTTTCTCGAGCACCATTCTAGTGCCGAAGCCCTACCAGCTGTTCCCTGAATTCGAGGTCCTCGAGGTCGCCGACGGCCAGGTTCGGCTGCCGCTGGTGGACGGTCCCGAACAGTTTGCCGACGCCCGCCAGCAGGGGCTGTTCAACCTCCTCTACGAAGGTGGCTACGGCCGCCTTGGGGCGATCCTCGAGGACGACGGCAGCGCGGTGGTGCGCGCGTTCGAACTGAGCTTCGGGCGCCCCCCGAGGGTGGGCGACCCTGCCAGGCTCGACAACGTGCTGTTCTGGCAGGGGCCGGCCGAGCGTGGTCTCGAGGCCGAGGAGCTGACCCTCGAAGGGGAGGCCGGGGCGCTCGCAGCCTGGTGGCTGGACGGGGGTGCAGACAGCGCGGTGGTGATCCTGCACGGCCGCCGCCGTGGCGAGCTGACCGAGACGTTGCGGTTCCTGCCGGTGCTGGCGGAGCGTCACTCGGTGCTGGCGCTCTCCTACCGCAACCACCGGGGCAGCGATCCCAGTCCTGACGGCTTCTACCACTACGGCGCCAGCGAGTACCGAGATCTGTTCACCGGACTCGAGTTCCTTAAGGAGCAGGGCGTGGAACGGGTGGTGCTGTACGGTCTCTCAACCGGCGCGGCGCTCGTCCTCGAGGCCATCGAACGCTGGCCCGCGGAGGCCCCCGAGCTGTCCGGATTGGTGCTGGATTCGCCGCTGCTCGATTCGCGCACCGTCTTTCGGGTCGGCGCCCAAGACCTGGGTCTGCCGCTGTCCGATCGCATCACGGACGTGGCCCTGTTCGTGGCCCGGCTCCGTGCCGGGGTGAACTGGGATGGTCTCGATCAGCGCCGGACCGCCGGCGACATCACGGTGCCCATGCTGCTCATCGCCGGCACCGACGACAGCACCATCCCGATCGCCCTGGTCGACGACTACGCCAGCCTGGTACGAGCGCCCCTGAGCTACCACCGGGTGCAGGGGGCCGACCACGTCGAGAGTTGGAACCTCGACCCCGAGCGCTACCAGGGTTGGCTGCGCGACTTCCTGTCTGAACGCTAGCAGCAGGTCGATCCGGCCGGCGAGACCTCATTCGAAGTAGGCGCCTCGCTGCGACCCCACGAAACCCGGCACCGGGTAGCCGAGGATCTTGCGGATGGCGGTGATCTGGCCGATATGAAGGTAGTAGTGCCCGATCACGCGCATCAGCAGCGAGCCGACGTTCTCGATCTCGTAGAAGCGGCTCCCCGAAAAGTGCTGCCTCAGATCGTCCTCGCCGAGTGCATCGAGCCACCCCTCGGTGGCTTCGGTGACCCGTTCCCAGAGTGGAAACACCGTGCCGAAGGCCGGGGCTGTCGCCGGCGCCCCAGTCCGCCAGTCGCTGAGGTCCGCCAGCGCCGGCAACCCACGTGCCAACAGCCACATCCCCTGCTCCTGAGCCGCCAGGTGCCCGACAATCCACGACACGCTGTTGAGCCCCGCCAAGCGTCGCTCGAGGTCGGCATCACCCATCCCATCGAGCGCACGACGGAGCTCCTGACGAGTGTTCTTAAGAACCCTAACGAGGTGGTGAGGAGGCATAGGATGGATTATGTACCGGAAAAGAGGGGATAGGGTAGGAATTGGGATTAGGTGTGGGGAAAGGCAAACCAGAGGAGGCGCAGATTTGGGGCCCCGTAAGACACCCTGCTGGGATCCAGGGGGAATAATGGGACCCATGGGCCCCGCCAGGGCAACGACGGTCCGGAATGCGCCAGCGATCCTGTTTCGCCTGGCGATCCTCCTGGCGCTGGCCACCCTGGCGGGAACCCCGACATTGGCCCAACCCTCGGCCGCGCCCGAGTTGTTCGTCGACGTGAGCGAACAGGCCGGTATCGCGACACCCCACGGTGGGATCTGGTCCAAGTACCTGGGGAGGTCCATCAGTCGCGGCTATATCTCCACCGGCCAGGCCTGGGGCGACTACGACAACGACGGCTGGGTCGACCTCTTCCTCGCCGGCGGCACCAACCCCAGCACCCTCTACCACAACAATAGCGATGGCACCTTCACGGTCTCCGAGTTCTCGAACCAGGTGGCCCTACCCGACACCTGGACCGGGGGAGCGGTGTGGGCCGACTACGACAACGACGGCTTCAAGGACCTCTACGTCCTCGCCAACGGCGCCAACGTCCTGTTCCACAACGAACAGGGACAAGGCTTCATAGACGTCACCGAGGCTACCGGGGTGGGCGACACCGGCAAGGGCAGCACGGCAACCTGGGCCGACTACGACGGCGACGGGCACCTCGACCTGTTCGTCGCCAACTGGTCCTGCTTTCCCGAGTGCCGTCCCATAGAACTCGACCTGGCCAGCGACCGGCTCTACCGAAGCCTGGGTGACGGCACCTTCGAGGACGCTTCCGGTCTTCTCGAGGCGACCAGGCTCCAGGGGGCCGCCTTCGCGGCCAGTTTCGTCGACTACGACGACGACGGCGATCCGGACATCTACGTGGTGAACGACATGGCCCAGAATCCGATCGGGAACGTCCTGTGGCGCAACGACGGGCCCGGTTGCACGGGCTGGTGCTGGCGCGACGTCTCGGGCGAGACCAACACCCGGATCGTCGCGGGCGGCATGGGCCTGGCGGTGGGCGACTTCGACAACGACCTGGATCTGGACCTCAACTTCTCCGACATGGCCGAACCGACGCCGCCGGCCTTGCCGGTGGCGCTCCTCGAGAACCTGGGGGAGGGGTTCCGCAACGTATCCCTGCCGGCCGGCGTTGGCGGGCCTTTGGGCACCGTCGGCTGGGGCACGGTGTTCTTCGATTTCAACAACGACGGCTGGCTCGACCTGTTCCTGGCCGCCACCAAGCTCACCAAGGACCTAGATTTCCAGTCGGCGCCGTTAGGGATGCTGTTCCCCTCTCCCAACCTGCTGTTCGAGAACGACGGCGACGGCACCTTCCACTCAGTTTTGCTCCCGAGTTGGCAGCAGCAGCCCAAGCCCAGCCTCGGGGCCGCCTACGCCGACTACGACCACGACGGCCTGATCGACCTGGTGGTCGGCAACTTCGGCGTGGGTTACAGCCTCTACCGGAACACCAGCCCGGTCGGCGCGGGCAACCACTGGTTGACGGTGCGGCTCGAGGGTCGGGCTCCTGTAAACCGGGACGCGATCGGGTCCCGGGTGTACGTCACCACCCCCGACGGCCTCACGCGGATGCAGGAGGTCAAGAGCGGCTCGAGTCTGGGTGCGGGGAACGACACGGCGCTGCACTTCGGCCTGGCTGGCTCCGAGATCGCCTCGGTGCGGGTGGTGTGGCCGGACGGCACCGAGGTGGCGTTCGAGGAGGTCGCCGCGGACCGGATCTGGCACCTGGTCCATGGGCATACGAAGGCGAGCGAGTAGCGGCTTGTCGGTCCCCCTAATTTAATCCTATACTTCTCCTTCTACTCCCTCCTTTCAAGCTCCTTATATTTCTTCCCCTTAGGGCCCTCATAGACAAGCCTAGGACGCATCATCCTGTTATTTTCGTATTGCTCGAAAAGGTGGGCCATCCAGCCGGAGATGCGTGCCACCGAGAAGATCGGGGTGTACATGTCGGCGGGGAAGCCCAGCATCCGGTAGACCGAAGCCGAGAAGAAGTCGACGTTGGGTCTGATCTGCTTGCCGCGCTTCTCCATCTCGCGGTCCATGACCCGTTCCATCTCGAGGCTCATCTCGAACCACTTGCTGTCGCCGGACTCCTCGGCGAGTTGGCGTGATACCCGTTTGAGGATGATCGCCCGGGGGTCGAGCACCCGGTAGACCCGGTGGCCGAATCCCATCACCCTGCCGCCCGGTGTGGCGAGGGTGTCGAGTACGTACTGCTCGACCCCCGCCACGCTGCCGATGTGCTCGAGGGCCTCCATCACCGCGGTGTTGGCCCCGCCGTGCAACGGGCCTTTGAGGGACGCCATGGCGGCCGTGATGGCGCTGTAGACGTCGGTCAGGGTCGAGGCGGTAGCGCGCGCCACGAAGGCGCTGGCGTTGGAGCCGTGCTCGGCGTGCAGGACCAGGGCGACGTCCATGGTGTGGGTGGCGGCCGCGCTGGGAGGGGTACCGGTCAGCATGTAGAGGAAGTTGCCGGCGATCGACAGGGAGGGATCTGGCGCCACCGGCTGCTGGCCTTGGCGGAGGCGTTCGTACGCCGCCACGATGGTGGGGAACTGCGCCATCAACCTGAGGCCGATCTGCTGGACGCTGCTGGGATCGATCCCTTCGGCCTGCTCATCGAAGGCGGCGAGGGCGCTCACCGCGGTGCGGACGACGTGCATCGGGTGGGTATCCGAGGGCAGGGTTCGCATCACCTCGAAGATCTGTTCCGGCACCGCGAAGTTGAGGCCGAGGGCGTTGCGGAAGCCGGCGAGTTGCTCGCTGGTCGGCAGTTCACCGTGCCACAGAAGGTAGGTCACCTCTTCGAAGCTGGCGCGGTCGGCAAGTTCGCGGATGTCGTAACCGCGGTAGATCAGTTCGCCTTTCAGGCCATCGATCAAAGCGAGCTGGCTGGAGTCGATGTTGACTCCACTGAGCCCTCGGTAGATGGTATCTTCCATGTCTCCTCCGTGATGTGGTTGGAAGCACCGGTGGCTGCCAGGACATGCGCTGATGCTCTTGCCTCGAGGTCGCGCGCTGCATGCATTCGAGCAGGCATGGCGTCGCCGAATTGACCTCAGTGTACCGAATACTGCGTGAGATTGCTGCCAGCCTAATACGTGAGGCCTGCCAGCTGGCAGGCCTCACGTGGATGCCGAAAAAGGACTATCGATGGTTCAGACGGGGTTCAGACGCCTTCGAGGACCTCGAGGATGCTGGCGCCGTAGCGATCCAGCTTGACGGGGCCGATGCCCTTGATGCGCCGTACCTCCTCGAGCGTTGTGGGGCGGTCTGCGGCGAGCTGGCTGATCGTCTCGTTGGTGAGGATCAGGTAGGCGGCGCGGCCCTCCTCCTCGGCCTGAGCGGTGCGCCAGGCCTCGAGGGCGAGGCGGCGGGTCTCCAGTTCCGGGTCGGCCGCTGGGGCCGCCTCCGGTGCTGCTTCGGCCACCTCGGGCTGCGCTGGGGTCGCTGGGGTCGCCTCCGCTGCGGGCGCTTCGGCCGGCTTCGGACGCGGTTTCGCCGTGACCCAGCCCCGGCGCCGGTCGCGCGACCGGCTCAGCAGGTAGGCGCCGCCGCCGATCAGCACCAGGGCAAACCAGAACGAGCCGAGGATGCCACTTTCGACGAGGCCCGAGATGAGCCCCAGACCGATCAGCAGAATGCCCACGAAGAAGGGCCAGCGGTTGCTTCGGGGTGCAACCCGGTCGATGGCGCCAAAGCCGATCCCGAGGCTGATTAGGAAGGCGCCTTCAAAACCCCAGGCACCCTCGACTAGGATCCCGAGGGCGACGCCGGCGAGGATCGACCCGACCACCAGGAAGCTGTAGCGCTTGTCGCGGTTGTAGAAGAACAGGAAGGCGGCCGAGACCAGGCCGACCCACAGCCAACCGGTGTCTCCGCCCAGCCGTGACAGCAGCGCCAGCGCGCCCAGGGCGATAAGCACAAATGCGATGGAGTTGCGTTGCGTTTTCATGGTGCAAGTCTAGCCCGTAAGCTTCGCCGTGGCGTCCTTCTTTTGGAGGATGGTTGGGGTGGCGCGAATGCAGGATTGACTGTATATATGCATATTAAATGAGCAACAGAGGGGCCGAACCGAGAGTGGTATGGTGAACTACGATAGTCGCCTTCGGCCCACGTGGGCCGCTGAGGAATGGTCATGCCCGATCGATCGATTCACAACAGCGCAGGCCTAGACAGCGGTGATGCTGACGCACCCCCGGTGGTCTCGCTCCGGGGGTTTTCCTTACTATCGATCGGGCCAGGTGTGCCGCCCGCTGACCGGGGGACGTGGGGGCGATGCATGTGAAAGGAGTCCTGGATGATCAGGGATTTGCAGCGCTTCGAACCGTTCAGCGATACGCCGATTTCGGTCGTCAGTGAAGCTGGTGAGTGGCTGGGCCCCTTCGATCTGGATCTCGACGACGACACGCTGACGGGCATCTACCGCGATCTGGTTGCCGCCAGGCTGCTGGACGAACGCATGGTGCGACTCCAGCGGATGGGCAAGATGAGCTTCGTAGCTCCCGTTGCCGGCCACGAGGCGGCTCAGGTGGCAGTCGCCCGCAGCGTCCAGCCCATGCACGATTGGCTCTTTCCCTACTACCGCGATACCGGCATGGTTTTGGCCCTGGGGGTGCCGCTGCTAGAGATTTTCGGACAGATGATGGGCACCATGGCCGACCCCAACCGGGCCAGGCAGATGCCAAACCATCCCGGCTCGAAGGCGTTGAACGTGTTTTCGGCAGCGTCGACGATCGCCTCGCATATCCCCCCCGCGGTGGGCACAGCGCTGAGCATGAAACTTCAGGGCCGCAGCGAGGTGGTGGTCACCTCTTTTGGCGACGGGGCCACCAGCGAGGGCGATTTCCACGCCGCGATCAACTTTGCCGGTGCCCAGGGCGCGCCGATCGTGTTCGTCTGTCAAAACAATCGCTACGCCATCAGCGCCGACTACAACAAGCAGACCGGTTCCGAGACCATCGCCGTCAAGGCGCACGCCTACGGCATGCCCGGCTACCACGTCGACGGCATGGACGTGCTGGCGTGCTACTACGTCATGCGCGACGTGGTGGCGCGGGCGCGCGAGGGGGTCGGCCCGGCCCTGGTGGAGATGCTTGTCTACCGTTACGGCCCTCACTCCACGTCGGACAACGACCTGCAATACCGACCCAAAGAGGAGATCGCGGCCTGGCACGAGCGTGACCCCATCCCCCGGTTTCGGCGCTTCCTCGAGAAGCGCGGCCTGTGGAGCGAGACCCGCGAGAACGAGCTGCGCGAACAGATCAACGACGAACAGAGCGCGGCCGCCCGGGCGGCGGAGGCCGCCGGCAAGGTGCCGACCGACTGGATGTTCGACGACGTCTTTGCCGAGCGGCCCGCCCACCTCGAGGCGCAGGCCGAGGACCTGCTCTAGGGGTCCGGGGTGGCAGTCCAGACCATCGTCAAAACGATCGCCCTCACGCTCGCCGAGGAGATGGTGCGCGACGACATGGTGGTCGTTCTAGGCCAGGATGTCGGCAAGCGCGGCGGCGTCTTTCTGGCGACCGAGAACCTGTTCGACACCTTCGGCCCCGATCGGGTCATCGACTCGCCCCTATCCGAAGCCGCCATCATCGGGGCTGCGCTCGGCATGGCGGTGCATGGGCTGAGGCCGGTGGCCGAGATCCAGTTCGCCGACTACGTCTTTCCCGGCTTCGATCAGCTGGTCTCGCAGACCGCCAAACTCCGCTACCGTTCGGGCGGCCAGTTTCACGCCCCCATGGTGATCCGCATGCCTGCCGGAGGCGGGGTCAGGGGCGGGCATCACCATTCGCAGAACCCCGAAACCCACTTCGTTCACACGCCCGGCCTGAAGGTGATCTACCCCTCCACCCCGACCGACACCAAGGGACTCTTGAAGAGCGCCATCCGCGACGAAGACCCGGTGGTATTCATGGAGCCCAAGCGCCTCTACCGGGCGGTCAAGGAGGAGGTTCCCGACGACGAGGACTTCGTACTGCCCATCGGCCAGGCCAGGATTCGCAGCGAAGGCGACGACGTGGTGCTGGTCTCCTACGGCGGCAGCATGGCCGAGACCCTGAAGGCGCACGCTGAGCTGGTCAAACAGGGGATCTCTGCGGAGGTCATCGACCTGCGCTCGCTGCTCCCCTGGGATAGTGCCACGGTGCTCGACGCCGTCGCCCGGGTCGGCCGGGTGGTACTGATCTCGGAGGCGGTTCGTACCGGCAACTTCATGAGCGAGGTGTCGGCGGTCATCAGCGAGCAGATCCTCGATGCGCTGCTCGCCCCCCCGCTCCGCGTTACCGGTTTCGACACCCCGTATCCCTACGCCCAAGATCGCGAATATCTGCCCGGCCCCAACCGCATTCTCAAAGCCGTGCAAAAGGTGCTGAACTACTAAGGTGCTGAACTACTAAGGTGCTGGAGAACTGATGCCAAGGGAATTTCTGCTGCCCGAACTGGCCGAATCGGTGGTCGAGGGCGAAATCGTCAAGTGGCTGGTGGAAGAAGGGGAGCTGGTGGCCGAGGATCAGGCCCTCGTCGAGGTCATGACCGACAAGGTCACGGTCGAGCTGCCCAGCCCCTATGCCGGGGTGCTCGAAAAGCGCCTGGTCGCTGAGGGCGATATCGTGCCGGTCAACCAGCCGATCGCCCGCTTTGCCGACGACGGCACTGCCGAGCCCGGCGTCGAGGCCGCTGGGGAGCAGGCTAGCGCCGAACCAGACCCCAGCACCGCCGATAAGAGGGGCGAGGCGCAGACACTGTTCAAGGCCAGCCCGGCAGTCGATGAGGGCTCGGTCGTGCAGGTGCGGAAGCCCGGCACCGCGGCGGCCGAAGAACAGACCACCGGCGCCTACGGCCGGGTACTGGCGGTTCCGGCCGCCCGGAAGCTGGCCCGCGAACTCGGTATCGATATCGAAACGGTGGTGGGGTCGGGTCCAAACGGCCGGGTCCGTGTCGACGACGTGCGCGCCCACGGCGGGCAGGCGTCGCAGGCGCCGACGCGCGAACCGGTTCGCTACCAGAGCCCCGAGGGCTACGGCGCGCTCGAGGAGCGCATCCCGCTGCGAGGTCTCCGACGCGCCATCTCCAATCAGATGATGGCTTCGCACCTGCAGGCGGTGCGGACCCTGCACGTCGACGAGGCGGACGTTACCGATCTGGTCGCCACGCGGGCCAAGCTCAAGCCCGTGGCCGAGCGCGAAGGCGTTCGGCTCAGCTACCTGCCGTTCGTGATGAAGGCGGTGGTGGCGGCGCTGAAGGCCTTCCCGATGATCAACGCCAGCCTCGACGAAGAGGCCGACGAGATCGTACGCAAGCACTACTACAACCTCGGCATGGCCGTGGCCACCGAGGTCGGTCTGGTGGTGCCGGTGATTCACGATGTCGATCGCAAGAGCATTCTCGAGCTCGCCGATGAGATCCAGGTCAAGGCCCAGCGCGCCCGCGAGGGCAAGCTTCTGCCCGAGGACGTCAAGGGCGGCACCTTCTCGATCACCAACATAGGCAGCCTCGGCGGGCTGTTCAGCTTCCCCATCATCAACGTTCCCGAGGCGGCCATCCTCGGCGTTCATACGATCAAGAAGCGCCCGGTGGTGCTGCCCGACGATTCGATTGCGGCCCGGCAGATGGTGTACCTGTCGATGTCGTTCGACCACCGCGTCATCGACGGCGCCGAAGCGGCCACCTTCACGGGCCGCGTGATCGAACTGCTGGAGACCCCGGAAGGGTTGATGCTGGAACTATAAGGAACGTTTGGAAGAGGATTGATTTCGTTTCTGATCCCGTTCCTCAATGATCGAGTGAAAGAAATTTGCGAAAGTGAATCGAACGCCGAGCGCCTCCTGGCGCGGTTTATCAAGGCCCGCAGCGCTCCTGACGCTGCTACCGTAATGCCGCTACCCAGCCTCCGCTCTGCCGGCGGCTCCGAGGCTGTCCAGGGAGGCTACCAGCGCCCCGCCCAGGCGCCGGGCGGGGCGGCCTGAGCAGCAGCCTGTGAAACCGGGTAGGCGTGCCGGGGACGGTACAATGCCGGGGTGACGCGCAACGACCTGCCGGTCCTCCCCAGCCAGCCCGGGTGCTACCTTTACCACCGCGTCGACGGCACCGTAATCTACGTCGGCAAGGCGGTGAACCTGCGCAGCCGGGTGGGGTCGTATTTCGGTCGGAGCGCCGACAAGAAGGCAAAGCTTATCGTCCACGAGGCGGCCAGGCTCGAGTTCATCGTGGTGCCGACCGAGGTCGAGGCGCTGATCCTCGAGGCCAACCTGATCAAGCAGCACCAACCGCACTACAATGTCCTCCTCAAGGACGACAGGAGTTACCCGTTCCTGAAGCTCACCAACGAACCGTACCCGATGCTGGTGTTCACCCGGCGGGTGGTCAAGGACGGCGGCAGCTACTTCGGACCCTACCCCAACAGCGGGGCGGTTCGCCGGGTCCAGGACCTGATCGGCACGATCTTCCCGCTGCGGCAGAATAGCGGCCTCCCCATGCAGCGGCGCAAGAAGCCGTGCTTGCGCTTCCACATGGGTCGCTGCCTGGCGCCGTGTATCGGCGAGACCACCCCTGAGGCGTATGCCACCGTGGTCGGGCAGGTGCGGTCCTTCCTCGAGGGCCGGGTCGAGGACACCGCCGCCAGTCTGCGTCAGGAGATGGCCGCAGCGGCGCACAGGCGCGACTTCGAGCTCGCCTCGGTCTACCGCGATCGGCTCGACGCCCTGCGGCGGCTGACCGGTTACGACTCCAACCTGGCCCGCGCCTCCGGCGAAGACCTCGACTTTCTGGGGGTCGCTCAGGCCGGGAATTTCGCCATGGTGCAGCTCTTCCAGATGCGCCGGGGCCGGGTGGTGGGCCGCGACAAACGCTTCCTGACCAACGCCGCCGAGGCCGAGGCGGGTGAGATCCTCGAGCCCTTCATGGCCGACTACTACGGCCAGGCGACCCACGTGCCGCCGCTGGTGCTGGTGCCCGACAGCGCGCTCGAGATCGATGCCTGGCAGACCTTTCTCGGCGAACGGGCGGGGCGCAAGGTGGAGCTCCGTACCCCACAACGGGGCGACATGGTCGAGCTGATGGGCATGGCCGAACGCAACGCCCGCACCGGCGTCGATGCCGAGATCGCGCTGCTCGAACGGCGTGGCGAATCGCCGGGTGTTCAGGAGCTGCAACAGCTGGCGGACTTCGAGAACCCGCCCTGGCGCATCGAAGGTTACGACGTCTCCAACCTGATGGGTAGCCACACCGTCGCCTCGATCGTGGTGTTCGAGGGCGGCCGCGCCAAGAAGAGCGAGTACAGACGCATCCGCGTCACCGGCCTCGACAAGCCCGACGATTTCTTCAGCATGCACCAGGCGGTCTATCGGCGTTTCACGGGTCGCCTCGCCGACCGCATGCCGCTGCCCGACCTGCTGCTGATCGACGGTGGCAAGGGCCAGCTCTCGGCCGCCCGGCGCGCGCTCGCCGAGGCGGGCCTGACAGTGCCCATGCTGGGCCTGGCCAAAAAACGGGAGGCCATCATTCGCGAGGCCGGAGAGGCGATCCTGGTTCCCGAGACCCATCCGGCGCTGCGGCTCCTCATCGCAATTCGCGACGAGGCCCATCGCACCGCCGTCGGCTACAACCGCAAGAGGCGCGGCCAGGCCATGACCCGCTCCATTCTCGACGACGTGCCCGGCATCGGTCCCAAACGGCGCGACGCCCTGTTGGCGCACTTCTCGTCGATCGACCAGCTCAAGGCCGCCGATGTTAGCGAGCTCGCCAGCATCCCTGGGATGGGGGCGTCGGCCGCCGAGGCCGTCAAGGACTTTTTTCGAGGCGAGGCCTGATAAACCTTGCCGTGCAGCCCACGGCGCGAGCTGGCGCTGCTGCGCTGGGGTATCTCAGCTGGCTGAGTGCCGGCCCCCAGAGCTGCGGTAGCCTATGGCGATGGCCTCCTCGCGACCGGCCTTGCTGGCACTGCTCATGGTCAACCTCATCCCCTTGGCGGGGGTGCTGCTGTTCGGCTGGCGCCTGTTCGACATCATGGCCCTCTACTGGCTCGAGAACGGCATCATCGGGCTCTACAACGTTCTGAAGATGCTGCTCAGCAGGGGAGGGGCGATGGGCTCGGTCAACAAGGCCTTCACCATCCCCTTCTTCATCGTGCACTACGGCCTGTTCTGGGCCGTTCACGGCATCTCCGTGTTTCTGCTGTTCAGCGAAGGCTCGCTATTCAGCAGCGGACTGTCGTTCCGAACCGGTTTCGATCCCTTCGCCATGCCCGAGATCGCCCTGCGCCTGGTGACGACCAGCGGCGCTCTGGCGGTGGCGGCGCTGTCGCTGGTGCTCAGCCACGGCGTCTCGTTCGCAGCCAACTTCGTGGGGCGAGGCGAGTACCGCCGGCTTGGGCTTCAGCAGCTGATGAGCCAGCCCTACGGCCGGGTCATGATCCTGCACATCACCCTGATCTTCGGCGGCTTCGCGATTATGGTTCTGGGTGAGCCGCTGCTGGCCCTGGTGCTCATGATCGGCATCAAGATAGCCGTCGACGCCTCGGCGCACGTGAGGGAGCACTGGGACCGTGGAGGGGAGAGCCCCGATGGTTCGTGACCCTTTCGCTATGCCGCTGGGAGAACCGAGTTGAGGATCGTCATCATTGGCGGCGGCATCGGCGGCCTGACCACGGCCGTGGCGCTTCAGCAGCACGATTTCGAGGCGCACGTCTACGAGGCCGCGCCCGAGATCAGACCCGTGGGCAAAGGGATCTGGCTCCCGACCAACGCCATGCTGGTGCTGGACCGATTATCGTTGGGCGAAACAGTGGCCGCCAAGGGCATGGCCCTCGAGCGGATCGAGCTACACGACAGGGCCGCCGGCCTGCTCCAAGCCATCGACCTCGAGTCGATACGCAGTCGCTACGGCCGCACCACCACCTCGATCCTCCGCGCCGACCTGCAGGCGGCACTGGTGGCGGCCTTGAGGCCGGGAACGCTCTACCTGGGCAAGCGCTGCCAGGGTATCCGTCAGGACGACGGTGGCGCCACGGTCGCCTTCGATGACGGCACCGAGGTGTCGGCCGAGGTGGTAGTCGGCGCCGACGGGATCCGCTCCGTGGTCCGCGAGGCCGTCGTGCCGGCCGCGCCCTTGCGCTACGCCGGCCAGACCTGCTACCTGGGTGTCGCCGGGCTGGCGCTGCCTACGGCGTCGCTGCGAATCGTGCGCGAGATCTGGGGCGGCCGAGAGCGTTTCGGCTACTCGGCGGTCGGGCCGGAGGCCGTGTACTGGTTTGCGCCCCAAACGGTCCCGGCCGGCGGGGTGCTGCCGGCCGATTCGCTGCGGACCCTGCTCGACAGCTACCGCGATTTCCCCGAGCCCGTTCCCGAGATCATCGACCGAACGCCCGCGGATGAGATCGTGCGACTAGACCTGCACGACCTTGCCCCGATCGACCGCTGGCACCGGGGACGGGTGGTCCTGATCGGCGACGCGGCCCACGCCATGACGCCCAACCTGGGTCAGGGTGGGGCGCAAGCCATCGAAGACGCCTACGCACTCGCTCAGGCTCTGCACCAGAGCGATTCGCCGGAAGCTGCGTTTCACCGCTATCAGCAGCTGCGACGGTCCAAAGCGCGGAGGATCGCGACCACTGCCTGGTGGCTGGGCCGCTTGGCGCACATGACCTCGCCCTGGCTACGGCAGGTGCGGAATGCAGGTTTCAAGTGGGCGCCGCAGCGGTTGAAGCAGCGGCAGCTGGAAGGGCTGTACAAGTTGAACTTCTGAACGGTGTGGCCCAGCCTCTACCTGAGGGTTTCCTCGAGATCACGTTCTTGGCCCAGTCACCCTAAAAAACGCCCGCTGCCACAAGCCCCACGATGGAGGTGGGAACAGGTGGCGCGACGTCGGCGGTACGCCGCTCGGCCTTGCGGCGTACCCATTCGCGCACACAGAGCACGTAGACCTCGTACTCCTCGAGCCCCGCACTCTGCCGGCGAATCAGGACCTCGTAGTGGCGCACGGTCTTTTCCAGCGAACGATCATCGAGGGAGCCAAAGGGAGTGTCCATGACTCTTGAACCGCCCTGGGTTTGATGGAGGCTCCGTTCTCCCTCGAAAGGAGAGAATGGAGCATGACCCGTTACGACCAAGAAACCAAAGATCGAGTCATCCGCATGTTCATGGAGCGTCGAGAAGAAGCGCCGCACGAATCACGTTCAGCCTCCTATCGGCGCCTGCATGACCTAACCGGCATCCCGGTCGACACGATGCGCGGCTGGGTAGACAGAGCCCGCATCGACGCTGGTGACAAGCCAGGCCTGACAACCACAGAGCGTGAGGAGATCAAGGCCCTCAAGAAGGAAGTAGCCGAACTCAAACGAGCCAACGAGATCCTCAAGACAGCCAGCGCGTTTTTCGCGGCCGCGGAGCTCGACCGCCGACTCAAGTGATGGTCGCCTACATCAACGCGTATAAGAACCTGTTCGGGGTCGAGCCGATCTGCCGTGTCCTACGGGACCACAACGTGCCGATCGCCCCGAGCACGTACTACGCAGCCAAGAAGCGGCAAGCATCCGCTCGCCAGCAATCCGATGAGCGTCTCCTGGAGGTCATTCATCGGGTGCACCGCGAGAACTTTGGTGTGTACGGCGTCCGTAAGGTATGGCACGCCCTCCAGCACGAGAGTATCGACGTTGGGCGTGACCAGGTGGCGCGCCTGATGAGAGTCGCGGGCTTGAAGGGCATGACACGAAGAAGGAAGGTCCGCACGACCATCCCAACGCCTAGCGGCGTCAGCTCGCCGGATCTGGTGAGGCGAGACTGGTTCCAAGATGCGCCCGACATCGTTTGGGTGGCGGACTTCACGCACGTGCTCACTCGTGAAGGGTGGGTGTACGTGTCGTTCCTGCAGGACGGCTTCTCGAGGCGCATCCTGGGTTTCACGGTCAGTACCGGTAAGAGCAGCGAGCTGGTGATGAGGGCTCTGGAGCAGGCTGTGAGCGTCCGGCGTCGAACCGATCGGCGGTTCGTTGCTGACGGCGTGATTCATCATTCGGATGCCGGCAGTCAATATACGAGTCTGGCGTTCAGCCAGAAGTTGCTCGATCATGGCGTGAACGGTTCGATCGGTCGGGTGGGCACGGCGTATGACAATGCGTTGATGGAGAGCACGATCGGCTTGTTCAAGAGCGAGCTGATCCACGCCAGGTCGACGAGTTGGTGCTCGAGGCAGGAGGTGGAGACGGCGACGATGCGGTGGGTGAGGTGGTTCAACTGTCGGCGGTTGCACTCTTCGCTCGATTACGTCAGTCCCGTGGACTTCGAGATGGCGTACACTCAAGCGCAGGCCATGCCCAGGCTGGCCGCGTGAGAGCAGAGTCTCCACGAAACCCAGTACGGTTCAGCGAGAGTCATGGCGAGGTTGAAGCCGCTCTCATCAATGAACACCAACCGCCTCGGGTCGATCTGCTGGATCCAGGCTAAGAACCGCCACCGGGCTTCTGGATTCTGTTCACTGGCGTAGATCGTCTTTTTTTCTCGTCGATCCCATTCTCTGTACCCAGCGGCACATAGTGGCGCGGCTGATGCGGATGCCGGTCGTCTCGAACAGAAGGTCGCAGCGCTGATCGTGGGTGAGGTCATTGTTGATCAGGTGCTGCTCAACCCAGGACCGGTGCTCATTGAGGGCGCTGGGGCGGCCTGGGGAGGTTTGTGGGGTGACGTCACCTTGTTGGCGGTAGCGATGGAGGTAGCGCTCGACGCTGCTTTTGCTCACGTTGAACGTCTCAGCGGTCTTCTGGAGGGTCATTCCTTTGTTGAGGACGGTATCCACGATGCGTTCGCGGAGGTCGGTGGAGTAGGACATGCTTCAGCATGCAACAACGTCACTCATTCCGCAACCCGCTGTACCTGTAGTTTGTTGACAAGGGTCAAATCGAGCAGTAGAACGGACACCAGGAGGTCGAACGATGAGTCGACGCCTACCCGTACCTACCGCCCCCGGACCGCTAGAGAGCTACGCCAGCAGTTTCGATGACCTGTTCAACAAACGCAACCAACGCGACACCTTCCGGCGCTACCTCGAAGGCCTACTACTACCCAGCGAACGAAACAAAACCCTGACCGGGCTCGCCAACACCGAGCCGGTGGCAGGCGCAACCCACAAGGACGCGCAGAAACTGCAGTGGTTCTTATCCGAATCCACCTGGGACCCCGCCTTGGTGAACAACAAACGACTGGCGCTGCTCTCCGAGGACGAGCACAGCAAGCCCAACCCCGAGGGCGCCCTGGTGATCGATGAGACCGGCGATCGAAAGTGGGGCCGACACACCGCCCATGTCGGCCGCCAGTACCTCGGCAGTATCGGCAAGATCGATAACGGCGTGGTCAGCGTACACACGTTGTGGGCGAACGAGGAACGGTACTACCCGATCGAGGTTGAGCCCTACACGCCTGCACCCTGGTTCGCTCTTGGTAAGAACGACCCCGAGTTCCGCAGCAAACCGCAAATCGCGCTGGAACTCATCGAGAACGCCCATGCGCTCGGCATTCCCTTCCGCGCCGTAGTAGCCGACCGCTTCTACGGGGAGAACCACCCCTTCTGGACTACTTTGCAGAGCGAGGAGATCCCCTACGTGCTGGCCTTGAACCCATCGCACGCATGGTGGCACCAGATTGGCACCATCGGCTCTGCGGAGGGAGTAGCGGGAGCCGCCTCGTGGCGTGAGGATGATGCCGGCGTTTGGGAGAAGCTCACGCGGTGCTTTCGTGATGGTCACCAAGAGACCTGGTGGGCTCTCGAGGGGGTGGCGGGACCGTACGGCCCGGAGAGCGCGAAGCGGTTGATCATCGTGACTACTGATCCTGCTGCGCTTCCGGAGGAGAGCACGTTCTACTTACGAACGAACCTCCCTGCGCCCGGATCTAGCCGCGCTCAAGAGAGCGGCATGATTCCGGCTGATGTGGCGGAGATCGTGATTCCGGCTGATGTGGCGGAGATCGTGGGCTCTACGGGCTTAGGGTGTGGGTGGAGCAGAGTTACAAGCAGGTCAAGGGGAGTCTGGGTTGGGCGCAGTACCAGGTGCGCAGCGACATGGCCATGAGGCGGCACTGGCAGCTGGTTTGTTGCGCGTTTTCGTTCTGCTGGTGGGCCTTACCAGGAGGAGGAGTGGCTGCTGAGCTTGACGGGGGTGGGCAACCCGTAAGTCTTGTGGAGGGCGATGTTGAGGAGCGAGCGGGGGGGAAAAAGAAAGAGCCAGAATCTGGTCGTGACTTGGCCACAGGCGTTGAGGCGGGTCAGAGCTTGGCTGGAACCTTACCTTTTGCTAAGGAGGTATTGGCAGGCGTGGTCGGTGAAGCCCCCGCCGCAGCGGTTGCAGCGGCTTCTTGATTGGCTTTTCGATGGCAGGCCGATCCACTGCTATGCCCGGTAACAACAAACTACAGGTAAATCGGCGCCGGTGAGGCGTTGAGGGACGAGAGGAGCCACGATCAACCGACCTCCACCAGCTCGCGGGTCTCCGGCAGCGGGGTCAGTCCCATCTCCTGCTCGAGGCGCCGGGCGAACGTCTGGTAGCGTCGTTGGGCCTCCCGTCTCCGGCCCCGGGCGATGAGATTGCGAAGCAAAAGCTGCAACGCCTCTTCATGGACCGGGTCGAGCTCCAGAACCCGGATCAGGAGCGCGGATGCCCGGTCGGCCGACGCCCCTTCGGCGGTCTCGAACAGGGTGGCGGTCACCTGCGCCCGCAGTTGCTCACGCGCCTCCTCCAAAGGGGGAAGGTCGAGACCTGCTGCCAGCGGCGGCTGGTACAGGTCCAGCGCCTTGTCAGCATCGCCCCGCATGATGGCATTTTGCAGATCCCAGAGGTCCGAGCGGGTCCGGGTCAGGCCCTCCTCGAGCAGATAGGTCGCCAGCCCCCACGGCTCGAGTACCTTTCGCAGCAGGTTGAGCTGCACGTTCAGGTTGTTCCGCACCTTCTTGGTGTCGGCTTCGGGCCACAGCGTCGCCCCGATGAAGCCGCGCTCATAGCCCAGCGCCAGCAACGCCAGAATCTCCTGGTGGCGGGCGGTCAGCTCGACCTGCTGGCCGAGGACGCCGGCCCGGACTTCGCCCATAAGTGTGAGTTCCAAGGCCGGAATATCGTCGCTGCGCAGGGCGATCGCCTCTTTCCAGCCAGAGGCCAGAACCTCGGCCAGCGGGTAGCTGCTGGCAAGCTCCGGACGCTCTCTGGGGAGGGTGTCGAAGGGGATCAGGCCGGGCAGCACCTGCGCCCCGCTCAGGGTGAGCGCGACGAGGCGTTCGAGATCGGCCGGGTCGCGGCCGAGGCGGTAGTGGGCGGCCCACCATGGCAATCTCTGTTCGCGCTCCTTGGGTTCGCTTCCGAGGGCGGCGAGCGCCAGCGCCCGCTCGATGCGCCCCTCGAGATCGCTGCCCGCGGAATCGTAGGCCAGCACCTCGAGGGCGCCAGCGGGGTTGCCCTGCTCACGGAGGGTCTGGGCCCAGCGTGTCCGAATCAGAGCTGTCACCGACGCGTCTTCCCACCGCTCGGCCTCGACTAGGAGGCGTGGGAAGGCGGTGGTGTCGCCCTCGCCCGAGGCGATTTCCGCCTGGACCTCGAGCATCGTCAGCGGCTGCGCGGCCGCGAACTTGCGTCCCGCCCGGAAATGCTCGAGGCTTTCGGCACGCAGATTCAGGAACCGTTTGTGGCGACCCAGTTCGAGCTGGGTGTCGGCGTGGACCTCGGGGGCGGTGGTCTCGGTGTAGGGGAGTAGCTGCTCGAGGCCGGCCAGCAGGCCTTCGAGATCGCCGAGGCGTTTCCAGCGGATGAAGGCGTGGGCGTGGAGCGACGACATCCGGTGGGGATCGTCGTTGGCGAACAGCTCTAGGGCGCGGCGACTGTACCGTTCCGCCTCGGCGAAGAGGTCCGCCTGGAAGTAGGCCCAGGCGATGTTGTGGAAAAATCCCGCCTGGAGATGCGGTTGCGCCCGCTCGACGTGCGGCATGCCCTCCTCGGCGTACGAGATCGCCAACTCCGGGTCTACCGTCGCCATCTTGTGAGCGGCGTTTCCCAGCGCAGAGATGGCCCTGTCGGGCGACCCATCCATGATTTCGATACCGAGTTCGGCCAGACGCTCGGCCGACTCGCGCAGCCGCCCCAGACCGCTCAGGGCCCGGGCGACGCTCAGACGCCGCTGGTGGCCGCTAGGAGCGGGAGCGAGCATGTCCCACCGCATCACCGCCGCCGGGTCCTGGGAGGGTAGCGGTGGGGTGATGGTCTGCTCGAGCAGATCGGCCAGTGGCTCCAGCAGCCCCAACGTTTCGAAGGCGTTGCCACGCATGATCGCCGGGAGTCGCTCGGTGGCAGCCAGAACGGCTTCGCGCACCGCGTTCGGATACAGCTTTTCGGCCACCTCTGCCACCAGCGGGTGCAGCCGGTAGCCATCCTCGAGAGATTGGGCGAAGCCGGCCTCGGTCAGCGTCAGGGTTTCGGCCACGGCGGCCTCCCGGGGGAGGAACGGAACCGCGGCGAGAAGCAGCGCCTCGCGCCAGACCGGCTCGCTCAGGCTCTGGTGCATCCCTTCGAGCAGCGCCTCGCGTTCGGGGGGTTCGCCGGTCAGCGCCGAGAAGTGCAGCGGCAGGGCCCAGCCGCGAGCACGCTGCCACAGCGATTGGGCGCGGTCGGCATCGCCGAACAGCGCTGTTGCCTCGGCCGAAGTGAACGTCAGCTGGTTGGCGCCGAGGTGGATCAACCAGCCTTCGGTCATCGCTTTGAGCAGCCCCGGCTGGTTGAGTTTATGGCGGCTCGCCAGCAGCAGCAGGCCGCCCCCCGGGGCGAGGAGCGGATCGATCGCCTCGTCCCCTTCGATATCCTCCAGCACCAGCAGGGTCGGTTCTCGCCACAGCGCCTCGAGCACCACCCCCCAGGGGGCCTCCGGCGGCAAGTTCAGCAGGGTTGCCAGCGGACCGCGGGCATCCTGGCCGTTCAGCGAAAGCCACAGAACCCGCCAGCCCTCGCGCTCGAGGTTCCAGGCCCACTGGGCGGCCAGCACGCTCTTGCCGTGGCCGTAGGGGGCCTCGAGCCACACCACGTAGCCGGCAGCGTCGGGCAGTTGCTCGAGAAGCCGGGGGCGCTCGAGGTAGAGCCCTGGATCGGGGCGGAGTCCTACCATGGTCCCCTCCAGTCTACCGACGTAGCCCGCTGGACGGAACCCGAGCGGTCACCATCGTGATGGGACTACAGCGCACAGCATGTTGCATGCCAAGAGCTCCTGTGGCTCGAGGCGCGGTTCCCGAGGTCAGAGCAAGGGGTCCTCGAACCGCTGCACCTCGAGCCGATATCCGTTCGGATCGCGCGCGAAGAAGTGGTAGATGGCGTACTGGTGGTTCGTTTTCGGGGCGCTCTCGGTCTCTACGTTCAGCCCGTCGAGCCGCTCGAAGATGGCGTCGACGGCGTCGGTGACGAGTGTGAGAATGAGCCCCTGGCCTGCCGGGGCGGTGTCCCGGCGGCAAAAGCCCAGATAGCCGCCTCCAGCCACCCTGAAGATCAGGCAACTTCCCTGATCGCGCGCCAGCTCGAGTCCCAGCGTATGCGTATAGAAGTGGCGTGTTGCCTCCAGGTCGGTGGTGGGATAGAAGGCGATGAAGGCGTCGAAGGCTTCAGATCGGCTCGACATTTGGGGTTCCTTTCCCTCGATGGTGTTCCCGACCCGGTTCCGTGGGCCGGGCTTTGAGACAGAGCCAGCGGGCGTTTCAGTCAGGGATTTGGGCGTCCCAGATCAGAAGCAGGCAGGTAACCTTTGTCTCAATGACGGCCGGATTAGTGCCGTAAGCTGAGCCATCGTGGCCGATCCCCCTACCATCCTGATCGCCGAGGACCAGGCGGGTCAGCGCGTCCTGCTCGACATGTTGCTCTCACTCGAGGGCTACGAACTCCACATGGTCGAGGACGGTCGCGAGGCCCTAGAGTACCTCAAGGACAACACCCCCAACCTGACCATCCTCGATGTGAACATGCCGCGTGTCAACGGCATCGAGGTGTGCGAGCGGATGCGCAAGAATCAGCGGCTCAGAGAGGTGCCGGTCATCATCCTGACCGTTCTCAAGGATGAGCATACCGCCACCATGGCGCGACTGGTAAAGGCCGACGCGTTGGTAGTCAAGCCGCTGGAAGGCAAAGATTTCCGGGGGATGGTGCGGGAGCTCCTCGACAAGGACACCGCGGCCGACTAGCCGGCCGCAACCCGCCGTTGCCTGCGCGCCTCGTAGAGGAGCAGGGCTCCGGCGGTGGCAGCGTTCAGGCTGTCCGCCAACCCCGCCATGGGGATGATGACGTGGGCGGCCGCCTGCTCGAACCAAGCCGTTGCCAGACCGTCGTGCTCGCTGCCCACCACGATGGCGGTTGCGGCCAGGTAGGAGACGTCCCAGTACGCAGTCTCGGCCGTTGGGGTAGCGGCGATCAGCTGTAGGCCCGATCGCGCCAGCTGGGACCGTGTCGTCTCCGGGTCGGTCGTCAGCACCGGACGGCTGAAGAGGCTGCCCATGCTGGCGCGGACGACGTTGGGATTGAAAATATCGGTGCCCGCGCCGGTTACGAACACCGCGTCGACCGCTGCAGCGTCGGCGGTGCGCAGCAGCGCCCCGAGGTTCCCCGGCTTCTCCAGACCATCGAGGACCAGAACCAGGGCACCGCTCGGCAGCTCGACCGCAGCCGGGTCGCTGCGCCACGACTCGGCTACCGCCAGAACCCCGTCGGGGTGCTCGCGCAGGCTTGCCTTGTCGAACGCTTCGGGGGCGACCAGGAATCGTGTGGTAGCTTCTGAATGCTCGAGCCCATCGTGCAGCAACCGGGCCTCGTCGCTGAACCGTTCCGGGCAGAGATAGAGTTCCCGCACCGCCACGCCGGCCTCGAGCGCGCGGCCCGTCTCACGGGCCCCCTCGATCAGAAACAGGCCGTTCGAATCGCGCTCGCGCCGGCTCCGCAAGCGCACCAGTCGTTTGATGCGGTCGTTCTGGGCGCTGTCGATACGGTGCTCGCGCGGCATGGCGGCATTGTAACGGTCCGCTGAGGACCGGAGCCTGGTGTCTGTTCCCAGTATGGCCTCCGGTAGCAAGGGCATGCCGGTGCCCCTGCCGCAGGTAGACTTGGGGCATGAGCAACCTCATCTCGGTACCAGAGCTCCGCGAGGCGCTGCACGATCCCTCCCTGCGGCTGGCGGACGTGCGGTTCGATCTGGCCGATCCGGCCGCCGGAGCGCGCGCCTACGCCGTGTCACACCTTCCGGGTGCGATCCACATCGATCTCGACCGGGATCTTTCCGGCCCGGTAGCTGCCGTTGGTGGACGCCACCCCCTGCCCGCTATGGAGGCCTTTGCCGCGCGCATGGGCGCTCTGGGCATCGGCAGCGGTCACCGGGTGGTTGCCTACGATGATCGCGGCGGCCTTTTCGCCGGCCGCCTGTGGTGGCTGTTGCGCTACGCGGGGCACGACCGCGTCCGGATCCTCGACGGTGGCCTGCCCGCCTGGCTCGAGGCCGGCCTGGAGCAGGTGACCACGGCGCCGCGACACCCGGCAGCCCGGTTCAAACTCGCGCTACGGCCCGATATGGTGGTCGATCGTGAGCACGTGCTGCGCCAGCTCGAGAACCCCGCCGCACTGCTCGTCGACGCCCGCGCCGCCGCCCGCTACCGGGGCGAGGTCGAGCCGATCGATCCGGTAGCGGGCCACATCCCGACAGCCCTGAACCGGCCCTATCCCGAAAATCTCGAAGATGGTCGCTTCAAGCCCGCCGCAGCGTTGCGCGAGCGCTTCGACTTCGGTGAGGGCTTCGACGAGGTGGTGATGTACTGCGGCTCGGGTGTGTCGGCCATCCACAACCTGGTCGCCATGGAGGAGGCGGGCCTGCCATTGCCGAAGCTCTACCCCGGATCGTGGAGCGACTGGGTGAGCTACCCGGAGGCTCTGATAGCCACCGGCGACCAGGAGCCGACCGCGGAGTAACCAGGCGTATCGATGGGGCGTTGGCGACGGTCCCCTGCCCGGGGTTGGAGCCTATCGGTGCTTCCGGGGACCGTCTGCCCCTCTGTAGTGAGGGTTGACTACGGGCTCCCGACAACGGGTTGAGCGCCGGGGTACAATGGCCCCTGAACATGAGGGACCCGGTGCTGACAGAGGAGGGTTACTGGCAGGCCTTTTTTGAAGGCTGCCCTTATGGGATGGTGGTGTGGCGAGCGACGCGCGCTGCTGATGGGAGTGTCGAGGACTTCGAGTGGGTCGATGCCAACCCGCAGGCGGTCGAGGTTATGGGTGCTACCCGTGACGGTCTGCTCGGGCAGCGGCTGCTCGAGCGCCTACCGCACTACCGGGAGCTGGACCTGTTCGCCACCTTTGTGGAGGTGGTCGAGACCGGCGAAGCGGCCGAAATCGAACTGCTGTTGCCCCCCTCCTCGGAGACGACCCGACGAGCCGAAGACGGCGTCTGGTATGCGGTTACGACCGTCTCCTCCGGCAACGATGAAGTGATCGTGGTCTACCGCTCGATCAACGAACACAAGGCGGTTCTGAAAGAGGCCGTCGACCTCATGAACCGCGACGACCTCACCGGACTGGCCAACCGCCGCTATCTCAAGGCGCGGTTCTGGGCGATGCGCGAACGGCGCACGACCTTCGGCCTGCTCTTTTTCGACCTCGACGGTTTCAAGGCGGTCAACGACACCCATGGTCACCGGGTCGGCGATGAGGTTCTGCGCATCACCGCCAGGCGCCTGGTGCAGAACGTGCGACCTGGCGAACTGGTGGCCCGGATCGGCGGCGATGAGTTCGCAGTGCTGCTGAAGAGCGACGACGACGGCTCGGTCGAAGGCGTCAGGGCCAGGCTGCTCGACGCCATCCACGCCCCAATGAATATCGGCGACACCGAACTCAAGCTCGGATCGAGCGCCGGTCTGGCCGTTTTCCCGGTCGACGCCGACTCCTTCGAGGCGCTGTTGAGCCTTGCCGACCGCCGCATGTACGAGCACAAGCACGGGGCGGCTTGAGCGACCGCCGGCCCCGCTGCGACTGGGTGACGGACGACCCGCTCTATCTCCGCTACCACGATGAAGAGTGGGGTGTACCGGTGCGCGACGACCGCCGCTGGTTCGAGTTCCTCGCTCTCGAGACCTTCCAGGCCGGCCTCAGTTGGCTCACAGTGCTGCGCAAGCGTGAGAATTTCCGGCGCGCCTTCGACGGCTTCGACCCCGAACGGGTCGCCTCCTACAGCGAAGCCAAGATCCAGGATCTGCTCCAGGATGCCGGCATCATCCGGAATCGGGCCAAGGTACGGGCGACAGTAGCCAACGCCCAGGCTTTCCTAGAGGTGCAGCAACAGGAGGGCAGCTTCGACGCCTTCATGTGGTCGTTCATGGGCGGCTCCCCGCTCGTCAACCGCTGGCCCACACAGGACCAGGTGCCCGCTACCACCAAACTGTCCGATCTGCTCAGCAAGGACTTGAAGGGTCGGGGATTCTCGTTCGTGGGCTCGACCGTGGTCTATGCGCACATGCAGGCTACGGGGATGGTGAACGATCATCTGATAGGGTGCTTCCGCTATCCCAAGAATAGGTAGAGTTGGAGCCCCTTCAGAAAGTAGTAGGTTTGGGGCCCCTTCAGAAAGTAGTAGGTTTGGGGCCCCTTCAGACCCCTACGCTGCGCTTCGGGTTCTTACGGGGTCCTTCAGAGCCCCCCTTACGGTGGTCTCTTCAGGGGCTACGGAGCCACCTTTGGTGTCTCCTCCGCCAGAAGAAGGTTTTAAAGGAACAAGCATGACACCGTTAGCGTCTTCACACCCTGGTTATTCCATATCTTCTGCTGGAGGAGACTCACAGGGTGAGGCTCCGAGAGCCCCGGGGAGACTTACCGTTAGGGAAGGCTCAACGGGACCCCGTGACACGAAGTGCTGGTAGTTTAGACACCCGAAGGGGGTCTGAAGGGGCTGAAGGGGCTACACCAACTCTACTTCTACTTGGGTCTGAAGGGGCCCCAAACCTACTACTTTCTGAAGGGGCTCCAAACCTACTTTTCCTACTTTTCCCATTTTTTTACAGTGGTAGAGTTGGCGGGCAAGCGTAGGCCGACGCCGATGAACGGTAAGGAGATGCCCTAATGGGATCAGCAGGAAAGATCGCTATCGTCACCGGTGCTGGGAGCGGAATCGGCGCTGCTACCGCCCTCGCTCTGGTCAATGAGGGGTACGCTGTGGTCCTTGCCGGTCGCCGGGGGTCCCGCCTCGAGGAGACGGCCACGGCCGTGCCGGCGGGGTCGCGCACGCTCATCGTGCCTACCGATGTACGCGACCCGGCTGCGGTGCGGGGCCTGTTTAGGACGACCCGGGAGGCCTTCGGCCGGCTCGACCTGCTGTTCAACAACGCCGGCCTCGGCGCCCCCGCAGTGCCCCTCGAGGAGCTGACCCTGGAACAGTGGCAGACGGTCGTCGACACCAACCTGACCGGCCCCTTCCTGTGCACCCAGGAGGCCTTCAAGCTCATGAAGAGCCAGGACCCCAAGGGCGGCCGCATCATCAACAACGGCTCCATCTCGGCCTACGTCCCGCGGCCGAACTCGGCGCCCTATACCGCCACCAAGCACGCCCTCAGCGGCCTCACCCGGTCGACCTCTCTCGACGGCCGCGCCCACGACATCGCCTGCGGCCAGATCGACGTTGGCAACGCCGGCACCGACATGACCGCGCGAATGACAGCCGGTGTCCCCCAGGCCGACGGGTCGCTCCGGGCGGAACCGGTGATGGACGTCGCGAACGTCGCCCGGGCGGTGGTCCACATGGCCAGCCTCCCCCTCGACGCCAACGTGCAGTTCATGACCGTCATGGCCACGAAGATGCCGTACGTGGGGCGAGGGTAAGAGAGGGTTGAGGCTGGGAAAGGTCAAGTCCCTATTGGTATGTATTTCCCTCCAACAGGGCATGATCAGGATTCAACCAGACTGACCTCTCGCACCCCCTCGCCTCGATCGCCTCCCGCACCTCCGGTTTGCGGTGCACCCCCAGCTGATCCATCACCACGATCTGCCCCGGCCTCAGCTTCCGATGACCTGTCGATGTACGCTAAAAACGCCACGCCATCCACCGCTCCGGTCAACGTCATCGCGCTCATCGCTGCAACGAGGCTGGTGTTCTCCCCACGGTTCTTCGGCACCCTACCCACGGCACGTTGTCCAAGTACCGCTTGCCAGAAAGCCACTCCAACGCTCCGCTCAAACTTCGTACACACTCGTCTCGACACACAACCCTCTGGGAAAAGGGTTAAGAGAGATCGGCCTTTGGAAAGAAATGCGTGATCAATCCGCGTCTTGGGATATCGGAATGATTCCCTCCCGCGTAGTGCAGGGTTCTGCAGTGGTGAAAGGTCGCGGACCCCGGATTTAGAGGAATGGCCACGGCGGCGCCATCATCCTCCATAACCGCCTCCAAGGCGCTATTTATTTCAGAATATCCCGAGGCGTCTCGGTGTTCTACGATCCCCTTCTTGTGGCTTCCGGGAATAAAGTGCATAGCCCCATTCGCCTCGAAGACGGGGCTGAGGGCAAGCCAGCAGGTGAGGGCTCGGTCGTTGTGCCAGTAGCCGGCATCCTGATGCCAATGGGTCTCGGCGGGGTACTGCGGCGGTTTCATGATCATCTGATCGTAGTGGTAGGCGAGATCCTCTCCGAGCAATTGTCGTGCGATAGCCAGGCCGTTGGCCATGTAGGCGTGGTCCGACCAACCGGGAATAACCTGGGATGGATTGGCCAGTTGAATCATCCTGCCGTCGACCCTTTTGCCCTTCCAGCGCATGTCTCCATACTCTCCCGCTATAGCCTTTTCATAGCCCGCCGTCAGCTCTTCCACCTGAGGTTCAGTTATCAGGTCTTCCACAACCAAAAAGCCGTTTTCCTGAAATTGGGCGGCGTTTTCAGGACTTAGTGGATTGGGGATCATCGGTACCTCCATCTTCCGCTAACCGTCGGCAGGCAGGGGAGAGGACGCTTTCAGGCTCGCCCGCACCCCCCGCCGCCCGAAGCGGCGCGCCAGCTCGAGTTCCGAGAGCACCAGCGCGGTGGGGCGACCGTGGGGACAGGCCCAGGGGGTGTGGCAGCGCGCCAGCGCGTCGAGGAGTTCCTGGGCGTCGGCCTGTGCCAGCGGGTGTCCGGCCTTGATGGCGGGCAGGCAGGCCAGCCGTCCCAGCACGGCGCGCCAGGCCTCGTCGAGCGGGGCTGGCGAGAGGGTTCCCTTGACCGCTTCGGCGATCAGCTGGGGCGCCCCCGCCAGGAATGCCGGCACCGTGCGCAGCCGCCAGCGATCCGCCCCGAAGGGCTCGAGGGTAAGACCGATATCGGCGAACGCCTGGCGGCGCTCGAGGTAACGTTGCGCCTCTTCGGGCGTCAGCGCCAGCAGTTCGGGGTGGGCGAGCTCGATCGGCGGCTCACTCCGGTAGCGCGCCTCCAGCTCCTCGAACAGGATGCGTTCGTGGGCGGCGTGCTGGTCGACCACCCACAGGCTGCCGCCGCTCTCGGCGAGCAGGTAGAGGTCGCGGTAGCGACCCAGGTGGCGCAGCGCCGGGAAGGCGCTGCGGGGAGCGTCGCGCACCCCTTCGAAGGCGCGCGGCTCGGGTAGCGGCGGAGCCAGCGGGTGCTGCGCCAGGGTGGCCTCAACCGCCTCCTGCACGAAGGCCGCCACCGCGGCCGGGTGCAGCAGTTTGATCCGGGCCTTGTCGGGGGCGGTGTTGACCACCAGCTGGCTGGGCGGTAGCTCGAGGTTGAGGATCGCGAGCGGGTAGCGGCCGGCCGGGAGCAGCTCCCGGTAGCCTCGCAGCACCGCCCTCTGGAGCGCTTCGGGCCAGCGGACCGGGCGCCCGTTGATGGCCAGCAGCAGGCGATCGCGCCGGGCGCGGCTGAGTTCGGGGCGGCTCAGCAGCCCCTCCAGCCGCAGCTCCTGCCGGGCCAGCGCCAGCGGCAGCATGCGGTTGGCACTCACTTCGCCCCAGATCAGTTTCACCGCCTCCTGCGTGCCGCCGCCGGCGTGGGCGAGCCGCACCTCGCCGTCCAGCTCGAGCCGCAGCTGCAGCTCCGGATGGTGGAGCAGGCGGCGGGTCAGCACCGCCAGGCAGGCCTTGCTTTCGGTCGCGGCGCTGCCCAGAGCCTGGCGCCGCGCCGGCAGCGCCGCGAACAGCCCCGTGACCTCGGCGGAGGTGCCGGCCGCTGCCGGGGTCTCGCTGCGGGTCAGCGCGTCCCCCTCGGCGACGACGCGCACGCCCCCCAGCTGATCGGGTGGGCGCGAGGTCAGGGCGATCCGGGCGGCGTGGCGGATGGCGTAGAGGCCTTCGCCGCGGAAGCCCAGCGTCCGCACGGCCTGCAGCGCCTGCCGCCGATCGAGTTTGGAGGTGCTGTGCGACGCCAGCGCCAGCTCGAGCTGATCGCCGGGGATGCCGTGGCCGTTGTCGCGCACCGCGACGCGCTCCCGCCCCCCCGCTTCGAGTTCGATCTCGAGGCGGGTGGCGCCGGCGTCGAGGGCGTTCTCGAGCAGCTCTCGAAGCACGTCGTCGGGGCCGGAGACCACTTCGCCGGCGGCGATCTCGCGGATCAGCTCGGGGGGGAGCTTGCGGATCACGCGTCGACCCGTTCGGCCCCCGTGACGCCGTGGGCCTCGGCCCGCAGCTCGTGCAGCAGCTTCAGCGCCTCGAGCGGCGTCAGGCGGCTCGGATCGAGGGCCAGGAGGCGCTCCAGCACCCCTTCGGCGGTGCCCGAGCGCTCGGCTTCGAGGCCGGCCAGGACGGCGCGGGCGCGCGTCAGGACGGTGGCGGGAACGCCCGCCAGCTTGGCCACCTCGAGGCCGTAGGCCTTGCTCGCCGGGCCCGGTAGTACCTGATGGTAGAAGACCAGGCCGTCGGCCTCCTCGCGCGCCGCCACGTGCAGGTTGCGCGCTGCCGGCAGGCGGCTCGCCAGGTCGGTCAGCTCGAAGTAGTGGGTGGCGAACAGGGTGGTGGCGCGCGAGACGTCGTGCAGGTACTCGGTGGCGGCCCAGGCCAGCGCCAGGCCGTCGAAGGTGCTGGTGCCGCGGCCGATCTCGTCGAGCAGCACCAGGCTGCTCGGGCCGGCGCTGTGCAGGATCCGGGCCAGCTCGCTCATCTCCACCATGAAGGTGCTGCGTCCACCGGCGATGTCGTCGCTGGCACCGATGCGGGTGTAGATGTGTTCGAACACCGGCAGGGTCACCTCCTCGGCGGCCACGAACGAGCCGATCTGGGCCATCAGCGCCGTCACCGCAATCTGCCGTAAGTAGGTGCTCTTGCCGCTCATGTTGGGGCCGGTGAGCACCACCAGGCGCGCCTCCGGATCGAGTTGGGCATCGTTGGGAATAAAATTCTGGTAGCGTTCCACCACCGGATGGCGGGCGGCGCGCAGCTCGAGGGAGCCGGCGTCGCCGAAGCGGGGGCGGCAGTGGTGGCGCTCGGCAGCCACCTCCGCCAGGGCGGCGTAGGCGTCGAGTTCGGCCAGCGCCTGCCCGGCCTCGCGGACGCTCTGGGCATACTCGGCGAGGTCCTTGCGCAGCGCGTCGAAGACCTCGTACTCGCGCCGCCGGGCGGCCTCCTCGGCCCGCAGCACCGCCCGTTCGCGCTCGCGCAGGTCCTCGCGGGTGTAGCGCTGGCGATCCTTGAGGGTCTGCAGCGGCCGGTAGCTGGCCGGTACCCGCCCGAAGTAGGGCCGCGTCACTTCGAAGTAGTAGCCGAAGACCTGATTGAAGCCCACCTTGAGGCTGGGGATGCCGCTGGCTTCGCGCTCGTCGCCCTCGAGCGCGGCGATCCAGGTGCGCCCCTGTTCGGCGGCCTGTCGATGGCGATCGAGCTCGCCATCGAAACCGTCTCGGAGCAGACCGCCCTCGGTCACCTTGAGGGGTGGATCCTCGATCAGGGAGGCGTCGATCAGGGTACGCAGCTCCGCCAGCTCGTCGCCGCGCTGCACGATCGCCTGGAGCGCCCGCTCGGGTCGGCCGGCGAGCCGCTGCTGGAGGGTCGGCACCAGCGCCGCGCTGCGCGCCAGGGCGATCAGGTCGCGGGCGTTGGCGCGCCCGGTGGCGAGGCGGGTGGCCAGCCGTTCGAGGTCGTGCAGCTTGTGGAGCGCCTTGCGCACTTCGCTCCGCAGAACCGCGTCGCGGGTGAGCGCCTCGACCGCCTCGAGGCGGGGCGTGATCAGCGAAACGTCGAGCAGAGGGTGGCGCAGCCAGGCCTTGAGCAGCCGTCTCCCGGGCGCGCTGCGGCTCTGGTCGAGGGTCTCGAACAGGGTGCGGCCGCCGGGCATGCGTGGCTCGAACACCTCCAGGGTGCTCAACGTGACCTCGTCGAGCTGCATGAAGGCGCCGGGGTCGTAGCGTACGAAGGTCGTGACCTGAGGCAGCGTCCCGCGTTGCGTTTCGCGGGCGTAGGCCAGCACCGCGCCCGTGGCCCGCGTGAGCGCCTCGCCGTCGAGCCCTGCGGGGAGGGTGCCGAACTGCGCCTCGAGGACCTCGCGGGCGCTGTCTGGGTCGAACGCGCCCTCGCTGAGCATGGTGGGGAAACGGCTGGCAAAGCTCTGCTGCACGGCCTCGTTGGCGCGCAGCTCGGGGGCGAGCAGCACCTCGGCCGGGCGATAGCGCTGCAGCTCGTCGAAGAGGCTGCTCTTGGCGTACAGCCGAGCCCCCCGGCACTCGCCGGTGCTTACGTCCAGCAGCGCCAGGCCGTAGCCGTCACCGGTGGCGACCGCTGCCAGGTAGGTGGCGTCGGCCTGGAGCAGCGCTTCGTCGGTGACGGTGCCGGGGGTGATGAGCTGGGTCACTTCGCGCCGCACCAGCCCCTGCGCCTCGGCCGGATTCTCGACCTGATCGGCCACCGCCACCCGCACCCCCAGCTTCAGCAGCCGTTCGATATGACGGTCGGCGCTGCGCACCGGGAGGCCGGCCATGGGGGTGATGAAATCTTTAGCCGGCTTGCGGGTCAGCACCAGCCCCAGGAGCCGCGCCAGCCGCTCGGCATCCTCACCGAAACACTCGTAGAAATCCCCCACCTGAAAGAGCAGCAGGTAGTCGGGAACCTGCTCGACAAGCTCGACGTACTGGCTGAGCAGTGGCGGCAGTGGGCCCGTGCCTTCGCCCTTGAGCGCCATAAGAGCTTCATGATACCCCGAGGAGGATAGGTAAAAAGGATAAGGGATCCAAGGAATATAGGATTTGGATCCCCTTCAGACAAGTAGAGGTAGATTTATGGCCCCTTCAGACCCCTTCCCTTCGGTCAGGGTTCTTACGGGGTCCTTCAGAGCCCCCCTTCGGTGGTCTCTTCAGGGGCTACGGAGCCAACCCTTGGTTGTCTCCTCCGCCAGAAGAAGGTTTAAGAAGAACAAGCAAGACACCGCTAGTGCCTTCACACCCCGATTATTCCAAAGTATCTGCTGGAGGAGACAACCCTTGGGTTGGCTCCGAGAGCCCCGGGGAGACTTGCCGTCAGGGAAGGCTCAACGGGACCCCGGAAGAACCCCATAGGGGGTCTGAAGGGGCCCCAAAGCATCCTATCCTCTCTTTTGTAATTCATCTGAAGTGAAAAAAGTACGTTCAGCACGGCATCCTGCCAGACTTCCCAGCAGCAAGGAGTAAGACACCTGTAAGACCCCAAATGCTACCTTTCCCCGATGCAGTTTCTCTCTTGGGGACGTTGCAAACGTCAATTGTGAAGGAGACGACGAGGCCGTTATGAAGATCGCGCCAGCCAAGACGCGAAGGGAGGGGGCGTCGTGGTGCTAGGTTACGCCCTCGCGGCCGCGCTTGCCGGGCTTCTCATCGTGGGCCTGAGCTTCCGGGTACGGCGGAACCTCGACCTGCCCGGCGTCGAGTCGTTCATCCTGTTCTCGCTGGCGATCGCCCTGTGGTGCCTGGCGGCCTCGTTCGAGGTGATCAGCCCCAGCCTGTCGCAGCGCGTCCTGTGGTCGAAAGCGCAATACCTGGGCATCACCCTGCTGCCGGTCTTCTGGCTGATGTTCACCATCCAGTACACCCGCATCATGCGTTTGCGGGCGCCCTTCTATCTGCTGTTCATGGTGCCGCTGGCGACGCTGATCCTCGCCTGGAGCAACGAGCTGCACGGGTTGATCTGGAGCCGGGTGAGTCCTGCCCTCGACGGTTCGGCGATGGCGGCCGTGTTCGAACATGGGACCTGGTTCTGGCAGGTACACGTCCCCTACAGCGGTTCTCATAATGAGTGAAGTTGGATTCCGGCATGCTCAAACCACCCCACCACATCCGAAAGCTCCACCGTCAACAACGCAACCGCAATCGCAGAGTCCAACGCTCCCCTGGTCCTCGCTCCCAGGCGCTTCACGACCCCCTTGATCTTCGAGAAAGCAAGCTCAATCGGATTCAGGTCAGGACTGTACCCAGGTAAGAACACCAACTCACACCCGCGAGCCTCAATGGCCTCCCGAACCTCCGGTTTCCGATGCACCCCCAACTGATCCATCACCACGATCTGTCCCGGCCTGAGCCTGGGAGCGAGGATCTGCCTGATGTACGCCAAGAACGCGTCACCATCCACCGCCCCAGTCAACGTCATCGCGTCACTCACGCCCTCATCGAGACTGATGGCTGCGACCAGGCTGGTGTTCTCCCCCCGGTTCTTCGGCACCCGACCCACAGCCCGCTGTCCCTTTGGGGCGTAGGCGTAGGCGAGAGTCATGGCGAGGTTGAAGCCGCTCTCATCAATGAACACCAACCGCCTCGGGTCGATCTGCTGGATCCAGGCTAAGAACCGCCACCGGGCTTCTGGATTCTGTTCACTGGCGTAGATCGTCTTTTTTTCTCGTCGATCCCATTCTCTGTACCCAGCGGCACATAGTGGCGCGGCTGATGCGGATGCCGGTCGTCTCGAACAGAAGGTCGCAGCGCTGATCGTGGGTGAGGTCATTGTTGATCAGGTGCTGCTCAACCCAGGACCGGTGCTCATTGAGGGCGCTGGGGCGGCCTGGGGAGGTTTGTGGGGTGACGTCACCTTGTTGGCGGTAGCGATGGAGGTAGCGCTCGACGCTGCTTTTGCTCACGTTGAACGTCTCTGAACCGTACTGGGTTTCGTGGAGACTCTGCTCTCACGCGGCCAGCCTGGGCATGGCCTGCGCTTGAGTGTACGCCATCTCGAAGTCCACGGGACTGACGTAATCGAGCGAAGAGTGCAACCGCCGACAGTTGAACCACCTCACCCACCGCATCGTCGCCGTCTCCACCTCCTGCCTCGAGCACCAACTCGTCGACCTGGCGTGGATCAGCTCGCTCTTGAACAAGCCGATCGTGCTCTCCATCAACGCATTGTCATACGCCGTGCCCACCCGACCGATCGAACCGTTCACGCCATGATCGAGCAACTTCTGGCTGAACGCCAGACTCGTATATTGACTGCCGGCATCCGAATGATGAATCACGCCGTCAGCAACGAACCGCCGATCGGTTCGACGCCGGACGCTCACAGCCTGCTCCAGAGCCCTCATCACCAGCTCGCTGCTCTTACCGGTACTGACCGTGAAACCCAGGATGCGCCTCGAGAAGCCGTCCTGCAGGAACGACACGTACACCCACCCTTCACGAGTGAGCACGTGCGTGAAGTCCGCCACCCAAACGATGTCGGGCGCATCTTGGAACCAGTCTCGCCTCACCAGATCCGGCGAGCTGACGCCGCTAGGCGTTGGGATGGTCGTGCGGACCTTCCTTCTTCGTGTCATGCCCTTCAAGCCCGCGACTCTCATCAGGCGCGCCACCTGGTCACGCCCAACGTCGATACTCTCGTGCTGGAGGGCGTGCCATACCTTACGGACGCCGTACACACCAAAGTTCTCGCGGTGCACCCGATGAATGACCTCCAGGAGACGCTCATCGGATTGCTGGCGAGCGGATGCTTGCCGCTTCTTGGCTGCGTAGTACGTGCTCGGGGCGATCGGCACGTTGTGGTCCCGTAGGACACGGCAGATCGGCTCGACCCCGAACAGGTTCTTATACGCGTTGATGTAGGCGACCATCACTTGAGTCGGCGGTCGAGCTCCGCGGCCGCGAAAAACGCGCTGGCTGTCTTGAGGATCTCGTTGGCTCGTTTGAGTTCGGCTACTTCCTTCTTGAGGGCCTTGATCTCCTCACGCTCTGTGGTTGTCAGGCCTGGCTTGTCACCAGCGTCGATGCGGGCTCTGTCTACCCAGCCGCGCATCGTGTCGACCGGGATGCCGGTTAGGTCATGCAGGCGCCGATAAGAGGCTGAACGTGATTCGTGCGGCGCTTCTTCTCGACGCTCCATGAACATGCGGATGACTCGATCTTTGGTTTCTTGGTCGTAACGGGTCATGCTCCATTCTCTCCTTTCGAGGGAGAACGGAGCCTCCATCAAACCCAGGGCGGTTCAGTCTTCTGGAGGGTCATTCCTTTGTTGAGGACGGTATCCACGATGCGTTCGCGGAGGTCGGTGGAGTAGGACATGCTTCAGCATGCAACAACGTCACTCATTCCGCAACCCGCTGTACCTGTAGTTTGTTGACAAGGGTCAAATCGAGCAGTAGAACGGACAACAGGAGGTCGAACGATGAGTCGACGCCTACCCGTACCTACCGCCCCCGGACCGCTAGAGAGCTACGCCAGCAGTTTCGATGACCTGTTCAACAAACGCAACCAACGCGACACCTTCCGGCGCTACCTCGAAGGCCTACTACTACCCAGCGAACGAAACAAAACCCTGACCGGGCTCGCCAACACCGAGCCGGTGGCAGGCGCAACCCACAAGGACGCGCAGAAACTGCAGTGGTTCTTATCCGAATCCACCTGGGACCCCGCCTTGGTGAACAACAAACGACTGGCGCTGCTCTCCGAGGACGAGCACAGCAAGCCCAACCCCGAGGGCGCCCTGGTGATCGATGAGACCGGCGATCGAAAGTGGGGCCGACACACCGCCCATGTCGGCCGCCAGTACCTCGGCAGTATCGGCAAGATCGATAACGGCGTGGTCAGCGTACACACGTTGTGGGCGAACGAGGAACGGTACTACCCGATCGAGGTTGAGCCCTACACGCCTGCACCCTGGTTCGCTCTTGGTAAGAACGACCCCGAGTTCCGCAGCAAACCGCAAATCGCGCTGGAACTCATCGAGAACGCCCATGCGCTCGGCATTCCCTTCCGCGCCGTAGTAGCCGACCGCTTCTACGGGGAGAACCACCCCTTCTGGACTACTTTGCAGAGCGAGGAGATCCCCTACGTGCTGGCCTTGAACCCATCGCACGCATGGTGGCACCAGATTGGCACCATCGGCTCTGCGGAGGGAGTAGCGGGAGCCGCCTCGTGGCGTGAGGATGATGCCGGCGTTTGGGAGAAGCTCACGCGGTGCTTTCGTGATGGTCACCAAGAGACCTGGTGGGCTCTCGAGGGGGTGGCGGGACCGTACGGCCCGGAGAGCGCGAAGCGGTTGATCATCGTGACTACTGATCCTGCTGCGCTTCCGGAGGAGAGCACGTTCTACTTACGAACGAACCTCCCTGCGCCCGGATCTAGCCGCGCTCAAGAGAGCGGCATGATTCCGGCTGATGTGGCGGAGATCGTGAGGCTCTACGGGCTTAGGGTGTGGGTGGAGCAGAGTTACAAGCAGGTCAAGGGGAGTCTCCGGACTGTACCCAGGCAACAACACCAACTCGCACCCCCTCGCCTCGATCGCCTGGGTTGGGCGCAGTACCAGGTGCGCAGCGACATGGCCATGAGGCGGCACTGGCAGCTGGTTTGTTGCGCGTTTTCGTTCTGCTGGTGGGCCTTACCAGGAGGAGGAGTGGCTGCTGAGCTTGACGGGGGTGGGCAACCCGTAAGTCTTGTGGAGGGCGATGTTGAGGAGCGAGCGGGGGGGAAAAAGAAAGAGCCAGAATCTGGTCGTGACTTGGCCACAGGCGTTGAGGCGGGTCAGAGCTTGGCTGGAACCTTACCTTTTGCTAAGGAGGTATTGGCAGGCGTGGTCGGTGAAGCCCCCGCCGCAGCGGTTGCAGCGGCTTCTTGATTGGCTTTTCGATGGCAGGCCGATCCACTGCTATGCCCGGTAACAACAAACTACAGGTACTCCTACCTTCTCATCTTTGCTGGCGTGGCGCTGCTGGCCCGTGCCTATGTGCGGTCGCAACGCTGGGACCGGCAGCATCTGGCGGTGCTGCTGGCGGCCAGCCTGATTCCGTGGGCGACCAACATCGTGACGCTCTCGCCTCTCGAGCCGCTGCCGGGATTCGATCTGACCCCGCTCGGCTTCGGGGTCAGCGCCCTGCTGTTGGGCTGGGCGCTGATGCGCTACGGCCTGCTCGAGCGCCTGCCGATCCCCTACCAGGTGGTGTTCGAAAACCTTCAGGACGCAGCGGTGGTCGGCGACCACCGCGGCTACGTGGTCGATCTCAATCAGGCGGCCCAGCATCTATTCGGGGTACATCCCGCCACGGTGCTGGGCCGGCCGCTGGCTTTCCTGGCGCCCCAGCTCGCATTCGGCGTGAACGAGACCCACGAGTACCGTTGGCCCAGCAGCGATCCGGAGGTGCCCGGCGAATCGATCTACAGCGTGTCGACAACGGGGCTCCCCGGCAACCGCGAGCTGCTGATCACCCTGCGTGACATAACCGCAAGCCACCGTGCCAACGGGGCGCTTCATCGCCGCGGCCGTGTCCTCGAAGCCGTCGATTTCGCGGCGGAGCAGTTCCTCAAAGCGGCCCTATGGGAAGATGTCATGGACCAGGTGCTGGCACGCCTGGGGCAGGCCGCCGGCGTCGGTCGCACGGCCCTGGCCGGCAACGAGATGCGTGATGGCGAACTCGGGTTTCGAGAGCTGCACGCCTGGGCTGCTCCCGACTGGGAGATGGAGTGGCTCTCCCCAGCGACGACCTACCAGCGCGTGGGGCTGCCTCGCTGGCCTCAGGCGTTCCGCGAAGGGCAGGCCGTGCTCGGCCGTGCGGAGGAGCTTCCCGAGGACGAACGTGCGGTGCTGGCAGCGCGTGGGGTGGAGGCGGTGGCGGCATTGCCGATCTTCCAGGCCGGCCACTGGTGGGGATTCCTGATCTGTGAGTCGCGGGCCGACGACGAGGTGCACTTCGAGCTGGTGATCGATGCCCTCAAGACCGCCGTCAGCACCCTCGAAGCGGTAATGGAGCGTTCGCAGGCAGAAGCGAACCGCATGCGTTCAGCCCACTTCCAGCAGTCGCTACTCGAACTGACTCGTGAGCTGCTTCAGCAAGAGGTTACGCCCAGCTTCTATCAGACGATCCTCGAGCGTGCCATCGACGCCGTGCCGGGTGCCGAGGCCGGCAGCCTCCTTCTTCGCGGTGAGGATAGCCGCTTTCGTTTCGTGGCGGCCGTTGGGAGCGACCTCGAGCTGCTGGCTGGCATCACCGTGCGCGACGACGAGCTGGTCGGCGGCGGCGAGGATGCCAGCTCCTACCTGCTTCACGAAGCCTACGACCCCAGCGCCTACCGGCTCGATGCAGACACCCGCCGCGCCCTCGAGACGGCCGCGGCGCAAACCGGTATCGCAGCCACGCTGGTGGTACCGATCGTCCTCGAGAGCGAGCTGGTCGCCTCCTTCCGACTTGAAAACTATCAGAGCCGGGAGGTCTTCGATGCCGAGACCCGGCGTATGGCGGAGGCGTTCGGCGCTCAGATCGGAGCGCTGCTTCAGCGCGCGCGCTTGCAGGCACGCACTACCCAGGCCGCCAGCGCCAACGCTCTGCTGGCCGATATCGAGCGCCTGTTGCTGGTCTCGGATCGACTCGAGACCTTCTTTCCGCTGCTCGCCAAACTAATCCTGGAAGAGCGCACCTTCGGGGTTCATCAGATGGGGGTTTTTCGCCTCAGAGGCGACCGCTTCCAGGTCGAGATCTTTGAGGATGGGGGGCGGCGAAACCGCGATCTGGAGCGCTGGCTGGAGGTTCATGGTCTGCTCTCCACGGATCGCAAAGATGGCTTCGAGGAGGTCATCCGCGACTATTCGACTCGCTACGTAGCCGATATGCACAGCTACCCTGGCTGGGTGCCCAACGACGACAATCCGATGCGTGCGCTGTTCGACGTTCCGGTGGCGCTCGACGGCAATCTGTGGGGCGTCATCGAGTTCTCCAGCCGGACCCTGGGCGGCCTCTCGGAGGGCGTGCGCGAGGTCCTCGGTCAGATCGGCAGCAGCATCGAACTGGCACTCATGAAGCAGGCCGATCGGGAGCGTCAGGCGCTGCAGATCGCCAAGATGCAGGCGGTGGTCGAAACCAGCGAGCTGCTTCGCGGTCTGATCTCGCGTCAGCAGGTGGTGCAGCATTCGCTCGAGGCGATCCTCGAGATGACCCGCAGCGACCAGTGCAACCTGCTCCTCTATGACGCGGATGAGGGAGTTCTCAAGGTGGTCGGTAGCCTGCGGCGAAGCCAGGAGTGGCGTGCCCAGCGGGTCGGCGACGAGCTTGCGCAGGGCGAGGGGCTCAGCTGGCAGGTGTTCGAGGCCGGCCGCACCCTCCGATTCCGCGACGAGAACGGCCTCGGGCAGGTGGCCGACCAGCAGGAGGCCGGCAAGCCGATCGCCTTTGTCGGTACCCCCACCCGCAACCAGGAGGGTGAGGTCGTCGGCGTACTGACCGCCAGCCTCGATGACCCCGCCGCCGCCTTTCGGGCCGATGACATCGGCTTCCTGGAGGCCATTGCCCAAGCGTGTAGCAGCGCGCTGCTTCGCTTGACGCTGCTGGAAAAGAGCCAGAATCAGGCGATCGAGTATCGTCGACTCTATACCTCTGCCGAGCGCCAGGCTCAGGAGCTGGCGTTGCTCGATCGGGTCCGTACCGCCGTGGCGCGCGAGCTGGAGCTCGACGAACTGTTCTACAGCACGGTGGAGTCGATCTCCGAGATCCTCGGCTATGGCCTGGTCAGCGCCTACTGGCTGGAGGGCGACGAGCTGGTCCTGCAGAGCCAGGTTGGCTACGATCGGGTCGTCGAACGGCTTCCCATCGGCGAGGGGATCATGGGTCGGGCGGTGCGCACCATGGCCCCGATCCTGGTGCCGGACGTTCGGCGCGATCCCGATCAGGCGAGCGTACACGAAGGTGTCGTCTCCCAGGTGGCGGTCCCCATCATCGCCAATGAAGGGGTAGTCGGCGTCATCGACATCGCAAGTCGCGAGGTGGATCTGGACGAGAACGACCTCCGGGTCATGATGCGACTCTCCGAGCAGGTCGGGGCTGCCGCCGAGCGGGCCCGCCTCTACGGTGTGGTGCGCGATCGCGAGCAGCGCTTCCGGCTGCTGGCCGAAAACATGAGCGATATGGTGTGCCTGCATGAGCCCGACGGGCGTTTCGCCTACGTCAGCCCCTCGTGCCTCGGGGTGCTGGGCTACTCTCCGGAGGCGTTGCTGGACCGCGACTTCGTGGACCTGGTGCACCCGGAAGACCGCAAGCTGCTCGGCGACCGGCTGTTCCAGCAGCGTGTTGCCGAGGACAGCGCCAGTCAGGCGATCTACCGCATTCGGCATGCCGAGGGGTACTACGTCTGGTTCGAGACGACCGCCCAGCCCATCATCGAGCAGGGTCTGCTGACGGGTCTGGTGACCGCCTCGCGCGACATTACCGAACGCCATATGATCGAGGAGAAGTTGGTTCAGGGCGCGCTCTACGACGACCTCACCGGCCTGCCCAACCGAGCCCTGCTGATGGACCGGCTGGCGCAGGCGCTGGAGCGCAGGGTGCGGACTGAATCCCGTTTCGCGGTGCTTTTCCTCGACCTCGACCGCTTCAAGATCATCAACGACAGCCTTGGGCACGCCGCCGGCGACGAGCTCCTCAAGGCGATCGGTGAACGCCTCAAAACCTGTGTGCGCACCATCGACACCGTGGCGCGACTGGGTGGTGACGAATTCTGCCTTCTGCTCGAGGACCTTCATGGGCAGGAGGAGGCCACCGAGACCGCCACCCGTATCCAGCGCGCCCTGACGCAGCCGTTCACGGTGGATGAGCACGACATCTTCACCAGCGCGAGTATCGGTATCGCTTTTTCGAGCAGCCACTACGGCGAGCCGCAGGAGTTGCTGCGCGACGCCGACATCGCCATGTACCGGGCCAAGAACGCCGGCAAGGCGCGCCACGCCGTGTTCGATCACGCCATGCACGACCAGGCCGTCAACCTGATGAAGCTCGAGACCGATCTGCACCGCGCCGTCGAGCGGGGCGAGCTGTTTCTCGAGTACCAGCCCATCGTGCATTTGGAAACGGGCGAGATGGCGGGCTTCGAGGCGCTGGTCCGCTGGCGCCATCCCGAGCGCGGCCTTATCGAACCCAGCGACTTCATCCCCATGGCGGAGGAGACCGGCCAGGTGCTGTCGCTCGACCGTTGGGTTCTGCGCGAGGCCTGTCGCAGGACGGCCGAGTGGCAACGGACCTTCGACCCCGGCCGGCCGCTGATGGTGAGCGTGAACTTCTCGGCGATGCACTTTACTCTCGGTGACGGCGCCGAGGCCCTGGTCAAGACGGTGCTCGAGGCCGGCCTCCCGCCCTCGCAACTCAAGCTGGAGATCACCGAGGGCGCCCTGATAGACAACTCGTCGCAAGCGGTCGAGATGCTCGAGGCGCTCCGTCGCGAGGGCATCGTGGTCCAGGTGGACGATTTCGGCACCGGCTATTCCTCGCTCTCCTACCTGCACCGACTCCCCATCGACTCCCTGAAGATCGACCGCTCTTTCGTGCAGGGCATCGAGCAGGACGGTCAGAACCTCGAGATCGTCACCACCATCGTCAACCTGGCCCACAGCCTGCGAATCGATGTGGTGGCCGAGGGGATCGAGAACGCCGAGCAGCTGCAGCTTCTTCTCGACCTCTCCTGCGAGTACGGCCAGGGTTTCCACTTTGCCAAGCCGCTTAGCCCCGAAGAGGTCGAGAGGCGTTTTCTGCACCCCGTTTCCCGCACTTGACCCCTGCCCGTTGCCCCGCTTAGAACCCTTTGCTACCGTTATCGCTCCGGGAGTCGGGAGCGCCGGCAGGGCCTGCACGGCCGGCGCTCGTGGATAGCGAGCAGCCCTAGCCGCTTCCCCTCGCGAGTACCCCATGTGACGCACTGGGCCTGAGCGCATGACGTTAGGATGATGGTGTGGATTGGGAACAACTTCAGGCGTCGGCACGCGCGCGATGCCAAGACAGGGGGCAACGTGAACGAGAAGCCCGAGGGGAATAGTCCACTCATCGATGTGTACGTGAGTGGGCAGCTCACGCCGAACGCGCCACAGCTGAAGTCCATGCGGTTGAGCTGGAGCCTGTTCGCCCAGCAGCCGACCGGTCCCGAGGTGACGATGCCTGGCGTTACCGGCGAGGGAGACTACCACTCGATCGTGGGGCCGGTACTCGCCAAGACCACCGAGAACACCCTGTTGGCGTTCGCGGAGGGGAGACGGGACAGCATCGACGACTTCGGGGACATGGACATCATCCTCAGGAGGTCGACCGACTACGGTGTGACCTGGAGCGACATCCACATCGTGCACCGGTACGGAGACGGTCAGATAGGCAACACGTGCCCCATCATCGATCACGAGACCGGGCGGATCTATCTCCTCAGCTGTACCAGTGTGAAAGAAGAGCGCGCCATCCTCACCGGATCGAGCTACCGAGAGGTCTGGTTCTCCTATTCGGACGACGACGGACTCTCGTGGAGCGAGCCGCGGAACATCAGCTCGATGGCACGAAAGGAGAGCTGGTACTGGTACGCCACCGGGCCGGCGGCCGGCATTCAGATCCGATCCGGTAAGCATAGGGGGCGTCTGGTCGTGCCGGCAAACCACAGTTTCTTAACAGAAGATGGCAGCAGCGAGTATGCCTGCCACTCGCTGTACTCGGACGACAGAGGCGAGACGTGGAAGATCGGCTCTGTTTCAGGGCCGGGAGGGAACGAGAATCAGATCGCCGAGGTGGGTGACGATCTCCTGATCCAGGATATCCGGCTGCAGACGCACCGGACCGGCTATCGCGCCTACCGCTACAGCCACGATGGCGGTGAGACGTGGGACGAGATGAGGTCACACACGGGTCGCCCGTGTACCAAGACGCAGGGAAGCATCATCGCCCTCTCCGAGCATCCGGACGGCGTTCACAACATCCTGGTTACCAGCAATCCGGCGCCCATCGAGGCGCGTCGAGCGCTGAATCGGCGGGAGCACCTCGTCTGCCGCATGTCGATGGACGGGGGCAAGACGTGGCCAAAGAGCCTCGTTGTCGAGCCGGCGAACGCCGGCTATTCCACCCTGATCGAGATCGATGATGACAGGATCGGCGTGTTCTACGACCGACATCCGCGCTTGTCGTTTCGGACCTTCTACCGAGAAGACTTCCGGCTCGAGGGGTGATCGAGCGTAGACTTCAGTGGCGAGCACGCTAGCGGAGCACTAAGGAGCGATGATGAATCACAACTCGACTGGTAAGCCCATACTTCAAGCAGAGAACACCGTAGTGCAGACGTTTGAGTGGGGTCGGTTGCGTTGGTTTGCCAATGGGCAACTCGGCAACTCCGAGACGATGACGCTAGGTCAATGTACTCTGAAACCGGGCTGTGAAAACCCACGCCACCTTCATCCGAACTGCGAGGAGATCTTACAGGTCATCGAGGGCACGATCAGCCATTCAGTGGTGGACGAGCTCTTCGAAATGGGGTCCGGCGATACGATCGTGATCCCCCCAAATGTCATTCACAATGCCCGCAACACCGGGGACACGGACGCGGTCATGACCATCGCCTTCTCCTCGCCAGACCGTCAGACCGAGGGCGAATTCTAAGCCCAGAGAAGATTGTGGCGACACCCTCAGGGTGAGGTCGCAAGCGGTCCTGAACGGGAGACCTGTAGCCCCCACGGGCCGTTACCTGCCGCCGCCCCCACTTTCTTCGCTCGCACCGCTTTCACCTGCACCGCCCTCTTCGGCCCGCCGCTTGAGCCCCGAGGCGAACGATTCGAAGGCCTCGGTCATGTCGGGGATGGTGCGGCCGATGAGCACCATCATGGGGCCGGTGAAGGCCTCGTGGAGGGTGAACTCGGTCGTCCCCTCACCCTGCGCGCTCAGCGTGAAGGTCCGTACGCCCTTGAACAGGCCGAGGGGCATGCCGTCCGCCCAGGTCATCTTCTGGTTGGGAACGAACTCCGTCACCGTCACCGGGAAGGCGCGGTCCGGGCTCAGGGTGGAGTAGGCCTTGATCTTCTCGCCGAGGGCGGCGCGCCCCTCGATCCTGATGGTAAAGGGGTCCCACTCCGAGTAGGCTGCGGTGTCCATCAGGACCTCCCAGACCCGCTCCGGCGCGGCGTCGATAGTGGTGCTCACCTGAAATTCCTTCATGGTCACATTCCCTTCCGTAGTGTGTCGAGGCCTGGATCGGCCCCTTCTTGCCGGCGTTCGTTCGCCTGCTGGGCGAAGGCGACGAGCACCTGGTCCCAGTTTTGGGTGAAGATCTCGACCCGTTGCGGCCAGGCGGCGCCCAGCGCGCTGGGCCCTTCGGCGTGGGTCACCTCGACCAGGGTGTGGTCGCCCTCGGCGTGGAAGCGCACATCCACCTCGGTGGGTCTGTCGATGGCGCCCGGGTACCAGCTGTAGGTGATGCGGTGGGGGGGGGGGGGGGGGGGGGGGGGGGGGGGGGGGGGGGGGGGGGGGGGGGGGGGGGTCGCAGCGGAGCACGGCGCCGAGTTCGGCCTCCTCGCCGGCGGCGGCCAGCTCGAAGAAGCGCCCGCCTACCCACGCCTCGAGGTGGAGCTGCGAGCGCTCGAAGCGGCGGTGGCCCGGCGGCCACCAGCGGTCGAGTTCGGCGGTGAACACCTCGAAGGCGCGTTCGATAGGGCAACGGACCCGAACCGTTCGTTCCAGTGGGGGGTTCATGCCCGCTCTTCCCGACCGGTTTCCGCCACCAGAACAAAGCGCGACAGCGCCTCGTCCCAGAAGGCATCGAGCCAGCGTCGGGCGGCGTCGAAGCCGGCCCGGTGCAGGCGGAACATGTGTCGTCGGCCCCGCGCTTCACACGCCACCAGCGCGGCGTCCTCGAGGATCCGGAGGTGCCGCGATACCGCCGGCCGGCTGATGGGCAGCTCGGCCGCGATCTCGCCGACCGACCTCGGCCCGGGCGCCAGGATGCGAACGATGTGCCGGCGGGTGGGACTGCCGAGCGCGTCGAGCGTCGTCTCTTGATTGCCGATCCGGTCTGGCACTTCGATGGCTCCATCACTTTGGTAACTCAGACGTTACCGTAATGCACAAGTTACGTTAGCGTTCGTTCGGCGTTGTTGTCAAGCGACCTATCGGCGGCCGTGCGCTTTCTAGCACTGCCTCTCAGAGCGACATGTTGTAATGACCCAAACCTTGCAGAGGAACGTGATCTCATGCCCCAACCCCTTTCCGCCGGCAAGCTGCGCGTCCCCATGCGTCTGACCGAGGTCGAGGCGTACCCCATATGACGGACATGCGGCGGCTCGGGGTGCTCATCATCGGGGCCGGCGACATGGGCGTGCGCCACGCCCGCCACTGGCGCCGCGTCGGCGCCGAGATTCGCGGCGTGTACGACCCCGACGAGCTGCGGACCGCCCATCTGGCGCTCGAGGTCGGGGCCGATGTGGTCACCGATCTCGACGCGTTCGTGCAGCGCGCGGACCTGGAGGTGGTGTCGGTCTGCACCCCCACCTACCTGCACGCCAGCTACACGGTGCAGGCGCTGCTGGCGGGGCTGCACGTGCTGTGCGAGAAGCCGGCGGCCCTGACGCTCGAGGATGCCGAGCGGATGCGGCAGGCCGAGAACAACAGTGGCCGCAAGCTGCGCATCGGGTTCATGCGCCGCTTCGACCCCGCCTGCCATCAGATCCTCACCTTCGGCAAAGCTCTCGGCCTGCCGATGCTGGCCCAGGCGACCCTCGCCGCCGGCATCCGCCCCAAACTTCTCATGCACGACGCCGCTACCAACGGCGGCCCCATCATCGACATGTGCTGCCACATCTTCGATCAGTGGGTGATGCTGTTCGGCGAGCGGCCCGAGAGCGTGCGCGCCCATGGCTACACCTTCAGCGAGAACAAGGTCGAGCTGTCCAGCATCCAGCACAAGGCGCTCGACAGCGCCCAATTCACCCTCACCTACCCCTCGGGCGGGGTGGGCCAGGTCCACGTCTCCTGGGGCCTGCCGGCCGGCATCGAGGTCTTCGAGCGGCACACCTACATGGGCCCCGACGGCCTCATCACCGTCGACTGGCCCGAGCGCGTAACCCTCAGAAACAAGAGCGGTACCACGCGCTGGCACCCCCCCAAGGCCGACCCCTGGAAGACAGAGATCGAGAACTTCCAGCGCGAGCTGACCGGGCGCATGCACCAGCCGCTGGCTACCATTGAAGACGGCATCGCCGCACTCCAGACCTCACTCGCGGTCCTCGCCTCCGTCGCCGAAAACCGCGAGGTGCGCCCCGCCGAAATGGAAGTGAGACAAAGGGTATAGACGAGAAGGATAGGTTGAAGTAGGCTTTGATCCCCTTCAGACCTCTCCGGTGTCTTGAGACCAGCAGTTCGTGGGTCGGGTGTGTAAAGCCTTCTTTAGGCAACTTGGTTGAGGTATCTACAATTTAGAGATTCACACAAATCCCATGGGGGGTTACCCCCACTTCTCTCTTCCCTTGTCAAAAAAGAACCCTCAAATTCTCCCTTGTCAACAACTCTTCAAGCCCATCCAATCCCCCTCCAGTAGGTGACGCGATCCGGACTTCAACCCCATTGAGTTGGCTTTTTCGAAGATAAAGGCGTTCGTGAAAGCTGTGGGGGCGAGGACGAGGGGAGCGTTGGACTCTGCGATCGCGGCTGCGCTATCGACGGTGTCGTTGGGGGATGTGTTGGGTTGGTTTCTCGGTACTCCGGAACTGTCCTTTCGCGGACCTCCCGATACACGTAGGCCACCTCCTGAAATACCCCTTCTTCCGCGAGTAGCGATCGATCGAAGGCGATCACGAAAGCCAAAGCATCTTCGCTGTCGCTGACCACCACTCTCCCTACCAGTCGCTCGTCGAAGCGGCTTGGATCGCAGGGGTGGTTGTTGGCGTTGCACCAGCCCAGCCCGCGCTCCGCGAAGGCGGCGGTGAGGGCTTCGAGGTGGGCCTGGCGGAGTTCCTGAAAGGGGGGCAGGGGCGGGTAGATCTGGGTGTGGCTCGAGCGTTCCGGATCATAGAGCGAGATGGCCACGCTGTGGACCGGGGCGAAGTGGATCTGGCTGTGGTGGTAGACGAGGGTGCCGTCGGGGAAGTGGGCCACCACCCAGCCGAAGAGGGCGTCGCGCAGCTCGAGATCGCTGCCGAGGATGAGCTCGCAGGTCGCCGAGGGGGTGAGTTGGGTACGGACCAGGTAGCGCTCCCCGATGCGGTCGACCTTCACCACCGAGCCGAGGCAGATGCTCAGGTCGCGCCCGTCGGCGGTGACCAGCTCGAGGTCATGCAGGCGCCAGCGCGACTCGTCCCGCTCCAGGCTCCACAGACTCAGCCGCTCGGGCAGTCCGCCGGAGCCGTCGTCGCGGTAGCCCGCCAGCAGGGCCCGCTCCTTGTCCTGGTAGAGGTCGTAGCTCGTGAGGGGCTGCTCGAGGTCGGCGTTGGAGAGTCCGGCGATCTCGAGCTGATGGCTGCTCAGTACCTCGCGTAGGGTCCCCTGGGCGCTACTCCAGGACAGCAGGGCGAAGAGAAGCAGGGTGAGGAGTGGCAGGGGGCGCAGCATGCTCTATCTTCGGGCATGGCTCGGGTGCTGACAAGGGTTGCGGTGTGGACGGGCACTAGCGTCCTAGTTCCCAGCACCTGTTGGGTTCACCACGCCGATCACGCACCCTGCTCGAACTGCCGTTCGCACGCCAGCGCCTTCTCGAGCAAAATCGCGGCCGTAGGGTCCGAGCGGCCCCAGAACAGGGTATCGAGGTAGTCCTCGGGCGACACCAGGGTCCGCTCGAGTTCCGTTGGGACGGACGCGTCGGCAAGCGTGATGCGACACCAGTAGAAGGCGCTGTACTCCGTGCCCACCGCCGGGTCGTAGTGGCGCTTGACGCCGAGCCGCTTCAGGGCGTGAATGGTGGCGGCGGCTTCCTCCATCAGTTCGCGCCGGAGGGCGGCCTCCGGCGTTTCATCGAACGCTTCGACCCCTCCGCCCGGCGGGTAGCAGCAGGGATCGCCCGGCGCCCCGCTCACCAGCAGCATGCGGCCGTCGGGGATGAACGGCAGGGCTCTGACACGCGCCACCGGCACATCCGCGTCGCCAAGCCAGGAATACGTGACGATACGCCCTTTGTGGAGGATGGTGTGGGTGAGATCCTTCATGCCAGTAGGCCCTCAGGCACGACATCTCTCATCGCCGCTCCGGCAGCGGCCTGGTGCCGGTGGCGTGGGCGATAGTGGCGTCGACCAGCACGTCCGTGGAGTTGATCAGCGGGACGCTAAGGTCGTCCTCGAACAGCACCAGCGGCACCTCGGTGCAGCCCGCCACCAGCACCTCGGCGCCCTCGGCGATCAGTTCGGCGGCCAGCGCGCGCATGTCGGTCCGCACCGCCGGGCCCTTGTCGCCCGCCTTGATGCGGTAGAGCAGCTCCATGAAGCGCTCGCGGCCTTCGCCCTCGGGCTCGAGGGTGCGCACCCCGTGGGCGGCGAAGACGTCGCGGTAGAGGCCGGCGTCGAGGCAGCCAGCAGCGGCCAGCACCGCGACGGTCGCCGCCGGCTGGCGCTCGAGGGTCGCCGCCACCGTCTCCTCGATGATGCTGATGAAGGGCAGCGAAGTGGCCTCGGTGATGGCCCCCTGGAAGGCGTGGGCGGCGTTGCAGGCCATCACCAGGAAGTCGGCCCCGGCGGCCTCGAGCCCGCGCGCCATCTGCGCCAGCGCCGGGGCGGGGGAGGGGCCGGTGCCGGCCACCGCCTCGTTGCGGTTGGGCACCTGGGGGTTGTTGTCGATCAGCAGGTGCAGGTGGTCCTGGTCGCGCTCGGCCCGGGTCCTCTCGAGGACCTTGGCGAAGAAGTCGAGCGTCGCCTCGGGGCCGAGGCCGCCCAGCACCCCGACGGTCAGTGAGGGAGGGGGAGCCTTGCTCATCGGTCCCCCGAAATGTCGATCATCGCTCGGTCCACGGTGCCCCCTCAGCCGAGGATGGTGTCCTGGTAGGCGTAGAGCGCCGGCGCGCCGCCGGTATGGACGAACAGCACCCGCTCCCCGGCCTCGAAGTGCCCGCGCCGTACCAGGTCGATCAGCCCCGCCGCCGTCTTGCCGCTGTAGACCGGATCGAGCAAGATGCCCTCGAGCTCCGCAAACATCCGGATGGCCTCGATCATGCCCTCGGTCGGCAGGCTGTAGCCGGGGCCGACGTAGTCGTCGAAGACGGTCACGCTCTCGGCGGGGATGGGCGTGGCGACACCGGCGAGCTCGGCCGTCGCGCCAGCAAGTCGCAGGATCTTCTCCTCCTGGGCGTCTTTGGCGGCCCGGGTGCTGATCCCCGTCACCGGAATGCCGGCGTTGGTGCCGTGCAGCCCCGCCAGCAGCCCTGCGTGGGTGCCGCCGGAGCCGCTCGAGGCCAGTACGTGATCGAGCTCGAGCCCCAGGTCGAAGGTCTGCTGCAGCAGCTCCTCGGCACAGGCGACGTAGCCCAGCGCCCCGAGCGCGTTCGAGCCGCCGCCGGGCAGGATGTAACCCTGGCGACCATCGGCTGCCAGCTCGTCGGCCTGTGCCTGCATGGCCGCCGCCAGGTCGCTGCCGGCCTCGACCACGATTACCCGCTCGACCCCGAGTAGCCGGTACAGGAAGTTGTTGCCGCTGGCGCCCGGATCGTACGAACCGGGCACCCGCTCCTCGAGCACCAGTCGGCACTTCAGCCCCTCCTTGACCGCCGCCGCCAGCGTCAGCCGGCAGTGGTTGGACTGCACCGCCCCGGTGGTGATGAGGGTGTCGGCCCCTTGGGCGAGCGCCTCGGCCACCAGGAACTCGAGCTTGCGGGTCTTGTTGCCGCCACCGGTAAGGCCGAGGAGGTCGTCGCGCTTGACAAAGAGCTCCGCCCCGCCGAGGTGGGCCGTCAGGTGCTCGAGTTTTTCGATGGGGGTGGGGAAGGGGGTATACCGGCGGCGGGGGAAGCGGGCGAGGTGCATGGAAAGGAGTACTCCTTACGTGAAGAGGGGTGGGTGGATCTTTGCCATTGATCTCAAAGAAGAATAGCTCGTTCGGGCTGGGCCTGGCGCTCGGTTGTCAGTCGACTGGCGGGCCCGGGTAGGCGCTGCCATGAACCCGGTCCGGCCCGCGCTGCGCCACGAAGCCGAGCTGATCGCGGATGTGGCTGACGTCGTAGACCCCGTCCCACTCATGGCCCGGTTGCTCGAAATGCGAGACATCGACCTCATCGCCGTACCAGCTGCGCAGCACCTCGGCTACCGGCTGGCGTACCCACGCGCGCGGGCCTGCGGCATTCATGATGCGCACGCCGGGGACCCGCTCCGACTCCACTGCCGCGGCAAAAGCGGCCACAGCGTCGCTCAGGGTCATGATCGTGATCGTGCCCAGGGCCCATTTGCCCAGCTTCCCGGCCTCGCTGAGTGGTCGCGGGGCGTCGTCGGGTATGACGGAGCTCAGCCGCAGGTTGATGACGTCCAGATCCGGCACGCTGCGCTGCACGTACTTCGTGACCTCTTCCATGAGGTACTTCGACACGCCGTAGCCGTCCCGGTCGAGACAGGGGTGCTGCTCGGTAATCGGAAGCTCCAGCGGCCGGAAGGCAACGCTCTCGAAGCCGATCGCCGCGATGGAGCTCGCGCACACCATCTTGCGGCAGCCGCGGTCGGCCAGGTAGCGCAGCAGGGTACGGCTCCCCGCGACGTTGACGGAGAGACAGCTCGATTCACTGGCGCCGCCGGTGACCGCGGCCAGGTGCACGGCCGCGTCGAACTCGTAGCGGTCGAGCTTGGTCAGATCCTCGTAGATCTGGAAATCGCCGACCACTGCGTCCGTCACCGAGGCTTGGCGGCTGCGGCTGATGGCCACGACCTGGTGACGCTTGGACAGCTCCGCGACGAGTCCGCGACCGATGAACCCACCCGCCCCGGTCACCAGCACCCTCACGATGCGTCCGACCAGTGGATGACCGCGCCTATCACGCCATCGTCCGTGCCCGCGTTGATGCGCGCATAGAGACCGGGGGCCTCCTCCGCCGACACCCGATGGGTGATCGTACGGTGCCACTGCAACGCCCCCATGGCGATCGCGCGCAGCGAGGCACGCCGCGCCGGCTCCTCACCGTCGTTACGGGGAAAGAACATCTGCACGCGCCTGGCGTGCGCAACCAGAAAGTCGAACGAGACCGGCTCACGGCCGTAGTGCCCCTGCCATACGAACTTGCCGCCCAATCTGGTAGCGGCGATCGCGGCGTCGATGTTCTCGGGCATGCCGGTGGCTTCGATCACGACGTCGGCTCCATCCGGGGCTATCCGCTCCAGCTCGCCGCGCAGATCCTGGTTCGCCGCGTCGATCGTGTGGATAGCGCCGAGTGCCTGCGCCACCTCGAGACGCCCCTGGTCCAGGTCCGCAGCGACCACCTCGCAGCCGCGCAGATTGCTCCAGGCCACCGCGGCGAGTCCGACCAGGCCGACGCCGATGACCAGCACCGTGTCGCCGAGCCGTGGGTTGCTGATGTCTACGCCGTGCAGCCCGACGCCCGGCATCACGAATGCGCTGGCGACATCCTCCGGCGCCCCTACCGGTAGATGAGCGACCTCCGCAGCAGCGCAGACCGCGTGGCTGGCATGGGTGCCGGATCGAAGTGCAACGCTGGTGCCGTCCGCCGCCGTCATCGCCTCGTTGCGTCTGAAGTAGACGCGATCCCCCGGCACAAGGCCGCTGGTGTCCGCGCCCGCGAACTCGACCACACCTGTTGCCATGTAGCCGGTACAGAGTGGGTAGCCGCCGTTGTCGATCCTGCCACGTACGAAGGCAAACTCGGTGCCGATACTGACGCCCGACCACAGCGTCCTCAGCACGACCTGATCGGGCCGCGGCTCAGGCAGCTCCACCGCCTGCAACGAGAACTGTTGATCGGCGGAGCAGATAAGTGCGCGCGCTTCCATATGCGCATAGTACACGGGTCTTGGCGCACAGTGCCATGAGCGCCGCCGCGCCCGCAGCCATGGAGGCCAGCCCGTGACACGAGGTACTGGTCTTTGGGGGTCTGGCGGGGAGCAAAGCATCCACAGCACCCACGATTCCCATCGACTCTCCTTGTGTAAACTGAATCCACACCCCTTCTTCTTCTTCTCTCTCAAATTGCAAGGGAGCCCTCTCTCATGGCCGTAACCGAAAAAACCTCTGACAACCTTCCCGATGACCTCACTGCTGTCGATCACCTTCGCAACCCCGGCACCCCCCTGGACCTCGGCTGGCTGCGCCATGCCCGAGTAAACCTCTCGGCGGTCGAGCGCCGTGCCGCCACACTCACCACACGGCGTTCGGTGAAGAAGGAGTGGCAGGCGGCCTGGCTGCTCAAGGCCATCAGCGTGATCGACCTGACCACCCTTGCCGGCGACGACACCCCCGGCCGGGTGCGGCGGCTCTGCGCCAAGGGCCGGCAGCCGGTGCGGGCGGATCTGCTCGAGGCGCTGGGGATGGCAGATAGCGGCCTCACCACCGCGGCGATATGCGTCTACCACGAGATGGTGCCCACTGCGGTGGCGGCACTGGCGGGGTCGGGTGTGCCGGTGGCGGCGGTCTCCACGGGCTTTCCGGCGGGGCTGTCGCCGTATGAACAGCGGCTGGCGGAGATCCACGCTTCGGTGGCGGTGGGCGCCCGCGAGATCGATATCGTCATCAGCCGCCGGCACGTGCTGACCGGCGACTGGCAGGCCCTCTACGACGAGGTGCGGGCCTTTCGGGCCGCCAGCGGTGAGGCGCACCTCAAGGCGATCCTCGCCACCGGCGAGCTGGGCACGCTGCGCAACGTCTACCGCGCCAGCCTGGTGGCGATGATGGCGGGCGCGGATTTCATCAAGACCTCGACCGGCAAGGAGAAGGTCAACGCCACCCTCGAGGTCAGTCTCACCATGGCCCGCGCCATCCGCAGCTATCTCGAGCGCACTGGAGTGCGCATCGGCTTCAAGCCCGCCGGCGGTATCAGCACCGCCAAGGACGCCCTCAACTGGCTGATCCTGATGAAAGAGGAGTTGGGGCGGCCATGGCTCGAGCCGACCCTGTTCCGCTTCGGCGCCTCGAGCCTGCTGGCCGATATCGAGCGGCAGCTCGAGCACTTCTTGACCGGGCGCTACTCGGCCGGCTTCCGGCACCCCGTGGGCTGAGGGGGCGTGCCCTGACCCTTTTCGCACTGGAGATCGACGACGAGCTGCGGCTCGGCCTCTACGAGCGGCGCCACACCCAGGAACTGTTCGAGCTGGTGGCGCGCAACCGCGAGCACCTCGGCCCCTTTCTGCCCTGGGCGTGGCAGGCCTCGCCGGAGGCCCAGGGCGCCTTCATCGAGCGCAGCCTCGAGCAGTTTGCCCGCGGCGACGGCTTCCAGGCCGGGATCTGGTACTGCGGGGAGCTGGTGGGCGGGGTGGGGCTGTTGTATCTCCACCACGTCAATGCCCGCACCGAGATCGGCTACTGGCTGGCCGCCGAGTTCGAGGGCCGCGGGATCATGACCCGCACCGTGGCCGGACTGTGCCGGTATCTGTTCGAGGTGGAGGGCATGAACCGGATCGAGATTCGCTCCCACCCCAGCAACGCCCGGAGCCGGGCGATCCCGGAGCGGCTCGGCTTTACCCAGGAGGGCATCTTGCGACAACACGTCCGTGAACAGAACGGCTGGTCCGACCACGTGGTGTACGCACTGTTGAAGGATGAATGGCGTCACAGGCAGGAGGCAGCATGACCGTCAAAGAGATCTTCGAGACGATGGCGTACGGCCCCGCACCGGAGAGCGCCGAGAGCGCCGGGGCCTGGCTCGAACGCCACCGGTGGACCTTCCGGCACTTCATCGGCGGCGCCTTCGTCAAGCCCTCGGAGGGTGCGTACTTCGACACCGTCAACCCGGCCGATGCCACGGTGCTGGCGCAGGTTGCGCAGGGGAGCGCCAAGGATGTCGACAGGGCGGTGAAGGCGGCGCGCCAGGCCCAGCCCGAGTGGGCCGCTCTGAGCGACCACCGCCGCGCCCGCTACCTCTACGCCCTGGCGCGGCACATCCAGAAGCACCAGCGGCTGCTGGCGGTGCTCGAGACGCTCGACAACGGCAAGCCGATCCGCGAGACCCGCGACATCGACGTGCCGCTGGTGGCGCGCCACTTCTACCACCACGCCGGCTGGGCCCAGCTGCGTTCTAGCAGCTTCGCCGGCTACCAGCCGGTGGGGGTGTGCGGGCAGATCATCCCCTGGAACTTCCCGCTGCTGATGCTCGCGTGGAAGATCGCTCCGGCGCTGGCGGCGGGCAACACGGTGGTGCTCAAGCCGGCCGAGTTCACGCCTCTTACAGCCCTCGCGTTCGCCGAGATCACCCTCGAGGTGGGGCTGCCGCCGGGGGTGGTCAACATCGTCACCGGCGACGGCCAGACCGGCGCTTTGATCGTCGCGCACGACGACATCGACAAGCTGGCCTTCACCGGCTCGACCGAGGTCGGGCGCATCATCCGCGAGGCGTCGGCCGGCAGCGGCAAGAAGCTGTCGCTGGAGCTGGGGGGCAAGTCGCCGTTCCTGGTGTTCGACGACGCCGACATCGACAGCGCGGTCGAGGGCGTGGTGGACGCCATCTGGTTCAATCAGGGGCAGGTCTGCTGTGCCGGCAGCCGGCTGCTGGTGCAGGAGAACATCTACGACACCGTGGTCGCCAAGCTGCGCGCCCGCATGGAGACGCTGCGCGTCGGCTCGCCGCTCGACAAGGCGGTCGACATCGGCGCCATCATCGCCCCGGTCCAGCTCCAGAAGATCGAGCAGCTGGTCGCCCAGGGCATCGAGGAGGGGGCAACCTGCCACCAGCCCAGCTGGGCGGTGCCGGCGGAGGGCTACTTCTACCCGCCGACGCTGTTCACCGGGGTGGCGCCCTCGTCGACCATCGCTCAGGTGGAGATCTTCGGGCCGGTGATGGTGGCGATGAGCTTCCGCACCCCCGAGGAGGCAGTGGCGCTGGCCAACAACACCCGCTACGGGCTGGCCGCCAGCGTGTGGACCGAGAACGTGAACCTGGCCCTCGGCGTGGCCCCCAAGCTGGCGGCCGGGGTGGTGTGGGTCAACAGCACCAACATCTTCGACGCCGCCTCCGGCTTCGGCGGCTATCGCGAGAGCGGTTTCGGCCGCGAGGGCGGCCACGAAGGGATGTTCGAGTACCTGACGCCGGGCTGGCTCAAAGGTCTGCCCGAGTACGCCGCCGACGAGCTCGTGGCTATCGTCCCACCGGGGCCAGGCGCGCTGGCTGAGGATGGGGTCGCGGGCATCGACCGCACCGCCAAGCTCTACCTCGGTGGCAAGCAGGCCCGGCCCGACGGCGGCTACAGCTACCCGGTGCTCAGCGCCGACGGCAGCCACCTGGGCGAGGCCGCGCTGGCCAACCGCAAGGACGTGCGCAACGCCGTCGAGGCGGCCGTCAAGGCGAGCGGCTGGTCGCGGGCCACGGCCCACAACCGGGCTCAGGTGCTCTACTACCTTGCCGAGAATCTCGAGGCCCGGGCGCCCGAGTTCGAACGGCGCCTGACGGCCCTCACCGGCGCCAGCAGGCGCCAGGCCGCCCGCGAGGTCGAGACCTCGGTGGAGCGCATCTTCCACTACGCTGCCATGGCCGACAAGTACGACGGTCAGGTGCACCACACCCCGCTCCGCAACGTCACCCTGGCGATGCCGGAGCCGTGGGGCGTCGTGGCCGTGGCCTGCCCCGACGAAGCGCCGCTGCTGGCCTTCGTGTCGCTGGTGCTGCCCGCGGTCGCCATGGGCAACCGGGTGGTGGCGATCCCCTCGCCCCGCTGGCCGCTGGCCGCCACCGACCTGTACCAGGTGCTCGACACCAGCGACCTGCCGGGCGGGGTGATCAACATCCTCACCGGCGACCGCGACGAGCTGGCGACGGTGCTCGCCCGCCACGATGCGGTGGCCGCCATGTGGTACCTCGGCAGCGCCGCCGGGAGCGCCGCGGTCGAGCGGGAATCGATCGGCAACCTCAAGGCTACCTGGGTGAACGACGGCCACCGCCGCGACTGGTTCGATGCTGTACAGGGTCAGGGCAACGAGTACCTCCGCCGCGCCACCCAGGTCAAGAACATCTGGGTCCCCTACGGCGAGTGACCGAGCCCGACGCCGGCGGCCGCTACCTCCACTTCAGCCGCGAGGAGTGGAGCCGCCTGCGGGCCGCCACCCCGCTCACCCTCGACGAGGACGATCTCGAGCAGCTTCGCGGCATCAACGACGCGCTGTCACTCGTCGAGGTGCAGGAGATCTACCTGCCGCTGTCGCGACTGCTGAACCTCTACGTGGCCGCCACCCAGGGCCTCTACCGCGCCACCGACGTGTTCCTGGGCAAACCGGCCTCCAAGGTGCCGTATGTGATCGGCATCGCCGGCAGCGTGGCGGTTGGCAAGAGCACCACCGCCCGGGTGCTGCAGGCGCTGCTGTCGCGCTGGCCGAACACCCCGCAGGTCGAGCTGGTTACCACCGACGGCTTCCTGCTGCCCAACCGGGAGCTGGAGGCGAGGGGGTTCATGGAGCGCAAGGGCTTTCCCGAGAGCTACGACCAGCGCACCCTGCTAAAGTTTGTGCTGGACGTCAAATCTGGCGACCCGGAGGTGTCCGTGCCGAGCTATTCACACCTTCGCTACGACATCGTTCCGGACGAACGGCGGGTGGTGCGGCAGCCGGATATCATGATTTTCGAAGGGCTCAATATCCTCCAGACCAGCGATGGGGTGCCCGGTCGTGAGCCGCGCATGTTCGTCTCCGACTTCATCGATTTCTCGATCTACCTCGACGCCGACGAAGCGCTGCTCGAGACCTGGTACGTGGAGCGTTTCCTCACCCTGCGCGACACCGTATTTCAGCGGCAGGACTCCTATTTTCGGGGCTACGGACAGCTGTCGGACGCCGAGGCCCAGACGACGGCCGAGTCGCTGTGGCGCGGCATCAACCTGCCAAACCTGCACGAGAACATCCTGCCGACGCGGCAACGGGCGCACCTCATTCTCGAGAAGGGCGCCGAGCACTTCGTCGAGCGCATCCGCCTGCAGAAGCTCTAACGGGCAGCGCAGGCCTGTGTACGTGTACGGCAGCTGCCAAGCCTGCGAGCCGCAGCGTGCGTCTACCGGGTAGACTGGTCTTCTCGCAGATGTTCAGGGGAGGTTAGATGCAAGGCTCGGTTCGAATTCGTACGGACGCCCCCAATCTTCGTCAGGTGGTAACGCGCTGGCAGCAGCGCCACCGGGTAAGTGGCGCGGTGCACGCGGCCGACCTCGGAACCCTGCTGACCCCAATCGACATCTCGGTCGAGGCCCTAGAGGATCTCCTCTCAGCGCTGAGGTACGGCTATCTCGAGGTAGAGGTGGTGTGGCGGGAGCCGACGCTGCTCTCCGCCGCCTGACGACTCTCGTTACTCGTCTCGGCCCAAGGGTGTCTCGTGGGGAACGAGGGAGCCCGCCGGGCCGCGTGCGGGGACTTACAGCGGGTTGCGCATTGAGTGATCGTGCTTCATGCTGAGGCATGGCGCACTCTACCGACCTCCGAGAACGCATCGTAAACGCCGTCCTACACAAGCGTTACACCCTCCATGAAGCCGCAGACACGTTCGACGTTGGAACCGCCACCGTCAGTCGCTACCTCCGCCGCTACCGCCAAAGTGGAGATCTCACCCCCAGAACCTCCCCGGGCCGCCCCAGCGCCCTCCATGAGCACCAGGCATGGGTTGAGCAGAGCCTCATCAGCAACGACCTCACCCACGACCAGCGCTGCGACCTTTTCTTGGAGAGAACCGGCGTCCGCATCAGCAGAGCGACCATGTGCCGCTGGGTACAGAGATTGGGATCGACGAGAAAAAAAGACGATCTACGCGAGTGAACAGAATCCAGAGGCCCGGTGGAGGTTCCTGGCTTGGATCAGAGGTATTGACCCGCACCGGTTGGTGTTCGTCGATGAGAGCGGCTTCAACGTCGCCATGACCCTGCCCTACGCCTACGCCCCACGTGGACAACGTGCCGTGGGTAGGGTGCCGAAGAACCGTGGGGAGAACACCAGCCTCGTTGCAGCGATCAGTCTCGATGAGGGTGTGGGTGACGCGATGACGTTGACCGGAGCGGTGGATGGCGTGGCGTTTTTAGCGTACATCGAGCAGGTCATCGCTCCGAAGCTGAGGCCGGGGCAGATCGTGGTGATGGATCAGCTGGGGGTGCACCGCAAACCGGAGGTGCGGGAGGCGATCGAGGCGAGGGGGTGCGAGTTGGTGTTGTTGCCTGGGTACAGTCCGGACTTCAACCCCATTGAGTTGGCTTTTTCGAAGATAAAGGCGTTCGTGAAAGCTGTGGGGGCGAGGACGAGGGGAGCGTTGGACTCTGCGATCGCGGCTGCGCTATCGACGGTGTCGTTGGGGGATGTGTTGGGTTGGTTTGAGCATGCCGGAGTCACCAATCACTCATTCTGAGAACCGCTGTAGGTCCCCGCTTTTCTCTTGGTCCCATGGGCAACCACTCAGGCTAGCGGGTTCCGCGGCCGTCCTCGAGCGGGTGCTGTTCGAAGAAGGTCCAGCTCTCGATGCGAGCATTGATATGGATGGTACGACCCCTCTTATATACTTGTATATAGAGGGGCATTCACGCTGTGCGCTGGTAGCGGATGGTCCACAGATCGTTCCAGCTCTCGCCCTCATCCTCCGAACGCTGCCACCGCCAGCGGAGTGCCCGCTCGCCGATATCGCTGAAGACCATGCGCATCACCACCTGCTTGCCCTGCAGCTCGCGCGGTTCGCTGGCCAGCGCCATGCCGCCAGCCTCAAAGCACCCGCTGACCAGCAGGTAGCTGCCCTGATTGTCCACCCAAGTCTGCTGCCACCGGCCCGCAGCCGGCCGGTAAACCGACCAGCTCAGAAGCGCTTGTCGCCCTTGGAGATCTCCCAGATCGGCCCGTCCAGGCCGAAGCGGGCGAAGATCTCGGCGGCCTCGTCGGCCGTCCACTTGCGCCACTTGGGGTTCAGGTGGTTGCCGTACCAGACGCGCGAAAAGGGCCAGATCATAGACAGCGGCCGGACGTCGCCCTTGGGAATCCGATGGTCCCGGCACCAGGCGTCGACGTCGGCCTCGTTTTCGAAGAGCAGCATGGTGCTGCAGGTGTAGACGACGTTGTCCCAGGCCTCGCGCATAGGCACCGGGAAGTGCACCAGCAGGTCGTCTCCCTGCACCTCGCCGGCCACGATGCGAACCTCGACCTGGCGCCCCTGCGCCCCCAGATTGGAGGTGATGGTGACATCGCGCTCGAGCAGCGCCGCCACCCCCAGCGAGCACCAGGCGCAGTTGCCCCACCAGGACCGGCCCTCGCTGCGAACCACGAAGTTGGTCGGCGCCAGCGAGAAGGGGTGGATCACCCAGATCCGCGAGCTGCCGGGGTGCAGCACCACCCCATGATCGTCGGCGAGCGCGGCCAGCCCGGCGACCACCGGGTCCTCCGAGGCGCCCAGCAGCGCCGCCAGCTCGGCCTCGGTCGGCGCGAAGCCGTGGTCGACGATGTGCCGGAGGATCGCGTGGTGGAGGCGGGCTTTGGAGACGAGTGGGTCTGGCATGAGGGTATGGTGCCATGGATTGGCGGGAGGAAGGAGGATAGACGGAGGATTAGTGGATTTGGGGGGAGTGCAAAAAGTAGGATTAGATGATTTGGGGCCCCTTCAGACAGGGATAAGTAGGTCCACGTGGGGCGTAGGCGATTGGGGCGAACCCTTCACTCGCGTAGCCCCTTTTTTCAGACCCCCTGCGGGTGTCTTACGGGGTCCCGTTGAGCCTTCCCTGACGGCAAGTCTCCCCGGGGCTCTCGGAGCCAACCAAGGTTGTCTCCTCCAGCAGAAGATATGGAATAACCGAGGCATGAAGGCGCTAACGGTGTCATGCTTGTTCCTTTTAAACCTTCTTGTGGCGGAGGAGACTCCTTGGAGGCTCCGTAGCCCCTGAAGAGACCACCGAAGGGGGGCTCTGAAGGACCCCGGAAGAACCCGAAGCGAAGCATAGGGGTCTGAAGGGGACCCAAACCTACTACTCCTAATTTTTCCACTTTCCCAAAACCTACCTCACCTTACCTTTCTTTACCTTTCTTTTTTCTCTAGTCCTTCCCTCGGCTGTACCTCATGATTGACGTACGACCTCGGATAGTACCCATTGGCGAGGTCGATACACGCTTCAACGGACAGCCGCCAGGTGAGTTCCATCGACTCGTCGGAGACGCCGGCGGTGTGGGGGCTGACGACGACGTTGTCGAAGCCGAGTAGAGGGTCGTCCTTCGACGACGTTGTCGAAGCCGAGTAGAGGGTCGTCCTTATCGATTGGTTCGACTTCGAAGACGTCGAGGCCGGCGCCGTAGAGGTGCCCCTGTTGGAGTGCCCGAACCAGTGCGCCCTGCTCGACCACCGGCCCGCGGGAGGTGTTGATGAGGATGCTGCCGCGCTTCATCAGGCCCAGTTCGCGCTCGCCGATGAGGTGGCGGGTGGCGGCCGTGAGCGGGGTGTGGAGCGAGACGATGTCGGAGGTTGCCAGCAGCTCGTCCAGGTCGCGACGCTCGACCCCCAGGGCGTCGATGGTGTCGTCGACGACGAAGGGGTCGTGGACCAGGAAGGTGAGTTCGTAGCCGGACAGCTTGTGCACCACGTAGCGGGCGATGAGGCCGAAGCCGACCAGCCCCACGGTCTTGCCGCGCAGCTTCCAGTAAGGCGCGAGCTCGAAGCGGTGGCCCCAGCCCTGGCTGCGCATGACTCGATCCTGTTCGACCAGCCGGCGCCCGACGGCGAAGATCATCCCGATAGTGTGGTCGGAGACGGCGTCGTCGTGGGCCTGAGGGATGTGCACCACCACCATGCCGAGCTCGGTGGCGGTGTCGACGTCGATCTGATCCACCCCGCTGCCGGAGCGGAGGGCGGCCCGGCAGTGGGTGAGCAGCCGCAGGTTGTCGCCGGACCCGAGGCCGCTCTGTCCGTAGATCCACAGCATGTTGGTGTCGCCGGCCAGCGCCAGCAGCTCCTCGCGGTCGCGGCAGTGGCCACAGGCGAAGGCGATGCCGGCCCGCTCCAGCTCGGCCGGCACCCAGTCGGGAATCTGGTCGCGGGTCTTGTCGATGAGGGCAACCTTGAAAGGGGTAGACATAGCGGTTCGATGGTAACGCGTTCGCCGCATAGGTATACTTATGCAACCAACCATCGGTCGACAGACACCAGCCGTGCCGAGCAGGCATCGCTCCTTCAGGAGGTATGTACGATGGAAACCAGCCGCAGTGGACAAGCGCCCTTTTCCTTCGCCTATCGCGACGATCTGCGCACGCTACCGTCGGCGGTGCTCGGCAACGAGGTCGACCTGCACGGTGGCTTCGCGGCCGACACCCGCGAGGGCTTCGGCCACCTCTACTACGGCATGCCCGGCCAGGGCATCCTGCGGATCGATCCGGACCTGAGAGCCCAGGAGCTGATCCGGCTGCCCAGCAACCTGACGCCGCTGAACTTCCACAGCACCAAGGTCGGCTCCTTCGACGGCAAGTGGCGGCTGTTCCTGGCGGCCAACAGCGACGAGATGGTGGTGGTGGCCAGCCTCGAGGGCGAGGTCGACTTCGTGCTGCCACGGCCCGAGTTCGAGGCCTACCAGGACGCAGAGGCCCCTTACAACCCCACCGACACGGCGCTGATCGGCGATCAGCTGTACATTGCCGACGGCTACGGCTCGAACTACATCTCCAGCGCCGACGTAACCACCCAGAGCTGGACCGGCATCTTCGGCGGCAAGACCCAGGACCCCAACGAAGACGGCAAGTTCGCTACCGCCCACGGCATCCGCCCGAGCCCGACCCATCACCATCACCTGGTGATCGCCGATCGGCCCTCGGCCCGGATTCAGGTGCACGGCACCGACGGGCACTTCCACGCCTCGCACAAGCTGCCGTCCGGCTCGTGGCCGTGCGGCATCGACTTCATCGAGCACCAGGGCCGCACGCTGGCGGTGGTGGGCAGCCTCCGGGATCCGGTGGAGGACCGGCCGGCCCCGATCTACGTCCTCGACGGCGTGACCTTCGAGGTGCTCTCCACCATCCGGCCCAAGGAGGAGCTGGGGCTCGAGCTGGTTCAGCACCTGCACAACGTGGTGTGGCACAGTCAGGGTGATGAGCTGTACCTGGTGTGTCAGGCGTGGAATCCGGGCTTCTACTTCGTGCTGGGGCAGGCCTGAGCTCGGCACGTGTCAACCGAGTTTACTGGGTTCCCCAGAGACGTCTTTCGTTTCTACGAAGAGTTGCACGAAAACAACGACCGAGATTGGTTCAAGGCGAACAAGGAGCGCTACGAAAGGGTCGCCAAGGGGCCCATGGATGCCCTGCTCCAGTCCTTTGAAGGGCTGTACGGCGAACGGCGCCTGTTCCGGCCCTACCGGGATGTTCGCTTCTCGAAGGACAAGCGGCCGATAAAGGAATCGATCGCCGGCTTGCTGGGCATGCGCGTCGGCGGCTACTACCTGTCACTGAACCGCGACGGGCTCCATGCGGGGGCCGGCGTTCATGGGATGCCAAAAGAGACGCTCGAGACGTACCGCCGAGCCGTCGACGGCGAAACCGCTGGGAACGATCTGGTGGCGATCCTTGCAGACCTCGAGAGTGCGAAATACAACCTGTCGCAACCCGACCTCAAGCGCGTGCCGCGCGGCTATGACCCCGAACATCCGCGGGGTGACCTGCTGAAGCTAAAATCCTTGGTAGCGAGCAGGGATCTGGGGAAGCCGAGTTGGCTGCATAAGCCTGAAGGCGAAGACCGAATCCTCGCGCTGTTCGTGGCGATAGAGCCCCTCACCGCCTGGATCCGGGCGCATCTTTCGTAACGCAGGGGTACAGTTCCGACCAAACGACTTGCTTTAAAGCAAGTTTCAAAAGGATATCCTGTGTTTGTTGGATTGGGACAATCATTACGCAACCCGCTATAACTGTAGTTTGTTGACAAGGGTCAAATCGAGCAGTAGAACGGACACCAGGAGGTCGAACGATGAGTCGACGCCTACCCGTACCTACCGCCCCCGGACCGCTAGAGGGCTACGCCAGCAGTTTCGATGACCTGTTCAACAAACGCAACCAACGCGACACCTTCCGGCGCTACCTCGAAGGCCTACTACTACCCAGCGAACGAAACAAAACCCTGACCGGGCTCGCCAACACCGAGCCGGTGGCAGGCGCAACCCACAAGGACGCGCAGAAACTGCAGTGGTTCTTATCCGAATCCACCTGGGACCCCGCCTTGGTGAACAACAAACGACTGGCGCTGCTCTCCGAGGACGAGCACAGCAAGCCCAACCCCGAGGGCGCCCTGGTGATCGATGAGACCGGCGATCGAAAGTGGGGCCGACACACCGCCCATGTCGGCCGCCAGTACCTCGGCAGTATCGGCAAGATCGATAACGGCGTGGTCAGCGTACACACGTTGTGGGCGAACGAGGAACGGTACTACCCGATCGAGGTTGAGCCCTACACGCCTGCACCCTGGTTCGCTCTTGGTAAGAACGACCCCGAGTTCCGCAGCAAACCGCAAATCGCGCTGGAACTCATCGAGAACGCCCATGCGCTCGGCATTCCCTTCCGCGCCGTAGTAGCCGACCGCTTCTACGGGGAGAACCACCCCTTCTGGACTACTTTGCAGAGCGAGGAGATCCCCTACGTGCTGGCCTTGAACCCATCGCACGCATGGTGGCACCAGATTGGCACCATCGGCTCTGCGGAGGGAGTAGCGGGAGCCGCCTCGTGGCGTGAGGATGATGCCGGCGTTTGGGAGAAGCTCACGCGGTGCTTTCGTGATGGTCACCAAGAGACCTGGTGGGCTCTCGAGGGGGTGGCGGGACCGTACGGCCCGGAGAGCGCGAAGCGGTTGATCATCGTGACTACTGATCCTGCTGCGCTTCCGGAGGAGAGCACGTTCTACTTACGAACGAACCTCCCTGCGCCCGGATCTAGCCGCGCTCAAGAGAGCGGCATGATTCCGGCTGATGTGGCGGAGATCGTGAGGCTCTACGGGCTTAGGGTGTGGGTGGAGCAGAGTTACAAGCAGGTCAAGGGGAGTCTGGGTTGGGCGCAGTACCAGGTGCGCAGCGACATGGCCATGAGGCGGCACTGGCAGCTGGTTTGTTGCGCGTTTTCGTTCTGCTGGTGGGCCTTACCAGGAGGAGGAGTGGCTGCTGAGCTTGACGGGGGTGGGCAACCCGTAAGTCTTGTGGAGGGCGATGTTGAGGAGCGAGCGGGGGGGAAAAAGAAAGAGCCAGAATCTGGTCGTGACTTGGCCACAGGCGTTGAGGCGGGTCAGAGCTTGGCTGGAACCTTACCTTTTGCTAAGGAGGTATTGGCAGGCGTGGTCGGTGAAGCCCCCGCCGCAGCGGTTGCAGCGGCTTCTTGATTACGTCGTTTGCTACCTGCATAGCACCCCTGAATGGAGCAGGTTGAACGCTGCGATCTTGAGGTTCACCCGCGTCCTGAGCGACAAAAACGTCTTCACCTGGGCCACGTGAAGTGTCATTGAGCGCACCAGACTGCTGAAGCTCGACTCGATCCGCAGCCGAGCTCGCGTCATCCACGCCTCCCACAATCCCGAACCTGCCATGTTCGACCGCTTCGGCGTCACCACATCCGAACCGATGTACGCTTTATCCCCCAGCACCACCTCATCTTCGATGCCCACTACCAGTTCACGGCCCACCACCACATCTGAAGTGTTCGCCGGCACGTAAGCCCAACGTTTGAACAATCCTGCGGGTGTGATGAGCGCGTGCAGTTTGGTCGAAGCCGAACACCATCCCCATCGTGCTAAACCCCTTCACCGCCTCGGGGAACTTCGCCCATGATGCGCGTTTGCCCTTCGCGACGGGCAATGGTTTGCTGTCGATCACGTGGTGCGTTGAGTCCTTAGGTACGACTGATAGTGCTAGCTCGGCTACGAGTTTCTCGGCGTTCCGCAGGATTCGGTGGTACCGCGTGTAATGCGGCAGGTCCGGGAATAAGCTCCTGAAGGTCTGGCTGCACGATCCAGTACCAGGTGCTCTCATAGGGTTGGGCGAGGATCTCGCCGACAATGGCGATGGTGAAGAGTTCGCTGTAACTTGCTTTCTGTGCGGGTTGCTTCGGCAGGACGAACTGGTAGGGCTTACAGCGGTTCTCAGAATGAGTGATTGGTGACTCCGGCATGCTCAAACCAACCCAACACATCCCCCAACGACACCGTCGATAGCGCAGCCGCGATCGCAGAGTCCAACGCTCCCCTCGTCCTCGCCCCCACAGCTTTCACGAACGCCTTTATCTTCGAAAAAGCCAACTCAATGGGGTTGAAGTCCGGACTGTACCCAGGCAACAACACCAACTCGCACCCCCTCGCCTCGATCGCCTCCCGCACCTCCGGTTTGCGGTGCACCCCCAGCTGATCCATCACCACGATCTGCCCCGGCCTCAGCTTCGGAGCGATGACCTGCTCGATGTACGCTAAAAACGCCACGCCATCCACCGCTCCGGTCAACGTCATCGCGTCACCCACACCCTCATCGAGACTGATCGCTGCAACGAGGCTGGTGTTCTCCCCACGGTTCTTCGGCACCCTACCCACGGCACGTTGTCCACGTGGGGCGTAGGCGTAGGGCAGGGTCATGGCGACGTTGAAGCCGCTCTCATCGACGAACACCAACCGGTGCGGGTCAATACCTCTGATCCAAGCCAGGAACCTCCACCGGGCCTCTGGATTCTGTTCACTCGCGTAGATCGTCTTTTTTTCTCGTCGATCCCAATCTCTGTACCAGCGGCACATGGTCGCTCTGCTGATGCGGACGCCGGTTCTCTCCAAGAAAAGGTCGCAGCGCTGGTCGTGGGTGAGGTCGTTGCTGATGAGGCTCTGCTCAACCCATGCCTGGTGCTCATGGAGGGCGCTGGGGCGGCCCGGGGAGGTTCTGGGGGTGAGATCTCCACTTTGGCGGTAGCGGCGGAGGTAGCGACTGACGGTGGCGGTTCCAACGTCGAACGTGTCTGCGGCTTCATGGAGGGTGTAACGCTTGTGTAGGACGGCGTTTACAGATGCGATTCTCGGAGGTCGACTGTAGAGTGCGCCATGCCTCAGCATGAAGCACGATCACTCAATGCGCAACCCGCTGTAAGCCAATCATCGATATGGACGAATACTGTGAGGAACAGGTCTTCTAGCGTATGCTGGTAACGGGGATGGGGTGTCATAGCAAACCCACCATCCCCCTTCCTTACCCTCAAATCAAGGTAGCAAACGACGTGATTGGCTTTTCGATGGCAGGCCGATCCACTGCTATGCCCGGTAACAACAAACTACAGATAAGCCGCCGAAGGGGTCGGTGGCTACCCGATTACCCTTTTTCTGCTTCCCCACCCGGCAGTAGCACGAGGCCTCGATGGTGACGTCGGCTCGGGCCAACGCCAGGTCGAGCCGGGACTGCATGGCGGTGGCCTCCTCGTGCTGGTGAAGCTTGTGAAGGCATTCGACATAGCCGTGCAGGCTCCACACGTTCTCCGGGTGCTGGGAGGGACGGGTCAGGGTGGCGATGAGGCCGAGGTCGGCGCGGTAGATCTGGGCCGCCTCGTCGACCTGACCCTGTTCGAGCAGGAGCGCGCCGAGGGCGTGGCGGGCCGGCTGCATCCAGCCCCAGGGCTCGTCGTAGTCGAGGTCATCGTCGAGTTCGACTGCCCTGCGGAGGTGGTCGAAGGCCGGTTCGAAGTCGCCCTTGCGGTAGCGGATCTCGCCCTCGAGCATCTCGGCGGCGATGGCGAGGATCTCGACCCAGGGGTTGTTGAAGACGTAGCGGGTTTCGGGAATCTTGGCGTAGGCGGCGGCGAAATTTCGCTGTTCCCGCTCGGCAGCTGCGACCTCGCCGCTGGCGGCGTGGGCGATGGCCTTGGCGTAGTGGATCATGCAGGTGGTGACGCTGTACAGCTTCGGGTCGTCCGGGAGCGGGGTGTCGATGATCTCGCGCCACCGGCCGAAGCGCACCAGCACGTGCATCTTCATGGAGGCGAAGCCCTCGAGCCAGTCGGCCATGGGCGGATCCTCGAGGCGGAGCACCTCCGCTGGCAGTGAGGCCGCCAGCCCGTCGGCCGCTTCCATTGCCGCCCGATACTGACCGAGGAACATGGCCGAGTAGAGCTTGAAGTGATAGTTGTGGCAGCGGTAGAGGGTGTAGAAGTTGAGCGGCCCCGCGTCTTGAAGGTACTTCTGGTCGGCTACGATCGCTTTGCTGTTGGCGACCACGGCGTCGTGGTAGAGGCCGCACAGCACGTAGATGTGCGACGGCATGTGGAGCAGGTGGCCGGCTTCGGGCACCACGTCGCAGAGGGTATCGGCGGCCCGCAGGGCGCGCTCCGGATGGGCCGACATCTCCATCACGTGGATGTACATGTGCAGCAACCCCGGATGGGGTGCGAGCCCGTTCGTTTCGACCTGGGTGATGCCCCGCTCGAGCACCGCGACCGCCTCGAGGGTATCGGCCCCCGCAGCGGGCTCGCCGCTCTTGAGGTCCCACAGCTGCCAGGGGGTACGGTTGATCATCGCCTCGGCAAACAGGGTGCCGACGTCGAGATCGTCCGGAAAGGCGGCGTATACCTCGCGCATGGCCGCCGCATAGTCGTCGTTCCAGGCGTGGAATTCGTCCTCGGTCACCACCTGGTCGGACTGATAGCGCTTCTCCAGCGCCCGGATCAGGGCCTGCTCGACCCGCGTGGTGCCAGCCAGGTGCGCGAGTGCCTCCTCGGTCGCCACCCGCGAGTCGGCCACCGCCCGCCGGAGCTCGTCCTCCTCGAAGTCCTCCCAGGACTTGTTGTAGTTCGAACCGCTGGCGTAGGCGGCGCCCCAATGGGCCATGGCGCAGCTCGGGTCGCTGGCAGCTGCCTTTTGGAAACAGCGCACCGCCTCTTCGTGGTTGTAGCCGTAGCACCACATCAGGCCACGGTCGAACCAGCGCTGCGCTGCGGCCGAGTCGGTGGTCACCGGCCGCGTGTGGGACCCCAGATCGTAGTAGTCGCTCACGGTGCGGCCCTCCTCGAGTCTTGGGCTGCGGTTCGGGTTACGGGTCGAGCTTCAGCAGCCGCGCGGCGTTGCCGCCGAAGATGGCGCGGATCGCCTCCTCGGGAAAGTTGAGCTGGTAGCAGATGCGCAGCTGGTCCTGCAGGTAGCGGAGCACGAAGCCGCGCGGGAAGTAGCTCGAGTCCGAGCCGAACAGCATCCGCTCCGGGCCGAGGGTCTCGTAGGCCTTGGCGAACAGGTCCTCGAGCTTGAGCGGGTAGGGCATCCACTGCACCCACTGGTTCGAGCCCGAGCTGTCGATGTGGATGTTCGGCAGGCTCCAGCAGAGCGCCAGCAGCTCGCGCCAGTAGCCGGCCCCGAAGTGCGGGATCACGAAGGGGATCTCGGGGAAGTCGCGCGCCACCTGGTAGAGCGTCAGCGGGCTCATACGCGGATGGTCCACCACGCCGCCGCCCCGCCCCAGGAAGCCGAAATGAATGAGCACTGGCAACGTCCGCTCAGCGCAGAATTCCCACACCGGGCGCAGCCGCGGATCCTCGAAGGGGTAGTCGGTGAGCGGGGCGAGCAGCTTGTAGCCGCGCAGGCCCAGCTCGTCGACGGCGCGCTTCAGTTCGACCTCGGCGCCCGGCTCGAGCTTGTGGTGGGCGAGTCCGGCGAACTTGCTGGGGTGGCGCGCTACCAGGCTGGACAGCAGCTCGTTGTCGCGAGCCGTCACGAACACCACTCGCCGGAGGTGGTGGCGCTCGACCTCGGCGGCCCAGCGGTCGGCAGCGGCGTCGATCTCCTCGGGGGTTTGCGCGCTCGGCTCGGGTGGCACGGTGGCGTGCTCCTTGCGCATGCGGGCGCCCCGGTCGCGAGCGTAGGCAGTGAGTAGCGGGTGCGGCTCAGGGGTACCCTCCGGCCTGACCCAGGCCACCGGGAAGTGGGTGTGGAAATCGATGACGTTCAGTTCGGAGTGGTTCATCTTGGGATCCTAGCCTAACCCGAGGCGCCTCTGGCAGCCGTCATGACTGCAAAATGTCGATGAGCTTGCTTACGTCGAGGTTACCGCCAGAAACGATGCACACCACCGTGCCGGCGCCCGCTTTGCCCGCCAGCGCCGCGGCCACAGAGGCGGCCCCGGCCCCCTCGGCCAGCGCCCGATTTCGTTCCAGCAGCAGCCGGATCGCCGCCGCTACCTCGGCCAGCGACACCACTAAGGAGCCGTCCAGCAGGGTGCGAACCAGCGGCCACATCTCGTCCAGCACCGAGCTGCTGCCGATGCCGTCGACAAAGCTGGGGGTGTAGGGGATCGCCTGAGGTTCGCCGGCTTCGAGAGCTGCGGCCAGCGGGGCGGCCGTCGCGACCTCAGCGGCGTAGAGCGTGGTGTCCGGCTTGAGGGCGCGAACGGCCGAGGCGATACCGCAGCTGAGGCCGCCGCCGCCGAAGGGGATGACCACCGTGTCGACGGCGGGCAGGTCCTCGAGCAGCTCGAGGCCGATGGTGCCGTTTCCCGCCATCACCGCCGGATCGCTGACCGGGTGCACGAACAGCCCCCGTTGCCCCGGATAGTGGTGATTCACCAGCACCTGCCACCAGTCCTCGAACGAGACCTCGATGATGGTGGCGCCGAGCCGTTCGATGGCGTCGCGTTTGGTCTGCGGGGCGTGGTTCGGCACCACCACCGTGCATGGCAGGCCCAGCCGCTGGGCGTTCCAGGCGACCCCCTGCGCCATGTTGCCGGCGCTGGCGGTGTACACCCCAGCGGCCAGCTGTTCACTGGTGGCGGTGGCGATGGCGTTGGCGGCGCCGCGCAGCTTGAAGGAGCCGATCGGTTGCAGGTTCTCGAGCTTCAGATAGATCTCGGCGGGGGTGTCCTCGACGTTGAGCCGGATCAGCGGGGTGCGCACCACCGTACCTTCGATCCGTTCGCGAGCAGCCCGGATGGCGTCCAGTGGGATGGCGCTGGCCGCCGTCAACGACCCGCCTCTTCGTCTTGGGGTGGCGGCGTGAACAGCGCCGCCACCCGCTGGTGTTCCTCGGCCGTCAGGTTCAACTCGAGCGCCTCCCGGACCGGTTCGAAATGGGCCGGACGGCGGGGCCCGACGATTGGGGCCGTCACCTCGGGGCTGCTCAGCAGCCAGGCCAGCGCCAGGCCGGCCATCGACACGTTGCGCCGCTCGGCCTCCTGCTGGAAGCGCTCGAGGGCGTCGAAGGTAGTTCGGTTCCAAAGATCCCGGTAGGGTTCGGGTCGCAGGGTCATCCGCGAGCCGTCCGGGTAGACCTGTCCGAAACGGTACTTCCCGGTCAGGAACCCGCCCGCCAGGGGGCTGAAGGGCGTGTAGCCGAGCCCCTGATCGCGGACCAGCGGCAGCATCTCGCGCTCGTCTGTGCGGTCGAGAAGGCTGTAGGAGTTCTGCACCCAGTCGAACCGCTGCAGGTTCAGGCGATCGCTCAGCCACAGCGCCTTGGTCGTCAGCCAGGCGGGCATGTTGGAGGCGCCGAGGTAGTGGACCTTGCCCCGGTGCACCAGGTCGTCGAGCGCCCGCAGGGTCTCCTCGAGCGGGGTGCTCGGATCGGGTGCATGGATCAGGTACAGGTCGAGGTGGTCGACGCCCAGGCGCTCCAGGCTGGCGTCGATCTGGCGCACGATGTGGCGGCGGGAGAGGCCGCGGTCGTTGGGCCCTTCGCCCACCGGGTTGGACACCTTGGAGCTGAGGATGAGCTGGTCGCGTACCTCCGGCCCCTTGTCCTCGAGCCAGGCTCCGATCATCGCTTCGCTGCGGCCCCCACCGTAGGCGTCGGCGGTGTCGAACAGGGTAATGCCCAGCTCCCAGGCGCGGTCCATGATGGCAAAGGCTTCGGCCTCGCTCTCGCCCTGGCCGAACAGCTCAGGTGCGCTGCCGATGCCGCCGAAGTTGCCGCAGCCCAGGCCGACCGCCGAGACCTTGAGCCCGGTGCGTCCCAGATTCGTGTAGCGCATCGTATGGAACACCGCCCCTCTGTCGGCACCTTGGAAAGCCATCCTACCCGATGGGGGCTGGCCGCCAACGAGGGCAGCATGGCCATGCCGTACCATGGCAAGCAGACCTGCTTCCTCGAGCCGGCAAAGGAGCGTTCCAGTGACCGACAAGCCCACCCCCGACTGGCGTCACCGCGGCGTTCGCATCGTTCGCGGCGATCAACTCGACCCCAACACCCCCCAGACCCCGGGCATGAGCCGCGCTGCCGCTATCGACCGGGCCATGGCCGGAGCCAGCAAGATCTGGGCCGGCACCGTCGATATTCAGCCCGACGCCAGGACCGGACCCCACCACCACGGCGAGCTCGAGAGTGTCATCTACGTGGTGCGGGGCCGCGCCCGGATGCGCTGGGGCGAGCGCCTCGAGTACGTGGCCGAGGCTGGGCCGGGGGATTTCATCTATGTCCCGCCCTTCGTCCCTCACCAGGAGATGAACGGCAGCTCCGACGAGCCGCTTTCGTGTGTGCTGGTGCGCAGCGATCAGGAGCCGATCGTCGTCAACCTGGACATCGCCTCGGTGGAGGAGCCCGAAGAGGTCATCTGGGTGGGTCCGAACCACCCCGGGGAGGGCAGCGGCTAGGCAGGCTCAGGCTGCACGCGAACCCAATCGCGGAAAGCTGTTGGACAGAGTAGTGGCAGTGGCCGTGTCCGGTCCGCGCTACAGGCCGAGCGCCGCTCGCCCCACCAGCTCCAGGGCCAGGTCTCCCGAGGGCGGGTGCATGAGGCCCGCACGCACGTCTCGGAAGTAGCGCTCCAGCGGCAGGGCCGGGTCGAGGCCGGCCGCCCCCGCGATGCGCAGCGCCCGGTCGGTGGCCTCGAGCGCGGTTTCGATCGCCAGGTGCTTGGCCGCCGCCGCGCGCGGCAGGAAGGCCTCCCGGTCGGCCTGGTCGCCGCTCCAGGCCTCGGCGGTGGCGAGCAGAAAGGTCTCGGCCGCCTGCAGCGGGAGGTCGATCTCGCCGATCTGGCGTTGGATGCCCGGCAGGGTGGCGATAGGACGCCCCAGTGCGGTAGGGATACGCTCGCGGGCGTAGCGGATCACCGCCTCGCGGGCGGCCAGCGCCGGTCCCAGATAGTTGGCGGCCACCATCAGCGGGAACCAGACGCTGGGGGCTCGCGTGGGGCTGGGGCGCGTGAGCAGCCTGCTGGCAGGAACCCGGACGCCTTCGAAGTAGAGGTCGTGGCTATCGCTGGCCCGAAGGCTCAGGCCCTCGCCCCAGGTCTCCTCCCAGCGCACCCCGGCGCTGTCGGCGGGGACCCACACCTGCACCGCCCGCTCCTCGAGTCGGAGCTGAACGATGAGGTGCGCGAGGTGCGCGCCGCCGGTAACCCAGGTCTTGTGTCCGTCGATAACGAACCGATCGCCATCGCGCACGGCCCGGCTCTCGGGCAGCCCGCCGCGCGAGGGGCTGCCCATCGCGGGTTCGCTGGCTGCGGAGTTGATCAGCTCGCCGGCGACTGCAGCCTGGGCCAGCGCGCGGAAATTGTCCTTCGACCAGCTCCCCACCTCGCGCTCGTGCCCCAGCAGGTGCACCGTCATGGTCGCGACCAGAGCGGTGGCGGCGCTGCCGCGGGCCAGCTCGAGCTGAGCGGCCACGCAGGTCGCCAGCGAAGCCTCCCAACCGCCGTGCTCGCGGGGGACGCTCAGCCCCAGATAGCCCGACCGCGCCAACGCCTCGATATCGTCCCGCGGAAGCTGGCGGCGGCGGTCGGCTTCGGCAGCTCGCAGATTTATACCAGCAGCGAGGTCGCGGGCCATCGCCAGGGCGGCCTGGGGTGAGGTGTCGGTACGGCTGCTGGGCATAGTGATAGCTAGCTTACCGAAGAAAAGTGAAATAATTGTTGTTGAAGGGGAATGGAGAAGGAGGAGTAGTAGATAAAGGAGTAGTAGGTTTGGGGCCCCTTCAGACCCCCTTCGGGAACTAGCGGGGGATTTGGAGCCCCTCCGGCTCCCTTCGGTAGCCTACTGGGTCCCGTTGAGCCTTCCCTTACGGTAAGTCTCCTCGGGGCTCTCGGAGCCCCTTCGGGTCTCCTCCAGCAGAAGATATTGGAATAACCGGGGTGTGAAGCCGTTAACGGTGTCTAGTTTGTTCCTTTTAACCCTTCTTGTGGCGGAGGAGACTCACGTAGTGTGGCTCCGTAGCCCCTGAAGAGACCCACGAAGGGGGGCTCTGAAGGACCCCGTAAGAACCCTGACCAAAGGGAAGGGGTCTGGAGGGGCCCCAAACCTACTTATCCTTATCCTTTTCCTTATTCTCCCTTTTCATCTCAGAAAGAACCCCCTTCCTGCCTTATCCTCCGGATCTATCACCCACTGATTGAACCCCACGATGTACGCCCGCCCCGCGATCTCTGGAACCACGGCTTGATAATCTCCTACCCTTGTTTCTTCTAGGGCCTTCCCTCGGAAAACCGTTCCAATCACGCTTTCGTTGACCAGCTCCTGCCCCATTTCTAATGTTCCTTTGGCTACCAGTTGGGCGACTCTGCCTGCGGTTCCGGTGCCGGTGGGGGAGCGGTCGACCTCGCGGTCGGCGAAGATGCAGCAGTTGGCCTGATGGGAGCCCCGATGCCGGGGCGGTCCATCGATGATGGTGCCGTAGAGGCCGTGCAGCTCGGGCTCTTCGGGGTGGACGATGTCGGTGGCGGCGGTCACGGCGCGCTTGACCTCAGCGCCGAGCTCGATCAGCGCCTGGACGTTCACCTCGCGGATCTCGAGGCCGGCCTGGGCGCCGTCGAGATAGGCGTAGAAGGCGCCACCGTAGGCGATGTCCACCGTCAGTCTGCCGAAGCTCGGGGTGTCGATCTCGAGGTCACGGCGGTACAGGAACGACGGTACGTTGCGAAAACGGACCTCTCCGACGCGGGTGCCGTCCCAGGCTACGAACGCCTCGATGAAACCGGCCGGGGTGTCGATGCCGATGCGTGTCTCCGGCGACGTTACCGTTACCAGGCCCTGGGCTACGGCCACCGTGGCGAGGGCGATGATGCCGTGCCCGCACATGGTGCTGTAGCCCTCGTTGTGCATGAAGATCACCCCCAGATCGGCCTCCGGGGTGACCGGTTCGGTGAGGTAGCAGCCGTACATGTCGGCGTGGCCGCGCGGTTCCCATATGAGCGCCCGGCGAACCTGGTCCAGGTTCTCCCTGACCCAGCGGCGTTTGGCAAGGATCGTGGCGCCGGGAATGAGGGGGATGCCGGCCGTGACGATGCGCAAGGGCTCTCCGGCAGCGTGGCTGTCGACGGTGCTGTAGCTGCGGCTGAACTGCATGGCGGTCTCCCTTTCGTGCTGCTGACGGGTTCTGGATCATGGTACCTCGGGCCGCAGGTTAGACTCAGGCCATGCGAGCTGCCCTTGCGCTCTTTGGCGCGCTCCTGCTCAGCCTTCCCGCCCTCGCTTCCCCATCGGCGTTTCCCGAAACCGCAGTGTCGATCTACGGCGGCTACCAGGGCCGTCCCAGCTTCAGGGTCGGCGGTGAACTGATGGTGCCGGTCCGCTTCCTCGACGTCTCGGTCGGGGCCGACGCGGTGATCGCCGGCGCCGGGGCCTTCGCCGTCCGGCTCTCCGTGACCGGGCTGGTATTTCCCACCGTGGGGACGGTCCCGCCGCTGGCGCTCGGCCTGGGATCCGACGTCGGCTACCAGAATGGTGGCCTTGTGGCACACCTCGGCGTGGTGGTCGGCTCCGATCTGCTGTTCGTCTCCGATCTGCCCGCCACCCTGTCGCTCTACCTGGCGCCGGGCATCGCCTTCGGGCAGGGCTTTTCGCTCGCCTGGGAGGCAGAGGCCCGCTACTACTTCGGGCAGGTTGCGCTGGTGCTGAGCAGTTCCGATCTGACCCTGATCGCACTCGGCCTGCGAATAGCGTTCTAAGCCAGAAACGTATGAACCGCATGAACCGACGAGCCTGGTTGCTGGCGATCCCCGCCCTGCTGCTGCTGGCGGTGTTCCTGCTCTACCCCTTCGCCAGCGTGGTGCGCTACGCGACCTGGGATTGGAGCGGCTTCGGCGACCCGCGACCGAGCGGCACCGACAACCTGAGCCGCCTGCTTGGCGACCGCGACTTCTGGCGCTCGCTGCGCACCACCCTGCTGTTCGGAGTGATCACGCTACCGGCCTTCCTGTGGCTGTCGCGCACGGTGGCGGTTGCGATCGAGCGGACCCGCCTCGAGGGTGCCATCAAGGCGTTGCTGCTACTGCCGGCCCTGACCACCGTGGCCGGCTCGGCGGTGTCCTGGTTCCTGCTCTACAACCCGAACTACGGCTTTCTGTTCGAACTCACCGGGATAGCGCTTCCCTGGGACACCGCCCCCTGGGCGGCGCTGATCTACGTCGTGCTGTTCACCCTGTGGCAGAACGTGGGCTATGGGGTGCTGGTGGTGTCGGCCGCCCTGCGCGGGGTCCCGCCCGAGGTCAAGGAGGCCGCCAGGGTCGACGGCGCCACCGACGCCCAAGTCCAGCGCTTTGTGGTCTACCCGCTGCTGCGGCCCGCCACGCTGTTCCTCACGGTGATCGGATCGGTGCTGGTGCTGCAGTCGTATACCGCGGTGTTCCTGCTGACCCGGGGCGGCCCTTTCGGCAGCACCCGGGTGATCGGCTACTACCTCTACGAGACGGCGTTCGAGCGGCTACAGCTCGGGTACGGCGCCGCCATCACCCTGGCCGTGCTGGCCCTCACCCTGGTGGTGGCGTACCTGCAGATGCGGCTGCTGTCACGAGGCATCGCATGACGCTGTTCCGGCGGCTGGTGACCGTTCTGGTGTGCCTGTTCGTGGCGCTCCCGCTCCTGTGGCTGCTGTACATGGCGTTCCTCCCACCGCGGGCCGTGCTGGAGGCGCGGCTGCTGCCCACCGGCTTCAGCCTGGCGAACTTCGGGGCGCTGGCCGGCAGCGGGCTGTGGCGGGCGCTGCTGATTTCGCTCGTGACGAGTGGGATCGCGGTCCTGGGTCAGCTGGTGATCGGCGTCGGCGCAGCCTACGCCATCCGCACCGGCCTGCGCGCTCTGTGGCTGGTGCTGCTGGCCCTGGCGTTGCCGCTGGAACTCCTGCTGGTGCCGCTCTTCCGGGTGCTACAGCAACTCGGCCTGCTCGACTCGCCGTTGGCGCTGGTGATGCCCTTCCTGGCCAGTCCGCTGGTCATCTTCCTGCTCTACCAGTCGCTCCGGCGGCTCCCCTGGGAGATGGTCGAAGCGGCCAGCCTCGACGGCGCTGGGCACCCCACGATCTTGGCCCGGGTGGTGGTCCCAGCGCTGTTGCCCGAGATCGTAGCCGCCGGCATCCTGGGCTTCGCCGCCCATTGGAACCTGGTGCTGTTCCCGAAGGTGATGGTCGGTGACCGCTCGTGGTGGACGGTCCAGGTGTGGCTCGCCGAGCTGCTGCGCAACCGGCCGCTGGAGTGGGGCCTGCTGGGCGCGGCGGCCTTCCTTAGCGCGGTCCCGATCGTAGTGCTGTACCTGGTGTTCGAGCGCCGCATCGTGATGGTTTTCGAGAGAAATTTCGGCTGAGCGCCTATACTCTGAAGGTGAAGCGCATCGTGAAGCGGTCTGTCCTATCCCTGCTGTTGCTGCTGCTCCCCTCCACCGTTTCGGCCCAGACGATCATCAATTTCTGGCACTCCCAGGGCGCTACCGAGACGCTCATCCAGACCTTCGCTGACGATTTCAACGCCCGCCAAGATCGCTACTGGGTGGTGCCGCAATACGTCGGCCTGTTCCAGGAGGCAGCCATCAGACTCATCGCTTCCCTGCGCAGCGGCTCGGTACCGGCGCTCTTCGACGCGGAGATTTCGGTGTTCGCCCGGCTTGTGGATGAACACTCGGTGCTCGACCTCGCTGACCTGGCGAGCGAGCTACCGGTCGAGCTGGTCGACGACTTCTATCCGGTGCTGTGGGCGTACGGCAGCTACGACGACGCCCGCTATGGCCTGCCCTGGGCTCTGTCCGTGCCGGTACTGGTCTACAACGCCAGCGTTCTCGATCAGCGCGGCCTCGAGCCGCCGGCTACCTGGGAGGCGCTCGAGGAGGCCGCGGCCAGGCTGACCACCCGCAACACGCGTGGCTTCATCGACGTGGCCGCCACCTTCATCTTCGAAGCGATGGTAACCACCAGGGGCGGCAGCCTGGTCGACGCCGATGGCGAGCCAAACTTCACCAGTTCCGAGGCGGTCGAGGCGCTGACCATGCTGCAACGCATGGCGCGCGCCGGCCACTCGATCCCGCACAGCTTCGCCGAGATAGACCAGGCGCTGATCGATTTCGCCCGCGGCCGCGGCATGATGGCGATCGCCAGCCAGGCATTCTTTCCCCAGGGCGAACGCTTCGCCGTGACGTTCGACGTGGCAGCCATCCCGCTCCCCGGCACCGGCCCGGTACCGATGACCGGCACCCAGCTGGTTGTCCCGCGGGGCACCGGCGACGATGAGCGCCGCGGTGCCTTCGAATTCTGGCGCTTTCTGATGGAGCCGCAGAATCTCGAGCAGTGGGTAACGGTCGGTTTCTTCCTGCCGGTGCGTCGCAGCGTCGCAGAGCAGCTTCAACCCTGGTACGACGCCTCGCCCGACCGCCGCGCCGGCTTCGACCAGCTCGAGCGCGCCGTGATCCGTGGCAACAGGACCGGCGAGTACGCCTCCTGGCAGCAATACCTAGAGGAGGCGATCGAACGGGTCACGAAGGGCCGTTCCGACCCCCTCGAAGCGCTGCGCGAAGCCGAACGGCGAGCCCTCGAGGACCGCTGACGAGCGACACGCCCGCTACGGTACGGGTACACTGAGGCGTGCCCGATGATGTCAAACCCTTCATCTGGATACCCCTGGCCGTGTTGTGGTTCGCCACCTTCGCGATCCGGGTAATTCCACCACTGCGCAAGGAGTTCTCGGCGCCCCAAGTCCAGCGCTTCGCCGTCATCGTCGGTTTGGCGGCGCTGGTGGGGGTCCTGCTGGTGATATGGGTCTTATAGCTCGCAGCGCTGTTTAGTCTGCAGCCAAGAACGAGGCGATCACGGCGGCGGTCACCGGGGCGTGTGGTTCGAACAGCATGGTGATGTGGTTGCCCTCGAGTGCCAGCTGGCTGCCTCGTACCAGTACCGCCACCAGCTCGAGCGCGAGCTCCTGAGGGAGGACCGGCGGTGACCCGGGAGGGCCGTAGCCTCCGAGGGCGTTGATCACCAGCACCGGCGCCACCACCTGGGCCAGGTGTCGGTCCCAGGGTTCGCCGAGGACCAGATCGGTCACCTGCCAGACGGCGGCCGCGTCGGCGCGAGGCCGTACGCCGCCGCGCGGGAGCGTCTCCACCTCGGCTCGGTAGTAACCCTCGAGCACCGCGTCCCAGCGGCCCTCGAGGAAGGGCTGGCGCCTCATGGCGTCGCGGTAGGCTTCCCACGAGGGGATGATGGTGTCGAGACGCGCCAGCGAGGGCCGGATCAGCTCGCGAACCTCGGGGTCGAAGGACGTGGACGCGTCCAGGATCACCAATCGATCCACCCGCTCCGGGGCAGTCGCCCCCAGATAGAGCGCCAGCAGGCCGCCGAATGAGTGTCCACCGAGTGCGATGCGCTCGAGGCCGAGGGTGTCCATGACGGCCAAAACATCCGCGGCGTGGTCGGCCATTCGGTAGCCGCGATCGGGTTTGTCGCTGAGACCCCGGCCACGCAGGTCGAGGGCCAGCACCCGCGCGGCGCGCGCCAGGCCGGCCCCGACCAGGCCGTCGAACAGGTGGGCGTTGCCGCTCAGGCCGTGAAAAAGCAGCAGCGGCTTGCCCGATCCACCGTGATCGACCAGGTGGAGACGCAGGCCGTTGACCTCGATGAAGCGGGTGCTGCCGCTGGGCACCTTGGGGTCCACGCCGACCTCCTCCAGGCGGTGCCGGTGCAGCACGCCTGATTCAGCTTCACGAATGGTAGGGCCGAAGCGCCGGGAAAGTCAATCTTTGCCGGCCCGAAGCGCCGTGCCTGTGGGAACCTTTACATCGTCAGGGGGCGTACTATATCCCACCCTTCATGAAGGGTTCTTTTGTAAGAGTTCGGAAAGTTCAAACCAGCTACCGTCATGCTGTAGGAACACATCCATGGTTCGAATTCGCCTTCCCGACACCACCGAAGCCACCCTCCAGGGCCGCCGCTGGTCCAGTGCCAGCGACCGCCTCGAACGGATCCTCAACGCCATGATCGCCCCCTGGGGGCCATACTACGGCGAGGGAGAGGCCGAGATCGAGCTTCAAGAGGCGCGGGTCGCCTCGAAAGTGCTCGGCGCCAGCATCGTCGAAGGCAACCGTCACCGGGGCGGCTAGAAGTTTTTCGAGAGGCACGTAACTCCCGAACCGGTAACACCATCTACGCACAACCTGCATTAGACAGACCCCCTGCGAATGGGGGTAAGGTCGGTGTGTCTCTATGGCGCTCCGGGTCCTGCACGCGACCGACCACTACCACCCTCACTTCAGCGGCCACGCGGTGGCGGTCGGGGCGTGGGTGCATCAGCTCGCCCAGCGAGGCCACCAGGTCTGCCTCGTAGCCGATCGCGTTGGCGGCAGTGAGGCCGGCGACGGGATCGAGTACTTAGCCGTGCCCCGCTGGCCGCTGCTACCCCCCAGCCACCTCCTGGCCGCCACAAGGCCCTACGGCCCCGGCTTCCGCAAGGCCCTCGAGGGGTTCGAACCCGACATCATTCACCTTCACGGCTACGGTCCCTTGTGCCAAAGGGTCGCCCGCCACTTTCCCCATGTTCCCTGGGTGGCCACGGTTCACGGCCTGCCCCAGCATGTGATGGCGCGGGATCTTTTCGGTAGCCACACCCTGCTGTGGCGGCGACTGATCACCTTTTACAGCCGTTGCCGTGGGGTGGTGGCGCCGTCCGACTTCGTGGTGGGCCAGCTGCGCGCACACGGCCTCGAGCCCAAGGCGATTCGCATGATCCCCACAGGCGTGGACCTTGCGCGCTTTCGGCCCACCGGCGAGGCCGAACGGGCGCAGCTCAAGCGGAGGCGGAACTGGGCTCGGCCCACCGTTGCATATCTTGGCCGCCTGAGTCCGGAAAAAGGTCTCGGCACCTTTATCGAGCTGGCAGGGCGCCACCCCACGATCCACTGGCTCGCCATAGGGGCAGGTCCTGTGACGTTGCCGGAAACCGTCGAGCAGCTGCCGCGTCTGCCGCAACAACAGGTCGCTGAGGTGTTGCGCGTGGTCGATCTGGTGTACGTGCCCTCGATCTCCGAGACCCAAGGCCTGATCGTAATCGAAGCGCTCGCCTCGGGCACCCCGGTGGTGGTGCCGGCCGGTACCGCTACTGCCGAGCTGGTTCACGAGGGCGTCAACGGGTGTCTGTACCCAGCTGGTGACCTGGACGCGGCTGAGGCCGCTATCGAGCAGGCACTCCAGCTCGGGCGTTCGAGCATCGCAGGCACGGTCCAGGAGCTGGCGTGGGATCGGGTCGTCGGGCGGATGGAAGCGCTCTATGCCGAGCTGAACGGCTGAAAAGGGTGTCCCCGCAACGATGGCTCAGGCTGATCCGGACAGCCCGGTCGAGACCACAACACCACGGCCACGACGAGCCGGAATGGCACGTTCGTTCTGCTTATGCCAATTTCAGGCAGCCGCTCAGCCGTGCGGGCGAGTGCCCCCGGATTAGGTGTTGGTCGGGATCAGCGTTGACCGACGGTGAGCGTCTGCTCGAGCACCACGCTCGAGATGGGCGTCGCGTCGCCGGCAGCATGCTTCTCACTGAATCCCATGACCGCGAACAGGACCGACAGGGTGAGGCTGGTGACTTTGGCGGAATCCCATGATGAGCAGCAGCTGACGTTCGGTGAAGCGCTTCAGGATGGTTTGCATGATGTTGGCTTCCTCCTCAGAAAGGGGTTGACTGTTCCCTCAAAGCGTACGCCGTCGCTGCTTTCGGCTTTCTTAGCGGGCGTTCGATATTCCTAGCGCTCCCGCCCCAAAGCGGGACCTGAGGACTTGGCTTATGGCGCGGCCGTCGGGGCCTCGCGGCTCGGGAGCGGGACATTCGTTGGGTTGTGCGGTCCGCTGGGGAACGCTACCTGTCCGGTCCCATAAGGCAAAAAAATACGGCAACCCTCTCTGCCACCTTCTCGTCGCTCTGTCGGTACCCGTGCTGCCGGGTTACCCGGTCGAGCCTCCATTGGGGGGAGGGTTGCCGATCTAAGGAGTGGTTTTGCTCGTCGATAGCACCACCCCCTTTCACGTCGGATCATACTGCGGGGCCGGGGCGCAGCAGGCCGGATCGAATGCCGGACCAGCTGTGTACTCGAGCGCCCCCGCGCGACATGAGCGGCCCAAAGAGACCGCTCACGGGCGCTGTGTCCCATGAGCGGTTGTTGTACTGTGCCGCGAAGCGTTACAGCAGGATGCCGCCCACGCTGGCGATGATCGTGGCAAAGATGAGCGACACGGTGTTGATGACCTTGATGAGCGGGTTGATCGAGGGGCCGGCGGTGTCCTTGTAGGGGTCGCCGACGGTGTCGCCCACCACGCTGGCGGTGTGGGCGTCGCTCCCCTTGCCGCCGTGGTTGCCGTCCTCGATGTACTTCTTGGCGTTGTCCCAGGCGCCGCCGCCGTTGGACATCATCAGCGCCATCATCAGGCCCGAGGCGATCACCCCGATGAGCAGGCCGCCGAGGGCCAGCGGGCCGAATAGGAAGCCGACGATCAATGGCGCCACCACCGCCATGATGGCGGGCACCGTCATCTCCCGGAGAGCGGCCGCGGTGACGATATCGACCGCCTTGCCGTAGTCGGGCTTGGCGGTGCGCTCCATGATGCCGGGAATCTCGCGAAACTGGCGCCGGACCTCCTCGATGACCGCGCCGGCGGCCTTGCCGACCGACTCCATCAGGAAGGAGCTGAACAGGAACGGCAGCATGGCGCCGAGCAGGAGCCCCACCAGCACGATGGGATCGTTGAGGGCGAAGGCCCCCTCACCCAGGTCGAGTCGTTCGGCGTAGTCGGCGAACAGCACCAGCGCTGCCAGTGCCGCCGAGCCGATAGCGTAGCCCTTGGTCACGGCCTTGGTGGTGTTGCCCACCGCGTCGAGGGCGTCGGTGTTCTTGCGCACCTCTTCAGGCATATCGCTCATCTCGGCGATGCCGCCGGCGTTGTCGGTGATGGGACCGTAGGTGTCCATCGCAACGATCATGCCGGTTACCGAGAGCATCGCCACCGCGGCGACGGCTACGCCGTAGAGCCCGGCCAGCAGGAACGACGCGAAGGTCGCCAGCACCAGCACCACCACCGGCAGCGCCGTCGACTGCATTCCGACGGCCAGGCCGCTGATGATGTTGGTGGCGCTGCCCGTCACCGAGGCGTCGGCCACGCGCTGGACCGGGGCGAAGCGGGTGGCGGTGTAGTACTCGGTGATGAACATGATCAGGATCGTGACCACGATGCCGATGATGCTGGTCAGAAACAGCGTGAACCAGCCGCCGGCGGCCGGCAGCAGCGTCGCGAAGTCGAAGTTGCGGAACATCAGCAGCGAGGCGACGAAGAAGCCGATGGCACTGATGATGGCGCTGGCGAACACCCCTCGGTAGAGGGCGCCCATGATGTTGCCGCCCGCTCCGAGCCGCACGAAGCCGACCCCGATGACGCTGGCGACGATGGCGATGGCGCCCAGCACCAGCGGGTAGATGACCAGGTTGGTGACCAACCCGCCGGGCAGCAAAAAGCCCAGGAAGATCGCCCCGATGGCGGTCACCGCGTAGGTTTCGAACAGGTCGGCGCCCATGCCGGCACAGTCGCCCACATTGTCGCCCACGTTGTCGGCGATCACCGCGGGGTTGCGGGGGTCGTCCTCGGGGATGCCGGCTTCCAACTTACCGACCAGGTCGGCGCCCACGTCGGCCGCCTTGGTGTAGATGCCGCCGCCCACGCGGGCAAAGAGCGAGATCAGCGAGGCGCCGAAGGCGAAGCCGATCAGCGGCTCCACGGGGTTGGCGAATCCCAGCAGCGAATGGAAGATCAAGAAGAAACCCGACACACCGAGCAGCGCCAGGCCGGCCACCGCCAGGCCCGACACCGCGCCGCCGTTGAAGGCGATCCGCAGCGCCCCGGCCAGGCCGCTGCGGGCAGCCTGAGCGACCCGGACGTTGGCCCGCACCGCCACGCTCATGCCCACGTAGCCGCTGACGGCGGAGAACAGCGCCCCCACCCCGAAGCCGATGGTGGTCCACCACCACTGGGTCGCCTCGGCGCCGCTGCGGGTCAGCGCCACGATGGCGAACACGGCCGCGATCAGCAAAGCCACAAAGAAGATCGTGCGGTACTGGCGGTTCATGTAGGCGCCGGCACCCTGCCGCACGGCGTTGGATATTTCCACCATGCGTTCGTCGCCGGTCTCGGCCCGCAGGATGCTCAGCGTCAGCACGAAGGCGGCAATAAGCGCCACGATCGCTGCCACCGGGATGAGAATCATCGCTCCGTCCATGTGCCCTCCAAAAAGGCGCGCGGGTCCGTTGGGTCATCGGTAGGCCGCGTCAGTGGGTGTGAAACTGCCTGAAGTCGTTGCGCCTTCGAGCAGCGCAAAAAAACGCAAGCGGTAGTCTATCACGTTCCCACCGTAGTGTGGGCGCCAGGGAAAATGTCTGCTGTGGCCGACCCCTCAAGGAATGGAGATGAAGATGGTGTTCGGGGTGCTGTCGGTCACATCGTAAGAGACATGGTGGTCGTTGAGATCGAAATTCAAGAATACGGGGGAGGTAGCCAACCAGCCGCCACTGTTGCCACCAGCTTGTTGAAATCGATACACCCGGTCTAGGGTGGTTTTTACGGGATTATTCTTCAGGTAGCAGCAGCGGCCCCCGCTCGAGGACCGCGACCAGCAGCACCCCTACCAGCGCGACGCCGAGGGTCACGATAGGGGAGACCCCGGAAAGCACCAGGATCGCTGCCACGGCCAGCGCTATTACCACCACGCGCGGCAGGGGGAGGCGGCCTCGAGCGCGCCACACGGCCACGGCCATCCCCCCCACGAACAGCACCAGGCCGAGCGCCAGCGCCAGCCGCCCTGCGAACGGTAGGGGATTGCCCGGGTGCGCCACCACCTCCTCGACGGCGAAGGCGAAGGCGATCACCCCGAAGAGCATGGCGAAGTGAACCAGACTGAAGGCGTCGCGCGCCAACCGTGCCTGCGCTGCTCCCGTGAGTTTCGCCAGGCCGTGCTCGAGGGCATCTTTGGCCCAGCTGAAATAGCTCCACCACAACCCGCAGGCGATCGCCACCGACAGCACCGCAATCGCGAACAGGCCGCCGGACCACGTTTCGCCGGTAAGGCCGCTGCCGGCCACGATCAGGGTCTCCCCGAGGGCGATGATGACGAACAGGCCGTGCCGCTCGCTGAAGTGCTCGGGGTGGAGGTTCCAGCCTTCGGTCTGTCCGGCCGCGCCGGCTGCGACCAGGTCCAGCACGATCGTCAGGCCCCACAGCCAGTACTGCGCCGCCCCGCCCAGGACTGCCCCAACGAGCACAGCCACGAACCCCGCGACCGAGACCGCCGTAAAGACGCGGACCCCGGGCCGCTGCTCCGGCTCACCCCACAACACCCAGACGTAGAGGCTGCTGCCGATGATCCGCACCAGCACGTAGGCCGCAGCAAACCACAGGGCCCGCTCCTGAAAGGCGTCCGGCAAAGCGATCGCCATGAAGAACGCCACCGCGGTCGCCGCGAGCGTTCCGAAGCGAACCCAGGGGTGATCGGTGTTGGCGGCGTTGAGCGCCCAGGTGTATTGGCTCCAGCCCCACCACACCAGCCAGAACACCAGCACCCCCTGCCCCACCGCCACCCAGGTGAAACCGTCGTGTAGCAAGCCCACCACCTGCGTGACTGAGAAGACGAACACCAGGTCGAAGAAGAGCTCGACGAAGGTGGCGGATTGGTCGTCGGGGGCAACGATGGGAGGGGTAGAGGGGGGTGTGGTAGTCATGGGGATAGTGTACGGAATGGTGAGGGGAGGGGGGATTTTTGGGGAAGGTTCAAAAAGAGGGATAAGGAGATTTGGGGCGCTTCCGGGTCTCCTCCTGCAGAAGATTTCGGAATAACCGGGGTGTGAAGGTGTTTTTGGAGTCGAATGGTTTGGTAGTTTAGGCACAGCCGTGTTCGCCGTCACGGCGTAGCAGAGCCGTTTCTGGAGGGAATTGCCGATGTCCGACCCACTTTCGTTGCCCTACCTGCTCGGCGACGAACAGATCGATCAGTTTCAGCGGGATGGCTTTATTAGGCTCAAAGACGTCCTCGCGTCCGAGGTCGTGGACGCGTATGGGACTGTGATCGCCGATATGGTCCACAAGCTGAACGGGCAGGACCTGCCGTTGGAGGAGCGGGGCACCTACGGTAAAGCCTTCTTGCAGGTCACGAATATCTGGGAGGAGAGCGAACGGGTAGCCGAGTTCGTGATGTCTCGGCGTCTCGGCAGGATCGCGGCGGAGCTGATGCGGGTGGACGGCGTGAGGCTGTATCACGATCAGGCGCTGTTCAAGGAGCCCGGAGGCGGCTTCACCCCCTGGCACGCCGATCAGTTCTACTGGCCGCTGGGGAACCCGAACTCGGTCACCGCCTGGATTCCGCTGCAGGCTACGCCGCTGGAGATGGGGCCGCTCTCCTTCTGCGTCGGCAGCCATCGGATCATGGCGAACCGGGATCTTGAAATCTCCGACGACAGCGAGGGAAAGATCGACCGCTCCCTCAGGAACTACCCCAAGGACGTGAGCGCCTTCGATCTTGGCGAGGTGTCCTTCCATCGCGGCTGGACCTTCCACCGGGCCGAGCCGAACCGGACGGATCGGATGCGCGGGGTGATGACCATCATCTACCTGGAAGACGGCATGATACTGGCCGAGCCCAAAAACAGCAACCAGCAAGCCGACTGGGATCGCTGGATGCCCGGCAGCAGGGTGGGCGAGCCGATCGACACCCCACTGAACCCCGTCATCTACAACCGAAACACCTAACATCTCCTGGGATGCCGACTCAGTCCGTACTCCCTACCCCCGGAAGCTCCACCCCCGCCGGCTCCACCCTCTCCTCCGGTACCTCGCCTTCACGTTCCCCTGCTACGTCTTCTCGTTCTTTCTCGATGAACCTGTGTCTTTCGAAGCGGTAGAACGCCGACGGCACCACGAACAGCGTCAGGAACGTCGACGACACCACACCGCCGAGGATCACCAACCCCAACGGCCGCCGAAATTCGCTCCCCTCGCCGAGGCCGAGCAGCAGCGGCAGGCTGACGATCAGCACCGTCAGGGCGGTCATGATGATCGGGCGCATGCGCAGGCGGCCGGCGCGGATCAGGGTGGCTTTGAGCGAGTCGCCCTCGCGGTGCTGCTGCACCACCACGTCGAGCAGCAAGATCGCGTTCTTGGTGACCAGGCCGATCAGGATCACCACCCCGAGCACGCTGATGACATCCAGGGCATTGCCGGTGATGAAGAACAGCCAGAAAGCCCCGACCAGCGCCAGCGGCACCGACAGCAGCAGGTAGAGCGGGTACCTGAAGCTGTTGAACTGGCTGGCGATCACCAGGTAGTTGAGGATGATCGCCAGGGCGAAGGCGATGGGGCCGTAAAAGACCAGGTCGCCGAGCAGGTCGGGGCCGACCCCGGCGCCGGCCTGAACCTTTTCGTCGGTGATGCCGAGCGCCGCGAAGGTCTCCTCGAGCTCGCTGCGCACCTGGAACTGGCCGGCGGCCGCTTCGGTGAGGTCGCCGCGCAGGGTGGCGACGTAGGCCTGGTTGGCCCGGTCGATGCTGACCGGGGCGGCCCGCACCTCGAAGTTGCCGAGTGAGCCGAGCGGGATGAAGCCCTGCAGCGCTGGCGCAAAGATGGGCAGGCTCAAGAGTGTCTGTTCGTCGCGCACAAAGCTGGGATCGACCTTGACGACGATGGGCACCTCCTGGCCGCCGTCGCGCATGTTGGCGGCGCGAATGCCGACGTTGTAGGCGCGTAGCGTCGAGGCGATCTCTCTGGGGGTGAGGCCGGTGCCGGAGAGGGCGGTGGCGTCGATGACGAACACCCGCTCGCTGACCGTGCCCTCGAGGCTGGAGCTGACGTTGCGCAGACCCTCGTTGTCGCGCATGACCTCACGGGCAAGCTGATCGCGTTCGGCGAGCAGCACCCGATCGGTTGAGTAGAGGGTCAGTTCGGCGCCGGTCTCGACCGGCACGGCGCCGCCGTCGTCGTTGCTCACCTCGAGGCTGGCCTCGGGGAAGATGGCGAGCAGCTCCTGCAGGCGCGGACGCAGGTCGTCGGCGATATCGAACGACGACCGTTCGCGCTCGCTCTGGGGGACCAGCTCGACGGTGAGGGTGGCGAGCTGGGCGTCGGTGTTGCCGAGCAGGTCGTCGTTGCCGACGCTGGCTAGCACGTTGATCGCTTCGGGAATGGTTTGCAGCTCGGCTTCGAGCAGCGACGACACCTGGTCGGTGCGGGCCAGCGGGGTGCCGGGTGGCATCTCGACGGACACGCTGACCAGGCCGGCGTCGACCTCGGAGGTGAAGTTGAAGTCAATGCGTGGGAAGACCCAGCCGAGGCTGGCGATCAACAGGAAGGCGACGATCAACACATAGCTGCTGTGGTCGAGCATGAACGCCAGGGCGTTGGCGTAGCCCTCGCGCAGCCGCCGCACGCCGGCGGCGGTCAGCTCGTGAAGCAGCCGCAGCACCGACCCGATCAGGGTGTAGGCGAGGCGACCCAGGTAGCGCACCGCCAGGTAGCCGAGCAGCAGCGCGAGACCGCCCACAATCAGACCGCCGGCGCCGGCGACGAGGGCGTTGGCTGGGCCCTGGGGCAGCGGCAAGCGGTCGGCGTTGGCGCCGGCGACCAGGGCCAGGATCAGCGCCAGCGCCCAGAAGCGCCTCTTCCGAGGGGCCCGGAGGGTGGCGCGGAGGTCGCGGCCGAGGCTGCCGAAGGCCCCGGGAATCTCGCGACCGCTGGGCGGCAGCGGGTTGGGCAGGTAGGCCATACGCACCGTCAGGAAGAACATCGCCTCGAGGTACGAAACGAAGATGGTGGCGGCCAGCGCGAGCCCGAACTGGCTGAAGAACTGACCGATGATGCCGGGCAGGAAGGAGATCGGGATGAATACCGCCAGCAGGCTGAGGGTGGCCGTCATCACCGCCACCGAGACCTCGCCCGCGCCCTTGAACACGGCGTCCTTGAGGCCGTAGCCCTTGGCCCGGTAGCGCTCGATGCTCTCGGTGATGACGATCGAGTCGTCCACCACCAGGCCGACCGCCACCGTGATGGCGAGCAGCGTCACCACGTTGAAGCTGAAGTCGAGCAGCCCGAAGATGATGATGGCCCCGGTGATGGTGATGGGGATGGCCAGCACCACGCTGAAGGTCGAGCCGAGCCGGCCCACGAACAGCAGCACGATAAACGCCACCGCCAGCACCGCTAGCGAGGTTTCGCGCATGGTGTCGAACACCGAGTTCTCTACGAACACGGTGGTGTCGCGCACTACGGTCAGCTCGAAGCCCTCGGGCAACTCGAGCTCGGCGAGCGAGCGTTTGAGGCTGCGGGCGGTCGCCACCGAATTGGCGCCGGAGGCCTTGCGGACCTCGAGGATGACCACCGGCTCGCCGTTGAGGCGGGTGAAGGTGCTGGGCTCGCTGGCGCTATCGCGCACCGTGGCGACGTCGCGCACGCGGGTGCCCTGAACGGGATCCACCACCATCTCGGCCACCTCTTCGGCGCTGTTGGGGATGCTGCGGATCGACAGCAGGATGCGCTCATCGTCGAAGGTCAGGGTGCCTGCGGGCAGGGTTATCGAGGAGGCCCCTATGGCGCCGGCGACCTGGGCGGGGGTGAGGCCCTGGCCCTGGAGTCTGCCGGGATCGATCAGCACCTGGACCTCGCGGTTAACGGTGCCGATCACGGCCACGTCGGCCACCCCGAGGACCTGCTGCAGCGGCGGTTCCACGATCTCTTCGGCGACCCGTTGGAGCGATTCCAGGCGCGCTCCCGGAGATGACAGGGCGAGGTTGAGAATCGGTTCGTCGGCGGGATCGAACTTCTGGATTGTAGGGGCCGAAGCGTCGTCGGGCAGGGCGTCCTGGATGGCGTCGATGCGCTGCTTGATGTCGATGGCGGCCTGGTCGACGTCGGTCCCGTCGCTGAACTGGGCGATCACGAACGAGAACCCCTCGCCGCTGAACGACGAGATGTCGGTCACCCCGGGGATGGTGGCGATGGCGTCCTCGATCGGCTCGGAGAGCTGCTCCGCGGTCTCGGCCGAGCCGGCCCCGGGGTAGGTGGTGTTGACCGCCACGATGGGGATCTCGAACTCCGGCAACAGGTCGATACCGAGGCGCAGGGCCGCCGACAGGCCGAAGAAGACGATGGCCACGAAGATCGACAGGGCGAAGACGTAGCGCTCGACGAAGAAGCGCACCAGCCTAATCATCGATGACCTGTACCCTGGTACCGTCGCGCACATCGAGCGGGCGCGGGGAGATGACCGGGGTTCCCAGCTCGATGCCTTCGATGACAGCCTGGCTGCCGGACTCGGCCACCACCGCCACCTCCTGGCGGCGGGCGCGGTCGCCGTCGATCACGAACACGAAGGTGCGGCCCCCGTTGGCGCTGAGCGCGCTCGACGAGACCAGCGCCCCCTGCGCCAGGTCGACGGTGTAGCGCAGTTCCGCCACGGTGCCGTTGGGGATGGGGGTCTCGGCGGGGTAGAGGCTGGCGGTGAGGGTCACGAGCCGAGGCTGCTGTTCCGGCCTCGAGCTGCGGGTGATCTGGGCGCCAAAGTCGAGGCCAGCGTAGCGCAAGGTGATGAGACCTTGCGCTTGGAGCAGGACCGCGTCCTCGGGCGAGACGTTGAAGGTGGCGACCTGATCGTCGGTCCCGGTCAGGCGGAACACCGGGCCGCCGGCACCGACGAATTCCCCCTCTTCGACGAACACCTCGGTGACCTCGCCGGCAAAGGGGGCGACGATGCGGGTTTCGGAGAGCGCCTCGAGGGCTTGGGCCCGCTGATTCTGGGCCTGCCGCACCTGGACTCTGAGCAGCGCCAGATTCTCGTCGCTGGCGCGTTCGCTCCGCGCCAGCGCGTCCTGGGCCTGAAGCAGCGACGATTCGGCCTGCGAGGCCTGCGCTTCGAGGGCGCTCACCTCGGTAGCGGCGATACCGCCGGCCGCCAACAGGTTGCGGCCCTCGTCGAGCTGATTCTGGGCGAGCTGGAAGTTGTCGTTGGCGGCGCGGGCCTGCACCTGCAACTGCCGCTGGCCTTCGCTGGTGGCCCGCTCCGCCGTCTGCAGGTTGATGGTGGCCGACTCGAGCGCCAGCTCGGCGTTGGCGAGCTGGAGGCGCTGGTTGTCGTCGGCGAGCAGCACCACCGCGGTGCCGGGGTCGACGCGCGTCCCGGGTCGGGCCAGGATCTGGTCGACACGACCGCTGGCGCCGGAGGCGACGCGGCTCTCCTTGCCGGCCGAGATGGTGACGGTCGCCAGCTTGGCAGCGGTGAGGGTGCCGAGCTCGGCTAGTTCGACCCGCACCTGGCGCCCCGGTTCGACCGCGACGGTGGGCTCCGGCTCGGTCGCCGCCGGGGCGCTGCCCCCGCCGCGGTCGCAGGCGGCCAGCAGCAGCGCCAGCGCCACCGCCGACGGCAGCACCAGCCGCAAGCTAAAAGCCATCGAGCCCCCCCAGCGGGGTGACGGCGCCGGCCTGGAGGTCGAGTAGAGCGCGCAGATGGCCGTGCTCGGCCCGCACCGCCGCGAACGCCGCCTGGAGGGTGACGAACCGTGTCTGGCGGTAGCTGATCTCGGCGATGAGCCCGGCCTCGAGCCGCTGTCGCTCGATCTGTTCGCGCTCCTGGGCGTTGGCGAGCGACTCGCGGGCGATGACGAGGCTCTGGCGGGCGGTGACGGTGCTGTTGTAGAGGCTGCGGAGCTGGAGTTCGAGCCCGCGCTGGGCCTCCTTGGTTCCGCCCTGGGCCTGTTCGATCTGAAGTTCCGCCGCTTCGATCTGTGCCCGCGAAGCGTAGCTGGGGTCGAGCAGGTCGCGGCCCAGGCGGGCGAGTTCGAGGCCCTGATTCGCCTGGAGCAGGCTAGGGTGGGCGCTCAGCCGCGCCAGCATGTCGTCGAGAGGCGGGAGCGCGACAGCGTCGAGGTCGAAGGGCACAGGTTCGGCGCTGTCGACCTCGAGGCCGGTGAGCCCCTGGAGGTTGTTGTGGGCCAACTCGACACCCTGGCGGGCAGCATCGACGTTCTGGTCGGCATCCTTGAGGTTCGTCTCGGCGTCCTGGACGTCGAGTGAGGTGCCGCTGCCACGCTCGAGGCGGATACGGGCGATCTCGAGCGCCTGGGCGTTGAGGTCGCGGCCGGCTTGCGCCAGCTCGTGCTGGAACTGCGCTTCGAGCACCTGGGTATAGCCCTGGGCGATCTCTGCAAAGGCCTGATAGCGCGCCTGCTCGAGCTGGGCCTCCGCGAGCGCCACCCGCTGCTCGGCCTGTAGCAGTTCGAGCCGGAGCGCCAGCGGGTCGGCCTGGCTGCGGGCCAGGGCGCGGCGGCCGTCGTCGTAGTCGAGTTGCGCGTTGACCACCGCAACCCGCCCTTCGGCGCGGGCGAGCGCTTCGGGCAGGGTGAGGGCGCTGGCGGTCGCCATCGACAGGGCGAGACTGAGGATCAGGACTTTCACGGCAGGACCTCCGAGAGGGGGATGGCGTAGCTTCGGTGGCTATCCAGGGTGCGGCGTAGAACGTCGAACTGGGCGCTAAATAGCTCCAGGTCGGCTTGCTTGAGGCTGAATTCGGCTCGGTCGGTTTCGAGGTCGGACGCCAGGCCGAGCGCGACCCGGGTGCGGCTGTCCTCGAGCGCCTGGGCTTCCAGGGCGCGGTTCGCCTGAGCCAGTCCGAGTTGGCGCTGCGCCGCTTCGAGACTGTTCTGCAGCGACAGGTCGGTGAGCGCTGCCCGTTCGATGGCGGCCAGTAGCGCACCCTGGGCAGCCTGCAGTTGGATTCTGACGGCGTCGAGGGTCGTGAACAGTTCCGGCCCCAGGGTCACCCCCAGACCGATGCTGAAGCTGGTCTGGAGCTGGGGTCCGGCGCTGCTGCCGGTGCTGGAAAATCGGTAGCTCAAGGTCGGTTGCAGGGTGCGCGATTCCAACGACAGCGAGAGGGTGTTGTCTTCGTCGACATTCCAGGTGTATGTCGCCTGAATGGTAGGGATCAGACTGCGTTCGGCGTTGCGCAACGCCAGTGCTGCCAGGGCCACGTCGTAGCGGCTGCGTTCCACCGCCGGTAGGGTGCCCTGGACCGGTCCGATCTCCGGAACGTCGTCGAGCCGGACCTCGCCGACCAGCGCCGTCAGCGACGCTTCGGCCAGGGCGAGGTCGCCGCGGGCATCGAGAACCCCGACCTCGGCCACGGCGCGTGTCTGAACGGCATGGTCCACGTCGTGCTGGGCGGCGGCCCCGAGATCGAAACGGGTTTGGGTGGCGGCCAGCGAAGCGGAAGCCAGCGCCATGCCCGCGTCCGCCAGCTCGAGGCTGGCCTGGGCCAGCAGCAGGCCCACGGCCGCCTCGATAGCTTGGGTCTCGAGGTTGGCGCGGGCCTCGCGAAGGGCCAGCTCGGCCCGCAGTACATCCAGATCTCGCTGGTCCGCAAGGTCGCGGATATCGCCGAACAGGAACGGGCGCACCGTAGCGCTGACCGATGCCTGCTGGCTGCTGCCAGGAGGTGGTGGGGTGCCGGGATCCTCATAACCGAAGCCGCTGTAGCTGTAGTCGGCGCTGAGGCTGATGGGGGCATCGACGCCCAGGCGGTTGAGCTGGGCTACGGCCAGCGATGCCTGGGCAGCGAGCAGCCCTGGGTGACCGTCGACTGCCGACGGCAGGGCGGCCAGATCCTGGCCGAGGCCGGCTCCGGTGAGCGCCAGGAGCGCCAGCAACGGTAGCAGGCGGAGCGGTCTCATCTCAGCTCCTCAACAGCGTGCGGTAGATACGCACCAAGGTGCGGAGATCGGCGTCGTCGAGACGGTCGAGGCGCTCTTGGCCGGTGTCGCGCCAGAGCCCACGCATGGTCGTGCGCAGCCGCTCGCCCTTGCCGGTCAGCGCGAGGCGAACGCGGCGACGATCGCTCGGGTCGGTCCCGCGGCTGATCAGCCCTTTGCCCTCGAGTTCGCCAAGCATGGCCGAGATGGCCGGGGGGACGGTATCGAGGACGTCGGAGAGATCCTTGGGGTGGGCCATTCCGTTGGCGATCAGCTCGAGCAGCAGGGCCTTGATGGGGCGAATGCCGAGCGGTTCGAAGGCCCGGAACGCGGCCTGCCTCAACGACCACATGAGCGGTAGGGTCAGCTCGTTGAGAGCCTCGACCAGCTTCGGCCTGGCGAGGCGGTCCAGCTCGTCGTCGATACAGCGGGTTGCGCATTGAGTGATCGTGCTTCATGCTGAGGCATGGCGCACTCTACCGACCTCCGAGAACGCATCGTAAACGCCGTCCTACACAAGCGTTACACCCTCCATGAAGCCGCAGACACGTTCGACGTTGGAACCGCCACCGTCAGTCGCTACCTCCGCCGCTACCGCCAAAGTGGAGATCTCACCCCCAGAACCTCCCCGGGCCGCCCCAGCGCCCTCCATGAGCACCAGGCATGGGTTGAGCAGAGCCTCATCAGCAACGACCTCACCCACGACCAGCGCTGCGACCTTTTCTTGGAGAGAACCGGCGTCCGCATCAGCAGAGCGACCATGTGCCGCTGGGTACAGAGATTGGGATCGACGAGAAAAAAAGACGATCTACGCGAGTGAACAGAATCCAGAGGCCCGGTGGAGGTTCCTGGCTTGGATCAGAGGTATTGACCCGCACCGGTTGGTGTTCGTCGATGAGAGCGGCTTCAACGTCGCCATGACCCTGCCCTACGCCTACGCCCCACGTGGACAACGTGCCGTGGGTAGGGTGCCGAAGAACCGTGGGGAGAACACCAGCCTCGTTGCAGCGATCAGTCTCGATGAGGGTGTGGGTGACGCGATGACGTTGACCGGAGCGGTGGATGGCGTGGCGTTTTTAGCGTACATCGAGCAGGTCATCGCTCCGAAGCTGAGGCCGGGGCAGATCGTGGTGATGGATCAGCTGGGGGTGCACCGCAAACCGGAGGTGCGGGAGGCGATCGAGGCGAGGGGGTGCGAGTTGGTGTTGTTGCCTGGGTACAGTCCGGACTTCAACCCCATTGAGTTGGCTTTTTCGAAGATAAAGGCGTTCGTGAAAGCTGTGGGGGCGAGGACGAGGGGAGCGTTGGACTCTGCGATCGCGGCTGCGCTATCGACGGTGTCGTTGGGGGATGTGTTGGGTTGGTTTGAGCATGCCGGAGTCACCAATCACTCATTCTGAGAACCGCTGTAAGGGTGGGTTTTTGCATCGGCCCCTAGTATCGTCGCTGCGAGCGAGGCGCGTGCAGGCGCAGCTTACATTTTGTTAAGGGTTATGAATAATTCAGTACTGTTAACGATTGCTTGGAGGCTGCGCTGGCGGGCTCGTGGGGTCTCTTCGTCAGGAGCCTGCTCGTCACCAGGCCCTGTTGGAAGCGTTGTAGACCGAGGCTGGTCAGACCGGCAGCCGTCAGGTAGGGCGTGGGGTCGTGAAGTCTGGTGACGGCCAGGTCGGTGCGCCAGCGGAAGAAGGCTAGCATCACCGCGAGCCAGAGCTGCGCCCGCCAGCGGGCAGGGGGCCGGTCCGGAACTGCGAAATCGGCTGCCAGCCACAGCCCTGCCGGCCTCAGCGCAGCTGCCAGCTTGGGCACCAGCCGGTCCAGCTCGGCGGGGTCGAAGAGGTCGAGCACGAAGTGGGTCACCACCAGGTCGAAGGCCTGTGGTTCGATAGCGGCCGTGCGCACATCTTCCTGGACGAACCTCACCCGGGCTGCAGCCTGGCCGAGGCGCCGCTTTGCGCGCGCGATCATCGCGCCGCTCCGCTCTAGACAGACCACCCGGCAGCTGCTGTTGCTTCGGCACAGGCCGGCCAGGAAGCGCCCGTCCCCTTCGCCGACGACCAGTACCCGGTCTGCCACCGCCAGCCGTTCGAGGTGGGCGAGTCTGGCGCGCATCAGGGTACGGCCGAAGGCGAGCACCTCGAGCCAGATATACGCCCGTGCCAGCCGGTCGTAGCCGCCGCTGGGGTCGCCAGCGTGGCGCTTCACACGCTTCATATCAGCAGCAGCGGGACCAGCAGCGCCGCGTCCGCCAGGCTTCGCAGGACGCTCAGCCCCAGGAGCCGGCCGCGGGCGGCGTGGAGGCAACGGAGCGCCAGCACCGCCAGTGCCAGGGCGCCGTACAGCCTCGAACCGCTCGCCAGCGACGCGGCCAGCGCCAGAGTGAACAGGGTCCAGGTGGCCGCCGGAAGCTGCCAACTTGGCGCCGGCGCTGCCGAACCGGCGCCATCGTCGAGCCCGCGCTCCCAGCGAGCGAGGTAGCCGCAGTTGAGCGCACACACGCCCGCGAACAGCAGCAATGGCGGCAGCGCTGTCGGAGGCGTGACCTGGGGCCACAGGAACAGCGCGATTCCTGCCGCGAACAGCAGCCCCACCTGGAGAGGTTTCCAGCGGACGCCGGCACCGAGCTGAAGCTGGATGAAGTACAGGCCGGCGGCGCCCGTCAGCAGCAGTCCGCCGCGGAGCATTGTAGCGTCGAGGACCGTCACTGCCAGCGCCAGGTCCAACCCCAACACCCCCAGCCAGATCACCAGGAGTGCGCGGCGTCGCAGTGCCGCGAAGGCGTGACGAAGCGTGGGTGGGGCGATGCCGGTGAGCCGGAACGAGTCGAGCACCCGGTCGGCGGTGTACACCAGCCATACCGAGAGGCCCAGAATGAGTGCCTGCAGGTGGCCGATCGACAGCTCGAGTTCATGCCCAAAGGCCAGCAGCCAGCCCACCGCCACCAACGGCGCGTCGAACGACAGCACGGTGGGCCAGGCCCACAGCGGGACGCGGAGCCGACGCCCGGTGATCACCCCTGGGTTATACCCGACTGCGGCCGCCGGCCGCAGTCGGGTTGCTTACCCGGCCGAGGACCGCTCTGGGGGATGCTATGCTGGCCGTCCGCTCGTCCTTAGCACTAGAGCGAGCCCAGCCCACCGCCCGAGGAGGAAGAGCATGAGCGTCCACCCGCTCGCCGGCAAACCCGTGCCCGCCGAGCTGCTCGTGAACGTGCCACGCCTGATGGCCAGCTACTACAGCGAGCATCCCGATCCGAACGCTGCCGATCAACGGGTGGCGTTCGGTACCTCTGGCCACCGCGGCAGCTCGCTGAATAGGTCCTTTAACGAGGACCATGTCCTCGCCATCAGCCAGGCGGTGAGCGACTACCGGGCTCAGCAGGGCGTCGCCGGACCGCTGTTTCTCGGCATGGACACCCACGCCCTCTCCGAGGCGGCACTACGCAGCGCCGTCGAGGTTCTGGCGGCCAACGGCGTCGAGATCGTGCTGGCAGACGATCTGGGATACACGCCCACCCCCGTCATCTCGCACGCCATCCTGAGCCACAACCGCGGCACCCTAGCCCGGGCGGACGGCATCGTGATCACCCCCTCGCACAACCCTCCGGACGACGGTGGCTTCAAGTACAACCCACCTCACGGCGGCCCCGCCGGCACCGACGCGACCAACTGGATCGAGCGGCGCGCCAACGCGCTGCTCGAGGGGAGGCTGGAGGGCGTCAAGCGGCTCCCGTTTGCTCGCGCCCTGGCCGCCGACAGCACCCATCGGCGCGACCTGATCACCCCCTTCGTCGACGGTCTAGACGAGGTGCTCGACCTGGATGCCGTTCGCGGCGCCGGCCTCAGGCTGGGCGTCGATCCCATGGGCGGTGCGGCGGTGCGCTACTGGGGGCCGATCGCCGAGCGCTACCGGCTCGACCTGACGGTGGTCAACGATCGCATCGACCCCACCTTCTCGTTCATGACGGTCGACGGCGACGGCAAGATTCGCATGGATTGCTCGTCGCCGCACGCCATGGCCGGCCTGATCCGACTCAAGGACGATTTCGATATCGCCTTCGGCAACGACCCCGATGTCGATCGCCACGGAATCGTCACCCCGAGCGGGCTGATGGACCCCAACCACTATCTGAGCGTAGCTATCGATTACCTGTTCCGGCACCGTCCCGACTGGCCCACCGGTGCTGCCGTCGGCAAGACGCTGGTGTCGAGCTCGATGATCGATCGGGTGGTCGCCGGCCTGAAACGCACCCTGATAGAGGTGCCGGTCGGCTTCAAGTGGTTTGTAGAGGGACTGCTTTCCGGGTCGCTGGGCTTCGGTGGCGAGGAGAGCGCCGGCGCCTCGTTCCTGCGGCGCGACGGCGCCCCCTGGAGTACCGACAAGGACGGTGTGATCATGGCGCTGCTCGCTGCCGAAATAACCGCCGTGACCGGGAGGGATCCGGGCGAGCACTACCTCGAGCTCGAGGCGCGCTACGGCAGCCCCGTCTACGCCCGCAGCGACGCCCCCGCCAACCCCGCCCAGAAAGCGGTCCTCAAAGCGCTATCGCCCGCAATGGTGCAAGCGACCTCCTTGGCCGGCGAGACCATCAGCGGCCGACTTACCCACGCCCCCGGAAATGGCGCCCCACTCGGTGGGCTCAAAGTGACCACCGAAAACGGCTGGATCGCCGCCCGCCCCTCCGGCACCGAGGACGTCTACAAGATCTACGCCGAGAGCTTTCTGGGCGACGACCATGTCGAGCGACTGCTGGAGGAGGCCCAGGTGCTGGTCCAGGCTGCGTTCGGAGAGGCGGCGGTATCGTGAAGAGCTGGATCCGACTGATTCCTTTCGAGGAGGCCGAGGGGCGCCTCAAGACCATCTATCAGCGCCTGGCCACACAGGGTGGAACGATCGACAACATTCTCAGGTCCCACAGCCTCCGTCCCCACACCCTCGAAGGCCACATGGCGCTCTACAAGAGCGTGCTGCACCATTCGCGCAATCGCCTGCCTCGGGCGCTGCTGGAGGCGCTCGGCGTCTATGCCAGTATCCTCAACGCCTGCGCCTACTGCGCGGACCATCACGCCGCCGGACTGGCCAAACTGGTCGGTCAGCAGGCGGCAGCCAACCAGCGGGCAGCCCTCGAAGACGACGCTCCCGAGAGCGCGTTCGAGGGCCGTGACCTGGCCGCCATGCGCTACGCCCGTACCCTCACCCTAGCGCCCTCGGAGCTCGAGCGCCGGCACTTCGAGGCGCTGCTTGCGGCCGGGTTCGATGAGGGCGAGGTCCTCGAAATCAATCAGGTGGTGAGCTACTTTGCCTACGCCAACCGCACGGTCCTGGGGCTCGGCATTACCACCGAAGGAGACGAGCTCGGCCTCTCGCCCAGCGCGGTCGACGATCCCGACGACTGGCGGCACCACTGACGCCTTGTTTCGAGGTGACGATTAGTTCATTGTCGCCGTCAGGGACATGGATTATAACGGCATCATGGCGGAAACTGCCGCTACCCCCCGAGGCGGACCGAATAGCAGGGTGCGCACCAGCGACATCGTGATCGATGACGCCGCTCTAAGCATGCGGGCCAAGGGAGTGTTCGTCACCCTGGGACTGCTTGGCGGCAGCAGCACCCTCGCCGCCCTCACGCGCCGAACCAGCGACCTCCGCGACGACATCCGGGCCGCCGTCGAAGAGCTGATCTCCGGCGGCTACGTAAACCTGGAACGCGAGCGCGTCACCATCAAGGACCCCACCACCTTCGGCCTCGACGGCTGAGGGGAATGTCTGGGCCGGCTAGCCGAGCCTTCACTTCAGGAGCGTATATACGTCAGCCAGGTTGTTGCCCCTACCCGATAAAAGGTGACGGTCGGCACTACGGGTGATCCCGTAAAATCATGCGTCGCGAGCGTCCAATATTGGGGCAGTTGTTCATGGTGAACATGAGCGAGGACATGACTAGGAAGGCAATCCCTCGCAATCGACGAGCGATCTCATGGAGCGCCACTCCTTTTGGGGTTACTCCTCGAACTCGAGCAGATCGGTGATCATAGTGGTTATTGGTTGCACTCGCGGTCTGGCACCTGCGTCAGAACAAAATTCATTAGCCCCCCAGCGGGGCCGTAGTGCTCCATGACGATCCAGCAATTACCGCGGTACCAGATAGGGTCGCCGGATTCGAGTGCCGCACTGAATTCATTTTGTTGTTCCGGCTCTATGGCCGCCTGTGGAATGGTCAGCATCGGTCCCCCAATGAAGCAGATGGTCCCTGTTTTCTCTCCTCGAGAAGATTCTAATGCTTGGGGGGCTGCATTCTGAGCTGGAGGTGGCTACTTCTGGAACCCGAGCAGGTCCGCAACGGCTACAGTGCGACCACAATAGAGCAGCGACCTTCGACGCCCTTTCTGCAACGATCCCAACCGGCCTTACCAGGAGTTGAGCGCCCCTACAGGAAAGGCGTCCCTGACGAATAGGCGACGGTGAAAAGCCGAGAAAGGCCGGTCACCATCGCCTATTCTGCGGTATGTCTAGAACCGCACCACCTAGTGTAGCGACCGGCTACACCCTGGGACTACTCAAGGGCTGCGAAAGCGTCAGCGAAATGCAACAACAGGGCCTCCTGCCGGTCGGGCGGCACCAAACCTGCCGAGCTCTCGCCAACGATCCCGTCCCCCACAACAACGCCCTAGTCCGGCGTCTGCCAGGCGCCCCAGAAGGAGGTTTCCTCGCGGTTGACCTGCTCACCATCGAGCACCATGGCGAGAGGATCGAAGGGATCGGCCGGCACTACTCATCATCAACCAAGGGCGTGTTCTGGGGCCACACGTTCACCAGCAGCGCCCTCGTGAGTCCCGACCAGGACCCCATTCTGTTGCGGTGCGATCCGTTCCCGGACGCGCGAATGGCTACCCGGCAGTACCCGAAACTCACTCCCACAGAAGCCATGTTGAATGTCGTTGGGGACACCGTCATGGCGGGCCATTCATTCGCGGGTGTGCTGGCCGACGCGCAGTTCGCCACCAAAGCTCTCAATGCGGAGCCTGAAGTTCCTGGGTGTCCCGTTGGTGATGCGTTACCGCACCAATTCCAAGGTCCTGGTGGGCGATGAGATCGTGAAGGTCCGGGAGCTGGCTGAGCGGTACCCGCGGGGCACCGCGAGGTGGTACCCGAAGTTGCAGCGCTACGTCAAACGCCTCAAAGTAGCGATCCCTGAGGTGGGTGAGGTGGACCTATTCATCGTGTGGAAGCACCAACGGGGAGGATGGTACCTCACCGCGTTGGCCTCAACTCTGGAGGGGGGTGTACAGGCGGTGATGGGGGTTTGGAACTCGCGCTGGTCGTTGGAGGTTTCGCACCGCATTCGGAAGCAGAACTTGGCTCTGGGACGGTGTACGTGCCGGTCGTTCGCGGCTCACTTGAGGCATGCGGATCTGGTGATCGAGGCGTTCAATCTCATCAGCGAGGAAAGGCAGCGAAGTCCTGGTTTGTCGTGGCGGGACGCTCAGCGCCTAGCGGCGGACCGCCTGGAAAGTGCGATGGTGACCGGCATGAACTCGATTGCAGCGTGAGGAGGTGCGTTCAGGACAAGGATTCAGCTACCCGCTCAACCCCTGCTTACCCCTAGTCTCGAGACTTCCGCCGAGCTGCTAGCGCCGTTCGAGCTTCATCAGCGCCTCGGATCTGGCCAGCAGGCGACGGGCACTCCGGTACTGTGGGAGCGCCACCACCGCCGAACCGAGGCCAGCGCCGCCGCGACCCGCCTCGCGGGCGGATTCGAAGGCGGCCACCTGCTGTCGGGCCTCATGGACCTCGCTCTCCGAGGGGGTCAAGGTTCGGTTGATGGTTGCGGCCTGTTCCGGCACCACCGCCGCTTTGGCGCGGTAGCCGAGCTGGCGGCCATGGAGCGTCTCGTCTTGAAGGCCGGCCTCGTCGCCGTGGGGGTACGGGATGTCGATCGCCGTGACCCCCGCCGCCACACATTCGAGCAGAAAGCGGGCGCGGGGGTACTCGAGACCGGGGCCGTTCCGAAGCTGATCCGCTCCCAGGTCGTGGGCGAGGCCGCTGCCGGCCAACAGGCAGGCGCTTACCCGGGGGCTGGCTCCAGCGATTTCGCTGAGTCGCAACAGTCCCTGAGCGCTCTCGACCGCGGGTACCAGTTCGGTGCTGCCGGGCGGATGACGGTAGCGCCGCTCGAGCTTCTCCACTTCGAGCGCCAGCCCCCGGACCTCTTCGGGTGTGGTCGTCTGGGGCAGCACGATGAGGTGTGGGGCGGCCTTCATCACCGCCTGGAGATCCTCGAAGCCGCTCTTTGCCAGGGGGGCGATCCGCACCCCGGACACCCTGCCGGAGGCCTTCCACAGGGGCAGAACCTCGAGCGTCAGCGCCTGCGCGTCCGCGCGGCGAGGCGGCAGCCTGAGATCCTCGAGTTCCAGGATCAACACGTCGGCGCCGCTGTCGGGCGCCGCCATCAGGGCGCGCGCCTCGGTCCCGGGAAGCAGCAACCAGGACCGGCGCAATACGACCGGCCGCGGCTGCATCATGCCGGCACCAGGTTGGCGCGACCGCGGCCCAGCTGGGCCGCGGTCTGATACCGCCCATCAGAGGTGAGGGTTGTCGAGGACTCGGCCTGCATTTTCAAGTAGTGCTCGGCGTGCCTCATGCGGGTCGTATCGGCATCCTCCACATCAGCGCCCGCTCGCGTCGTCGCCTCCCCGCAGGAACCAGCGCACGAAAGCGATCGCTTCGGGTCTTTTGACCCACTCACGGCCGAAATCGCGCCAGTAACGCTGGGCCTGATCCCGCTCCGAGAAGGGATTCAGCAGCGCCGTCAGGGTGGCCGGGCTGTGCCGTTGCGATGCCACCTCGCGCACCACGCTGGGAAAGGCATGGTACGACTCCCACAGCGCCTTGAAGGCCTCCGACTCGCGGCCCAGAACCAGATTCACCAGGATCTGGCTCAGGGCCAGTTCCGGGGTCGACAGGGGATCGAATTCCCGGGTCAGCGTCAGTACCTTGGCGAATTGGCCGCTGCGGACGTACGCCAGCACCAAGGGGCTACGGGCGTCGATGTGGTCGTCCGGATCGATCGAGATCAGCTGCCGGGTGTGGTGGATCGCTTCGTCGTGCCGGCCGATATAGGCCAGCGTGTAGCTCAGTTCGCGGATGGCCCGAAAATACGAGCGGTTCGACGCCTCCTGCCACGACAGTCGTGGGGTGCCGGCAACGAAATCCTGCAACAGCGTCTGGCAGATGGCCTGGTTCTCGTGCAACAGCGATAACGCGGTCACCCGCAGCCCGGTGAAGAGCGCGCACAGACCCAGGTCGGTGCGAACGTCCAGAAATTCGGGAAAGATGGTGAGCAAGACGTCGTGGGTGACCTTCAGGTCGTGATACAAGCCCTGGATATCATCGGTTAGCCGTGGGAACACGAACCGATGTTCCTTGCTATCGGTCTCTTGGAGCCAGACGTGTTTGAGGGCTTGGGCGATGGTGCGGTTCAAAGTGGCCCCTTGGGGAGTGAGTGGTGCTATCGCAAGGCCCAGAGTAGCGCCCACAGACCACCGACCCATGGTCGTTCGTCACGGTGCGGCAATGCGAAATGGTTCACGGCCTGTCGACTTTTTCCTGGCCCTATCCGCAACGAGCCCCTATGGTGGTCTCGGAGGTGGCCGAATCCACGGCGAGTCGATCCTTAAAAGGGAACTCCCATCGTCTCGTTCAGGCCACCCATTTTCCATGGCCGAAAGCCGTCACAGCCGTCACGGCGACCCCCTCGAGGAGATCTCGGAACTGGCCGGCCGCATCGCCGACCACCCGGCCCTGTGGCACCGGGGCGACGACGTGCGGGCCCGCACCGCGCGCACGCTGCTCGAGAACGTACAGGACGCGCAGGTGGCCAACGCTGCCGACCGGCGCTGGCTGGGACGCATCCGGGGGCACCTCGAGCGGCTGCTGACGCAGCTGGACGGCGAGCTTATCGAAGCCTGAAACGATCCAGCCACCCCCAGGATTTGCTACTCGAGCACCACCATCCCCACCACGGTGTCCGTTGCGACCGTGACGGCCGCGTGGATCGCGCCGGCGCCGCTGGTCCGAAAACGCTCGAGGGCGCGGCCGTGCAGGGTGACGGTCGGCCGCTCACCCAGGGCCTGTCGGACCTCGATCTGGGTGAACCACAACCCTTGGCGAACCCCCGCGCCCAGCGCCTTCATCAGCGCCTCTTTAAGCGCGAAGTGGGCGGCGAAACAGGCGGTCGGTTGCCGGGCTTGGCGGCAGGCCGCGATTTCAGCCGTGGTGTAGACCTTGGTCACGAAGCCGGGTCGGGCGATGCGCTCGGATGTGGCCGCCAGCTCGGTAGTGTCGACGCCGATTCCACGGATCATGCCGCTAGTAGTCTGGAAACAGGATCGATCCCTGCGCCCGCAGTCGACCGTCGAGATAGCGCTGTTTCAGGTGTGGGTGCTGCATCTTGCCGTTGGCGGTGAAGGGGAGGCTGCCGGACCGCAGCAGAAACACCCTCCCCGGCCGGAATCCAAGATGGCCGTGGACGGCGTTGACGATGCCCCGGACGGTGGCGGGGTAGGCCTCTGCGGGCAACGCGCGACGCACTTCGGCAAAAAGGTAGACCTGCTCGCCGGCTACGTCGCCGCGATCGATCCCGACAGCCGCCGAATAACGAACCCCGGCCACGGCGTCGGCGCACGCTTCGACCTCGTGGGGTCCGATGTTCTCTCCCTGTCTGAGGATAACGTTCTTTTCCCGGCCCACGATAGACAGGTTCCCCGCCTCATCGAGATAGCCCAGGTCGCCGGTCCGCAGGTAGCCGTCGCCCCAGAACAGCGCCGCCGTCTCCTCGGGCGCGTCGAGGTACCCATCGGTGTTGGCCGGGCTGCGCACCACGATCTCGCCGACCTGCCCGGCCGGCAGCCGGCCGCCGCCGCGGATGATCGCTATCTTGACGTCCTCGAAGCCTCGACCTACCGAGACGAAGCCGCGCTCATCGCTGAGCAGCGCCGAGCCCGGGATCGTGGTGCTGACGCCGACGCACGCTTCGGCGAGGCCGTATCCCGAGATCATCACCCGACCGAGTCCGAAGGCCGACTCGAACCGCCGGACGGTATCGGTTCGCACCGGCTCGGCCGCGTTCAGCGCCACCCGCAGGCTCGACAGGTCGAAGGTTTCGGGAGCTGCGACCAAGCGCAGGCACAGCCGGTAGGCGAAGTCGGGCGCCGCGGTGACGGTTCCTCGGTAGCGCTCGATGGCTCCGAGCCAGCTCGATGCGTTCCGGAGCCTGGTGGGAAGGAGCGTCAAGCCGGCGCCCAGATAGAAGGGCAACATGGTCATAATGATCAACCCCATGTCGTGGTAGCAGGGCAGCCAGCTGACGAAGACATCGTCGGCCGAGGCGCGCATGCCCCTCGCGAGCTGTTCCAGGTTGGTCATCAGCGCGCGGTGGGTCAGCGTCACCCCTTTGGGACTGCCGGTGCTGCCTGAGGTGAACTGCACGAAGGCCCGATCCTCCGGCCCAACCGTCGGGAACGAAGCGTGGTCGGTTTCATCGGCACCCTCCTCGATCGTGACCAGCCGCAAGCCGGCTTCCTGTGCCACCGACTCAAGGGTGGACGCTGCCCCCGAGGGCACCACCACCACCCGGGCGCGACACTGGCTGGCCAGTTCGAGCACCCGCCGTGGTCCGGAGGCGGGAACCAGCGGCACCGCGGTCGCTGCCACCCGCTGGACCCCGTAAAAGGCAGTGAAGAACTCGCCACCGTTGGGCAGCAGCAGCAACACCGATTCGCGACGCCGTACCCCCAACGCGAGCAGGAAGTTGGCGAAGCGATTCACCTGCTGCCAGAGCTGGCGGTAGCCGACCGGCTGATCCTGGTATTGGAAGGCGACCGCCTCGGGGCTGCGGTCGGCCCGGGCCGCCAGCATGGCGATGGTGGTATCGAAGCGAGGGTCGAGGGGCATTGCCCTACCTGCTCCCGGTACGTGCTGCCACGATCTGGTAGAGGTCGCCCACGGTGACGATGTCGGCGAGCTCCATCTCGTCGATCACGATCCCGTACCGCTCCTCGACGACGGCGATGATGGTCACGAAATCGCCGGATTCGGCGCCCAGGTCTTCGACCAGCCGGTCGCCAGGGATCACCTGTTCCCGTCCCAGTTGCAGCCCAATGAGGGCTTCGATTTCGGCCGGGTCGACGGTCACGATGCCGCCTGCCGGTGGAGCAGTTCGACCATCGACTCCGCGATGGATTCGGCGGTGTCGGGTTCCATGTCCTCATCCAGATAGACGATGTCCAACCCCAACACCCCGGTCAGGAGTCGGGCCTGACCGGTGTACTCGGGCCCTAGAGCGTGTTATGCACTCATTGGCAGTCCCAGGTTCGGTCCCAACCGATTCAACAACAGCATGCTGAACGCCACGAAATGCAACCCCACCAGCACCTCAGGAACCCGCTCGTAATCTTTGACCAGACGTCTACAGCGAGCCATCCACGCAAACGACCGCTCCACCACCCAACGCCGTGGTAACAAAACGAATCCCCGCTTCGCCTCCTCATGTTTGACCACCAACAGGTCGATCCCATGCGCCGCAGCTGCAGCTTCCGCCTCCTCACCTGAGTACCCTTGATCCACCCACGCGACCTCCACACTCTCACCAGTGATGTCCTGCACGCGTTTCGTTAATTCCGCTACCTGTTTACGCTCATTCTCCGACGCTGGCGTAACAACAGCGGCAATCAAGTGCCCCAAGGTATCAACAGCGATATGGATCTTGCTGCCTTTCATGCGTTTGTACCCATCCCAACTCGAGCGATGCCCACTCTCCACGCTGGATTTGAGTACGCGAGCATCCAGGATCACGCCTGTCGGAGTCTTCTTCCTGGCTGCCCCATAGCGCATGATCTCTCGTAGGTCGTGGGTCATGCTTTCGAACACGCTGGCCTCGATCCAGCGTTTGGTTTGTTGGTACACGGTTGCCCATGGTGGGAAGTTCTCGGGTAAGAACCGCCAGGGGATGCCTGTCCTAACGACGTATTTGAGGGCGTCGTAGGCACGCCTGAGGTTGTGCTTGCGTTGGGGGGCTTGTTCGCTGATGAGCGTCAGGTACGGCACAACGAAGGCCCATTCCGCGTCAGTACTATCGCTTGGGTAACCCTTCTTGGTCATGGTGTAGCTTACGGCTCAAGTTCATAACACGCTCTAGAACGTTGTTGGAGACGAAGGTGTGGAGCTGCTCGACTTGGATGTCGCCGTAGTGTTGTTGCAGGGGAGCCGGACCCGCATAGCTCAATGCGGTGGCGCCAAGGCGCTGGTTTTTGAATGTCAGGGCCATTTGGATGGCCTGCCTGGTAGCGGCGACGAACTTGTCACCTCGCTTGGCCGCCCGGTAGCGGCGACGAACTTGTCACCTCGTGGCCGCCCGGTAGACGTCCTCGTGGATCCCCCGCGCCAGGCGCCAGAGGGCGACAGCCGGATCCTCGGAAGCGTGTAGGCCGGCCGTCAGGCGAAGCATTGCGATGTAGCAGCCTAGATCCTGGCTGGCGACAGGGGGCTCGAGATGGGGCCGCAGGTCGACAAAGTACACGTTGCGCAGAGGCCTGCTGGCGTCCGCATAGAGGTGCCGGTGGACAGCCAGCAGCATGGCGGCGGCGAGCAGACTGGCGAGGCCCAGCCGCTGCCGCCGCGAGCGCTGGACGAGCTGCCGGGTGATGTCGGCATCGATCTCGACCGTCAGCAACCGGCAGCGGGCCGCCAGGTGCAGGGGCGCCCTGCGCTCTCCCCGGACGGCCATGGCCACCCGGCCGGCGTCCTGAAGTTGCCGCCACAGGTAGCCGACGGTCCTGGGCAGCGCCGTGACCCGTGGGGGAAGATACCTCTCGGCGCTCGCGGCCGCTTCCAGCGATTCGGCAGCGACCGGTACCCCATCCTGGAGATCGCGGATCACCTCGAGCAGCTCGTGCAGCAGGTTGAGTCCCGAGACGGCGTCGATCGCCGCATGGTGAAACGAGAAACAGAGTTCGCCGGCACCGCCAGACGGCTCCGGGTGGAGGTAGGTACAGGCCATCAGAGGCCCTTCAGAGGCCGCCAGGCGCGTGTTCAGCGACCGCTCGGCCTGCAGCTGCCAGTGGCCATCTCCCTGGCGCTCGAGCACCTCGAGGGGAATCGGCTGCTCGGTAGGGGCGAACCGGTAGCCGCCCCAGGTCCCACGCTCGATCCGCGCTCGCAGCAGCGGCTTGCGGCGCTGTAGGATGTCGAGCGCGCTTCTGAGGTGTTCGGGGGGCGGAGCGTTCCGGAGACCCAGCACCGCCACCACTGTGAGCGGAGCGAATGTGTTCATGAGCGTGAGGGCCTGCTCCATGTTGCCCAGGGGGCGTACCACCCTGCCATTATTGCCCGTGCTACCGTGGCCGGGTAGATTGGGAGGCAGGTGCACGATGACTCGAGTCGGACTGTGGCTAGGTGGAGGGCTGCTGATCGTGCTGCTCAGCGGCTGCATTCAGCAGTTCATTCCCAATCAGAGCGTTGGCAATCTCTACGGCTTCAACAACTTCAATATCGACATGTCGGTATCCAGCCTGGGCGGCGCCTCCGCCCTCATTGCGGGACAAGCCGAGGCCTTCGTGGCCGCCGGCACTATCAGCCGCACGGTGGACACCTCCGACGCAGATGTCTTCGACGGACTGCCCTTTGATCCCACCAACCTGAGCGAGAGCGTACGGGCCAAATCGGTCCGCCTCTACGCGCCCCCAGCTGTGGTCGCCAGCCAGGCCATTACCGACGTGCTGCCGGAGAGCCTGAGCCTTACCTCGGCGACATTCGACGTCCTGTTTACCGACGGGAACATGAGCATCACCAAGCAGTTCGTGGTCATGTTCGACCCCGGCGCCACCTTCGACCGGGACGACGCCAACTGTACCCCCAACCGCTGCGATTACCTGCCGGTGGGCGAGGCGGTTGCCAGCCTGGATGTCGCCCTCGGCGCCCAGGATGTCGTCAAGGTCCTCGCCATCCTGATGTCGAACCTCGACCCCAAGACCGCCCAGGGGGATGCTGTGGTCGGCTTTGCCGACGACCCGCTGCTGGCCGATGTCGACCAGGCGCGCCTGACGATCGAGACCTTCGACGGGACCTTGGGTTTCAAGTAGGGCTCGGCCCGAACCCGCCCTGCGCGCGGCCCCTACTCGTCGTCACCGGTGCGACCCAGGAGCCGGTACAGGGTTCGCTCTTCGTGGTGCAGAGGGTGGTCCAGATTGTCCCGTCGGGTCTGCTGAAAGTCGGACTCGCCGTGCTGCTGCTCTAGCGACCATTCGCGGTCGAAGCGGCCGCTGCGGATGTGCTCGATGCGTTCGGCCAGGGCAGCCATCTCTGCGGCCTCCTGGCTGGGATCCAGCTTCCCGGTCACCTCCTGCCCATACTGGCTGACGCGGGAGTGTGCTGTGATCTGTCCCCACAAACCCCGGTCGACATAGGCCTTAGCGGTCTCGACCGACTCACCCGAAGCGTAGAACTCCAGCATCGCCACCCAGGGGTCGTAGCCAGCGTCGACCAGCGCCTGGATGCTGCGGCGGATGGCGTAGAGCGGAGCCGGGTGCTCGGCGAACAGGTCGACCACGGTCTCTTCCTCGAAGCTCGAAGCGATGGCGCCCATGCGGGTCGAACCGATGCCCTTGGCGAGGGCCAGCACCCGCTGCAAGGCCTCGCCGCTGGCGTCCTGCTCCACGGCGATGAGGCTGGGAAAGCCGCGCCCCTCGAGGAAGGTGGTACGCACCCCGTGCCCAATCATGCGCGGCGCCAACAGCAGCACGTCGATGTCTGGCAGCGGGCTGATCAGGTCGTGGAAGATGGCGTAGCCGTGGGCGAAGACGAGAGCGTCTCCCGGTTTCAGCTGGGGCTCGAGATCGCGGGTATAGATCTCGGCCTGGGCCTCGTCGGGGAGCAGCAGGAACAGGATCTGGGCGCGCTCCGCGGCGCCGGCCCAATCGAGTACTTCGAAGCCATCCTCCCGAGCGCGCTCGGCGGAGGTGTCCCTGCGGCTGCCGACCACCACCGTCAGGCCGCTGTCGCGCAGGTTCAGCGCCTGTGACCGGCCCTGGTTACCGTAGCCGAGAATCGCCAGGGTTTTGTCCTGAACAAAGGATAGTTTCGCATCGTCGTCGCCGTACACCTGTGCCATGTGGACCTCCTGCAAGGGTACCCCTGCCGAGATCAGGGTACCGCGCCGACCCGAGTGTCGGCGCGTCGGCTTTGCTTCGGTGGGCTAAGGCTGGCCGTCGCTACCGGCGTCCGAGTCTTCCGCCGGTGGGGCGGACGGCGCCAGGCCCAACTCTTCGGCAGCGGCGTCATAACACCGCAGCCGAGCCGGGCCGTACTCGACCTGGGCGCAGATCTCGAGCAGTTGGAGCGGATCGATTGGCGCCTCTGCACGTTCCGAGGCGGTGGCCGCTAGGGCTTCCTCGATACCGTCGGGGAAGGCGCCCGAAAGACTCCCTAGCTGCACCTGCTCGGCAATTCGCAATAGCTGTTCGCTGAGGTCGGGGGCGGGCCGGACGACATCGAAATAGGCGATCACCGTGGCGCTGCTCTGGAGCGGTCCGGCCTCCTGATTGCTCCAGAATACGAAGCTGGCGTCGCTGGCAGCCGCCACTCTGAATTCGACGTCGAGCCAGCTGGTAGCGTAGCCGGGGGAGACGCCGCCGCTCGGCGAAATGGCCTCGGGCACCGGCAGCAGCACAAACAGGTCGCGCGCGGCGATGATCAGCTCAGGGTCGGCGTCGAACGCGATCTCGATACGGACCCTGTCGCCAAGCCGAAAGGCGGTGTTGGGTGTGATGTCGAGCAGTTTCTCGCCCGAGAGGACCGATTCGCGGGTGAGGTTCACCGTAAACACGAGCTGGGCCGAGGCGAGGCCTGCGTGCCCCAGGGTGGCCGCAGCCAGCCACGGCAGCAGGAATCGCTTGGCAACCAGAGGACCCAACACGCTTCCCATTCTAGAGGCCCGGCGCGGTCTACACTGCCGGTTCCTGGACCCGTGCAGGCACCAGGGGACCGACCTCCAGGCTGGCCCCAACGATCGGGGCCCACGCAATAAAATAGAGTGGGCCCAAGAAAATGGAATTTCGATTTATTTTGAACATTTTGTCACATGCCGTTCGACCTGTCCGTGAGAAAATCCTCACTCGCCGTGGAGCAGGCTCGAACCTACCAGCTACCGGTCGCACGGTAAGCTGAGAACTGCACCTCACTCTGGAGCTACGAACATTACTATGATGGTTCAAGGAATCTTAAGAAGAGCGAAAGTGTCAAACTTGCCTGGGGCGGAGGACTCCTTACAGATAATTCGAAACAAACTGCGGAACTCGGGTGGTCTGGTCGTTGCGATCGTCGCCCTGCTTGTCGTTGTGGCCGGCTGCGTCAGCATCATCCCTATCCCGCCAACCCTCATTGAGGTGAGCGATGGTGGCATCGTGTTCTCGCCGTACAACTGGAGGATTCAGGGCGCTAACTACGCCCAGAGCAACACGCCCGGCGCCTACCTCAAGCTCGGTTTTACCGGGACCGCGATCGCAGGTACCTTCAACACCAATGCGTTCGATGCGTTGGGACGTCCCGAGGCAGAGCGCCCGAAGATCTGGGTGAGTATCGACAATCAATCACCCAGCTACTACCAACCGGACGGCAGCGGCCCCCTGATCCTGGCGAGCGGCCTTGCTGCCGGAAATCACACCCTGGAACTCGGCTTTTCCGCAGCTCAGTTCACTAACGACCGGTGGGACGGGCCCGCCAATATCATCAAAGTTACCGGTTTTCGAATCGACGGGGGAGCGAGCACCTTCCTGCCGAACGTCAGATCATTCCAGATGCTGCTCTACGGGGACAGCATCGGTGAAGGGTTCCTGATTCTCGAGGACATGGTAGGCGCGCCCGGCACCGTCACGAACAGCGACGCCTACCGAGCCTTCGGTCGCCAGGTCGCTGAAGACCTCGATGCGGAGTTCGGCAATGTGGCGTTCAGCGCTCAAGGATATGTCCGTCCCGGTGGAGGCAACGTGCCGTCGTTCCCGAACACCTGGGACCGGATCGATAGTGGCACTCCGCGGTCGTTTTCTCCGACGCCGGATCTGGTCGTCGTTGGGCTCGGGACCAACGATGGCTTGCCGCCGAACCCGGTACCGAATTCCACCATCGAAGGCGCCGTACGCACCTGGCTCGAGCAGGCCAGAAGCGACCTGCCGACGTCGGACATTGCGGTGGTGATTCCTTTTGGGGGCTTCGCTCGAACCGCGATTACCGATGCTGTTGTTGACTACCTAGCCGACTTCCCCGGCGATACCCTCGTCCACCTGATCGACCTGGGCAGCGAGGCTCAGGATATCGTGGTGGCCAACTCGGTCGATAACATTCATCCCGATGTCACCGGCAATCAGCTGCTCGCCGATCTTTTGTCGGCGGCCTTGGCGCCGTTCGTTGGACCCTAGCGTAGCCTCACCCTGACCCAGCACCGGGCGAGTTCCCACTAGAGTGTTGCCGGCCGCCGGGTCCAAGTGGGGGCGTTGCTAGGCACTGTTTGCCGGTTGGTGTGGTGCCTATCGTTTGCCTCTAGCGTATGGGTTTCTAAGGCAATCCCCGCAGAGTGCGGGGACCTCTTCTTGCATCTGTAACGGTGGTTCTGGTGGTGGGTCGTGAGGGACTCGAACCCGCAACCCGCTGGTTAAGAGCCAGCTGCTCTGCCAATTGAGCTAACGACCCAAGCAACCGCCAGTATAGCGAATTGGGCGGACGCTGCAAGCCCACGCAGAACACCTGCAGGCCGCCGAGAAGCTAGGTTTTTACCTCGGGCGCCGTCAGGTACTGCACGGCGAAATCCTCGGGGGGCAGCGGTTTGCTGAAGTGAAAGCCCTGCAACCAGTTAACGCCCTCCCAGTACAGGAATTCAGACTGGGTCTTGGTCTCCACCCCTTCGGCCACCACGTCGAGCTCGAGGGCCTGGGCCATGGCGATGATGGTGCGGACCAGGGCGAAGTTCCGCTTGTCGTCGGGCACGTTCTGAAGGAACGAGCGGTCGATCTTTACGATGCGGAAGGGGAGGTGTTGCAGATGCCCGAGGTTGGAGTAGCCGGTACCGAAATCGTCGATCGCCAGCGTAACGCCCAGATCGGCCAGGGCGTGGAGCAGGGGAGAGACCTCGCGCGGCCGCTGCATGGCATAGGTCTCGGTGATCTCTAGCACCACGTTTTCGGGAACGACCCCCGATTCGACCAGCATGGCGTTGAACTTCTTGGGAAAGTCGGGCTGTTCGAGCTGCCGCGCCGAAAGGTTGATGGACAGCCTGAAGTCGGGCTTTAATTCGCTCCAGGTCTCGAGCTGGGCCAAGGCGGCTTGGATGAGCCAGCCCTCCATGGCCACGATCTCACCGGTCTGCTCCGCGACGCCGATGAAGTCGACCGGGGGCACCATGCCACGCTCGGGGTGACGCCAGCGCATGAGCGCCTCGGCACCCACCACGCCTTTGCTCTTGGCGTCGACGAGCGGCTGGTAGTGGATTTCGAGCTGGCCGTCGGGCAGGGCGCGTTTGAGGTCGGCGGCCGTTCGGTGCTGGATCTCCTGATCCCGACTGAGGGTTTCGTCGAAGATGGCGTAGCGGTCTTTGCCGCTGGTCTTAGCATGCCGTAAGGCGAAATCGGCGTCGCGCACCACCCGCTCGGGGTCGTCCTGATGGTTGCCCACAGCGATGCCGATGCTGGTGCTTACGATGGCTCGACCGTCGGAGAGCGAGAAGGGCGCGTGGGCCTGAGTGAGGATGCGCTCGGCGATCCTGACCGCGTTTTTTGCGCTTTTTACGCGCCGCAGCAGCACCGCGAATTCGTCGCCCGCCAGTCGGGCGACGAGATCGTTGGGGCGGACGCAGCGCTCGAGGCGGCGGGCGAAGCGGATCAGCAACTGGTCGCCGGCAGCGTGGCCGAGGGTGTCGTTGACATCTTTAAAGCCGTCGAGGTCGAGGTACATGACGCCGTAGCGCCCGCCCGAGTCGTTGGTGGCCTCCTGAAGGGCGTCGAAGAAGCTCTTGCGGTTGGGCAGATTGGTGAGGCCGTCGTGCTGTGCCTGGTGCTGCAACATCTCGCGCTGCTGCCGCAGCTCGGTAACGTCGGAAAAGGAGGTGAGCACGGCATAGGGACTGGCCTCATCCTCGTTGCTTAGCGGTCGGGTGGTGACATCGATCCAGCGAATATCGCTGCCATGGCGGACACCCACCACGGCCCGTTGGGGCATCCCGGTTGTGAGCGAGAGGGTGGTCGGATGGCGATCGGGCGGAAGCTCTTGCTCGTCCTTGGCGAGCGCCCGCCATTCGAACGGCACTTCGCCCCGCAGCTGTGGGCTCTCCGGGTCGATCGCGAGGATGCGTCGGGCGCTGTCGTTGATGGCGCCGATACGACGGTCGCGGTCCTGCAACACAATCCCTTCGTCGAGGGCGTTGAGCACGGTGACATACTTGCGTTCGCTGGCCTCGAGGGTGTGTTGGGCGTCGCGGGACTCGGTCAGATCGCGCCCTTCGGCGATGAGCAGCGTGATCTCGCCGCCGGCTTCCCGGTAGGGCCTGAGTGTGAAATCGAGTGTCAGCACCTGCCCCTCGGCGCCCCAGATCTCTACCTCATAGCGGATCGGCTCCCCTTCGGCAGCTAGGTCGGTGGCCTGCCGGAGCTGCTCGCGAACCGAGGCGTCGCTTCCCCACCAGGGGGTCTCCCAGAAAGGCCGCCACACGACCTCTTCTCGGCCCACAGCGGCGAATGCCAACGATATCCGATTGGCCTCGACCAGCGTGCCCTCGGTGGTGAGAAGCCAGAAGAATTGATAGGGGCTGTCGAAGAGCGCCAGTAAGTGCGACCCGTCTCCCGGGAGGGAGGGGGTGTGTTTGAGGCGTTTGTCGGTGTCCATGCTGACGTGCCTCGTCATCTGGTGGTGGTCGTCCAGATCGTTCTGGCTTGGGCCACCACAGTGACGGGAGTCCATTGTGTCCTATCGGTTCTGTTGGCAACGTGAGAAGTTCGCGGTCGATATCGGCGCTGCTGTCGGCAGCCGAGCGGCCCCGCTGGCAGCTCCGCCATGCCGAATGCGAGGGGGTCACGGCGCCTGGCCACCTGGAGAAACCCTGTTGTGGACTGATTTGTCGTCTATTTTACATCGTTAATCACCGTACCGCGGGGGCACTGATGGTGGTCTAGCATGCAGGTCAGATCGGGTCCGGACCCAGTATGAGGGTCGCCATCGCCCTCATCGTCGGCGCGCTCAACGCCACCAACGCCGCCAACTACTACGGTATAGACAAGCTCACCCGTGAGAGCAGTGCCGACCTCGCTGCGGTTCGGGTCGGGGTCGAGAGCACCGTGGTGTGGTTGCCCTACCTCAAGTTCCTGGGGATCGGTATGATTCTGGCCGGCATCACCGTGGCACTCACCGTGATCCTGCGAACCCTGCAGACCCAGGAGCAGCTGCTCGCCGGCTTCCTGGAGGCCAAGGCGCGCGGAGCCTGACCCTTCCCAGGTGTCGGTTACCACCCTTACCGATCGGATCGGTAAGGGTCTTTTCGTGTCATCCCTTCACTTAGGGCAAATGCCTTCAAATGCTAGGCTTTTGCCGTGGGACGTACCCCCACCCTCACCTTCGACCGCGGCACGCTCATCCTCCATCCGCCCCCCCGCGGCCGCGCCTGGCTCGAGTTCGTCACCTGGGACGATCGGGTCGAACGCTTCCGGCTGCCGGCCGCCCGCTACCGCGACCTGGTGCAGGCGCTGAGTGCTGAGGGGACGGCGGTGCGTGACAATGCCCGAGCCTTCGAAGATCTCGAACTGAGCCCCGCCACCGAGCTCGAGCCCTACCCGCACCAGCACGAGGCGTTGGCAGCCTGGCTGGCGGCTGGTCGCCGGGGGGTGGTGGTTCTCCCCACCGGCAGCGGCAAGACCTACCTCGCCCAGCTCGCCATGCAGGCCACCCCCCACAGCACCATGGTGGTGGTGCCCACCCTCGACCTGCTGCACCAGTGGTACGCCAACCTCGAGGCGGCCTTTCCCGACGTCGAGGTGGGCGTGCTCGGGGGCGGGTCGCGCGACCGCACGCCGCTGCTGGTCTCCACCTACGACAGCGCCGCCATCCACGCCGAAGCGCTCGGCAATCGCTACGGCCTGATCATCTTCGACGAGTGCCACCACCTGCCCGGCGATTTCGTCAGGCAGATTGCCGAGAGCTCGCTGGCGCCCTACCGCCTGGGCCTCACCGCCACCCTCGAGCGCAGCGACGGTCGCCACGCCGACCTGCTCGAGCTGATCGGACCGCTGGTGTTCGAGCGGACCGCCCAGGAGCTGGTTGGGGTAGCGTTGGCCGAACACCGCCAGCTGCGCATCGGGGTGCGACTCTCCAAGGCCGAACGGGCCCGCTACGACGAGCTGACCGGGCGCCGCAACGCCTTCCTGCGCTCGCATGGCATTCGCCTCGGCGACCTCGCGGGGTGGCGCGCTTTCGTGCGCGAGAGCGCCCGCTCGCGGGCCGGTCGGGCCGCCATGCTGGCGCACCGCGAGGCGCGCCGCATCGCCTTCGGCACCGACGCTAAGCTGCGGGTCCTCAGGGACTTGCTGGCCAGGCATCAGCACGACCGGGTGCTGGTGTTCACCGACGACAACGCCACCGTCTACCGGGTCTCGAGTGAGCTGCTGGTGCCGGCAATCACCCACCAGACCAAGGTCAAGGAGCGGCACGCCACCCTGCAGGCCTTCCGCGAAGGGCGCTACCCCCGCATCGTCACCTCGCGCGTCCTCAACGAAGGGGTCGACGTGCCCGAAGCCAACGTCGCCATCGTGCTCTCGGGCACCGGTTCGGCCCGCGAATACGTTCAGCGCCTGGGTCGGATATTGCGTCGCCGCGAAGGCAAGCTGGCACTCCTCTACGAGGTCGTCGCCGAGGAGACCAGCGAAGAGGGCGTAGCCCGCCGCCGCCAGCCCAAAGCCCGCTCCGCGCCCGACCCCATCGCCGTCCAGGAAGGCCTCGCCTTCGAGGATCTGTAGTGCTACCCACCCCCTTGTTGATCCAGCGTCGGCGCGGTGAGGAGCTGAGCCCCAGACGCCTCCCGCTGAGCGCCGCCACCCGGGCCACGGCTGAGGAACTCGTGGCCCTGTTCCGCGATTGCCTCGGTCTGCGCCGCGGCGCCCTCGACCAGCAGCTCCAGGTGCTCGAAGGCGAAGAGACCGACTACCGCGTCAAACGGGGATTGGCGCACCTGCTGGTCGCCCGCTGCGAGTTCGAGGTGAAGAGCCCGGTCGAACCGCCGGCCTTGCGGGCACGGGCCTTCGCGCTCGCTGCGGGGCAGACCCCCGGCACCGCCGGCACCAGCACGGTTTTGGCCGAGCTGGCCGCCGCCCTCTCCGAGGAGTTGGGCCACGAGGTCGACGCCAGCGAGCTCCAGGATGGCCTTCACGCCGACCTCATCGAGAATCAGATCCTCTCCGGCTTCGAGGCGCCCAGCGCCGACGAACTCATCCACCGCTACAACCTCGCACAGGCGCAGGGCATTCTCTACCGGGCCACCGAGGTCGTCCTCACCGCCTACCGCAACGATCCCGGCGAGTACAAACAGCTGTTTCGCTACCTCAAGCTATTCGGCCTCATGGCCTATATGGAGGGCGATCCCGAGCACGGCTTCACCATCACCGTCGACGGACCCGCGAGCCTCTTCGTGCGCAGCACGCGCTACGGGCTGGGGTTGGCGAAATTCCTGCCGGCGCTGCTGCTGGTGAGCCGCTGGAACCTCCGCGCCACCCTCAGGCCACGCGACTACGACGACGTCGAAACCCTGCGCTACAGCCTCGAGGCCGGCGACGGCCTGGTCAGCCACTACAAGCGCGGCCAGCCGTTCGACAGCGTGGTCGAGGAGGCCTTCGCAACGAGGTGGGCCAGCACCAAGACCGAGTGGCGCCTCGAACGCGAGGTCGAACCCCTCCAGGCCGGCGGCTCGATCATGATTCCCGATTTCCGTCTGGTCCACCCCGACGGCCGCTCGTTCCTGCTCGAGATCGTAGGCTATTGGCGCCCCGAGTACCTGCGGCGCAAGTTCTACCAGGTCGAGCGCTCCGGGCGCGACGATCTGATCCTGGTCGTCTCCGAGAGGCTCAACCTCGAACAGGCCGGCGTGAGGCTCGAGCGGGTGCCGCAGCGGCTGGTGTGGTTCAAGGGCAAGGTCGATCCGAAGAGCGTGCTGGCCGTGCTCGAAGATGGACCTTCAGGGCCGTGATCACCGTCACCCCGATGAAGCTCGAGCACGTCCCCGGCTACGCGAAGGGCTCGGCCAGGTCGGGCGCGAACGGCGGCTGGTCATCGACGTCGATGAGGACGTCTGGGACCTGGTGCAGGCCGTCAACGTCAAGGGGATATTCCTGTGCTCCCAGGCGGTGGCCCGGTCGGTGATCGAGCGTGATCGGGGTGGCAGGATCATCAACATCTCGTCCCTGGCCGGCCAGCGCTGGGTGGCACGCTTCGCCGCCTACTGCGCCTCGAAATTCGCGGTCCGTGGACTCTACACGGTCAGACCTGCTCGCCTCTAGCCCAGCTAGAACCCTGAATTTTCCTCATTATTGCCGTCAGGCAAGCGTGAGTGCCAAAATAGAGGGCCATCACGACGCCCTACCTCCCACAAGCACAACGTGGACGAAGGTATTCATTAATGAATACCTTCGTCCACCCGCACTCATCCCCACCAGCTACGGCGTACGAATAGGCAAACCCGATGGGGGAGGACTGAACGCCAGAGACGAAGGGCTCCCCCCGTCACAGCAATCGTCGTTGTCGGATCTGGATTCACAGCACCAGACAAGCGCCCCACATCACTGAACCGCACCAAAAAGTTCCTCGCCATCAGCCAGCATTCGCCACCCACAGATCACCGCTATTATCGAACGCCAAACCCTCCGGCATACTCAGACTCCCAGCGCGCGCTGATCGTCACAGCAGGAGCAGGACTCCCCGACTTAGCCAGTTGGTCCGGAGCAAATTTCACGATGTGTGGAATCCCTATGCACCTGCGTTGTTCGATACCCACAAGTTCCCAGCAGCATCAAATGCAACACCAGCCGGAGAGGTAAGCCCGCGTTCGTGACGCTGGCGCATCCGTCCGCGCTGATCGTTACCTTAGGCACCAACGTGCCATCACGACAACCACCAGCGACCAACTGAGCCGAACTGAACATCACAACAGTGTTGTCGACCGCGTCGTCGTCCGGGTCGTCGGGGCCGTTGTTCGCAACCCACAGGTTCCCATCAGCATCAAACGCAACACCTAAAGGATTACTGAGTCCCCGTGATCGTCACGGATTCAACAACTGCTTCGCACGAAACTCCACCACCGCATAGTCGCAGCAGTCAGCAGTTCAGTTCGTGATCCACAGGCTACCCGCATCATCGAACGCACCCCAAACTGAGTTCGCTAGGTCCGCCCCGGGGGCGATCGTCGTCTTCAGACAGGCCATCACCATCCAGAGCCCGAAACGTCGTACTCCAACGCCGCCATACCCTGTATCACCCAGAGATCCCCGTCACCATCGACCACCACACCCGCCACTCGTCCGGCGTGACCGTCGAGGGTCGTCTCGGGAGTCGTCAGTCGGATCAGTCGAGGTGGCTTGCTTAGCGCTGAACCCCAGCACGTCGTTGGATCGAGTCGCACTTTGGGCGAGCCAGAGGGTGCCGCTCCGACGCAAAGTATACGTGGCGGTCGTGCTTGCCACCATTCCGCTCATTACCTCGACCGGCGCAAGGGGCGTCCAGTCGTAGAACTCGCTGACGATGGGGTCGTCCGTCCGAACCGAGACGGACGACAGAGTGTATATGCCCGGCGTTAGATCCAGGGTGCCGCTCTCCGTAACTAGTTGCTCGAAGTTGTTCGCGCCCTTCACCAGCACGGCCGCATCCACCCCTTTAGGCAAATCGCCGCTGATCGTCACCTCTAGGGTCCCGGCGTCGAGTGCGTACAACACCTGGATCACCGCGCCACTGCTACCTACTTCCGCTGGAGAACCCGAGACCGTCGGGGTGGCCACGTTAGGTGTCGTCGCCATCCGTGACGTTACCCGCTACCACGCTATACATGCCCGGCGCCACGGTCAGTACGGTCGAGGTCGATACCTTCTGACTGAAGTCCTCAGGGCCTTCCACCGTCACATCGGCATCCACTCCGGCTGGTAGGTCGATTACTACGGCCAGCAGCGTCCCCGTCCCATCAGCGGGTAGTCCTGGTGCTGGTAGTAGTATTCTTTGGTAAGTCACCTCCACGGTAGCTGTCTTCTTGGCCGCCACGGTCGCGCTTGGGGGGGCGATGATCGCAACGTAGTACTCGACGGCTGTGACGGTGATGATACTAGCCCGCACGCTGTAGCTGCCTGGCGTGAGGCCGGAGAGGGTGGTGTCTTTGGTCAGGGTGGCGCCGTAATTATCGGGTCCGTTCACGCCGATGTCTGCGGTCTGGTCGTCGGGGAGGCCGGTGATGGTGATCTCGAGGCTTCCTGTGGGCACGGGGGCTGTGGTGCACCCCGCCAGGATCAGCAGCACGAGCACACTCATCAGTAGCGGGAGACGACTCCAGCTTAGGCGGGATTGAACTTGCTTCATGAAGATCCTCCTGATTAACGTACACCGATTCCGGTGTTGCCCCATTGTTCCATACATTGCTCCATTATTCCAGTATTGATGCCGATGAGGTGGGGGAGGGCACGTCTTTGGGAGCCAAGGAGACCCCATCGAAGGACCCAGAGGCATGTAAATGAAGCCCCCGATGTGACGCTCAGGCACATCGATAATATGGTGGTGCGCATTTTGGCTAGACTTTGTTGGCAGGTGAAGACGTTTTTGTCGTTGAAGACGACTCAGAATTGAATCTGAAGATTGCGGCATTCAAAATGCTCCACTCGGGGGTGCTATCCAGCTAGCAAACGACGTAATTGCGAATCCCCGATCGAGCAGCGATAGCGTATCCTGAGCTTTATCTCGGTTGTGCTTGGAGGGATATAGATCAAGCCCTACAGCGGGTTTCACAATGATTGAGTCGGCGGTCCACAATGGCATTCCGAAAAAAGGCTCTACGGGATCCAATCGCACCCCACGTTGGTCCCCGTGGGACGATTTTGGGGGGTTGGTCGAGGAATATGCAACCCGCTGTAATGGGGGCGCAGCTGATAGAGGAGGCTCTGTGACCGAAAGCGTGTTTGAAGTGCAAGCCAAAAGGTATTGAAGAAGCCGCTGCCGAACTCGAAAGGGCGGCAGGTCACCTCAGGCGCTCAGCCGAGCAGGTCCGCAATGCGAACCTGGACACTGCCGATAAGTTCAACTTTCTGGCCGGTGCCCACGCGCACGCCTTTGCTACCTATGGGCATCTGCTCAACATCCAGGCCGAACTCAACGAGCATGCTGTTGTGCTCGCTTCGCAATCCGGCGTGCCGAGCGATCCCGACGGCGATCCAGAGTCCTGAAATACGAAAAGCCAGTAAGGCGCTACCTCACCGGTTCTGGAAGGAGATATCGATGAAGATCGGTCCTTCGGTGCGGGCTGCCTGGGGTAGGAACCTCGAGGTCAATCGCGCCCTAGTCGGCCACCTGACCCCGGAGATGCTCGGCGCGCGGACGCCGGGGGGCGGCTTCAGCGTCGCTCAGCACCTGTCGCACATCGTCGGGGTCACCAAGTTCTGGGGGGGCCTACTCGATCCGGAGCGGCTCTCGGCGCTACCCGACCTGTACGACCCCGATGGCGATTCATTCGAGGATGGCTCCGAAATGGACCCGAAGCGCATTCTGGACGTGCTCGAGGCCACCACGGGGGTCGCGCTGGCCGCAGCTGAAGCTCGCCCACAGGGGTCTGATGCGCTGCCGCACACGGATGCGGATGCGTATCTGGTCCACATGATCGTTCACGACGCGCACCACCGCGGTCAGATCCTGCCGGCCTTGAAGACATCGAGCTTTCCGCTGCCGGATGAGGACGCGTTGTGGGCGTCGTGGCGGTCCCGACAGTCCTACCACTCGGCGCCACCGAACGGTGGAAGACGACGGTCTGAGGGCGCATCCGGCGCGAGCACCTTCAAAAAACCTGTTACCCGTCTGTAACCGGCCGCCTCTAAAGTTGGATGGGGATTGCTGTACCCCCCGAGAAGGGGCGACGGTGAATACGAGGATCGATGTCGATCCACGGCCTTGGGTACAGGATCGGCTCTCCGTATTGCCAGCGCATGGGGGCCGGTGCTGCTGCTCGACGATGGTAACTGGGGCGCTCCCTTCACTCTGGCGGCGCCCCAGAAGTCGAACCCCACCATGGTGTGGATCGAACTCGGCCCAGGTCAGCAGGGGGATCCGGTGGCACAGGGCAACCGTTTTTCGGAGGCGGTCACCCGGGCGCTGGGTGGACCCCTGTTCGGCACCGGCATGCCGTTCGGCTACGGTCTCGCGGTTGTGGCGGCCCAACGCCGTTTCCTGGCACCGTTGACGGTGGTGTTGAGCGGCGCCGACTACGGAACGGACTTCGCTGCAGCGCTGCTCGAGCTTCAGGGGCACGGTGTCAAGGTGGTGCTTCAGGCACAGGGCCTGGACCTCGGCTTTGCCTTTCCTGCCGGAACGTTGGTGCTGGGACCGGCCGAGCTGAGACCGAGTCGCCCAGAGGCCGCTGCGTTGGTGGCCGACAGCATTTCCGAGGCCGACCTCGATACCCTTCTCGACGCTACCAGCGGCGGTCTCGATGCAATCCTTCAGGACCTGGCTGGCCTCCTCAGGGGGGCCACTCCCTCGGGCCCGAGCCGCCCCTCCGCCGCGAACACTGAGGCGCTGACCGACGCCGGCTACCAGACGCTGGTGGATCATCTGGTCGGCCACGGCGAACGGTTGCAGGCGTTGGAGCTCACCGTCGAGCGGGATCCGGGTCGGGTCGGCGAAATGCTGGACATAGGTGACGACTATCTGTGGTCCCTTGGCAGCTTTGAAAGGCTTTTCCAGCTGCTGTCTCGTCTGGAAGCGGGCGAGCGATCCGATCCCACCACTCTGCGCTGGCCGCTCACGGCGGCGCTCGAACTCGGTCGGCCCACCGCTGTTCTCGGCGAGGTCGCGGCAGCCCTGAGCACCCCCGACGATCCCGAGCTGCGGGCCACCTACGCCGAGGCGCTCGAGCGGCCGGGAGACCTGCCGGGAGCGCTCGACCATTCTGACCAGGCGGCCGCAGCCAAGCGTACCCCGCTCACCCTGGCGGTTCGCGGGCACCTGTTGGAGCTCGATGATCCCGAACGTGGGGTCGAAGATCTTCGCGCGGCACTGCGCCTCGCCGAAGCGCGGGAGAACGACCACTGGGCGTCGTTCGCCTCGGCCCGGCTGTCCCAAGGGCTGGTCGCGGTCGGGCGCTATGGCGCCGGCGCCGACTACGCCGACTGGGGCCTTCAGCTCCACGGCCGGCAGCGGTACGGCAATTCGGGCCTGTTGGTTGAAGCTGCTTACCCAGGCGGGCTTTTCGAGGATCATGCTCGATCGGGTGGCCGGCCTCGAGTCGCAGCTGAGGCAGGCTGCAGAGGCCACCAGCAACGTTCATGTGGAGATCGGCCTGCGCATCCGGAGCACCCCTGCCCACCTGTTTATGAGCGAAGGCCGCACCGGAGAAGCGCTCGAGATCTACGGCAATCTGTGGCGGTCGAATCGCCATCGCAATGTGTTCGGCACGCTGGCACCCTTTCTACGTGCGGGCTCTGCTGGAGGCCGGGGCGCACGCCGAGGCGCTCGAGATCGCCCAGCAGGCAGCGAACCTCACCGAAGATCTGCCGCTCGTCTACCGCCGGGGCGCTCAGCTAGCCGGCGGAATGACCATGAGCATGATGCCCGACCCGCCAGAAACTGTGGTGACCCAGCTCGAGGGTGCCGTCGCCGCTTTCCAGCAGCCGCTACTGGCTCCGCAACGGGCGCAGGCGGCGCTGCTCCTGGCGCGCGTGCAGCTCAAGCTTCGGTGATGAGCCTGGTGCTCGCCAGACGCTGACCGCAGCCGGACCCATCATGCTCGAACTGGGCCGCCCCGGTCTTCGCCCCCTTGCCGGCCCGTCGGCCAGCTTCGCCGAACTGCTGGCGCTGCTGCGGAGCCCCAGGGTTGCCCTGGGGCTCCACTTCCTGGACGGTCCACGGGTCCGCTTCCGAGGCGAACCGGTGAACCTCCGGCGCCGGTTTCTCGAGATCCTGGCGGCGCCGGCGTTGCACCCCGAAGGGTTGAGCGCCGAGCAGCTGGCCCTGGCGGTCTATGGGGAGGCGGCCGATCCGGCTACCGCCACCGCCGACATCACCAAGCTGCGCCGCCTCATTCCAATCGCCAGTCGCCCCTACCGGCTCGATCTGGACGTGTGGGCAGATTTCACCGAAGTATCGCAGTCGCTCGCTGGCGGCAAGGCCGCAGCGCCGCTGCGGCTCTACCGCCACCCCTTGCTGGTCGCATCCGAAAGCCCGGCCATCGCCGCCCACCGCGACCTGCTCGAGGAGACCCTGCGCCGAGCGGCGCTGACCACCGGCGACGCAGGGGTGCTGCTGGACCTGGCACAACGCCTCGATGACGATCTTGAAATATGGGAAGCGGTCCTGGCGGCGCTGCCTCCCAACGACCCCCGCCGGGTAGGGATCCTGGCCAGGGTCGAACGCGTCCGGAATGACCACGACATATCTGGCTAGCAGCGAGGCCTGAAGCCAAAGAAAAAGTAGCGCCTGCCCATCCGTCGGGTATCGGTTGGAACGAGATACCGACATGGCACCGAGAGGGTGACCAAATGGAATGGCAGGCGCTGACCCCGATGACAGGGTTTCGAGGCCGCGTGTCATCGCACCCCAAGGGTGCTTGGCTGCGACCCTGCACCGACCTTGCACAGAGGCCCTGCATGGGCGCAGCCAAGGCGCCGGCTGACCTGCGCTAACCCGCTTCAGATCGGTGAACGCTCCCGCGCGGCTGGCCTGGCGTCTGTCGCCGGCCCACGACCGGGCCGCGTTCACGGTAACCCCCAGCAGCTAGCCGCTGGAGGGGTCACCCCAGGTTGGCTACCGCTGGTGGTCGACTACGGCCTGCTGGCGCCGGTGCCGGCACCCGGTGAGTATCGCGGCGTGGTGACCTACACCCTGACCCAACCCTGACGGCTGTCAGTGCGCTACCGCCTCGGGGTCGTAAGCGGGCGCCTGGTGCCGGTAGTTAGGTGTTGTAGGGCTCTGCGTAGTGCCCGCCGCGCTCGAGCAGCGTGTCGTGGTCGCCCGCCTCGATGATCTCACCCCGGCGCAGCACCACGATCCGGTCGGCCGACTTGATGGTGGACAGCCGGTGGGCGATCACGATGGCGGTGCGGCTGCGCAGCACCACGTCGAGGCCCTCCTGGATCTGTGCCTCGGTGAGCGGATCGACGCTGGCGGTGGCCTCGTCCAGGATCACGATGGCGGGGTCCTTGAGCAGCACCTGCGCCAGCGATACTAGCTGCCGCTGCCCCATCGAGATCTGCTTGCCCTCCTCGCCGACCTCGGTTTCGAGCCCGCCGGGCAGGGCCTCGAGCCAGTCGCCGCCGCCGAGGCGGTGCGCTTCGGCCTGCACCGCCTCGGCGGCGGCCTCGGGGTTGCCGTAGCGGATGTTGTCGCGGACCGTTCCGGAGAACAGGAACGGCGTCTGCTGGACGATGCCGAGGCGGCGGTGGTACGACCCCAGATCGAAGCTGCGGATGTCCTGCCCGTCGATCAGCAGCTGGCCCCCTTGGTACTCGTAGTAGCGGGCGATCAGCTTGCCGAGGCTCGACCTGCCCGCCCCGGTGTGACCGACGAGGGCCAGCGTCTCGGCGGCGTGAATAGTCAGGTCGAAGTCCTCTAGCACCTGCTCCTGATCGGTGTAGCGAAAGTCGAGCTGCTGGAACTCGATGCGGCCCGAGAGCTGCGTCACCGGGCGCTGGTCGACCCGCTTGACCCGCGCTTCGGCGTCGATCAGGGCGAACACCCGCTCGCTGGCCGACAGCCCCAGCTGGAGCTGGCTCCAAAACGAGGCGATGCTGGTCAGTGGAAACCAGAACAGGGCGATAGCTCTCTACGAACAGGAACCACTCGCCGGGCGTCACCGCGCCCCGCACGACGTTGACGCCGCCGGCGTAGACCACCACCGCGCTGCCGATGCCGGCGATGGTGCCGGGGATCGGAAAGATGGCGCTGAACACCATCCCCTGGCGCAGATTTAGGTCGTAGGAGCGGGTGTTCACGTCGGAAAACTCGCGGTAGATGGTCCCCTCCTGGCGGAAGCTCTTGGCCACTGAGATGCCGGTAATGGTCTCCTGGACTTTGGCATTCACCTCGGCCAGCACCCGCCGCGCCTGCTGGGTGGTGATGCGGGCGACGTAGCGAAACGACAGCGCCGCCGCCACGATGAAGGGGGCGATGGCCAGCGCGATCAGCGCCAAGCGCGCGTTGATCGAAAAGAGGATCCCCGAGACGATGACCAGCAGCAGCAGTTGGCTCATCAGGTTGAGCGTGAGCGTCACCACGGTGGCGAAGTTTGGGCGCCTGGGTGTCGGAGGTGACGCGACTCACGATCTTACCGGCGGGGAACTCGTCGTAGAACGACAGATCGCGCGCCATGACCGCTTCGAAGGCGTCCTCGCGCAGCTCGAGCACCACGCTGCCCACGGTGCGGGCGGTGAACCACTGCCGGAAGAAGTTGAAGGTCCAGGCCAGCGCGCCGGCTAGCAGGATGGCCAGGATCACCCAGGTGGTGCGGGCGAACAGCTCGCCGCTCCGCTCCCCGGCGATGGCGTCGATCCCGCGGCCGATCAGCACCGGCAGGGCGGCGTTCATGGCCGCGTCGAGGACGATCATCACGGCCACGAAGGCCATCACCGGCCAGTGCGCCCGGAAGTAGCGCACGATGCGGCGCAGCAGCTGCCCGTCGCTGTAGCTGCGGTCGTACCCTTCGGCCCCGATGCCCTCCATGATGAAACCCACTGCACCTCCTCAGTCGTAGCGTGCGAAGATGCGCTGGTACAGCTCGCAGCGCTCGAGTAGTTCAACGTGGTTGCCCTGATCGAGAAGCTCACCCCGGTGCAGCACCAGGATCTTGCTGGCCTTGCGAATCTGCGACAGCCGGTGGGTGATGATGAAGGCGGTGCGGCCCACCAGCACCCGGTTGATGGCCCGCTGGATGGGGCATCTTCGGTGGCGCTGTCGATGGCGCTGGTGGAGTCGTCCAGCACCAGAATGCGAGGGTCGGTCAACAGTGCCCGGGCGATCGCCAGCCGCTGCCGCTGCCCCCCTGAATAGGGTCACGCCCCGTTCGCCGATCACGGTGTCGTAGCCGTCCTGGAAGCTTTGAATGAAGTCGTGCGCCTGCGCCGCCCGGGCCGCCGCCTCGATCGCCTCCACGGTCGCGTGCTGTCCCAGGCCGAAGGCGATGTGCTCGGTGATCGATCTCGAGAACAGGAACACGTCCTGTTCGATCACCGAGATCTGCGAGCGGAGCGACTCGAGGTTCCACTCGCGCACGTCGCGTCCGTCGATGGCGATGTTGCCCGACTCGACGTCGTAGATGCGATTCACCAGCCGGGTGAGGGTGCTCTTGCCGGAGCCGGTCTGGCCCACGATGGCGACGGTCTCACCGGGCTCGACCCGGAAGCTGAGGTTGCGCAGCGCCGCCCATGCGCTGCCCCCTCCGAAGGCGAAGCCGACATCGTCAAACACCTCGCCGCCGATGGGTCCGGAATGCCCGCCGGGGTTCTCGTCGAGTTCGCCCTCCTGCTCGATGAGCCCCAGGATGCGCTCCGCCCCGGCCAGCCCGAGCTGCACCAGCGAGAAGGTGAAGATCGAGATGAAGGTCGGGAAACGCAGCACCCCCACCAGCCCCATGTATGCCACCAGCTCGCCCACCGACAGGGCGTCGCGCGACACCAGCAGCAGGCTGTGGGCGAAGGCGCCGGTGAGCGCGAAGCCGATCAGGAGCAGCGGCAGGTAGCGGGCCTGGACCCGCCCCTGCTCGACGAAGTGGTCGCGGTAGCGGCTGGCGTTGCGGAAGAACTTGCGCTTCTCCTGCGCCTCCTGGGCGGTGGCCTTGACCACTTCGATGCCGACGATGGACTCGTTGAGCCCCGCGTTCATGACCCCGAACTGGTAGCGCATCGCCCCCGACACCGGATTGAGCTGCCGCATGTACCGGCGCAGCGCGAAGCCGAAGGCGACGACGAACAGCCCCGGTGCCAACAGCAGCTCGAGGCGCAGGAAGGCGATGAACAGCAGCGGGACCACGATGCCGAGCAGCGACTCGGTAATGAGGCCCACGCCGGGGTTGATCATGGGGTTGAGCTGGCGCACGTCGTCGGCTGCCCGGGCCATGATGTCGCCGACGCGCTACCGGTTGTGGAAGGTCTGGCTCTTGCCCAGCAGGCCGACGTAAGAGCTCCTCGCGGGCGTCGCGCTCGAGCCGCTGGGCCAGCAGCTCGGTCGCAAAGGCGCTCGCCAGATCGACCAGCCCCCGCACCAGCACGACGCCCAGCACCACCAGCGCGATCACCAGCAGCTGCCGAAGGTTGGGGGCGTCCGCACCGATCTCGTCGAAGGCCAGCCCGGTGAGCCGCGGGACGGCGCTGACGAACACGTTGAGCAGCGTCACGGCGACCAGGAAGACAGCCAGGAACAGCTTGTAGCGGAGCGGGTGCGAGACGACCCAGTGGCCCGGACTGCGGCGGTCGTAGGCGACCTCGCCCTCGACGCGGAACTCGCGCTTGCCGGCGGGGTCTGGTGCGGGTACGGTGATGGCCAAGGGCGCTCCTTAGCGGCCTGGTGCCAAAGACGAGTCTAAACGAAACGGGGTCGTGGGGTGGCCGGTTCCAGAAACTGGTGGAGGCACCCCATATGATACCTTAATAATTCAGGTATGTGAAGGGCCGGGCGCCTGCCTCTGGCTCGCAGCTTTACCCTTCAGTTCTGTGCCAGCGCCTCGAGCTTTTCGAGGTCGATTTCGACCCCCAGCCCCGGCCCCGTGGGTGGCTCCAGCACCTGCCCCGCCGGCAGATACGGCTCCGTCAGCAGGGTGTCGGTCATGTCGGAAAAGCCGGCCGGCCAGCTCGCCACCGGCACCGTTGCCGCCAGGTGGGCGGTGGCAGCCGCCTCCACGTTGAAGTAGGGCGCCACCGAGATCTCGAGCCCCGGCAGCAGCGCGGCCTTGAATTTGAACGAGGCCACTTTCCCCCGCGGGCGATGTCCCCCGCCCGCGCTCTCGTTCGGATCGCCCTCGAGCCACAGGTTCTGCCGGGGCACGTTGACGCCCGTGCCTAGCCCGACCTCGCGGTAGCCCTGTTCGACCGCAGCGATGTACCCGTTCATGTCCATCAGGCCGCGAAGGTCGTGGTTGCGCAGCAGCAGCGCCATGGTGCAATAGCCCTCCGTTCACCGCCAAGCGTAACCCGGCGCAGGGAACAGTGCCGCGCCCCCCGCCGGCGTACCATGGACGACCATGTTCACCCCCGCAGATCCCCCCGCCGACCGCCCCTTCGAAGTCGGCATCTACTCATTCGTGGAGCGGACCGCCGACCCGCTCACGGGCCAGGTGGTGAGCCCCGCCCAGCGTCTCGCCGACCTGCTCGCCCTCGGCGAGCATCACCGCGAGGAGTTCGTCTCCTCGGCGCCCGCCGTGATCCTCGCCGCCGCCGCCCGCACCGAGACCATCCGCCTCAGCAGCGCCGCCACAGTGCTCAGCTCCGACGATCCGGTGCGGGTGTTCCAGCACTTCGCGACCCTCGACCTGATCTCCGAGGGCCGAGCCGAGATCATGGCCGGCCGCGGCTCGTTCATCGAGTCCTTCCCGCTGTTCGGCTACGACTTGAACGACTACCACGAGCTGTTCTCCGAGAAGCCCGAGCTGCTGCTGACGCTGCTCGAATCCGAACGGGTCACCTAGTCCGGCAAGCAGCGGCCGTCGCTCGACGGCCAGGGCGTCTACCCGCACCCCCTCCAGGACCGGCTGCCGGTGTGGATCGCGGTGGGCGGCACCCCCGAATCTGCGGTTCGCGCTGGCACCCTGGGCCTGCCGACGGCCCTGGCGATTATCGGTGGCGTCCCCGAGCGCTTCGCGCCGCTCGTCGAGGTCTACCGCGAGGCCGCCGGCCGCGCCGTCACAACCCCGCCACGCTCCCGCTCAGCATCAACTCCCACGGCTTCATTGCCGACGACTCAAAGCGTGCCGTCGACGTATCGTTCCCCGCCGCCGCGGTGGTCATGAACAAGATCGGCCGCGAGCGCGGCTGGCCCCCCCCTGAGCCGCCAGCACTACGAGGCCGCCTGCACCCTGCGCGGCGCCAACTTCGTCGGCGATCCCAGCGAGGTTATGGAGAAGATCCTCTACCAGCACGAGATCTTCGGTCACCAGCGCTTCCTGCTCCAGCTCAGCGTCGGCACCCTGCCCCACGACCAGCTGATGCACGCCATCGAACTCTACGGCACAGAGGTGGCGCCGCGGGCGCGTGAAGAGACCGGGCGGCGGAGGGCTTCATTAGATCAAGTGAATGGGACGGGCGACCCAGCCTCTCTATTCAAAAAGCTTTTTCGAGAGATACCCTTTTCGGCCTTATTGGCTATAGTTGCGCCATGCCCAGCCTCACGCCGCCCAACATCCTGCTCATCATGTCGGACGAGCACGGAGCAGCGTTCTCCGGCCCCTATGGACACCCCTTCATCGCCACCCCGGCCATGGACCGGCTGGCGGTCGAAGGGGTGACCTTCGAGGCGGCCTACTGCAACAACCCGCTCTGCGTTCCCTCGCGCCTGTCGTTCCTGACGGGCCGCTACACCATGAACTGTGGGGGCTGGGACAACGCCACGCCCCTCGGTGTCGATGCGCTCACCTGGCCCTACCTGCTGCGCCGGCGGGGCTACGACACCGCGCTGGCGGGCAAGATGCACCTGATCGGTCCGGACCAGCTGCACGGCTTCGAGCGCCAGCTCGCCACCGATCTTCATGCCCAGCTCGCCCATCCGCTGTTCCCCTGGGAGGATGGCGTGCCCGAAGCCACCCAACCGTGGCCGGGCGTGTTCGAGACCGGCTCCCCACTCCCGGCTCAGGGGCGCCACGCGGCCGTCCCCGACGAAGCTTCGCAAGGACCGTCCATTCCCACCGGCCCCGGGACGACGCCCGAGATCATCGCCGACGACGAGGCCACCGAGCGCGCCGTCGCCTACCTCGAGGACTACGCCGCCGGCCGGGGCGAAGCCGGGGCCACGGCCTCCGCCGGCCGGCCCTTCGCGCTCTGTGTCGGCCTTATCGCCCCGCACTTTCCGTTCGTGGTGTCGGAGCCTTATTTCTCGCGCTACTACCCGGAACACGCCGACCTGCCGACGCTGCCGCCGGGCCACCTCGACAGCCTACCGCCCGCCGCTGCGAGGCTCCGCAGGGCGTTCGGCTTCTGGGGTCACAGCGACGATCAGATCCGCCGGGCGCGCGCCGCCTACTACGGCCTGATCAGCTACCTGGACGACAAGATCGCCCGCCTGCTCGAGACCCTGGACCAGACCGGGCTGACGAACGAAACCCTGGTCATCCACACCTCCGACCACGGCGAGATGCTCGGAGAACACGGCCTCTGGCGCAAGATGTGCTTCTACGAGCAGAGCGCGCGGGTGCCGCTACAGATCCGCTGGCCGGGTCGGGCGAGCGCCGGCACCAGGGTGGCGCGGTGCGTCTCCCTGGTCGACCTCAGCGCCACCATCGTCGACGCAGCCGGCGCCGATGAGCCCGCCGCCAGGCTCGACGGCCACAGCCTCGCGAGGCTGCTCCAGGGCGATGAAGCGGGCTGGATCGACGAGGCGTTTTGCGAACACACCGCCCACGGGACCGACCGGCCGCGGGCCATGCTCAGGCGCGGCCAGTGGAAGATCTGCCTCTCCGGAAGGGACGCCGCCGACCTCGAGACCGAGCTGTACGATCTCGCCGAGGACCCGGGCGAATTCGACAACCTGGCCGGTCGGCCAGCTGTTCGCGAGAGACAACGGGAGCTGACCCGTGCCCTGCTCGACCGCTGGGATCCGGCCGGGATCGACAGCCGCATCCGCGTCTCCCAGGCGGAGCGGGCGTTGCTGCGCGAGGCGGCCGCCAAGGGCGCCTCGGCCCCGCTGTTCTGACGATCGTTTTCTCCAATCGGCGATTACTTCCCGCCAGAGTAGGAGACACACCTCAGCGCGGCACCAAGAAGATCTCGTTGCTACCACTGCAGGCGACCAGCATATCGGTCCCTTCGCCGTCGGTGAAGTGCGCCGACGTGGGGCTGGGGCAGCCACCCAGCAGGGTGGCTTGCAGGGTGGTGACCAGCGCCGCCACCATCGGTCTGCAGGAAGGTGACGAGTCCAAATGTGGGGCTCACAACCAGGGCCAGCACCCCGTCTCTATCGGGATCCGGGATCAGATCGAGGGAGCGGGGACTGCCCTCGAGGTCGACCGTTTCGACGATCGTCGGCACCGCCGGGGGGGGACCAGGCGATGGTGGTGACGGTCGCGTCCCCGACGTTGGTGACCACACAGACGCCGGCCAGGCAACGCAGCTGGTGCGGGCTCACCCCGAGCGCCCCGACCTGCTGGTCGTCGCCATCATCGTTGCTGCCGCTGTCGAACAGCCACAGCGAACCGGGGTTGTTGCCATCTTCGACCACCACCAGCGCCTTTCCACCGCCGAATCCGCCGACCGCGCTGACGGCGTTGCCGCTGTCGCGCCAAGCCCCGCTAAGCCGCTGCGTGACGCTGCTGCTCACCGGGGTCCAATCGTCCATCGTTTCATCCCAGGTCCAGTAATCGACGGTGTCGTTGACGGAGTTGACGACCACGAAGCCGCTGTCGCGCCCCTGCCCGTCGGTGGGTCCGGGCACCAGGTCGGTGACCACCCCGGCGCTGGGGATTTTCTGGATGATGCCGAAGGTCATGGCGACAGGGTTGTAGGGGCTCATCGAGAAGCCGCCACCGTCGTCGAAGAACACCAGCCATTCGGCCCCATCGTTGCCGTCGGGCGCGACCAGGAGCGCGGCATCGGTGTAGGGGCCGAACGGTATCCGCAGCCGCTCCACCTCGGCGCCGTCCGTCAGGTCGATGATCGCCAGGCGGTCGCTGCCGGTCACGATGGCGTAGTCGCGGGCGGGGTCGAGATCGAGGATGCCGCCCGAGGCGGCCGGCGGGGTGCCCGGCGCGTTGGGATCCCCCTCGCGCTCGTGGTTGCCGCCGAGGATGGGCCCGATGCCGCCGACGAAGGTCCAGGGACTGAAGGGAAGTTCGATGAGCGGCGGGAAGAGCGGTGGGATCACCACGATCAGGCAGGTCACCTCGATGCTGATGGTGCCCATGGCGGTGAAGTCGGGATCGCCGGGAACGAGTTGCCCCACCGTCAGATTGATCCGGGCGCTGCCGGGCCGCAGGCAACCGAACTCGAGCCGCTGCTTGCTGACGCTGTCGGCCCCCACGCTCTCGATGAACAGGACGGGCACCTCGGGAGGGTTTTTGGGGATCAGGCGCGGCGAGGAGGTGCCGTCTCCATCCTGGAATCACGTCGAGCCTTGGCCCCACCAGGATACGGTCGGGATCGACGACGTCGACATCGACCTGCACGATGCGCTGCGGCGCCGTCGCGGGCAGATCGAGCTCCTGCTCGAGCGTGATGGCGAACACGGTGCCGACCAGCACCTCGATGCTCCCGGGCGAGGCCCGGAAGGTGAGGTCGTCCCCCGTCAGCTCCTGGAACGGGGGCCCGGTGGAGGGATGAGCGGGAACAGGCAGCCGGTCAGGATCAGCGTCAGGGTGGCAAGGGTGGCAAGCGGCTTGGAGGCTGCGTTGAAAGGAATGTTCGACTGCCTCTGCAGGTCTCAAGCATAGGCCCTTATGGCAGCCTTTGGCCTGTCGGAAGTGGAACACGTCGGGGGAGACGATGAGAGCGGCGTCGAGTTCGGGGCCGTGGTCACTATGAGGACCCCCGCAACGCGCGGGGGTCAAGCAGGTTGCGTCGCTGACGCTTCTGTCTTGGTGGAGCCGAGGGGATTCGAACCCCTGACCTCCTGAGTGCGATTCAGGCGCGCTCCCAACTGCGCCACGGCCCCAAGCGCCTCGTAGTCTACGCACTCGTTCGCGGGCTTGTCAACGCGATTCGGGGGGCTTGCGGGCGCAAGATTCCACACCTTCCGGAGGGGGTCCGGCGGCTAGAATGGGAGCCGTGGGTGGTGAACGCTACGTGGTGGAGGTAACGGCCACGGTTTCGGATGCGGAGCTGGTGCGGGTGGCGCAGGTGGTGGCCGAGGAGCTGGGGCAGGTGCCCGAACGGTTCGAGGTCCTGCTCGACGGCCATATCGGCCCGGTCACCAAGCCGTTGCCGCTAGTGTCGGCCGAGCGCGTTACGGAGGTGCTGCGCGCAGCCGGAGTCGAGGCGACGATGATCGGTGAGGTTGCCCCCAGCTCAGCACCATCAACTCGGCGGAGTGGCTGATGATGCCGCCCGACCGAACGGATTTCGATACGGCCGACGTGCAGACCTGGCAGCGGCAAACGCCGGCGCCCGATCCGGTGGTCAAGAGTTCCTATCCTTCTTTCGACGAAGAGCTCAGGCTGAGGCGCCGCCGGCGCCTGCTGCTGGGCGCGCTGGCGGTGGCGGCGGTGGTGCTGGTAGGGTTGCAGGGCGTCTATTTTCTGCGGGCGCAAAGCGTGGGGCCGCCGAGCTACGAGGCCGGTCTCGATGCCTACCGTCAGGGCGACTTCGAGGTGGCCCGCGAGCGTTGGCTGCCGGTGGCGTGGAGCGGCGACGCCCGCGCCCAGTACATGCTGGGCTACCTGAGTGAGTTCGGTCTCGGCCAGCTCTGGAGTAACGCCCAGGCGGCCGGCTGGTACCGCCAGGCGGCCGAACGGGGCTTCAGCGACGCCCAGCTGCGGCTGGCCTCTCTGTATGAGCGCGGCATGGGCGTTCCCCAGGACGAGGCGATGGCGGTCCGCTGGTACCGGGCGGCCGCCGAGCTGGGCGACCCGCAGGCGCAGTTCGAGCTGGCGCGGCACTACTTCCACGGTCTGGGAGTGCCGCAGGATTTCGTCGCGGCTCGGCGCTGGTTCGAGCGCGCCGCCGCGGCCGGGGTGAGGGAGGCGGAGGCCTTCGTGGCGGTGCTCGAGCCGGGGCCGCCGGCGCTGCCTCTGGTGGCCGAGTGAGGGGCTGGGAGATGAACGATCTTCAGAAAATCCTCAGCTTTCCTACACCGGGCGCTTGGTAAGGTGATGGCATGACTACGACGACCCTGGGCGGTGCCAACCGCCTCTTTGCTGTGCTGGCGGCGCTGATTGTGCTGGCCTGGTTTGCGCCTAGAGCCGCGGCGCAGGACGACCCGGTATCGGTGCGCCTCGAGATTTTCGTGGTGAGCGTCGTCGACGGTGAAGAGCGCTACACCGCCACCACCACCGCCCGCCCGGGCCAGGTGGTCGAGTACCGCCTGTTCGCCCTCAACGTGGCCGACACCACCCTGCCGCAGGGCTCGGTGGTCCTCACCGGTCCGGTCCCTTCGGGAACCGAGTTCGTGCCGAACTCCGCCACCCCCAGCTCGGAGCGGATGCTGACCGAGTACTCCGCCGACGGCGGCGAAACCTTCAACGAAACGCTGATCTTCGTCGGCAGCGGCGACGACCGTCGCCTGGCCGGCCCCACCGAGTACACCGCGGTCCGCTGGACGCTGCTGGCCGACATGGAGCCGGGGCAGGAAGAGGCGTTCTTCTACCGGGTCACGATGAAATGAGAACGGGGGAGACGCGCTAGTCTCATTCGGTTTCTCGATGGGGAGGACGCTGGCCTCGGCCGGCACGACCGGGTAGACTAGCCACCGGGTCGGATGCCGGCGGACGGCGCCGCTACCGCTTGGAGGAGGGCAATGTTGAGGCCTGAGCAGATCGATTTCTACCATCAGAACGGCTACCTGCACATCCCGCAGCTCTTCAGCAAAGAGGAGATCGACGAGCTCGCCGATGAGCTGGATCGGCTGGTGGAGGACTGGTCGTTTACCAGCGAAGGGTGGACCGGCCCCTGGCGGCTCGCCTATATGGATCCCGAAACCGAGAAGAGGTCCAAGCTCACTGCCATGCACGACCTCCACCTCTATTCGAACGCCTGGACCCGCGCCGTGGCCAACCCCAGGCTGGCCGACGCCTTAGGCGATCTGCTCGGGCCCAACGTCGAGCTGCACCACACCACCATGCACATCAAGCCGCCCCAGACAGGGCACCCCTTCCCCATGCATCAGGACCACCCTTTCTACGCCCACGAAAACGAGAAGTTCATCGATGTGCTGGTTCATCTCGACGACACGAGTCACGCCAACGGCGAAATCCGCTTTCTGCCGGGGTCGCATCAGCAGGGCGCGCTCAAGCACATTATCGAGACCGAGGATGGCCCCTCGTCGCCCCACCTGCCCACGGATGTGTATAAGCTCGAGGACACCGTTCCGGTGCCGGCCAAACGTGGCGACATCGTGCTGTTCTGCTACCACACCGTCCACGGCTCCTACATCAACACCACCAAGGAACCGCGGCGCCTGGTGCGCTTCGGCTACCGCGATCCCCACAACCCGCAGGTGTACGGGCAGAGCCAGGGGCGCGCGGGCATCATGGTCAAAGGGTATCGGGAGCGGCGAGGTGACGAGCCGCTGCTCAAGCAGGCCTAGCCAACCTTTCTCAACAGAAAAGATAGCGTCTCAAACAGAGCTAGCCGCCACCTTCACACAGAGAAGCGGGGTCGGCCGCCCCGTCCCCGTCAATCGAGCTTGAACAGATCGTCGATCCGCACCGGCTTGCCGGTGGCGATCGAGCGGTTGGCGGCGATCCCCAGCAGCGCGGAGGCGGCGCCGTCGAGGTGGCTGGCGGCCGTCGCGAGAGGGTCGGGGGGCGGGTCGTCGGCAAAGAGGTGCGCCAGCAGGGTCGGGTCGGCCCCGCCGTGACCCCCCGCTCTGAGCGGCACGGCGACGTCCTGCGGGTCCTCGAACATCGGGTGCAGGCGCAGGGTGATCCCCTTGTGAGGCCCCTTGCTGGCGGCCACATCGGCCCTGGCGGCCCGGTTGATGCTCTCGACGACCTCGAGTTCGACGCGCCCCTTCGTCCCGGTGACGGCGGCCCGCATGCCCTCCCAGGGGCTGTAGGCGACCAGGCAGTACGACAGCAAGGCGCCGTTTCGATAGCGGGCCGTGACCGCCATGGTGTCCTCGATGGTGATCGCCTCGCCGAACACGTTGCGGTCGCGGTGGTAGCCGTCGTCACCCTCCGCGTCGAGGTAGAGGCCCCGCAGCTGCGGGTTGCGGTCGAGGTGGAGCGCGAAGGGATCGTCCTGGGCCGCCGGTTCGCCGGTGTAGCGGGCGTAGCCGTAGCGCTCACCGCGGGCCTCGGCGTTCTCCCGGCCGTAGAAGAGCAGATCGCCCATGGCGTAGACCTCGTCGGGGTAGGAGGCAAGCCACCAGTTCACGATGTCGAAGTGGTGGCTTGCCTTGTGCACCAGCAGGCCGCCCGAGTGGTGCTTCTCCCGGTGCCAGCGGCGAAAGTAGTCGGCGCCGTGGCTGGTGTCGAGCAGCCACGAGAAGTCGACGCTCAGGGGCCGGCCGATGGCGCCGCCCTGGACCAGCTCGCGGACCTTGGCGACGGCCGGGGCGTGGCGGTAGTTGAAGGTCACCCGCAGGCTCTTGCCGGTCTCCGCGACGGCGTCGAAGATGATCTTGACCTTATCCGCGTCGGTGGTCATCGGCTTCTCGGTGATGACGTCGCAACCGAGCCGCATCGCCTCGGCGATGTAGCGGTGGTGGAGGGCGTCGACGGTGGTGACGACGACGCCGTCGGCCCGGGTCTCGCGGATCATCTCCGCGAAGCGCTCGGCGGGGTAGGTCGGCACCGGCGCGTGCCCCGCCGCCTGCAGGCGCTGGTTGTGCCACGCCATCCGGGTCGGGTTCACGTCGCACAGGCCGACCAGGCTGTTGCTCTCGGCGTAGGTGTCGGTGAGCGCGGCGATGTACATCCCGGCCCGGCTGCCGGTTCCTACGAGCGCGTAGCGTGCCATTCAGCCTTCCGTCCCATCTTCGGTGAATTCTTCCGCTCGCGTTCTCTTTGGCATCTGTGCCCCATCTTACAGGGGCTTTTGAAGGACCGACACGATCCGGGGTAGAGTTCGGCAAGATGACCGAACGCCAGCGCGAGATCCTGGAGCCGCCCAGCGCCCGCTCGAGGTCGCGCCTGAACACCGAAACCAGCCCCCGGCGGGGTTGACGGCCCCAGGAAAGGAAGGCAGGAACGATGGCTACCAGGGCGAGAACACGCGACTACCGCCTGTCGGGCGGTCCCCAGGGTGCGGTCGCGCTCGACGATGAGGAGCTCGAGGCCCGCGTCGAGGAGACGTGGTGGCACCCCGACATCCCCCGCAGCGAGCTGAAGGCCTTCATGAAGCGCAGCGACATCCCGGCCCTGTGGGACTTCGGGCTGTGGATCGCCCTGACCGCCGGCAGCGGCTACCTGGTGGCGCTGTCGTGGGGGAGCTGGTGGGCGATCCCCGCCTTCCTGGTGTTCGGCGCCATCTACACGTCGTCGGACGCGCGCTGGCACGAGTGCGGACACGGCACCGCCTTCAAGACCCGCTGGCTCAACGAGCTCTTCTATCACCTGAGTTCGTTCATGTCCCTCCACGAGGCGTACCTGTGGCGCTGGAGTCACTCCCGGCACCACACCAACACCATCATGGTCGGCCTCGATCCCGAGATCCAGGTGCAGCGGCCCGCCGACCTGTTCAGGATCGCCATGGACTTCTTCTACCTGCGGACGGGTTCACAGGAGGTCATCCAGGTGGTGCGGAGCGCGCTGGCGCGGCCCAACGCCCAGGTGCGTGATTTCGTTCCCCCGGAGGAGCGCGCCAAGATGGTCTGGTCGAGCCGGGTGTACGTCACCATCTGGCTGGGGTTCGGGGTGTGGTCGCTCGCCGTGGGCAGCTTTTTGCCGATGATGTTCGTGATCCTGCCCCGCTTCTACGGCGGCTGGCTGCATCAGCTGCTGGGTCTGACGCAGCACACCGGTCTCGCCGAGGACACCTTCGACCACCGGGAGAACACCCGCACGGTGCACATCAACCCGGTGTTCCGCTACCTGTACCTGAACATGAACTGGCACATGGAGCACCATGCGATCCCCATGATTCCCTACCACGCCCTGCCGGCGCTAGCCGGCGCCATCGCGGATCAGACGCCGACACCGTACCCGAACCTGTGGTCGGCCTATCGGGAGATGATTCCCGCGCTGATCGAGCAGGCGACCAAAGATCCGGACTATTACATCGAGCGCGACATTCCGGTCGGCGGCGTCGCCCATTCGTCGACCGAGATCATCGGCGAGACACCCGGGAAAGTCCTCGCCGGGAACTGGGTCGAGGCGTGCTCGGTGCATGACGTGGACGAGGAGGACGTTCTCGACATCACCCACGACGGCAAGCGCTACGCCATCTACCGGTTGCAGGGCGACGACTTCTACGCCAGCGACGGCCTGTGCACCCACGAGGAGATGGAGCTCGAGCACGGGCTAGTGCTCGACGGCTGTATCGAGTGCCCGCTGCACAACGGGGTGTTCGACATCAAAACCGGCAGAGCGCTGAAAGCGCCCGTCCACCAGGACCTGCGGACCTACCCGACAGAGCTGCGCGGCGACAGAGTCTTCGTCGATCTCGCGCCATGACCCAGACCATGCGCGTAGCCCTCGGGCAGTACCACAGCGCTACCGACGACTACCTCACCTTCGCCAGGCAGCTCGGGGTGGCGGGGGTACAGTTCAACGTTCAGGGCGCGACCCACGATCTGTCGGTCGGCCGCGGCTACCTGGAGCTCGATGAGGTGAAGCGGCTGAAGCGGCGGGTGGAAGAGTGCGGGCTGAGCCTGGAGGCGATCGAGAACGTGCCGCGCGAGTTCTACCTAGCGGCGATGCTGGGCCTGCCGGGCCGTGACGCGCAGATCAGGAACTACCAGCAGACGATCCGCCACCTGGGTGAGGCCGGCATCCCCATCCTGGGCATCCACTGGATGCCGAACAGCGTGTGGCGCACCCCCATGGAGACCGGGCGCGGCGGCGTCCGGGTCACCGCCTTCGACCAGGCCCGCGCCGACGCCGGCGAGGTCACCGCCGGGGTGGTCGAGGTCCCGGAGGCCGTTGGGCGGACCTTCAGCGAGGACCAGATGTTCGCCAATTACCGGTACTTCATGGAGGCGGTGCTGCCGGTGGCCGAGGAGGCCGACGTCAAGCTGGCGCTGCACCCCGACGATCCCCCGGTCCCGGAGCTGGGCGGCATCGCCCGGGTGTTCTACCGCCCGGAGGCCTTCCGGCGCGCCCTCGAGGCGCTGCCGAGCCCCAACCACGGCCTCGACTTCTGCATGGGCTGCTTCTCCGAGATGGCCTACGCAGACACCTCCAGCGGCGCGGGCGTCCTCGAGGCCATTCGCCTTTTCGGGGAGCAGGGCAAGATCTTCTATGTCCACTTCCGCGACGTGCAGGGGTGCGTACCACACTTCCAGGAGTGCTTCCCGGGCGAGGGCAACGTGGACGTGGTGGCGGCGATCCGGACCCTCAAAGAGGTCGGCTTTAGCGGCTTTATCATCGACGACCACGTGCCGCGGATGCTCGACGACAGCGACTGGAATCACCGAGGGCGCGCCTACGCGACGGGGTACATCATGGCGCTGGTGGAGGCCGTGAAGCGGCTGGGCTAGCCGGACAGCGCCGCTCGGGCGTTCATGCGGGTTCGTCGGTCAGCAGCACTTTTCCCGTCTTGCCGGCGGCGAACAGCTGGAAGGCCTCGGGGCCCTGGGTCAACGGCATTCGGTGGGTGATCAGGTCCGCGATGGGGAGGCCATTTCGGACCAGCTCGAGCATCGCGGGGTACTCGCTGAAGTGGTAGTACCAGGAGCCGAAAGCCGTGATGTCGCGCCGGATGAAATCCTCGCTAGGGGATAGCTCGAACGGGCCCTGTTCGCCGTTGAAGACGACCACCCCGCCCGGCCTTACGGCCGCGAAGCACTGCTTCGCCGTGACGGGTTTTCCAGCGGCCTCGATGCAGGCGTCGGCGCCCGCGCCGATGAGATCCCTGATGGCGTCGACGGCGTCGTTGCTCCCGGCGTCGACGGTGCGCCAGGCGCCATACCCCTCGGCCAGGGCGAGGCGCTCGGCCGACAGATCGACCCCGATGACGCGCCTCCCGAGGTGCGTCTGGAGGATGACGTGGCCGAGCCCGATCGGCCCCAGGCCGAAGACGGCCACCGTCTCGACGTCGTAGCGCGCGAGCTTCGTCGAGGTGTGGTAGGGAACGCCGAGGGCGTCGCCGCTGATCAGCACGCCGACGCCCCAGGGGATGTCGCTGGCGAGCTTGTGGCAGGCCCGTTCCGAGGCCACGAAGGTCTCCGCGTGCATGCTGCCGATAGACGTGGGGTTTGGGCACCAGGTGTACTGACCGCGCCGGCAGTAGGCGCACTCCCCGCACCCCGCGATGGCGCTGACGCCGACCCGGTCTCCAACCGCCAGCAGGGTCACGCCCGGGCCCAGCGCCGAGACGATCCCGGCGCCCTCATGGCCGCTGTTGCCCGTCTCGGCGCCCGCTCCGCGATAGCCGTGGAGCTCGCTGCCGCACAGCGCCGAGGCGACGGTGTCGATGGCGACCTGACCGGGGCCCGGAACGGGCGTGGCGGCGTCGACGACGTCGATCTCCGACCCACCGTTGAAGCGTAGGGTTTTCATCGGCATTCCCTTTCCTGTGGCACGGCTCCCCGCCACACGGATTTTCTCCACCAGTGGTGGGGGTGCGAGAGGGGCATCCTACTCCATCGGGTACCTCAGGCCCCACAGCTCGCGAGCCCTGTCCATCGTCTCGGCGATGGCGAGCGTGTCGTCCAGCGGCATGATGTCGGACTCCAGCTCCCCCGCTCGGAGGTGTTCGTTGACGGCTAGGGCCTGGTAGTTGTAGCCGTTGAGGGGGCAGGGGATATCGAAGAACTTGGGCTCTTCGCCGCCTCTGTGGAGGGTGAAGTTCGAGGGGCCCCACCACCTGTGGTGGAGCTGAATCCAGCCTTCGGTGCCGATGAGGGTGGCTTCGCGAGGGGTGTCCAGGCTGATGGCGGTCGCTAGGGTGGAGAGCCGACCCCCGGCATGGTGAAGGACCAGGGCGGCCTCCTCATCGACGCCTGTGCTGCCGAGGTTGGCGAAGCCGGCGACCTCGCTGGGGGGGCCGAAGAGCATGTGCGCCAGCGCCACCGCGTAGACGCCGAGGTCGAGCAGGGCGCCGCCGCCGAGGTCGGGGTCGAAGAGGCGGCCCTGCGGGTTCGAGTCCCTGAGGAACCCGATGCTGGCCTGAAGCATCCGGGGCTCACCGATCGCGCCCTCCGCCACGAGGGCGCCGAGGCGCACCATGTGGGGCAAAAAGCGTGTCCACATCGCCTCCATCAGGAACAGGCCACGCTCGCGTGCGAAATCGACGGCCCGGCGCGCTTCGGCAGCGTTCATGGCGAACGGCTTCTCACAGAGCACGGCTCTCCCCGCGCCGAGACAGAGGAGGGTGTTCTCGAGGTGGAACGGGTGGGGCGTGCTGATGTAGATGACGTCCACCTCGGGGTCGTCGGCGAGCGCCTGGTAGCTCGAGTGGCGACGTGGAATGCCGAAGTGCTCGGCGAAGGCGTGTGCGGTCTCCTCCCTGCGCGAACCTACGGCCGCCAGCTCGGTGTCGGGCAGGTCGGCCAGGCCCGTGGCGAACTTGTGGGCTATGCTGCCGGTTCCGAGGATGCCCCAGCGAATGGTTTTGGCCATGGCCAACTCTACCTGAGGTTCGGCAGGCGCTGCGGGATCGTGTGCTGACGTTCTTCTTCGAGACGGCCGACGTCGTGCTGCACGACCCCTCGGCGCCGCTGAGCCGCCCGGGAGGTACCATCGGGGCAGGAGGTTGACGATGTTGCTTGCAAAGCACAGCTACCAGGGCGAGGAGAGGTGGTCGTATGGCGGCCGCCTCCTCACAGCCGGAACGACCTTGGCCGACCTGCTGAGGGTATCCCAAGAGAACCTAGCGGCTGCGATCGAGGCGCGCCTGACTCCTGAGGAGGTGCCGTCCGGAACGGAAACCCTGGCGCCGATCGACGAGCACCAGGAGGTATGGGCCAGCGGCGTGACCTACCTGCGCAGCCGCGACGCGCGGATGGCCGAGTCCGGGAGCGCCGACGTCTACGATCTGGTCTACGACGCCGAGCGCCCCGAACTGTTCTTCAAGGCCGCCGGCTGGCGTACCGGCGGGCATGGTGACCCCATCCGGGTGCGGCGCGACAGCAGCTGGGACGTCCCCGAACCAGAGCTGGTGCTGGTGATCAACGCCGACCTCGAGATCGTGGGCTACAGCGCTGGCAACGACGTCTCGTCGCGCGACATCGAGGGGGCCAACCCGCTCTACCTGCCGCAGGCCAAGGTGTACGAGGGGTCGTGCGCGCTGGGCCCCGGAATCCGGCTGGTGGAGGGAGGCGCCGCCGACCTCGGGGGACTCCCCATCACCCTCCGGATCGAGCGGGCCGGCGAGGTTATCTTCGCTGGCGAGACGGACACCGCACAGATGAAGCGCAGCTTCGAGGAGCTCGCGGAGTACCTCGGACGGGAGTTGCCCTTCCCGGACGGGGTGCTGCTCATGACCGGCACCGGCATCGTGCCGCCCGATGACTTCACCTTGCAGGTGGGCGACGGGGTCGAGATTCGGGTGGGGGAGCTGACGCTGGCGAACCGGGTCGTCTGAGGAGGGTCCGGGCGCTTCCCTGAGCGGGCCGTCGCCTCGACGCAGGGCACAGCTTGGTATGCCGTATACCAAAAGATCCATCGTATACTGCGCACGTTCACCGAATGCCTGATTCCCGTATTGGATGGAGCCGTGGTGAGAGGCGACCGTATCGACCGAACGGGCTGTGACAGCTACCTAGGAGACCCGCCGTGACGGCCATCCGCCCCAACGTCCTCGTGTTCTTGGCGGATGACCTAGGCTACGGCGACCTGGCCGTCTACGGCAACCCCGACGTCAAGACGCCCCACCTCGACCGCCTGGCCCGCGAAGGCGTCAGGCTCGACCAGCACTACTCGGGATCGCCGCTGTGCGCCCCGGCGCGGGCAGCGCTCCTCACGGGCCGCTACAACCACCGCACCGGGGCGCTGTCGGTCGAGTCCAACCGCGGACTCGACCGCATCGCCCTGCGCGAGACGACCATCGCCGATGCGTTCAAGGAGGGCGGGTACGCCACCGGCATGATCGGCAAGTGGCACAACGGCCTGCACGACCCGCGCTACCATCCCAACCGCCGCGGCTTCGACGAGTTCTGCGGCTTCCTCAATGGCGGGATGCACTACTGGGACTGGCTCATCGAGACCAACGGCACGCCCCGCCGGTCGGACGGAAGCTATCTGACCGACGTCTTCAGTCGGGAGGCCACGAGCTTCATCGACCGGCACAAGGGTGGGCCGTGGTTCCTCTACGTCGCCTACAACGCGCCGCACGCGCCGCTCGAGGCGCCCGAGGGTCTCGTTCGCAGCTACCTCGAGCTGGGGAGGCACAATCTAGCGGTCAGCACCCTCTACGCCATGATCGAACGCCTCGACGAGGGCATCGGGCAGATCCTCGAAAGCCTCGAGGCGCGCGGCCTGGCGGAGGACACCATCGTGGTGTTCACCAGCGACAATGGCCCCTGGCTGGGCACAGACCGGGTCGGGTCGGAACGCCTCAGCCTGGCGCGCTACAACGGCCCGTTCCGCGGCATGAAGCAGGATGTGCTGGAGGGCGGCATCCGCGTTCCCGCCATCGTCCGCTGGCCGGAGGGCCTGCCGGGGGGCGTCGAGCACGGGGGCATGGTCCACATCACGGACTGGCTACCCACGCTGGCGGCCGCCGGCAGGCTCCGGGCCCGCGAGACGCTCCCGCTCGACGGGATCGACCAGCTGTCGGCCCTGCGCGGCGAGAATGGCCAGGTGCCCGACCGGCGCTTCTGGCAGTTCAACCGCTACGACCCGGTCGGCGTCTGCAACGCCGCCATGCGCGACGGTAACTGGAAGCTCTATTGGCCCAGGATCCCGGAGGCGATGCAGAAGATCGCGGAAGACGGCGACGACTACCGCCTCAACTTCGACCGCCCCCACGTCATCAAGGAGGTCCACAACCCCCCGGTCGAGCGGACGCTGTCGCCGCCCGGTGAGCCCGAACTCTACAACCTCTCGCTCGATCCGCGCGAGGCGAACGACGTCGCCTCGCGACACCCGGCACGGGTGCGGTCCATGCGGATCGCGCTGGAGAACTGGTTCGAAGAGGTGGAGGCGGAGCGGGCGGCGCTGCTGGGCTGACCCGGGTGAGGTCAACGATCTTGTGGATCATCCCCTTATGCAGATGTCCGGAGAGATTTACCTTACGGCTCTTCAATTGGATGCAGGAGACGTGGGACCCTATACGTGATGGCCCCATATCGTCGCCGTTTAACCAGCGTGCCATAGTCGGGTAGCCCTACACCGTCGCCAGTGTCGGGCCCAGTTTGGCAGCAGACAGGGGTCATATTGACATGGTACCGGAGGTGGTATACCGTATACCACCTATTCCAGGGGTTCCGCGTTCCGGCAAGTCCTTCGTAGGCCTGTTTGACCGAAGGTGGCTGGGGTCGTGGCCTGAGCCGAGGGCACAGTTCAGAAGGGGAATCGAACGTTGCTTAGCCAAGACCGGGTTGCAGAACGAAGCGGCTACCATATGCCCGAAACGCGACCTGTTGGCCTCGACCCGTCCATGCCCAGCCACACCAGTCTGGTCGGTGGCCTGAAAAAGCGGCGACAGGAAACGAAGCTGACGTACCGTTAGACAACCGTGATCATGATCAGCCAGCTAACGATTCCACGACTGCACACAGCGAAGGTCCGAGCTAGGGAGGTGAGGTGAACGAAGAGAGCCCGACACACGGATAATCGTAGACCCTTTGGGTCGAAGCGGCCCCTCAATTCGGAAGTTCAGTCACGGGAAGGTTTGGAGAGAACGTTGATGAAAACGAATAGACATTGGTGGCAAGGACTCGTTGTCGCCCTGCTGGGCCTGGCGATGCTCTCGTTCGTCGCAGCCCAAGGAGAGGCGCCCATGCTGGCCGAGCGGGTCGCGGCGGGCGAACTGCCCCCGGTTGCCGAGCGGCTGCCCGACAACCCCAAGGTGATCCCGGTATTCGACACCATCGGGACGTACGGCGGCACCCTGCGCCTGGGCGACACCCTCGAGCGCCTCGATACGTCCCTGCGGATCCGCCACACGGGCCTGTTCCGCTACAACTTCACCGCCAGCGAGTTCCAGACCGACCTGGCCGAGAGCTTCGCCTGGTCGAACGACAACCAGACGCTGACCCTCACGCTCCGCTCGGGCCACAGGTGGTCCGACGGTGACCCCTTCGATACCGCCGACATCAAATGGTGGTGGGACAACGTTCTGAGCCATCCCGAGGTGAGCCCCAGCGGCCTGCCCGGCTGGCTGACGGTGGGCGGCACGGACGCCGTCCTCGAAATTATCGACGACACCTCCTACAGCATCACCTGGGGCCAGCCGAACCCCGGCGCGATGGACCGTTTAGGCCGCACCCACTTCTCCGGCGACAACGTGGTCTACGGCCCATCGCACTACCTCGAGCAGTTCCATGCGGACTTCAACGAGAACGCCCAGGCCCTGGCCGAAGCGGAGGGCTTCGAGACCTGGATCGACCTGCTGGGCCACCGCAAGTGCCAGTGTTACGCGATGACCTCGATCGCCCTCGACCGGCCCTTCCTCGACAGCTTCATCCCGGTCGAGGTGTCGAGCGACCGGATCCTGATCGAGCGCAACCCCTACTTCCACCAGGTCGATCCGGAGGGCAACCAACTGCCGTACCTCGACTTCATCGAGGTCGTGCGTGTCGGTGATAATGAGCTGTACTCGCTCAAGATCTCCGCGGGCGACTTCGACTTCGGGGCGCGCTTCACCCGGACCGACGACCTGCAGCTCTACCGGCAGGGCGAGGCGGCCGGCGACTACACCACCTACACCGCCCAGTCGCTCCGGCCCTCGGAGGTGTCGTTCTTCATCAACCAGAACTACGACGATCCGGAGCTGAACGCGCTCTTCACCAACCTGGACTTCCGGGCGGCGCTGTCGGTGGCGATCGACCGCGAAGAGATGAACGACGTCTTCTTCTTCGGGTTGGGCGAAGTGCACCCGGCGACGCCGCTGAAGACCCTCCCCTGGTTCCAGGACGAGTGGTACAACGACTTCCTCGACTTCGACCCCGAGCGGGCCAACACTCTGCTCGACGGGCTCGGCCTGGCCGAGCGCAACAACGCCGGGATCCGGCAGCTGCCGAGCGGCGACCAGCTGACCCTCATCTTCCCCACGATCCCCATCCACATTGAGCGTTGCGAGCTGGTCGCCAATCAGTGGCGGGTGAACATCGGCGTCGACCTGGTCTGCCAGGAGGTCTCCTTCGAACTGGTCACCGAGCTTGTGGAGTCCAATGCCCACATGGGTATCGTCTGGCACATCGGCCGGGCCACGCTGTTCGGGCGCGGCACCCCCGACGACTTCGCCTTCGATCGCCCCGAAGGCAACCGCTGGGCCAGACTGTGGACCCTGTGGCTCACCACCAACGGCGAGGCCGGCATCGAGCCCCCCGATTCGATCAAGGAGCTCGACGCCCTGTGGGACGAGTTCAGCCTCCACGCCAGCGATTCGCAGGGGGCGATCGAGGTCGGCGGCCGCTACTACAGCTACTTCGCCGAGCAGCTGCCGGTCATCCCCACGGTGGGGTTGATTCCGCAGCCGATCATCTACTCGAACCGCCTCCGGAACGTTCCCACCACCGACATCTTCTGGGGTTCGGACACCAACTTCTACGCGCCCTTCCACGTCGAGCAGTGGTTTATCGTCGACAACTGAGGACGCCTGTAGAGCCTCGGTAAATCGGTAACACGAGCAGGCAGGGGCGCACACGCGCCTCTGCCCACCCCCAGATGGGAGGACCGCAGCAGACTTCAGATGAGCTTCACGGGCTACCTCATCCAGCGCGCCTTCTACGCCGTCTTGATGTCGGCCCCAACCACGTCACCGCCTGCCACTTTGCCGCCGAGCTGAAGCTCGAAGGGATGGTCCGGGGTTGATCTTCAGGCCCGACCCGAGCCGCCACGTAATGGGCGACTACTGGCTCTTCGAGGACCGCGGTCTGGCGCACCAGTTCTACCTCAAGCGGGACCTCGACTGCCCCTTCGACCGCATCGGTCACGCCACCTCGGCCGACCTGCTGCGCTGGCGGGCGCAGCAAGATATCCAGCTCGGCTCGCGCGAGGGTGACTGGGACGCGCCCGCCAACGGCCTCAGGACAGGCTTCACCCTGCGCCATGGGGGCCGCTATTGGACGGCCTACGGGGCCATGGATGGGGGCGTCGAGAAGATCGGCTGGCTGATCTCCGACGACCTCGACGACTGGCAGCGAATCGATTCTGGGCCGGTGATGCAGCCGCTACCTCCGTGGTACGAGCATCGCCCCGAGGAGACGATCGAGTTCGGCTGCTTCTGGCGCGATCCACAGCTGATCGAGCGCGATGGAGCCTGGGAGGTCTTCGTCTGCGCTCGTGACGCCACCGGTCCTCACGGCGGCAGGGGCAGCATCGGGCGGGCCCGGTCGGAGAATCTCCTCGACTGGACCTACCTGCCCCCGATCTTCGCGCCCGGTGTGTTCCGCGGCATGGAGGTGCCCCACTACTTTTCGTTCGGAGGGAGGCACTACTTTCTGTGGTCGACCATGTCGCGTAAGGGCGTCCGGCTGAACAGCCCCAAGGGCCAGCTCACGGCGGGCGTCTACTACTGCCTCGCCGACGATGCCGAGGGACCCTACCGGCTTCCGGACGATCCTCTCATCCTGGGCGAGAGCACCTACGTCGGCCGACACTTCGCCTTCGGCGGCGACGATCTGTTCGTCCACCTGAACCAAAGGGAGTACGACGAGGAGGCCGACCGGCCGACCTTCGGCCTGCCGAAGCGGCTCGGCCACAACCCGGACGGCGCCCTCTCACTGCACTTCTGGCCGCCGACAGAGAGTCTTTGGAGCGGGTCGGAAGCGCTGACCCTCGAGGGTCCTTTGGAAGCTTGGGGCCTGCCGGGCGAGTGGCGTGTCACCAGCTCTGCCATCACCGGCTCCAGCGACTTCGGTCCCGCGGCGGCCTGGACCAACCTTGCCGGCGGCGATGTCCATCTCGGCTGTGAGCTGTCGCTGAGCCCGGGCTGCCGCGGCTCGGTCCTGCTCAGGGGTGGAGGCGACGGCGGGCTCGTCTTCACCGTCAACGACGCCGAGGAACAGTTCGAGATCGGCACCGCCAGTGGCGTGCGCAGCGGCCTCTATCTGAAGCTCGATGAGATCCTTCCCTTCGCGGCCCTTCCGGAGCTGGAAGAGGTTCTCGTGAGGCGCCGCTACGCCCTACGCCTGCTTGCCCGCGCTGAGATCGTGGAGGCCTACCTGCAGGACCGCCTGATCTTCAGCCGGTCGTTCGCCTCGGTAGCGGAGGAAGGGCGCATCGGTTTTGCAGTCGACGGGGGGTGGCTGGGAATCGAGCAGCTGAACGTTCACCCCCTGGAGCGCATGACCTGAGCACGAGGAGGAGCGATGGCAGAAGAGGTCGACAACCGAGACGTCCGAACGGGGCGGGAGATCCCCACCAGGTCCTACAGCGATCAGCCCTACGTGGTCAAGACCGACGACGGCGCCTGGCTGTGCACCATGACGACGGGTTCGGATCTCGAGGGCAAGCCCGGGCAGCACGTGATCAGCACCCGAAGCACCGACGCGGGCCGGAGCTGGTCTGAGCCCGTCGAACTCGAGCCGTCCGACGGGCCCGAGGCCTCCTACGCGGTGCTGCTGAAGGTCCCGAGCGGCCGCATCTACTGCTTCTACAACCACAACACCGAGGACCGACGCTGGATCATCGCGGACGACCCCCCCTACGAGAGCGGCCGCTGCTACCGGGTCGATTCGCAGGGGTACTTCGTGTTCAAGTACAGCGACGACCACGGCCGCAGCTGGTCGAGCGAACGCTACCCTCTGCCTCAGCGGCTGATGGAGATCGACCGCGAGAACCCCTATGGCGGCGAGGTCCTCTACTTCTGGAACGTGGGCAAGCCCATCGTCTCGGGCGGCGCGGCTTTCGTCTCGCTGCACAAGGTCGGCGGCATCGGCAACGGTTTCTTCAGCCGCTCGGAGGGCGTGCTCCTCAAGAGCAGCAACATCCTGACCGAACCCGACCCCGAGAGCATCCGCTGGGAGACCCTGCCCGACGGGGATGTCGGACTCAGGGCCCCGGCGGCCGGCGGCCCCATCGCCGAGGAGCAGTCGTACTCGGTCCTCAGCGATGGCTCTTTCTACTGCGTCTACCGCACCATCGACGGGTACCCCGCCCACGCCTACAGCCGTGACGGGGGCCACACCTGGTCGGAGCCGCAGTACGAACGCTACGCCGGCGGCCGGCTGATCAAACACCCTCGGGCCGCCAACTTCGCGTGGCGCTGTGAGAACGGCAAGTTCCTGTACTGGTTCCACAACCACGGCGGCAACTGGTACGAGGATCGCAACCCCGTGTGGCTTAGCGGCGGGGTCGAGGCCGACACCCCGGACGGTCCTGTCATCCACTGGTCGCAGCCGGAGATTGCCCTCTACGACGACGACACCTTCATCCGCATGAGCTATCCCGATCTGCTCGAGGAGGACGGCGAATACTACCTGTTCGAGACCCAGAAGGACTTCGCCCGTGTCCACCAGCTCGACCGCTCTCTGGTCGAGGGCTTGTGGGGTCAGTTCGAGGCCGGCGCCGACGTCTCCCGGGACGGCTGCCTGCTCGAGCTGAACCATCCTTCCGGAGCCATCGACCTCCCCCCGCTGCCCGAATTCACCCGGCGCGACACGGTGCGCGCCGATCACGGTGTGATCGACCTTAAGGCGGGCTTCACGGTCGAGATGTGGCTCGAACTGCGCGACCTCGCGGCCGGCCAGACCCTGCTCGATTCCCGCTCCGCCAACGGCCAGGGGTTGTGCCTACAGACGACGGCGAGGGGGACGGTCGAGATCGTCCTCAACGACGGCCGAACCGAGAACCGCTGGGACTGCGACCCGGGGGCGCTGCGGGCTGGAGAACGCCATCACCTCGTCGCCATCGTCGACGGTGGGCCGAAGATCGTCACCTTCCTCGTCGACGGTGTGCTCTGCGACGGCGGTGCGTTCCGACAGTTCGGCTGGGGCCGCTTCAACCCGCACCTGCGGCACGTGAACAGCGAGAGCGTCAACTGGGCCATCTCTCCGGGATCGGAGGGCACCGAGGTCAGTCCCGACACCTCGGTCGGCGAGGCTCCGGGGCGGGCCCTGGTGGCCAAGGACCTGCGGGGCGAGATCGAGCGCCTGCGCGTCTATGATCGGGCCCTGCGCACCTCCGAGGCGATCGCCAACTTCGACGCGGAGCGGTGACGCGGCCGGTGGCTCGGCGACCGAACATCCTGCTGATCCTAAGCGACCAGCACAGCCCACATCTGGCGGGGTTCGCCGGAAACCGCGTCATCGACACCCGAGCGCTCGACGGCCTCGCCGGGCGGGGCGCCCGCTTCGAGTCGGCGACCTGCCAGTCGCCTCTGTGCGTGCCGAGTCGCATGTCGCTCATCACCGGCAAGTACCCCCACCGCTGCGGCGCCTGGGACAACGGATCGGTGCTCGCCGCCGGCCACCAGACCCTCCCCGGGTGGCTGGCCAAGCACGATTACGCCACGGCGGCGGTCGGCAAGATGCACTTTCGGGGACATGAACAGCTGCACGGATTCGCGCACCGTCCCTACGGCGACCTGGTGGAGTCGCATATCACGCCGCACCAGCCCGACCCACCCGACACGGCCGACGGCCGCTCGTCAGATCACACCGTGGGTCGCTTCCCCTTCGCCGGTGCCTCGGCCATCCCCGAGAGCCTCCACGCCGACACTGCGGTCACCCTCGAGAGCCTAGCCTGGGCGCTGGAGTTCGCCGCTGCCCACCCGGCCACACCGTGGTTCATGTGCGCCTCCTACTTTCGGCCCCACTTCCCACTCACCGCTCCCGGGCGCTATCTGCGCAGCTACCTCGAGCGTGAGCTGCCCCGACCCTACCCACCGGCCGAGGACTTCGAGACGATGCATCCACACGATCGCTTCATCGTCGAAGATTTCGGGCTGGACCGCTTTAGTGCAGAGGAGCACCGCCACGCCCTGGCCGCCTACTACGCCTCGGTCGACTATGTCGACGACCGCATCGGTGAACTCCTGACGGGTCTGGAGCGCTCTGGCCTGCTCGAGGACACGTTCGTGGTCTACAGCTCGGATCACGGCGAGCTGGCAGGTGAGCACGGCCTGTGGTGGAAGCGCAGCTACTACCGGGCCTCGACCGGCGTTCCGCTCCTCATCGCCGGGCCGGGCGTCGAGCCCGGAAGCCGCATCGAGGCGCCGGTAGAACTCGTCGACCTGTTCCCCACCCTGTGCGACTGGGCCGGGATCGAGCCACCCGCTGGGCTCGACGGCGACAGCCTGGTGCCCCTCCTCGAGGGCAGACCCGAACGGCGCCGCAAACAGTACGCCCTCAGCGAGCTGCTCGGGGGCGCCCCCGAGACCCGCTTTCGCATGGTCCGCGACCGGCGCTGGAAGCTCGTCGACTTCCCCGAGGCCTCACCGCGGCTGTTCGACCTGGTGGGGGACCCGGGCGAGACCCGCGACCTCGCCGCCGCTCCCGCCGCCGCTCCCACCGAGGCGTTGCAGACGATCCTCGAGCGGGGGGGCGATTGGGCGCAGCTGGAGCGGGCGCAGGAGCGCGATCGCGAGCGGCGCGCCCCGCTGGAACCGAGGAGCCGGGCGGCGCTGCACTATCGGCTGGCCGACGGCCGCATCATCGACGCCGATGATCACCTCTACGACGGAAGCTCCGTCGAACCGGAATGGGCGACCACATGAACATCACCGACGTCACCACCTACCTCGTCGAGGGCATTAAGTACAACTGGACGCTGGTGAAGGTCGAGACCGACGCGGGCCTGCACGGTTGGGGCGAGGCCACCAATTGGCCCGGCTCGCCGCTCGTCGAAGCGGCCTGCCGCCACGTCGGAGAGTACGTGATCGGGCAGGACGCCCGCCGCATCGACTTCGTGTGGACCAAGCTCTACCGCGACATGCATTGGCTCGGGCAGGCGGGGCCGCTGTTGTCGGCGATCAGCGCCATCGATATCGCGTTGTGGGATCTCAAGGGCAAGGCGCTCGGCGTGCCCGTCTACGAGCTGCTCGGTGGGGCCTACCGCAAGCGGATCCAGCTCTACGCCAACTACTGGTTCATCGACGGCGGTCACAGCGCAGCGGACTACGCCCGACAGGCGCGCGAGGTGGTGGCCCAGGGCTTCACCGGCCTCAAGTTCGATCCGTTCGCGCACGTCAACTACACCTATGGCGACGACCTCAGCGACACCAACAGCCTTACCGAGCCGCAGAAGCGGCTCGCCATCGACCTGGTCGCGGCCGTGGCCGAAGTGGTGGGGCCCGAGGTCGCCATCGCCATCGAGACCCACGCCTTTCTGAACGGCCCCACGGCCGTCGAGATGGCGCTGCGCCTGGCCGAGCTCGACTTCACCTGCATGTGGTACGAGGAGCCCGCTCTGCCGGAGCACCCGGAGGCCATCGCCGACATTCGCAGCGCCATCCCCCTGCCGGTGTGCGTGGGCGAGCGCCTGCACAGTCGCTTCATGGCCAAGCGGGTGCTCGACCTGAAGGCCGCAGATATATTGATGCCCGACATCACCCGCTGCGGCGGCGTCAGCGAGTTGCGCAAGATCGCGACGCTGGCCGAGGCCTACAACGTGCCCGTCGCCCCCCACAACCCCAACGGGCCGATCTCGACGATCGCCTCGGCCCACACCATGGCGACCGTACCCAACTTCTACCGGCAGGAGTTCATGCTCAAGGACGTCCCCTGGCGCGACGGTTGCCTGTCGTACCCTCTGCCCATCGAGGACGGCTTCTTCGTCCTCCCCGATCGGCCCGGCCTCGGCTTCGATATCGATGAAAGCGTGCTCGAGCAGCACCCCGGCCTGCGGATCCCGCCAGCGGATCGCGCCTTCTACGTCTAGAGATGAAGGAAGGGAGAAGCGTGGCGACACTCTGGTCTAACGACGAGGAGCTCTTCGAACTCGCAAGGAGGGAGCTGTTCACCGCTGTGGTCGGCGACGTCATGGACAAACTGGGCCTGCAGCGCCAGTTCCTCCCGCCCCAGATCCGACCGCTCGCGCCCGACATGGTCGCCGTCGGCCGCGCCATGACGGTCCTCGAAGCCGACTGCTTCGAGGCGGAGTCGGAGGGCTTCGGGAACCCCGTCATGGCGAAGCCGTTCGGCCTGATGCTGGAAGCTCTCGACGACCTGAAGCCGTCCGAGATCTACCTGTGTACCGGCGCCTCGCCGCGCTACGCCCTGTGGGGCGAGCTGATGAGCGCCCGGGCGATCCACCTCGGGGCGGCCGGAGCGATTCTCGACGGCTACTCTCGGGACACGCCCGGCATCCTGGAACTGGGCTTCCCCACCTTCTCCTACGGGCCCTACGCGCAAGATCAGGGCCCGCGCGGCAAGGTCATCGACTTCCGGGTGCCGCTCGAGATCGACGGGACCCGGATCCGGCCCGGCGACCTCGTGTTCGGCGATATCGATGGCGTATGCGTCGTTCCGAAGGAAGCGGAGGATGAGGTGCTGACCGGCGCATTGGAGAAGGCCCGGGGCGAGAAGACCGTCCAGAAGGCCATCGAGGCCGGAATGAGTGCCAAGGAGGCCTTCGAGACCTACGGCATCCTGTGAGGCGAATTTCGAAATCATCGCAAGGGGAGGGCGGATAGTCACCATGCGACCCAAAGTCCTGATCACCAACAGCGTTCCCGACGAGCATCTACGCCCCCTGGAGGGGGTGGCCGAGATCATCCAGGGGCCGGGCGGCGGTGACATCATGCCCCGATCGGAGGTGCTCGAGCTGGCGCCCGAGCTCCGCGCCGTTATCAACCAGGGCGAGCTCGAGGTCGACGCCGAACTGCTCGATCGCGGACGGCAACTCCAGATCGTCGCCAACGTGTCGCTCGGCTTCGACAACCTCGATCGGTCGCTGATGGCGTCTCGCGGGGTGTGGGCGACGAACTGCCCCGACACCTTTACGGACGCCACCGCGGACTGCACCTTAGCCCTCCTGTTGGCCCTGTGGCGCTTCATCCCCGCGGCCGACCGCCACGTTCGGGCCGGCGAGTGGAACGCCTTCCAACCGGGTCGCTGGGACGGCGTCCTGCTGCGCGACAAGGTCCTCGGCCTGGTGGGCTACGGCAGCATCGGCAAGGCCGTGGCGCAGCGGGCCCGGGCCTTCGGCATGCGCGTCATCTACCATCGGCGCACGCCCGTACAGGACCCTGGCTACCGTGCCCTCGACGACCTCCTGGCCGAGGCCGACGTCGTCTCACTCCACACGCCCCTGAACGACGAGTCCCACCACCTCATGAACGCCGAGCGGCTCGCCCGCATGCGGCCGGGAAGCTATCTCGTCAACATGGCCCGCGGCAAGGTCGTGGATGAGATGGCGCTGGTGGCCGCCCTCGACAGCGGCCACCTCGGCGGAGCCGCCCTCGACGTGTTCGAGGAGGAGCCCACGGTGCAGCCCGCGCTGCTCGAGATGGACAACGTCGTCCTCGCGCCCCACATCGGTGGGGGCACCCGCGAGGGCCGTGTCGAGGCCCGCCTGTTGTGCGCCAGCAACGTCGCTGCAGTGCTGCGGGGGGAACGCCCTCTCACGCCCGTGAACGAGCCGTGAGGCGATGGCTGTTTTCGACGAGCAGCTGACCTCCCGAGCGTTCTGGCACTCCCCCTATCCGGTCTACCGACGGCTCCTCGAGGAGGCCCCGGTGTATTGGAGCGAGGCCTGGGGTGCGTGGCTGCTGACTCGCTACGACGACGTGGTGGAGACGCTGCGCGACAATCGCCGCTTCACCAGCCTGGGGAGGCTCACCAAGACGATGCAGCCGGCCCTCGAGGAGCCCCTGTGGGAGAGCATCCAGCCGCTGGTCGCACACTACTCCCGGGGCCTCATCAACGTCGACCCACCCGACCACACGCGCATGCGCGCGCTGGTACACCAGGCCTTCACCCCACGCCGCATCGCGCGGCTTCGCGACCACGTTCAGGACATCGTCGACAGGCTCCTCGCCGACCTTCGCGAGGGCGACCGAATGGACGTGGTCCGCGACCTCGCCTACCCGCTTCCCGTCACTGTCATCGCCGAGCTGATGGGGGTGCCGGCGGCCGACCACGATCGCCTCAAGGCCTGGTCGGGCGACATCGTCAAGTTCATGGCCACCGCCCGGCCGGAGGCGGAGGTGCTGACGCTCTCTCAGGATGCTTTGCTGTCGCTGAGAGACTACTTCCGCGGTATCCTCGCTGCCCGCCGCCGCGACCCCCGCGACGACCTCATCAGCGCTCTGGTCGCCGCCGAGGAGGGGGGCGATACCCTTACCGAGGAGGAGTTGCTGTCCACGCTGGTCACCATCCTCATCGGCGGGCACGAGACCACCACCAGCCTAATCGCCAGCGGAACCCTGCTGCTCCTCACCCACCCCGAAGAGCGCCGCAAGCTCGAGGCCGAACCTCGACTCGTCCAGAGTGCCGTGGAGGAGTTCCTGCGCTTTGAGGGGCCGTTCCAGCGAAATCGCCGGATCGCCACCGAGGACGTGACGATCGGCGGCCAGGAGGTCGGGGAGGGCGAGCTGGTGATGCAGCTTCTGGGCGCTGCCAACCGCGACCCCGCGCACTTCCCCGACCCCGACAGGCTCGACATCGCTCGTAGCCCCAACCGCCACCTCGCCTTCGGCTACGGCGTGCACTTCTGCCTCGGCGCGTCCCTCGCCCGCCTCGAGGCCCCCGTCGCCCTCGAGACCCTGTTCCGCCGCCTGCCCGGCCTGGAGCTGGCGGCGGAGCCCGCAGCGCTCGAATGGGAGAACACCGTGTTCCGCGGCCTCAAGGCCCTGCCGGTCACCTACTGAAGAGGGAGAGCTGCTCGCTATGGCCGACCGAAGACCGAACCTCGTCCTCATCCTGACCGATCACTTCCGGCGCGACGCCGTGGGCGCGAGTACCCCCAACCTGATGCGCCTCGCCGCCCGGGGAACCCGCTTCGAGAACGCCTACTGCGCCAGCCCGCTGTGCCAGCCCTCGCGCTCGGCGATCGTCACCGGCCTCTACCCCTCCCAGAACGGCGTCAGCGGCAACCAGAGCGATCCGGTCCAGCTAGACCTGCGCCACGACACCTTCATGCGCCGGCTGCAGGCTGCCGGCTACCACACGGCGCTAGTCGGCAAGCACCACTACCTCGATCGGTACGGCCTCGAGGTGGACGTCACCGACGACGACGAGACCATCCGTGACTACGGTTTCGACGACGTCTTCCAGGTTGTCGACGACGGCGAGAACAGCCACAACGACGACATGTACACCCGCTTCCTGCGGCGGCAGGGGAGACTCGAGGGCTTCCGCAAGGCCCTGGCCGGGCGCGACGACCCCTTCAAGCACCCCTTCGAGGAGGACGACAGCGCCGACGGCTTCATCGGCGTCCACGGCGTGCGCTTCATCGAGGGTTACGAGGGCGAAGGGCCCTTCTACCTCAACGTCTCCTTCGTCGGTCCGCACCCGCCGCTGTGGCACCCGGGCGAGCTCGGTCACGACCCGGAGGCCGTAACCCCTCCGATCGGCGCCGACGACACCGCCCAGGCCCGCCTGAAGCGAGCCCACTACCTGGATAAGTGCGCCCTCATCGATCGCTATGTAGGGCGACTGGTCGAGGCGCTCACGGCCAGAAACCTGCTGGACGATACCGTCATCGTCTTCACCTCGGACCACGGCGACTGCCTCGGCGACTTCGGCATCTGGGACAAGCGCTACTTCTATGAGTCCAGCGTCGGCGTGCCGCTGGTGATGAGCGGCCGCGGTGTGCCCGCGGGCGAGCGCAGGAACGGCCCGCGGATCAGCAGGGCGCTGGTGTCGCACCTGGATCTTTATCCCACGCTCCTCGAGCTGGCCGGTGTGGTGGCAAAACCGGAGCGCCACCGGGCGGGCCGGAGCATCCTGGCCATGCTGCGTGACGAGCCCGGCGCCGGACACGAGGCGGTGTTCGCGGAGCTGGCGACCGGCGCCATGGTTCGCACGGGCGGCTGGAAGCTGGTCTTCGACCCCGAGCAGGGGGGCGTGCGGCAGCTCTTCAACCTGACCGTCGATCCGGAGGAGCTGACCAATCTGGCGGGAGTTGCCGGTTACGAGTCCGTTACCCTCGAGCTGGTTCAGCGCCTGCTCTCGCACCGCATCCGCCTGACCCAGACGACGCAGGTCAAGGAGGAGCAGAGGTTGCAGCGGGTGCGCACGGTCTAGGGGAGGCTACCTCCGCCTCACAAGGCTCCGCGTTGCACCGCCCGGGCGAGAGGTGGGAGAATGCGTCATGAAGGCCCCTCATGCCCCCTCCCTCTGTCGCCCGTTGGGAGCGCCGCGATGGTGACGTCGCCCGACGGCGCCGAGAACCGCCGGCAGCTGACCCATGACGGCTTCTGCGTGGTCGAAGGGATCCTCCCCCGTGAGATGCTGGACCGACTCCTGGCGGCTAGCGACCAGATTCTGGCCCAGCAGGACGACGCTCACTTCGCGACCAACCGCTCTTCGGGGAGCATGGTCCCGGTCAACCAGCACCCGATCATGGCCGAGCTGATCGCCCACCCGGCCGCGCTGGCGGGCCTGGCCGAACTCGGCTTCGACGATCCGAAATGGATTGCCGGCTTCCTCATCAGCAAGCCGCCACAAGGTCCCCAGCTCCGGTGGCATCAGGACGGCATGCTCTGGAGCCACCCGGTGAGCTACACCACCCAGCCACAGCAGTACTTCCTGATGTACTACCTGGTCGACACCACTCCGGAGAACGGCTGCCTGCGCGTGATCCCTGGCTCCCACCTACACCGACACCCCCTGCACGCCCTGCTCAGCGGGCTGGATGGCAGGGAACTCAACCGCATGACCGACCCGGATCACCTGGCGTTCAGACCGGCCGAGGGCGAGGTGGACGTACCGGTGCACGCCGGCGACGTCGTCGTCGGCGATGCCAGGATATTCCATGCCGCGCACGCCAACCGGACGGATCGACCCAGGACCAACATCACCCTCTGGTACCTGCCTGCTTTCTCGGAGCTGCCCGAGCCGGTGCGGGCCTTCTACGCCGGCCACGCGGTCAAACCGGAGGCCTGGGCCGACCGGGCGAGGCCCCTGCTGGAACCGCTCAAGCCGATCTACGATGGCACTGTCGAGCCGGTCGTTTTGCACCGGATACCCGGGAAGGAGCTGATCTGATACCTGCAGGTCCTCCCAGGCTATCTGGGAACCCACCCGGCGTAGTGGGTGACCCAGCTCGGATGCAGGACCCTCCCCGTCGCATCGGTCGTGTAGCGCCACCGCCGGACGTAGTCCATCCCCCTCTCTAAGGCGTCCCCCTGCTCGTCGAGGAGCCTCTGAAGCGTTCGCTCGAGGTCGCTGCGGAGTTCGGAGTGGGCCGGGTCGTCGACGAGGTTCGTGAGCTGGTAGGGGTCGTCGTCGTTGTCGTAGAGATGCCAGGGGCCCTCGAGGGTGCGGGTGTAGGTGTGGCGGTGGGTCCGCACGCCCCGGTATTCGCGCCCGCCGCCTGCCTCCCACAGGGGGTAGAAGCTTGCGATCAGCGCGGCGCCCCCCGAGGGGTCCGGCCCGCCATCGAGGACGATGCTGAAATCTTTTCCGTCCACCGTGTCGGGGATCTCCACGCCGCACAGGCCGAGGAGCGTCGGCAGGATGTCGTGCGCATTCAGCAGTGCGTCGGTCTCGCCGGCGCCCTGCCCGGGTACCCGGACCAAGAACGGCACCCGGATCGACTCCTCCCAGGGGCGCTGCTTCCGCTGCTGACCCTGCGAGCCGAGCATGTCCCCGTGATCGGATGCGAACACCACGATGGTCTCGTCGGCGATGCCGGCCTCGTCGAGGGTGGCGAGGATGTCGCCGACGCTCTTGTCGAGGGCGCTGCAGTGGGCGTAGTAGCCGGCGATCCACTCGCGGGCCCGCTCCTCCCAGTCGGCGGGCACGTTGGGGCGCAGCACGATCTCCTCAGGTTGGTACAGCTCCCGGAACGCCTCGGGGGCGGTGCCGTAGGGGTTGTGCGGCGGCCCCCATGAGAGCAGCAGCATGAACGGATTCCCGCTCTCGCGGTCGCGGATGTAGGCCATCGCATCGTCAGCCTGCGCGAAGACGTCGTAGCCGTCCCAGACGCGCTTTTCATCGTCGTCGCCGGCGTAGTACTCGGAGCGGTTGTAGTCGTGGGTGCACTCGAGCACCTTGAAGTAGTCGAAGCCCAGGCGCCGCTCCGGCGGAATGTAGCTCGTTCGCCCCTGCCCGTTGGCGTGCCACTTGCCGATGCAGGCGGTGTCGTAGCCCGCGCGTTTGAAGGCGTCGCCCATCCCGACCGGGTCGCTGCCGATCGGCAGGTCGTTGGTGAACACCCCGTGGGTGAGGGGGTACTGCCCGGTGAGGAGGCTCGCCCGCCAGGGGCTGCACAGCGGCCATCCGGAGATGGCGTGGGTGAAGTTGGTGCTCTCGCCGGCGAGCCGGTCGATGTTGGGGGTCTGCACCTGGGCGTTGCCGGCGTAGCCGAGGTCCTGCAGGCGCCATTGATCTGTGAGCAGAAAGACGACGTTCGGTCTCATCGAGGGCCTCCATCCGTGTGCTAGCCACCTTACCCGCTTCCCGCGTGCGGGCTCCAGCTCGTGGCCCGCCGCCGGACCACGTCGGGACCGGAAACATGTCACAGTAGAGCTTTGGAGGCTTGCCATGCGGCTCACTCAGGAGCAGATCGACGCCTATCACGATCGGGGCTTCTTTATTCTCGAGGGCGCCATGAGCAGCGACCAGGTCGCTGGCCTGCGCGCCGAGTGCGACCGCTACGTCGAGACCTTCGAGCGCGAGATGGAGGCAAAAGGGGTCAAAGCCCGGTCCATCAACCACTACAAGAACCGCTACTTCATTCCCAACCGCGGGCACGAAAGCCCCATCATCAGCGCGTTCCTGTTCGGCGAGCTGATGGCCGACATCGCCCGCGCCACGTTGGGCGACACCGCCTATCTGTTCAACGAGCAGTACGTCGTCAAGGCGCCGAAGGTCGGCAGCTCCTTCGCCTGGCATCAGGACTCCGGCTACATCGGGCACTACCACCGGCCCTACCTCTCCTGCTGGTGCGCCCTCGACGATATGACCGAAGAGAACGGCACTATCTACGTGCTTCCCTTCGATCGCGCCGGCATGAGCCCCGACGATCTTTTCGATCACGATGTGAAGGCCGGCAGCAACGACAAGGTCGGCTACCACGGCGACGATCCGGGCGTCGCCGTTATCGTGCCGGCGGGGAGCGTGGTGGTGTTCACCAGCCGCACCTTCCATTGCAGCAGCCCAAACACCTCCGACCGGGTCCGGCGCAGCTACCTGGCGCAGTATTCGGCCGAGCCGATCATGAAGAAGGATGGATCGGGGTTGTGGGGGCAGGCGGTACCGCTGCTGAAGGACGGCCTGCGGGTGGCGGCCGAGTAGGTCGGGCTAGCGGTAGATTCGGGTACCAGGGAATTAGGGCATGAAGAACGCAGCCGGAACTGCTATATTCAACCGTATGGTTGAGTCTTCCACGCTAGACAGGACCTTCTTCGCCCTCGCCGACCCGACCCGGCGGGCCCTTCTCGTGAGGCTGGCCCAGGGGGCGTCGTCGGTGTCTTCGCTGGCCGAGCCGTTCGAGATGTCCCTGGCCGCGGTCGCCAAACACCTGCGGATGCTCGAGGAGGCAGGCCTGGTCAGCACGGAAAAGCGGGGTCGCACCCGGCACTGCCGCCTCGTCACCGACCCGCTCACGGTCGCCGACGCCTGGATCGTCCGCTGTCAGCACTTCTGGGAGGTGCAGTTCGACGCCTTGGCCGAGCATCTGGATGAGACGTCGGAGGCCTCGTGACGGCGGAGTCTGGCGCTCCCGACTCCGCCGTCTTCATGCGGCGCAGGATCACGGCGCCGCGCGAGGCGGTGTTCAAGGCCTGGACGGAACCTTCCGCCGTTCGGTCGTGGTTCCGACCCGGCGGTGACGAGGTCGTGCTGCTCGGTATCGAGATGGACGTCCGGGTCGGCGGAGGCTACCGGTACACGATGGGCCTGGAATCGGGTGAATCCTGGTCGATCGTGGGGATCTACCGCGAGGTCCGCCCACCCGAGAGGCTCATCTACACCTGGTCGTACGAGGAGGAGGAGATGAGCGTCGGGGAGACTCTGATCACGGTGGAGTTCCGCGATCTCGGCGCTGCCACGGAAGTCGTCCTGAGCCACGAGCGGTTCCCGGACGGCCACGGCCGGGACGCCCATCTGGCGGGTTGGGAACGCTGTCTCGAAGGACTTTCAGCGCATCTGAACCGACGAAGTTGACAGCTGGCGGGGAAGCCAATATACTAAACCAATTAGTTTAGTATTGGCCTTTCAGGCTGAAAGGAAGACGACCGTGAAGATCAGACCCCGGCTCGCAACCCCCCTCCTCTTCGCCGTCCTGACAGTTGGCGCCACCACCGCAACCGCGCAGGAAACCGCCGCAACCACGGAGGCTACGGAAGCTCAGAACCGGGCCGTCGTCAGCCTCTTCATCGAGGAGTTCAAAAACCGGGAGAACCACGACATCGTCGACGAGCTGTTCACCCCCGACTTCGCCCACCACCTCAAGGATCCCAACCTGCCACCGGGCCGTGAAGGCATGAAACTCGTTGGACAGGCCATCGTCGCCGGCTTCCCCGACGTTCACGTCACCGTCGAGGACATGCTTGCCGAGGGCGACAAGGTGATCGAGCGAACCACCGTCCACGCCACCCACCTGGGCGAATTCAACGGCATCCCCGCCACCGGGCGCCAGGTAACCTGGACGGAGATCCACATCTACCGCCTCGAGGACGGCAGGATCGCCGAACTCTGGTCGGAGGTTGACCTCCTCAGCCTCCTGATCCAGCTGGGCGCCCTGGGCCCTTAGCCTAGGTAGTCAGCCCCCTCGTTCTGCTACCCGATCCCCCCGATGCATCAGGCCAGTTCGTTGCGCATGAGCGCCCGGTACAGGGCTCCACGTGTTGGACTTCCCCGTCAGGCCCACCGCTCCAGCCCCAGAAGCCTCTTCCCCAAATCCGACAGCTCGGCCGGCTCCTGCTGCCGATGCTCCCAGTTCCGGTGATCGCCGGGCCAGCCTGAGGCCGGCCGCCGGTCCCGCCACGCCTGAATCCGTTCCTCCCTGAGTCCCTCGTTCTTCTCCTGGGCGGGCTCCATGGTGATGTACTGGGCCAGTCGGGGCCGCTCCGAGGTGTTGTGGCCGTTGCCGTGCGCGAGGAGCCGGTGCCAGATGACGAGGTCGCCGGCCCGGCCCGCGATCGGCTTGACGTCGAGGCCGCTCAGGTCGGGCGCCCTCGGGTTGCGGTCGGCCGGCTGGGTCTTCACCCACTCGGCAAAGCGCTGGTGGAAGCCGGGGACGCACTGAAAGCCGCCCTGATCCTCGCTGGTGTCGGTCAGGTAGAGCACGCCCTGCACGCCGAAGGGGATCGGGTCCTGCGAGGTGTCGATGTCCCAATGGATCATGCCCTGGTGCACCCACTCGGGCTTGTCGGGCCGTTCCGGCGGCTTCATGTTGGCCCGGTCGAGAGAGACCCACAGCCGCTCGGTGCCGAGGATCTCGCTGAAGATCTGGTGGATTCGGGGGTGCTGGCGGTTGTCCCACAGCGCCTGGTGCTGGTAGAACTCGACCATCCCCGCCACGGCGATCGGTGAGCGCATGTCCTCGCGGGTGTAGGGCTGGTATTTGTACCAGTCCTCGGGGTTGTCGGGGTTCATCTCCAGGAATTCCCAGATGGCGGCTACCAGGGCGTCCAGATTCTCCTGGGGAACGGCGTTGGGCACGATCAGGTAGCCGTTCTCCTCCCAGAAGGCGCGATCCTCTTGACTCAGGACGGTCATAACCCCTCGCTCTCTCACGCGACCCGGTGCTGCTCGAGCAGGTCGTAATTCGGCGTGATACCCAGGTCGGGGCGATCGGGCACCGCCACGCAGCCGTCGTCGTCGAGGACCATCTCCTCCACGAAGATCTGCCCCCGAAACGGGTCGACCGTCTCGCGGTAGTACTCCAGCATCAGACCGTTGGGGATCGGCTTGGGCCGCGGCCAGGCGTAGCAGTTGACGGTGGCTTCGGTGATTTCCAAGGTCGTTCTCCTCACCCCTCGCCCCGGGTACCGTCGGGGGCTCGAGCGTCTTTTTGTCGCTATCAGGCAATATACTTCTTCGGCGTCCGCGACCGCTCGTACTCGGCGTCCGGGTCGGCGTTGCGGACCGCCTCGGGGATCTCGCCCGTCCACCAGCTCGGGCGGTTGGGGAAACGGAACGCGTGGTGCCACATCAGCAGCAGCGTGCGGTGCTGGGGGGTCTGGTTCGGGTACGCAGCGTGCATGATGCGGGCGTCGGCGATGATCAGATCGCCGGCCTCGAGGGGGACGTCGACCGCGTCCGGGTAGTCGGCGAACGCCGGGTGCGACAGGTCGTCGACGGCCTGCAGCTCCTCCTGGTGGGCGTCGGGCAGGATGTCGTGCAGCGCGTGGCGTTTGCGGTGGGTGCCCGGGATGATGCGCAGGCAACCGTTCTCCCTGGTGGTGTCGGTGAGGTAGTAAGACAGGAAGATCCTCGTAGGCCACGGCGTAGTCGCGGCGGGGCTGTTCCAGTTCGTGTAGTCCTGGTGCCAGTACAGCGGCGGCCCGTAGCCCGGCTTGGAGAGTATCAACACCGCGTCGTCGGGCGTGAGGCCCTCGAGCTGCAGCCGGCGGCAGACCTCCTTCTGGGCGGGCAGATCGACGATCCGTTCGGCGATGGGGTCGGGGAAGTCCCGCTGGTCTGCCTCGCGGTCCATCGCGGTCCACTTGCGCGGCGTCCACGCGTGGATGTCGCTGCCCTGGTAGCGGACCTTGGGGTCGACCTCGAGCCGCGTGAACAGGTCGTCGGACCAGGCGCGGAGTTCGTCGACCATGGCCTTGGGCATGACGCCGGGCACGATGGTGTAGCCGTTTTCGACGAGTTCGTCGCGCTTGGCGAGCGCTTCAGTCGCTGTCAAAGTCGTCACGGAAGCTCCTTCTCGGAAAGGTAGAAAACACCCAGGGTTTCGGCGAACTCCTCCAGAGTATATTGTTTTTTTGTGTTGGATTCAGGATTGTGATGGCGCGGTGTCCTACGCGACGGGGGACCTGGCGACGACCTCGTCCATGAACGCCACGAAGTTCTTGACCGCGCTCCCGATCAGCGCCTCGCCGTACTCGAGGGAGGCGTTTCTGGCGTCGCCGAGCGCCCCGTTGCTGGTGTAGCGGTCGAAGCGGTAGGGGACAGCGACGGTGTACCTCGCAAGCGTAGGGCGGAACGCGCGGATCAGCTCTGTCAGCTCCCCGGCCGCTAGGGCGTCGGTTTTGACGATCTCGGGCGCGAGGGCCATCGCGCCCGAGGTCTCCATCTCGCAGGCGTGGCCGAGAACGCCGCCGATCCCGAAGCGCTCGTCGATCCCCTCGTCGGCGAAGTCCAGGTAGATCGCGGCTCCCACGAAGGCCGGCTCCAATTCCTCGTTGATTCGCACGACCGCGTCGCCGAGCGGGGCGACGTTGCCGCCGTGACCGTTGACGAACATGAAGCGCTCGAACCCGTGCTGCTGCAGCGAGGCGACGACCTCGACCAGGGTCTGGATGAAGGTGTCCGAGCTCAGGGTGATCGTCCCCGGGAAGTTCATGTGGTGGTGGGAGACGCCCCAGGGCAGCGACGGCGCCACCATGAGCTTGGTCCCTGCCAGGGCGCCGGCCCGCTCGCAGAACCGGGTCGCGCCGGTGATGTCCATCCGCAGGGCCAGGTTCGGTCCGTGCTGTTCGTTCGAGCCGACCGGGATCAGGACGGCTTCGACCTGCTCCTGGATGGCAGCGAGTTCAGGCCAGGAGAGGTCGGCCAGGATGAGGGGTGTACCGTTGTCGGTCATGGGCTCTCCATTCTCTGTGGCGTGCCTGCATTCGTGGGCTGCGTCGACAGGTGGTGATCGAGAGTCAGTCTATCGGGTTTTCGCAGCTGGGCGACATGGGCTAGGGAGGAGAGATGCCCAGGACATCGAAGAGTGAGTCATAATATGACCTATAATGACTTATAAAGGAGTCACTATGTATCAGCTAACGGTACGCGGCATGGATATAGCCTTGGAGAACAGACTAAGGACCCTGGCGCAGGAGAAGGGGATATCGCTGAACAAGGCTGCCCTCCTGCTCCTGCGCGAAGGTGCTGGACTCGGGCCAGAACACAAGGGCCACACCGTCGGCGACAGCCTGGACGAGCTCATCGGCAGCTGGAGTGAGGCAGACGAGCAGGCTTTTCACGAGACCCAAACCATCTTCGAGACGATCGAGGAGGCGCTGTGGCGATGAGACTCCTGCTCGACACCAGCGCTTATACCGCGCTCATGGTAGCCCAGGACAGCGTCGTCCAGCAGGTACGAGAGGCCCAACGCATCTACCTGTCGGCCGTCGTTATGGGGGAACTCCTTTTCGGATTCCGAAACGGCGCCAGGTTCGACCAGAACCGGGGACAGCTAAGCAGCTTTTTGAACAACCCATATATCGAGTTCCTGCCCGTGACGCAGAGCACCGCCGATCGCTTCGGGCGCATCGCGACCCAGCTCAGAGGGAAGGGCACCCCAATTCCGACCAACGACATCTGGATCGCTGCCCACGCCTTGGAAACAGGTGCCGATCTGGTGACCTTCGACAAGCACTTCGACCAGGTCGATGGCTTGGTGATCGCGACCTCGTAGGTCTCGCCTCAACCGGGTGACGGGAGCAGTTGCTCCGATCAGGCTTTGGAAACGAGCTCCGGCCAGCGCCGCGGTCCGGCCGCCTGCTCGAACGCGTGAGCGAGCTGCAGCACCCCGAGGTCGTCCTGGTGCCGCCCCACGATCTGCAGGCCGACCGGGAGGCCGTCCGTGGTGAAGCCGGCAGGTACCGAGATGGCCGGGTGCCCGGTGACGGAGATGTAGTAGCACGACTTCATCCAGTCGATATAGCTGGGCATGGCGACCCCGTCGATCTCGCTGACGTAGCGCTCGGTCACGTCGAACGGCGGCACCTGGCTGACCGGCAGCAGCAGGAAGGCGTACCTTTCCATGAAGATACGCAAGCGCTGGAACAGGTCGGTCTGCTCGGCCTGGGCGCGGGCGAGCTGCGGGCCGGTCAGCTTGGCGCCCTCCTCGGTGTTCCAGACTACGGTCTCCTTGATCTGGTCGCTGTGGTTGGCCACCAGCTCGCCGTAGGCCTGGTGGAAGTGCCAGGCCCGTTGCACCCTGAAGATCTCGTCGGCGGGGCCGAAGTCGAAGGTGGCCTCCTCGACCGTGCAGCCGAGCGCCTCGAACAGTTCGCGTTTGGCCTCCAGGGCGGCGGTCACCTGGGGGTCGACCGGGAGGCCGCCCAGGTCGCGGCTCCAGGCCACCCGGACACCGTGGAAGTCCCGCTCGAGGGGTCGGGCGAAGAGCTCCCCGGGTTCGCGGATGGCGATCGGCGAGCGCGGGTCGGGGCCGGCCAGGACGCTCAGCATCAGGGCCGCGTCGGCGACGCTGCGGGCCATGGGCCCCTGTACCGAAAGGGGAGACCAGCCCAGCGCCCGAGGCCAGGCCGGCACCCGGCCCGGCGACGGGCGGAAGCCGACGACGTTGCAGAAGCTGGCCGGATTCCGCAGGCTGCCGCCGGTGTCGCTGCCGTCGGCGAGGGCCACCATGCCGCAGGCCAGCGCCACCGCCGCACCGCCGCTGCTGCCGCCGCAGGTCTTGCTGAGGTCGTAGGGGTTGAGGGTGGCGCCGAACACCTCGTTGTAGGTCTGAGAGCCGGCGCCGAACTCCGGGGTGTTGGTCTTGCCGACCGAGACGGCACCGGCCCGCTTGAGCCGTTCGACGATCAGGGCGTCGCGCTCGGGCACCCAGTCCCGAAAGAGCGGCGAGCCCTTGGTGGTCCGAACGCCCTTCGTCTCGACCAGATCCTTGTGGGCGATCGGCAGCCCGAACAGGGGGCCGTCCGCAGCGCCGCGCGCGAGGGTCCGATCGGCTTCGCGGGCCTGTTCGAGCGCCCGCTCGGGCAGCAGCGTGACGATGGCGTTCACCATAGGGTTGACGCGGTCGATCCGCTCCAGGTGGGCGCGCATCACCTCCTCGGCCGAGACCTCGCGGGTGCGGATAGAGCGGGCCAGGTCGCTGGCACTGGCGCTGCACAGGTCGGATGAGGACATGGCCGTAGAGTTTAACACCGGGGCTTCTCCGGCGGCGGCTAGGTCCTTGAACCACGGTACCGATCCGTGGGGATCCGGCCGTTCCTGTCTTTGCAGGGCAGCGACGAGGTTGCCCGGGTGTCACGGTAGGGACTCCGTTACGCCCAGGGGTGCAGGATGACCTTTGCCGCCTCCTGGGTCGCGATCGCCGCGAAGGCCTCTTGGATGTTCGTCAGCGGGAAGGTATGGCTGATGAACGTGTCGAGCAGGTCCGAGCGCTCGATCACCTGCATGAGTTCGGGGAACAGGTTGAGGTTGTAGTGCCACTGACCCATGACGGTGAGGCCGTTGACCAGCAGGTCGTGGCTCGGGTGAACCTCGATGGCCTTGCCCGTCTGCCCGACGAAGGCCACCCCGCCCCGCCTGCGAACGGCGTCGATGCACAGGTGCTGGGCCACGGGGCTTCCGGAGCAGTCGATGGCCGCGTCGACGCCGAGGCCGTCGGTCCGCTCGCGGATCTCGTCGAGGAGGGTGTCGGAGGCGGCGTCGAGGGTGAGGTCGGCGCCGAGCTCCTTCGCCTTGTTCCGACGCCACGCGACGAGGTCGATGGCGATGACGCGGGCGCCGCGGAAGGCCGCGTTCAGGACCCCGCCCAGGCCCACGGGGCCGAGGCCGGTGATCAGCAGGGTATCGAAGGTGTCGACCTCGAGGCTGTCGAGCGCGCCGAAGGTCGGGCCGAGGGCGCAGCAGGCGAGGGAGGCGTGATCGAAGGAGACGCCGTCGGGGATCTTGGGCAGGAGACGGCCCGGTTTGAGGATGTACTGGGCCATGGTCGCATTGTTGCCGTCGGTGCCGGTGAACTCCTGGTACTTGAAACTGTTCTGGCAGTAGATGTAGTCGCCTGCGACGCACAGGTCGCAACGGCCGCAGGAGAGTTGGGGCATGACCACCACCCGGTCGCCCACCTCGACCAGGCCGGGCTGCGCGACGGCCACCACTTCGCCGGCAGCCTCATGCCCGAGGCCGCTTGTCTTCTTGCCGGCCAGCCAGGTCTTGTACTCGGTACACATGGGCGCGGCGTGGATCTTGACCAGGGCCCAGTCCTCTATGGGCTCCGGAATCGGAACCTCTACGACACCGGCCTGTCGCTCGCCCTGTACCGCCGCGATCTTCATCGTCTCCATGGTCTCGAACCTCCGGATTGGCAGCCGCAGCTGCGGCTGCGCGCTGCCCGAAGATACCATCGGCTTGCCCAAGCAGTGGCGGGTGAAGATCTCATGTCTGCGAACCTGCTCGGGTGCCCCACAAAGAGCGAAAGACCGGAGAGGGCGTTCCGGCCTTTCTTGGAGGGGTCACGTGTCTCTAGGAGGTGTTCGATATAGTGCCCTGCTGACACCCACCATAGCCGGGCTACATGTGAGATACTCTGCAATTCTGATGAAGAACATGAGGGGCCCACGGGGGAGGGTGACAGAGGTAGATTTTGGCCCCTTCAGACAAGTAGAGGTAGATTTGGGTCCCCTTCAGACCCCCTCCCTTCGGTCAGGGTTCTTCCGGGGTCCTTCAGAGCCCCCCTTTGTGGGTCTCTTCAGGGGCTACGGAGCCTCATAGAGTCTCCTCCGCCACAAGAAGGGTTAAGAAGAACAAGCACGACCCGTTCGTGCCTTCACACCCCGGTTATTCCATATCTTCTGCTGGAGGAGACTCATGCAATGAGGCTCCGAGAGCCCCGGGGAGGCTTGCCGTTAGGGAAGGCTCCCCGGGACCCCGTAAGAACCCCGTAGGGGGTCTGAAGGGGACCCAAATCTCCTAATCCTTGTGTCTGAAGGGGCACCTAACCTCCTACTCCTACTTTTTGAACTTTCCCCAAACCTACCCACCCTTACCCTTCTTCTTACCCTTCCTCTTACCCTTATCCTTCCTCTTATCCTTTGACGGTACAATGCTCCCCATGTCTGCCGAGGCGCACCTGAATGAGCTAAAAGTCCGGCTTGCTGAGATCAGCGATTTGCAGGCTGCGATCGGTCTTCTGAGTTGGGACCAGGCCACACATATGCCTCCTGCAGCCGGAGCGGCCCGAGGGAGACAGTTGGCTACTCTCAGCCGTTTCGCGCACCAACGCTTTATCGACCCTGAGATCGGGCGCCTGCTCGAGCGGCTTGAAGCCCACGGCGCATCGCTCCCTCCCGAATCGGACGACGCCGCGCTGATTCGTGTCGTCGGCAAGGACTATCACCGGGCGGTCGTGGTGCCGCCCGCCTTCAGCGCCGAGTTCAACGCCCATACCGCCGAGTCCTATCAGCTTTGGGCCGAGGCTCGCTCCGATGGAGACTTCGCCAAGGTTGCCGACGCGCTCGCCAAGACCATCGACCTGTCGCGCCGCTTCGCGGAGCTGTTCCCCGGCTATGCTCACATCGCCGACCCGCTTATAGACCAGTCCGATGAGGGCATGACGGTGGCCGCTTTGCGGCCCCTCTTTGCCCGCTTACGCGAGGCGCTGGTGCCGCTGGTCGACGCGATCGGCGGTGCCGAGCAGCTCGACGATTCGCTGCTCCGGAAGCGCTACCCGGAGGCCGGTCAGTTGGCGGTCGGCCTCGAGCTGGCCCAGGCGTTCGGCTACGACCTCCGACGCGGTCGTCAGGACAAGACGCACCACCCCTTCGCCATCGGCATCGGTCTCGACGACGTCCGCCTCACGACCCGAGTCGACGAGCGCTACCTCGCTGACGGGCTGTTCAGCACGCTGCACGAGGCGGGGCATGGGATGTACGAGCAGGGGGTGGGCAGGGAGCTCGAGGGGACCCCGCTGGCAGCTGGAACCTCGAGTGGCGTGCATGAGAGTCAGTCTAGATTGTGGGAGAACCTCATCGGACGCAGCCTCGGCTTCTGGCACCACGCCTACCCCCAACTTCAGCAGACCTTTCCCGAACAGCTCGCGGGCATCAGCGTGGACGATTTTTACCGGGCGATCAACAGGGTGTCGCGATCGCTCGTCCGCACGGACTCCGATGAATTGACGTACAACCTGCACATCATCATCCGTTTCGAACTGGAACTCCAACTCCTGGAAGGAACCCTCGACGTCAAGGACCTACCCACAGCCTGGAACGAACGCTACCAAAACGACCTGGGCGTAGAGGTGCAGAACGATGGTGAGGGGGTACTGCAGGACGTGCACTGGTTCTCAGGCCCGGTCGGGGGGGCGTTCCAGGGGTACGCGCTGGGGAACGTGCTGAGCGCGCAGTTGTGGGCTGCTGCTGTGGGGGCGCATCCGGAGATTCCTGGGGAGATTCGTGAGGGACGGTTCGGGGTGTTGCTGGGCTGGTTGCAGCACAACATCTACCGCCACGGGCGAAAACTTTCCCCTGAGGCGTTGGTGGTGCAGGCTACCGGGGGAGGGTTGCAGCTCGAGCCCTACCTCGAGTATCTGCGAGGCAAGTACCTGAGTTCGGAGCTCTACGGATAGTCTCAGTCATGCTGCCCCGACAGCGTGGGGCAAACCCGCTGGCTATAATGGCGCGCATGGACGATCAGGCTCGCCGCGTCTACCGAAGCATGGCCCTCGCCTTTGTGGGCGTCGGGGCTGTATTCCTGGTCGTGGCGGTGCTGGAACCGGTCCTCGGATTCGACCTCTTCAACAACAGCCCGGTGCGGGTAGCACTGTTCCTCATGGCCATCGGTGGGGCGCTGTGGTGGACCGTGCGCAAGCGGCCCGAGGAGCCCTGAAACACAGCCTGAAGTCGGTCTGGCGGCTTCTCGTTCTTCTAAGGTGATAGCTGTTTCTAAGCCTGGCCTGGTGGCGCTACACGCTCGCGCCTGACACCAGCGCCAGCAGTTAGGGGATGCCGTGGATTCACCGTTGCTGATGCGTGTGCAGGCACACCGTCGCTCGCTGGCGTTCGTACTCGGTGGGGACCCCGCGTCCATGAAACGAACCCCGGCCCCTGGGGGTTGGTCGGCGCTCCAGGAACTGGCTCACCTCGGCCGCTACCAGGAGGTGTTCAGCGAGCGCCTCGAACGAATCCTGACCGAAGACGAGCCGGATCTGGGCCGCTACAGGGCCGACGACGACCCGGGCTTTGGTGCCTGGCTGGCGCTCGATCTGGAGGCGCTGCTGCTCCGCTTTCGGGATGCCTCCGATACGCTACAGGCGCACGTCGGGGCGGTCTCCCCGGCCGATCTCGCCCGTCGGGGCCGGCACCCGCTGTTCGGCTCGATGAGCGTGCGCGAGTGGCTCGAGTTTTTCCTGATTCATGAAGGGCATCATCTGTACCGCATCATGGTGAAGGCGAGAGGGGCTTGATGTGGCCGCGGTCGGCACCCGGTTCTCGGCTTCCCGAACTCGAGCCCGCCGTGGCAAGCGGGCCTGGTGAGGGCGGCTACCCGGTTCCCGACCGCCCACCTGTGCCACCAACTGCTCCGTGACGTTGCGCTGCCACCGGCGTCAGCCACGGACCGAGGAGAGACTAGATGCAACTATTTCAACCCCATCTCGCCCCCTGCGCCCTAGGGTTGTCGCTGCCATGAACCGCGTCGTGGTTACCGGCCTCGGCCCTGTGAGTCCCATCGGAATCGGCGCCGAAGCGTTTCACGCGGCCCAGCTCGAGGGCCGAAGCGGAATCGATACCATCACCCGGTTCGACGCCAGCGCCTATCCGGTGCGCATCGCCGGTGAGGTAGCGATCGAGCTGGAGGACTGGCTCGACCGCCGCGAGCGCCGCCGCATGGATCGCTACGCCCAGCTGGCAGTCGTTGTCGCCCAGCTCGCCCTGGACGACAGCGCCCTCGACCTGGAGGCGCTCGACCCGACCCGGGTCGGAACCCTGATCGGTAGCGGCATTGGCGGCATGAACACCTGGGAGGTTCAGAGCAAGATCGCCCACGAGCGCCACCCCACCCGCATGAGCCCCTTCTTCATCCCCATGATGATCGCCAACATGGCCACCAGCAGGATCGCCATGCGCTTCGGCTTCATGGGACCCAGCTCTACCGTCGTCACCGCCTGTTCCACCGGTGCAGACGCCGTCGGCAGCGCCGCCCGCATGCTCCAGTTCGGCGAGGCCGAGGTGGCGGTGGCCGGCGGCGCCGAGGCGATCATCACCCCGATGACGGTGGGCAACTTTTCGGTGATGAAGGCGCTCTCGAGCCGCAACGACGATCCCGCCGGGGCCAGCCGGCCGTTCAGCGCCGACCGCGACGGGTTCGTGCTCGGCGAAGGCGCCGGCGTCGTGGTGCTCGAGACGCTGGAACACGCTCGGGCCCGCGGCGCCCGCATGTACGCCGAATTGCTCGGCTTCGGGCGTAGCGCCGACGCGTACCATATGACCGAACCCCATCCCCAGGGCAGAGGCATTGTGTTGGCCATGGAGGCCGCCCTGCGCGAAGCCCAACTAGAACCAGAGCAGATCGGCTATCTCAACGCCCACGCCACCTCCACCCTGCTCGGCGACCGCGCCGAGGCGCTCGCCATCCACCAGGTCTTCGGGGCCAACGCCGGTCGTCTGGCCGTCTCCTCGACCAAGTCGATGACCGGACACATGCTGGGCGCCGCCGGAGCGATCGAAGCCATCGCGACTATCCAGGCGCTCTGTTCGGGGGTGCTGCCGCCGACCATCAACCACCAGCTGCCCGATCCCGAGATCGGCCTCGACGTGATCCCCAACCAGGCTCGCGAGGCCCAGGTCGATCGCGCCCTAAGCAACTCCTTTGCCTTCGGCGGGCAGAACGCGGCCCTGCTGTTCGGAAGGGTGTGAGGGTGTTCCCGACCCTGCTTCAGAGAGCCGCCAGACCGGTGTCGGCTCCTCGCCCGGGTGAGTCCCGAGCGGAGCGCCCGGCTGGCCCCGCGGCTCTTTCCGACCTATTCTTCTGGTCGCTGCTCAGGCCGTCGGTTCCGCTTCTGGCGCCAGCCGTTCCCCACAGCGTCTGCAGAACACCGCGTCGTCGTCATGCTCTTCGAGGCCACAGTGGTGGCAGTGCTGGTGCTGCCGGCGCTCGTTCTCGCGCGAGACCCGCGCCAGCTCGGTGGTGACGATCCCGGTCGGCACCGCGATGACGCCGTAGCCGAGGATCATCACGATGGCCGCCAGAAACCGGCCCAGCGGCGTCGTCGGGATGATGTCGCCGTAGCCGACGGTGGCGAGCGTCACGATCGCCCAGTAGACGCTCACCGGTATGTTGGTGTAGCCGCTCGCCTCCCCCTCCACCAGGAACATGACCGAGCCGACGATCACCACGATGGTGAGGACCGCCACCAGGAACACCACGATCTTCTCGCGGCTGGCCCGCAGCGCTCGCGACAGGACGCTGGCCTCGCCCAGAAAACGCACCAGCTTCAGCACCCGGAAGACCCGTAGCATTCGCAGTGCCCGAATCACGATGAAGTACTGCGAACCGATGAAGAAGAGGCTCAGGTAGCTGGGCAGCACCGCCAGCAGATCCACGATCCCGAAGAAGCTGCCGACGTACCTGAGGCGTTTGCGGGCGCTGTAGATGCGAACTAGATACTCGACGGTGAACAGCCCGGTGAAGCTCCACTCGAGTACTCTCAACGCCGTGCCGAAACGCACCTGGATGCTGGCCACGCCCTCGAGCATCACCGCCAGCACGCTCAGCAGGATGGCCCACAGCAGCACCACATCGAAACCTCGGGAGACCGGCGTGTTGGTCTCGAAGATAATGTCCCCGAGGCGCTTTCGTAAGCCCATAGGGCATGGTACCGCGGGTGGCGCGTCGAGGCGCAGTGGATACCTGCCGGCCGGGAATCGGACGAGGCGGTCGCAAGCCGCCCCACTGCGGGCTCGTTTGTACGTTCGATTGGGCCCTTCCCGGTACAATCCCATCATGGCCGCCGAATCCAGCAGCCCCGCCGCCGTCTACGGCGCCCTCGCCGCCAACGCCATCATCGCCGTCACCAAGTTCGTAGCCGGCAGCGCGACCGGCTCCTCGGCGATGATCTCCGAGGGTATCCACTCGGTGGTCGATACCGGCAACCAGGCGCTGATCCTGCTCGGCCTGCGGCGCGCCCGCAAGCCCGCCGACGACCGCCACCCCTTCGGCTACGGCAAGGAGCTCTACTTCTGGAGCTTCGTCGTCGCCATCATTCTCTTTGCGCTCGGCGGCGGCTTCTCGATCTACGAAGGGATCGAACACCTGCGTCACCCGGTCGAGATCAGCAACCCGGCGATCAACTACATCGTGCTGGCCATCGCCTTCGTGGTGGAGGCCGCCGCCTGGATCGTCGCCTACCGGCAGCTCAGGAAAGAAGAGGGCCAAGGTCCTCTGTTTCGGCTGGTGCGGCGCAGCAAGAACCCGGCGGTGTTCACGGTGCTGGCCGAAGACACCGCCGCCACCCTGGGCCTGGTGGTGGCGGCGGTGTGCCTGTTCCTGGGGCAGTTGCTCGACATGCCGATCCTCGATGGCGTCGCCTCGGTCATCATCGGCCTGATCCTGGTGGTGGTGGCCGGTTTCCTTGCCTTCGAAAGCCAGAGCCTGCTGATCGGTGAGGCCGCCGACCCCGAGACCGACGAGAGCGTGAGGGCCATCGCCGAAGCCGACGAGGCGGTGGAGCGCGTCTACGAGCCGCTGACGATGCACCTCGGCTCCAACCAGGTGTTGCTGAACCTCGGTATCCAGTTCCGCCGCGGGCTACCAGCCAGCAATATCCCGGCTGTGATCGATCGCATCGAGGGTGCCATCAAAGCCGCGCATCCTGAGATCAAGCGGGTGTTCATCGAGGCCGAGGGTCTCAAGGAGACCCGAGGATCGGACTGACCGCTCGAACGCGATGCGACAGTCACTACCACGCCAACACCCTCCGCCCAGAACTCCTCACCTACGCCCGATCCGCCCGCTCCGGCTGCATCCTTATCTCCTAACTTCTTGGGTCTGAAGGGGCGACAAACATCTTCCGACAACGCATCCCATTTTTTTATACTATCCTCCCTCAATGCGCATCTCCATCGAACTCGTTCCTCGTAGCCGCTCCAAGTTCGCGGCGCAGCTCGACGAGGTCCGCCAGTACTTTCCCGCGGTCGACACCATCAACGTCCCCGACGTGCTCCGCTTCTCGATGCGGAGTTGGCAGGGCTGCGCCCGGGCCAAGTCGCTCTTTGCCAACACCATCCCCCACATCCGCGCCATGGATGTCGATCTCGACCAACCGCTGGCGGTGGCGGCCTTCCTCGAGGAGCACGGCATCGACGAGGTGCTGGTGGTGGCGGGCGATGCCCCGGTCGATATGGCCCACCCCATCTTTGGCTCGTCCAGTATCGATGTGATCCGCAAGTTTCGCCGCGAGTGCCCCCAGATCAAGGTCTACGCGGCGCTCGACCCCTACCGGCAGAGCTTCGTGGCCGAACTCGACTACGCCCAGCGCAAGCTCGAGGCCGGCGCCTGCGGGCTCTTCAGCCAGCCGCTGTTCGACCTCAGGCTGCTCGACGTCTACAGCGAACTGCTCAGCGGTATCGAGATGTTCTGGGGGATGACCAGCGTGCTGAGCGAGCGCTCGGCGCACTACTGGCGGACCCGCAACCGGGCGGTGTTCCCGGCCGGCTTCGAGCCGACTGCAGAGTGGAACCGGCGGCTGGCACAGGGGGCGCTCGAGCGGGTGCGGGAACTCGGCAGCAACCTTTACTTCATGCCGATCCGGGCGGGGGTTCGAGAGTACCTCGAGGGGATTCTGTAGCGATTGGTGTAGCCAGCTAGACGTTTGACAATCAGGACATCTGGATTTCAGTGAGGTGGACGAGGTTTCGGCGGAGGAGAGGTGGTTCGGGGAGAGATCGGCGCGGGGCGACAGGGCTCAGGGGCACCCGTCGTTATTGACGGTTCCGTCCGGCATGGTCGTTCCGCAGAAGATTGCATCGGTCAGGATCGCGTTGGTCAGGTTCGTATCGGTGGTGGTTCAGATGTTGATAGAAAGGGTCAATTTCGTCTAGTCGGTGCTCTCTTCCTCGAGGTAGGTCTGTCGCAGATGGACCGGTTTCTGCCGCTGCCGGTAGCGCAGGTTGAGCATCTCCACGAACACGCTGAAGCCCATGGCGAAGTAGATGTAGCCCTTGGGAATGTGCTGCCCGAAGCTTTCGGCCACCAGCGACATGCCGATGAGGAGCAGGAACGACAGCGCCAGCATCTTGACCGTCGGGTGGCGTTCGACGAAGGCGCTGATGGGGCCGGCGGCGATCAGCATGATAACGACCGAGATGACCACGGCAGTCACCATCACCCCGAGGTCATCGGCCATGCCCACCGCGGTGATCACCGAGTCGAGACTGAACACGATGTCGAGCAGCATGATCTGCACGATGACCGACGCAAACGAGGCGGAGACGCGGGCGTTGCCGTGCCCCTCTTCGCCTTCGAGCTTGCCATGGATCTCCTGGGTGGCCTTGCCGAGCAGGAACAGCCCGCCGGCCAGCAAGATGAGGTCGCGACCGCTGATCTCCTGACCCAGAATCTCGAACAGCGGGGTCACCAGGCGGGTGATCCAGGCGATGGAAAAGAGCAGGGCGATGCGGGTAACCATGGCGAGTAACAGCCCCAGATTGCGGGCGCGGGCCTGCTGGTTCTGAGGCAGTTTTCCGGAGAGGATCGAGATGAAGATGATGTTGTCGATGCCCAGGACGATCTCGAGAACGGTCAGGGTCAGCAGGGCGATCCAGGCTTCTGGAGATGTCAACCACGCCATAGGGGTTTATACCGCACACGTGACAGGGGGAGAGAAGGGCGACGGACTGCTATCGTTCGAGCTATGGCAGGGCCTGGTGGCAGTCGGGTTGCCGAAGGGTTGCGGCGGCGCTTGACTCGAGCGCTGGCCATCCCGTCGCCGAGGGCCTGGCTCGAGACGGGGGTGCTGTGGCTCGGTTTCGTGGCGCTGGCGGCGCCGGTGGCCGCGCTGGCCGGACTGCTCCCGGGTCGGGTGGCGCTCGACGACCCGCTGGTGATAGCGCGACTGTTGCTGCTGCCGCTGCTGATTCCGGCGCTGGCCGAGGAGCTGTTCTTCCGAGGGATGCTCTACCCGCATCCGGACGAGCCGCTGCCGCCCCGCCGCCGCCTCGGATGGGCCGGCGTGTCACTGACGGCCTACCTGATCGCCCACCCGCTCAACGCCTGGCTGCTCCGGCCGGCCGCCCGGGATACATTCTTCGATCCCTGGTTCCTGCTGCTGGTGGTGCTTCTGGGCCTGACGGCGCTGCTCGCCTACCAGCGTTCGCGCTCGCTGTGGCCGGCTGTGGCGGTGCACTATCTGACGGTGACGCCGTGGCTTCTGTGGGGCGGGGCGACCCTGATCAGCTGACGTCGAGACCCCTGAGAAAGGTGCTGACCACCCCATCGACGTAGACTCCGTCGTCGGGCGCACCAGTGCTCAACATGGGCACGACCCGGGTCGAGAAGGTGTGGGACGCAAGGGTGCCAATGAAGGCCTGAGCGCGCAAAGGTATGCTCGGCCTATGGAACGCATTGCCGAGGTACTGGTCAACCGCTCGCGGCGGGTCCTGGCAGTTACCGCCCTGTTGTCGCTGCTGGCGGCGGTCATGCTTATCCGTCTCGACTTCAACGCCGACATCACCTCGTTCCTGATCGAGGGGAACGAGCGGGGCCAGGCCTTCGCCGCCTTGCAGGAGAAGTACAGCGCCGGCGACCCCATCACGGTGCTGCTCGAGCGCGAGGACGGTGCTGTCGTTACCGACCGGGAAGGGTTGCAGCTGCTGTTCGCCACCCGGACGGCGTTGGCCTCCGTCGAGGGGGTGGCCTCGGTCGGAATGGTGGTGCCGGCGACCAACCCCCTGACCGGCGAAGCCATCACCGCAGAGATGCTCGAACGGTTGCCGATGCCGCTCCTGACGCTGCTGATCCAGGGACCCGGCAGCGACTTGCTGCTTAGCGAGGATCGCACCACCACGTTCGCGGTGGTCCTGCCCGAGGAGGACGGTATCGCCCTGGCCTCGCGGCTCCAGGAGGTGCAGCTTCCCGAGGGCGTGGTCGCCACCTTCGCCGGAAATCCGGTGGTGTTCGCCAGCGTCATTTCGCTGCTGAGCTGGTTCCTGCTGGCGATCCCGCCGCTGGTGATCTTGCTGTTGCTGGCCGTCTTCTACGCCACCATCGGCGACCGGCGGCTGGCGTTCCTGGCGATCGTGCCGGCGGTACTCGGATCGCTGTGGACCTTCGGCCTCATTTTCGGCCTCGGTCTGCAGGTCGATATCGTCACCGTAGTGGTCCCCATCTTCGTGATCGTCATGGGGTCTGCCAATGGACTCCACTTCGTCACCCACCTGCAGGAGGCCGCCGTCCGCACCAAGGATCGGACGGCGCAGGTGGCGGCCACGTTGCGCGAGGTGGGCATCCCGATCATCCTCACGACGGTCAGCACGGCTGCGGGCTTCCTGTCGCTGCTGGCGACCGATGTGCGGCCCATCCGCCAGCTCGGCCTGTTCGTCGCCGTCGGCATCGTGTTCGCGGGCGTCATCGCTCTCTTCGCGCTCCCGGCGCTGCTGTCACGGTTCGACGTCACGCCCGATCTGAAGCAGGCTCGACTCGGCCGCAGGCTCACAGCCGGACTCAAGGTCGCGGTCTCGAGGCGCTGGCCCGCGTTCGCGGTTGCGGTGCCGCTGGTGATCTTTGCCGCCGTGTTCCTGCCTCAGTTGCGCGTCAACCCGGACCAGCTGTTCTTCTTCAAGAACAACCACCCGGTACGCCAGAGCTTTGCCCGCCTCGCCGAAACCTTCGGTGGCGCCACCCCCCTGTTCGGCGAGTTCGCCCTCGACCGTGGGGGAGATGTCGATGCCCAGTTGACCCAACTTCGTTCGCTGTCGCGCGACCTCGAGGCGCTGGCCGGCGTCCGGCGGGTCTTTTCGGTAGCCGATATTGCCGAACAGGTTCCCGCCTCCCAGCGCGATCCGCTGCTCTCTGGTGAGATCACCCCACCGCTCGGCCCCATGGTGAGCGAGGACGGCATCCGCTTCGTGCTGTTCCCCGAGGCCTTCGACTCCGACGACCTGCAGGGGTGGCTGGCGTTTACTGAGTCAGCGCCCGAGATCCGCATCCTCACCGGCACCCCAATCCTCTTCGACGAGATGGGCCGGGTGGTGCTGAATGCCCAGCGGACCTCGCTTATAACCGCCCTGGTGCTGGTAGCGCTAATGCTGCTGCTCGCGTACCGCCGCGTCGGCCAGACCGTGGTGGCGCTGCTGCCGCTGCTGCTCACCATCGCGGTGCTGCTCGCCTTCATCGCCGCCTCGGGCATCCAGCTGAATATCCTGACCGCGATCATCTCGAGCATCGTCATCGGCGTCGGCATCGACTACGCTATCCACCTCATCGCTGCCATCGAACACGCCCGGGTGCACGGACCCGGCTACGTGCTGCGTGCCATCGACGTCGCCGGCCGGCCCATCCTGGCCAACGCCTTCGGGGTGGCGCTGGGGCTCAGTGCGCTATTTCTTTCACCGCTCAAAACCCACGGCCAGATCGCCGTGATCATGTGGGTTGCCATGCTGGTAGGCGCCCTCACGGCGCTGCTGCTGATTCCCGCCTTCGCCCCGAGGATCGGCGTCCGGAAGTCGACCCCCTCCCCAGCCCTCCCCCTAGGAGGAGGAGGGAGCTAAGAGCACTCGTGAGTAACAACAAGGTACTCGGATAACGATTCGATAGCGTGTTCGTAGGGTTGAGCACGATCAGTACAGGGTACGTACCCTTGAAGCTTACGGAGTCAACGACTCCTCCAGCACCACAACTGCGGCGAGGAAACAAGCAAGAAGACGTGACCACTAGGGAGGCTGGGACTCGCGTTGTTCACATTGGGTTCTCTTAATAACTTTGGTCCATTGGTTCCTTCACACCACGGTTATCCGTGTTGTTGTTGTCTTTACTCAAGACGTGTTCACACCCTCCACTACCCACCTGGTGGTGTCCCGTATCGTACTCAGGGTTGCTTACAGCGGGTTGCGCATTGAGTGATCGTGCTTCATGCTGAGGCATGGCGCACTCTACCGACCTCCGAGAACGCATCGTAAACGCCGTCCTACACAAGCGTTACACCCTCCATGAAGCCGCAGACACGTTCGACGTTGGAACCGCCACCGTCAGTCGCTACCTCCGCCGCTACCGCCAAAGTGGAGATCTCACCCCCAGAACCTCCCCGGGCCGCCCCAGCGCCCTCCATGAGCACCAGGCATGGGTTGAGCAGAGCCTCATCAGCAACGACGGTACCGCCAAAGTGATCTCTCACCCACGACGACCAGCGCTGCGACCTTTTCTTGGAGAGAACCGGCGTCCGCATCAGCAGAGCGACCATGTGCCGCTGGGTACAGAGATTGGGATCGACGAGAAAAAAAGACGATCTACGCGAGTGAACAGAATCCAGAGGCCCGGTGGAGGTTCCTGGCTTGGATCAGAGGTATTGACCCGCACCGGTTGGTGTTCGTCGATGAGAGCGGCTTCAACGTCGCCATGACCCTGCCCTACGCCTACGCCCCACGTGGACAACGTGCCGTGGGTAGGGTGCCGAAGAACCGTGGGGAGAACACCAGCCTCGTTGCAGCGATCAGTCTCGATGAGGGTGTGGGTGACGCGATGACGTTGACCGGAGCGGTGGATGGCGTGGCGTTTTTAGCGTACATCGAGCAGGTCATCGCTCCGAAGCTGAGGCCGGGGCAGATCGTGGTGATGGATCAGCTGGGGGTGCACCGCAAACCGGAGGTGCGGGAGGCGATCGAGGCGAGGGGGTGCGAGTTGGTGTTGTTGCCTGGGTACAGTCCGGACTTCAACCCCATTGAGTTGGCTTTTTCGAAGATAAAGGCGTTCGTGAAAGCTGTGGGGGCGAGGACGAGGGGAGCGTTGGACTCTGCGATCGCGGCTGCGCTATCGACGGTGTCGTTGGGGGATGTGTTGGGTTGGTTTGAGCATGCCGGAGTCACCAATCACTCATTCTGAGAACCGCTGTATGGCGTGATTCCTGGGGGTTGGTCAAGGATTATGCAACCCGCTGTAACTGATGGCCCTAACAAGATCCCTCAAAGAGGGTTTAGACAGAAGGCAGGCAACCATAGCGCTCCCGAGCTATAGCTCCACCGGCCGGCCAGACCCCGCCCGGCGCATTAATGCGACCCTCGGCGCGGAGGGTGTGGCCCTCAGTCGGCCCCAACCGCCGCGCCGGCCGGTTCGTAGGCCAGGTTCGGTGCCAGCCAGCGCTCGGCCTCGGCCAGCGAGATGCCCTTGCGCCTGGCATGCCGGCCGGTTCGTAGGCCAGGTTCGGTGCCAGCCAGCGCTCGGCCTCGGCCAGCGAGATGCCCTTCCATAGGTCTCGACCTGATCGCGGGTCAGTTTGCCCACCGCGAAATAGCGGACCTCGGGATGTGCGAAGTAGAGGCCGGCTACCGATGCAGCCGGGGCCATTGCGAAGGTCTCGGTGAGTTCGATACCCGCCCGACGCGGCGCACCCAGAAGGGCGAACAGGGCCTGTTTTTCGCTGTGGTCGGGGCTGGCAGGGTAGCCTGCCGCCGGCCTGATGCCGCGATAGCGTTCACGAATGAGATCGTCCATGGCAAGCTCCTCGTTGGCGGTGTAGCCCCAGAACTCGCGGCGGACGCGCTCGTGCAGCCGCTCGGCGAAGGCTTCGGCCAGGCGATCTGCCAGGGCCTTGACGAGGATGCTCGAGTAGTCGTCGTGATCGGCTTCGAATTGTGCTGCTAGCACCTCGGCACCGAGGCCGGCGGTGACGGCGAAACCACCCAGGTAGTCGGGGATGCCCACCGGTGCCACGAAATCTGCCAGCGCCAGGTTGGGTTCGCCTTCGCGCTGGCAGGGCTGTGGTGCTGCTGCCGGAGCGTGTAGAAGCGTGCGATTACCTGCTCTCGGCGGTCGTCCTGGTACACGTGTAGAAGCGTGCTCGAGATCGTCGCCTGTAGCATTGGCGGCGAACAGGCCGTAGACCCCGCGGGCGACGAGCAGCCGCTCCTCGACGATGCGCGTCAGCAGCGCCTCGGCGTCCTCGAGGAGTGTGCGCGCCTGCTCGCCGCGTGCGCTGTCGTCGAGGATGGCCGGATAGCGGCCGGGCAGCTCCCACGCGAGGAAGAAGGGACCCCAGTCGATACGTGCGATCAGCTCCTCGAGCGGGTAGTCGTCAAACGCCTCGACTCCGAGCCTAGCCGGTCGGACGATGGCCGCTCGCTCTGCATCGAAGCCAAAGCGATTGGCCCGGGCGTCGTGGTACGAGAGCAGCTGCCGCGACGCCTGGCGCGACGCATGCTGCTCGCGGAGGCGCTGGTATTCGCTGGCGATTTCGCTCGAGAAGGCGGTCTGGTCGTGCAGGGCGCGGTTGGCGGCGACGACGCTTCGCGAGGCGTCGATCACGTGGCTGGTAAACCCGCTGTAGGCGGGGGCGATCTTCACGGCGGTGTGGACCCTCGAGGTGGTGGCTCCGCCGATGAGCAGCGGGGTTTCCATGCCGCGGCGGGACATCTCCCGGGCCACGTGGACCATCTCGTCGAGCGAGGGGGTGATGAGGCCCGAGAGCCCGATCAGATCCGCTCCCTCGGCCACGGCGGTGTCGAGGATTTTGTCTGCGGGCACCATGACCCCGAGGTCGATCACCTGGAAACCGTTGCAGGCCAGCACCACCCCCACGATGTTCTTACCGATGTCGTGGACGTCCCCCTTGACGGTGGCCAGCAGTACCGTGCGTGCGCGGCTCGTAGCGCTCGTATCGGCCTCGAGATAGGGCTGCAGGTAGGCGACGGCCCGCTTCATCACCCGGGCACTCTTGACCACCTGCGGGAGGAACATCTTGCCAGCGCCGAAGAGATCGCCGACCACGTTCATGCCCGCCATCAGCGGCCCCTCGATGACCTCGAGCGGCTGTGGGTAGTGGTGGCGCGCCTCTTCGGTGTCGGCCACGATGTGTTCGCTGATGCCGTTGACCAGGGCGTGTTTGAGCCGTTCCTCGACGGGTGCGTCGCGCCAGCCTTCGTCCCTGACCCTGGTCCTGCCACCGCCGCTGACCGTTTCCGCGAGGGCGACCAACCGCTCGGTAGCGTCGGGGCGGCGGTTCAAGATCACATCCTCGACGTGCTCGAGCAGGTCGGCGGGGATCTCCTGGTAGATCCCGAGCATGGCTGGATTGACGATGCCCATATCCATCCCCGCCTGCCGGGCGTGGTAGAGGAAGGCGGCGTGCATGGCTTCGCGCACGGCGTCGTTGCCGCGAAAGCTGAAGCTCAGGTTGGAGATGCCGCCCGACACCATCGTTCCCGGCAGGTGCTCTTTGATCCAGGCCACGGCGCGGATGAAGTCGAGGGCGAAGCTGTCGTGCGCGCTGATGCCGGTGGCGACGGGCAGCACGTTGGGATCGAAGATGATGTCGTGGGGCGCGAACGCCAGCTCCTCGGTCAGGATGTTAAAGGCGCGTTCACAGATGGCGATACGCCGCTCGAAGGTATCTGCCTGACCCACCTCATCGAAGGCCATGACGATCACTGCGGCGCCGTAGCGCCGCGCCAGACGCGCCTGCTGTTTGAACGCCTCGGGGCCCTCCTTGAGGCTGATGGAGTTCGCCACGCCCTTGCCCTGGACCCGCTTCAGGCCCGCTTCGATCACCGACCACTTGGAGGAGTCGACGATGATCGGCAGCCGCGCGATGTCGGGCTCGGCCGCCACCATGTTCAGGAACGTCGTCATCGCCTGCTCGCCGTCGAGGAGGCCCTCGTCCATGTTCACGTCGATCATCTGGGCGCCGCCCTCGACCTGGCTGCGGGCGACCTCGAGTGCGGTTTCATAGTCGCCCTCGCGGATGAGCCGGGCGAAGCGGCGCGAACCGGTCACGTTGGTGCGTTCGCCGATGTTCACGAAGTTGGTTTCGGGCCGGATCACCAGCGGCTCGAGGCCGCTGAAGCGGGGGTAGGGTGGCGGTTTGGGCGGGACCCGCGGGGTCAGCCCGGCGGCCGCCTCGGCGAAGACGCGGATGTGGCTGGGGGTGGTCCCGCAGCAGCCGCCTACGATATTGCTCCAGCCTGCCTGCAGGAAGTCGCCGAGCACGGCCACCATGCTCTCCGGCGTTTCGTCGTAGCCGCCGAAGGCGTTGGGCAAACCCGCGTTGGGGTACGTCGCGGTGAAGTGGGGGCACAGCTGCGCCAGCTCTTGGACGTAGGGCCGCAGCTCCTTGGGACCTAACGAGCAGTTCAGGCCTACCGCCAGCAAGGGAGCGTGGGAGATCGAGATCAGGAAGGCCTCGAGCGTCTGGCCCGACAGGGTGCGCCCGCTGGCGTCGACGATGGTGCCCGAAAAGATGATCGGCAAACCGCGACCCAGCTCTTCGAATACCGTTTCGGCGGCGAACAGGGCGGCCTTGCCGTTGAGGGTGTCGAACACCGTTTCGATCAGTACCAGGTCGATGCCGCCGGCCATCAGGCCGCGCAACTGCTCGGCGTAGCTGTCGGCCAAGGCGTCGAAGGTGATGGCGCGGTAGCCGGGCTTTTCGACGTCGGGCGAGAGGCTTGCGGTCCTATTGGTGGGGCCCAGCGAACCCGCCACATAGCGGGTTCGGCTGGGGGTGCCGAGGCTATCGGCGGCTTCACGAGCGAGCCTGGCGGCGGCCACGTTGAGGTCGTAGATGGCGTCGTCGAGCCCATACTCTGCCAGCCCCACCGAGGTGGCGTTGAAGGTGTTGGTGGTGATCAGGTCGGCGCCCGCCTCGAGGTACTGGCGGTGGATCTCGAGAATGTCGCTGGGGCGCGTCAGGCACAGCACATCGTTGGCGCCCATTAAGGGAGAGGGGTGGTCGGCGAAGCGCTCGCCCCGGAAATCTTCCTCGGTAAGCTGCAGACGCTGGATCATGGTGCCCATGGCGCCGTCGAGCACCAGGATACGGCGCCGAAGCTCAGCTGCGATGGGGTGATCGGTCACGGCTACCTCCCTCATCTTTCCGGGTGCCACCATCGTAACGGCCATCCCGGCTGGACGAAGCACCAGACCTAGATGAAGGTTGGTTGCAGCAGCGATCGGGAGCCAGGTCCTTGCGCTGCACCGAGCAGCGCCTCAGGCACGGCTCGAGATGAAGGCCATTGTGCCGTGAGGGATCGGTGCGCGTCAAGCGGCAATGACACCGACCGCCGTCACTGCACGTCGCGCCTCAGGAACAGCCACACCAACAGCCCTCCGAAGAGCAGCGCATAGACGGCCATCACCAGGGCTGCACTCTCGAGCGTTACCCCGGAGCCGAGGATGTTGGTGAGCGGGCCCAGGTCTTCGTCAGTGGGGGAACCCCCAAACACGGTTACCAGCTCCCGGATGGGATGGCGCGCAGGCGCATAGAGGTTGTTGGTAAAGAAGAAGCGGGGCAGATCCTCGAGCGTCTGCTGGAGCCTGAGGGCCTGGAACAGGGCGTTGAAGCGGTTGAGTGGCTGGAACCCTACTATCAGCGAATAGATCGTGTAGAGGCCCTCTAGGAGGGCTGGGACGAAGAACACCATGACGATCCCCAGCACCATGTTGCGCACCAGAAAGATCATCAGAAAGGCGAACAGCACCGCCGTAGCGCCGTACAGCCACTGCAGCAGGTACAGCACGACCAACTGCCCCCAGGCACCCTCGAACGTCGTTGGCAGAAAGAGGGTTCCGACGGCGCCGAACAGCGCCCCAAAGACGAAGGCTCCCAGCAGCAGCACCCCGAAGAGGATCATCGCCACCAGGAATTTGCCGGCCAATACCGGCAGCCGTGCCGGCTGGGCGACCAGCGTCGTCTTCCACATCTTCTGACTCTTCTCCTCGCCGATGAGGAGCGCTGCGAAGAGTGCGATCACGATGATGTAGAACGTGGGGCTGAGGAAGGCCGGACCGACCAGGCCGACGCGGGCGACGCCATAGGGCGACGCGATCTGCTGCACGCCGCTGCCCACGATCCCCGACTCGTCGACGAAGGAGCCGCCGACATTGACCTGGACGATGCGACCTACGATCACCACCAGCAGTGGCAGCAGTATCCATTGCAAGAAGGCCAGCACATAGGTACGGCGCTTGCGCATGGCCTTGAAGAGTTCGGCTCGAACGACGTTTACGATAGCGGTCATGAGGGTTTAGAATCCTCCTCCAACAGGCGCAGGTAGGCGCCCTCGAGGTTCTCGGTCTCGCGGCGGGCCTCGAGCAGCTCCACCCCACGGCCGATCAACCCACTCAGCAGGCCGGTCGTCTCGGCCGCGGGCACCGAGACCTGAACGAAGCGTTTGTCGAGCGGGCTGCCGGCGAGTCCAATATCGGCCAGCGCGGCCAGCAGCCCCTCGCGGTCGCTGGCCTCGAGACGGTACAGGACCTGCTGTTCGTCCATCTGCAGGATCATCTGATCCAGCGGACCATCGAACAGCAGTATCCCCTTCTCGATCGCCAGGATGCGCTCGACCAACTTCTCGATCTCCGACAAGATGTGGCTCGATACCAGCACGGTTACCCCCTGTTGGGCGGTAAGCCGCAGGCTCTCGCGAAATTCGGCGATGCCGACGGGATCGAGACCGTTGGTGGGTTCGTCGAGGAGCAGCACCTTGGGACGCCACAGCAGCGCCCGGGCGAGCCCCAGCCGTTGGCGCATCCCCTGCGAGTAGGCGCGGACGCGCTTGTCGCCGGCCTCGTCCATCTTCACGAACTCGAGCACCTCGTCGATGCGACCCGGTGGCACGCTCCCGTGCAACAGGGCGGCGTGTCGGAGGTTGGCGCGGCCGGTCATATAGGGGTAGAAGCTCGGCTCCTCGATCATGGTGCCGACCTCCAGCAGACTCGATCCCGGCACTTGGGTGCCGAGGATACTGCCCGAGCCGGTGGTGGGTCTTATCAGGCCGGCCAGCATGCGTAGCGTCGTGGTCTTGCCGGCGCCGTTGGGGCCGAGAAAGCCGACCAGCTCGCCCGCCTCGATATCGAAGCTGACGTGGTCGACGGCCGCGGTGCCGCCGTAGCGCTTGGTCAGGTCGCGTGCAGAGATCGCAGTCATGGGCTCCTAGGGCCGGTGGGAACCGGCACAAGCCCTATCATATCGGACCCCTTGGCGGGCACATCCTCCTTTGGGGGGAGTGCCACCGACCTCATCGGGCTCGAGGGCTGCCCGTCATGGCGCCACCGACACATCGACCATGCCGGCACCGACCGCGTCGGCAGGGTACGGGGCGCTGGTCGCGTCGAAGAGTGGCCTGGCGCCGTCGGTGAGGGCCTGCGCGATCGCGGCCGGGGTGGCCGCCGGATTCTGCTGTCGCCACAGGGCCTGCGCTCCGGCTATCAGCGGGGTAGCGAACGACGTGCCCTCGTACTGGCCGTAGCCGCCACCAGGGTCGCCGCTTCGCAGCGCCTGGCCGGGCGCTGCGATGTCCACATAGGGACCCCGAGTGCTGAAGTCGGCCGGCGCCCAGCCGGCATCGGCCAAGGGGCAGACCTCGTCGATCCACAGCTCCTGGCCGCCGAGGGTGAAGTCGCTGATGGCTCCGCTGAGGGTGAGGGTGCCGAGACTCTGGTTGGGCACCTGATTCACCGCTACCGCCACACCGCCGTTGCTGGTGCCGTCCAATACTCGGATGCTGCGGGCGACGACCAGCACGCCGTTGGTCACCAGGTTCACAGTGCCGCCGTAGTCGCCGTAGCGCAGCGTCAACCCCTCGAGGGGGTAGGGAAATCCGAAATCCATGGTCACGTTGTTCAGCTGGGCGTCGGTGCCCAGGCCGCCCGCAAGGCCGGCGGCGTCGATCTGGCTGAAACCGCTGGTGATGATGCCAAAGTCGTTGAAGTTGCCGACATCGATGGTGACGCCAGCAGCGACCAGGCTCTGGCCCTCGATGAACTGGGTGCCGAGGGTCTGGTCTTCGAAGGTGACGCACGAGAGCGTTTCGGCCGCCACCGCCGCGACCGCTACCAGTCCCGACAGCTCGAACGCGGCTGGGTAGTGGATCGGTGAGCCGCTGGCTCCGTCGTTGCCGGCGGAAGCCGCGATGGGCACCCCCTGGTCGAGAGCGTAGGCCAGGATCGCCTCGAGTGCAGCGACCGGCGTGTCGCCGCCGAGGCTCAGGTTCAGCACCAGATCGTCGAGATGCCCCTGCGTTTCGGCTTGGCCGAGGGTGTTGCACACCCCGACGATCACGTCGCTGCTGAGGCAGCTGCCGAGCGCGTCGCACACCTTCACGGGGATGATCTCGGCCGCTGGGGCCATTCCGGAGAGAGTGCCGGCCGCCAGCACCGCCACCGGGGTGCCGTGGCCCACGATCCCAAAGTCGTCGGTTGGGGCGTTGCCGGGGGCGACCGCGTTGAAGCCGAGGTCGAAGCGGATCCGGCCCGCCAGCTCACCGTGGTTGCTCACCCCGCTGTCGAAGATGGCGATCAGGGTGCCGGCCCCATCGCTGCCGCGGGCGTGGGCCGCTGGCGCTCCTACCGTGGCCAGGTGATCGACCTGATCGAAGTTGTAGTCGGATTTGGGATCGACGAACAGGATCACCCCCGGGCTCTCCTGCTCGAGCGCCTCGAGCTGTTCGAGCGCTTGCCCGAGCGGGGTTCCGCCAACGTCGATCTCGGCGAGCTGCCCGCTGCAGGGGCCCGAGGTGGCCCCCAGTGGAATGGGATCGCCATCGAGGACGAAGCCGAGGTTCAGCAGGCGGGCGCTAAGGTCGACCAGGTCCGCTCCGGCAGCGAGGAGCAGCGTCGCTCTGCCCGGCACCACCTCGCCCAGCACGGTGAGGGTCTGGGTGACGGTCGCGCCGTTCGCGGTGATGGCCACCTGCTGCGCCCCTGCAGGGGCATCATCGGGAACGGTGAACGTTAGCGCCTGACCACCGATGGTGGCGCTGACCGCCGCCACCCCGCCGACGCTAACCGTCGCCCCGGAGGTGTTCAACCCGGTCAGGGTCGCCGTTACCAACTCCCCCCGGGCCGCCAGACCGCGGTCGAGCGTCAGACCCGGGGTGAGGGTCACACAGGCAGTGAGCAGCAGCAAGCTGCACGACAAGATCAGCAACCTTTGCGTGGTCCAGGAAGTCATCATCCACCTCCACCAGTATCATTCCGTCGAGTTCGAGCACGGTGATGGGCATGGGGTGAGCCTAGCCGCAGGGGTCTGAAATGGGTCTGAATCATCCAGGTAGCACGCTAGGTGCCGTCCTGTGCGTGATCCTCATGGCGGAAAGGGTGGTTGGCCGGAAGGTCCGAACGGTACTCGTCCGCCAGGCGCCGATGCCCTGAACGCTCGAGTATCCGCAGCGCCTCTTCCCAGGCGGCGCGGTCCCGACTCAGCTCTGCGAGGTTGGCCATGAACATCCCCAGCATACGCTGCTCGCCCGCCTGCTGGGCGAGGGTCAGGGCCCGTTCGTAACAGCTGCTCGCCTCGGCCGGGCGTGCTCCCTTGTGATGCAGCACCCCAATGTTGTTCCAGGCCCGTGCCGCGGTGGTGAGGTCGCCGACCTGCTCACCGAGATCCGCCGCTTCCCGGTAGGCCGTTTCGGCCCCCGAGGTGTCCTCGGCCCGTTCGCGCATCCAGCCGAGATTCAGCAGCGCCCGGGCGCGGAGCAGGGTGTTGTCGCCGGCTGCAGCCAGCGCAGCGTCGAAGCTCTCGTCGGCTTCGAGGCCGAGTAGGGTCTCGGCGGTGGCCCGGTTGAGCAACGCTCCGGCCCAGCGAGCCTGATTCCCCAACGAGCGCCACACTGCCGCGGCGCGCCCGGCATACTCGATGGCCTGTTGCAGCTCCCCTTCGGCCCGCGCCAGGTGCCCGAGCGTGTTGAGCGCCTCCGCCCTCGCTGCCGGTTCCCCCTCGAGGGCGCGTTGGGCTGCGCTCCAGGCCTCCTCCGGGCGCCCCAGCCGGAGTAGCAGCAGACCCTCGAGCGCCAGCCGTTCGGGCGTCGCTTCGAGAGGCTCGAGCAGCTCCAGGGCCTCGTTGAAGCGGCCGCTGCGCTCGAGGGCGCGGGCCCGCAGCGCTGCCACCTCGGGGCTCGGTGGAGCCGTTTCGAGTACCTCGCTGGCGCGCTGGGCAAAGCCCCGGCGGAGCAGCTCGGTCGCCCAGGCGCTGTAGGCGACTTGAACCGCCGGCACATCGGCATCGTCCCACAGCAGCCGCGCCCGGGCAAACAGGGGGAAGGCCTCGACGCCTCGCAACTCGCGGGCTAATTCGAGGGCCAATTTGCTGGCGAGAACCGGCTGGGCGTCGAGGTACTCCCGGGCAGCCTGCACTGCCTGTGGCTGCCCCGTCGCGCTCACCAGACCCGCGGTGCCGAGCTCTTCTAGAACCTCGGCCATGGTGGCCGCGCCCAGCGCGAGGGCCCGCCGGACCAGTGGCGGATCGGGTCTGTCGAGCAGGGCCAACCCCAGATAGGTGTGGGCCGCCGCTTCGGACTGGGCCTGGAGGCGGGCCTCGAGGGCGTCCTCGAGTGGTTCACCGCGGAGACGGGCGCCGACGAGTGACGGCAGACCTCCGGTGGCGAGGTGCAGCCCCTCGTGGTCGGCAAGATCTCGTTCCGACAAGGGGCCGAGCTCGAGTTCCAGATCGACCCGCAAGGCCGCTGGCAGCCGCGAGGCGACGATGACCTTCAGTGCAGGCCGGAGGTCTCTGAGGCGCCGCAACAACGCTTGGCTCTCGTCGTCGACCCATTCCCAGTTGTCGATCAACCAGCAGCCGCTGGCACCGGCCAGCCGCCGCAGCAAGCCTGCCTCGCTGCCCTGCTCCAAGGCGTCGCCCAGGAGCGGTTCCAACGTCGCGTAGGGCAGGCCTGCCCGGCCCTGGAGGTAGGTTCCGGACAGGCTTTTGAGCAGCGCTGTCTTGCCCATCCCGGCGCTGCCGCGAAGCCAGGCCCAGGCGTCGGCCGGCAGCGTTTCGAGCCGCTGCCGCTCCCGCTCGCGACCGAGAAAGGCGGTGCGCAACCGGATTCTGGCCTCGGCGGGAGACAGCGTCAGGGCGATGCCGTACTCGTCGGCTTCGCGACGAACCCGGTCGGCCAGGCGCAGCTCGGCGGCTACCAGCAGCAGGTGGTAGCGCCTCAGCTCCTCCGGTTCTGGCTCCGGTGCGGCCTCGAGGGTAAAGGCCGTCTCGGCGTGGCGGCCGGCCCCTTCGAAGCCACCTGACGCCGCCTCTCGTTCGGCCAGCGTCAGGTGCGCGCGTTGCACCTGGGCGGCGAGCTCCTCGCGGGTTTCGAGGACCCACTCTTCGATCTCGAGACCCCATTCGGAATGGGTGAGGCCTGCCAGAAAGGCACCTCGATAGCGCTCCACGGTTGCGGTGGCGTCACCGGCCGTAGCGGCGGCCAACAGCTCCTGGACATCGCTGGACAGGTGGCTCCAGACCCGTGCCTCGTCGGCTTCGATGGCCCCGGGGGCACCTTTGCGGATCTGGGACAGGGCGCGCGACAGGCTGTTCAGCTTGTCGGACGCTTCGGGCCAGAACAGTTCGGCCAGAAACCGGCGTTCCTTCGCCCCCTCGAGAGCGAGGTAGGCGAGAAACAGCAGCGGCTTGGCGCGTGCGAAGTCGGTGCCTTCTAGCGCGATCCCACCCAGGGTCCTGAGCTCCATGGGTCATTGTAAACCGCCACCAGGAGAGTCACGGCCGCGCTTCGGCTGGGCAAGGGTGGGGCGCGTTCAGACCTGGTGCGGTCGCCGTTCAGGGGGTGTTCAGAGGTGGTTGGGCAAGCGCGGGTCAGACCCCGGAGAGATCGGGGAGCTACCAAGGAGGAAGACATGAAACGCAAGGCTCTGCTCGGAATATTCGCCATCGTCACCGCCCTTCTCGCCGCCTGCCAACCCGGCGGACTCATCCAGACCGCCCACATCGACACCGTACAGGTTCAAGGTATCGGGGGCAGCCTCCAGGTACGGCAAGGTCAGGGGCTCGTCACCCTCGAAGTCACCGGCGAACTGCTCAGCGACATCGCCCTGGCCAAGCTCGGCAGCCTGGTCGGCACCGTCATGACCAACAACGACCTCACCGCCACCATCGATTTCGACATCCCGCATGCCACCGATCTGGGCTGGCAACCGCTCACGTTGAACGCCAGCTCCGGCGTGGTGACCATGAGCGATACCGTCGAAGTCACCGGCATCACCTCGGGGCCCATCGGCGATGACGGCACTGGCCTCGGCACCAGAGACGACCCCTTCCGCAGCCTCACCCACGCCCTGAGCATCGCCCAGGCCGGCGACACCGTACAGCTGCTCGACGGCACCTACAACGTGGCCGGCGGCGAAGTCTGGCCGCAGATGATTCCCGCCGACGTGACCGTGCGCGGCGAGAGCCGGGCCGGGACCATCCTCGACGGCGAACTGGCGGGCGTCAACGGCGTCGCTCTCAACCTCAACGCCACCCTGACCGACCTGAGCCTCACCGGGTTCATGACCGCTACCGGCGGTTCGCAACCCGGCGCCGTCATCCACAATGTGCGCGGCTTCCTGAACACGAACTACGGACTGGTCATCGGCGGTGCCGCAGATTACCAGGTGTCCGACAGCCGTTTCGATCAGAACCAGACCGGCGTTCGGGTCTGGGTCAATGCCGGCCTGACCATGTCTGGTAGCTCGATCGACAACAACGCTGGAGCTGGGATCGATGTGGCCAACAACGCCCACCTCAGCGACAGCGGCAGCAGCTTCGCCGACAATCTGGTAGGTCTCTATGTACGCCAGAACGCCAGCGCCGAGCTGATCGGCAGCCAGGTGACCGGCAGCGCCTGGTACGGCCTTTGGAGCCGAGATAGCGCCGCCGTGACCATCACCGACAGCGCTTTCGAGCAGAACCTCTACGGCGTGCTGACCCACAATTCGTCCGAGCTTACGATGGTGGGTGGCAGCGCCTCCCACAACATCCGCGATGGCTTCTTCTTCGCCCACACCTCCTCGGTCGACCTCGACGGCGTCGAGATCCACGACAACGACGACGACAAGATGGGTGGCACCTGCTTCTCGGGTATCGCGGCCTTCACCACCGGCGAGATCGTGGTGCGCGACACCTCTTTCGAAGACAACTGCTTCGGTCTCTACATCGCCGTCGAAGCGAGCCTTTTCGATCTCGGCACCGCCGTCGATCCGGGTGGCAACAGCTTTGCCAATAGCACCAACTACCACCTGTTCGATAACCGTCCCGCCCTCGGCGCTCCGGTTGGCGTCGTTATCACCGCCATCGGCACCAGCTTCTCCAGCATCGAGCCTACGGGCGGGGTCAAGACCGGCGTCGATTGGCAGATCGTCGGACCCAACCTGCTGTGGCAGATTCACAATGCCAACCAGCGCATCGAGTTCCAACCGTAACCGACGCGACACCTTCCCTCTCGCCCCCGACAGGTTTTGTACCTGTCGGGGGCTGGACGCTTCCCGCAACAAAAGATCCTTGGAGAGGAGGCTATCGCGCAGCCACAAGTACGATGACCACGCTATCCGGCCGGGTGTCGCACGCCAGCCTCTAAGATGGAAGGACAGACTCAACATTGAGATGCGGACTCGGCAACGGTACCGATCTCACGGTGCGGCTCTTCTCGACCGAGTGCACCGGCGTCACCCACGATGTAACGCTGACGGCCACCGATTCAGGCGGCAACGTGCGAACAGACCTTAGGCGCATCCGCATCTTCACCATCTGCTGACGGCGACAGACCTGAACGAGTAGGGGTCGTGGAACCCCTACTCGGCCTTCACCTCCCGTCGAATGAGGTCGCGTAACGCCTCTCTGGGGGTCTTGCCCTCGAACACCACCCGATACACCTCGCTCGAGATCGGCAGCTCGAGCCCGTGCGCCTGGGCGTAGCCATGGACCGCTCTGGTGGTAGGGATGCCCTCGGCGGTAATGCCGCTCGCCTCGATCTCGTCGAGGGTTGCACCCAACGCGAAGCGCTCCCCGGCGGTGTGGTTGCGCGAGCGGGCGCTGGCGCAGGTTGCCACCATGTCACCGAGTCCGGCAAGGCCATAAAAGGTACGCTCCGCCCCGCCGAGGTGGGTGCCGAGCAGGACGATCTCGTTCAGACCGCGGGTGATGATGGTTGCCTTGGCGTTGTCGCCTAGATCGAGGCCATCGACCATGCCTGCCGCCAGGGCGATCACGTTCTTCATGGCGCCCGCCACCTCCACGCCGACCAGGTCCGTGCTGGTGTAGACGCGAAACGAAGGCTGCTGAAACCACCGCTGGACCGCTTGCGCAAGCGCCCTCTCGGAGCTGGCCACGGTCGCCGCGGCCGGTTTGCCGCCAGCGATCTCGGTGGCCAGGTTGGGGCCCGACAGCGCCGCCAGCTGGGCTTCGGGACGGTACTCGGCGACGATCTCTGTGAAGCGCCTGAACGAGCCCGGCTCGATCCCCTTGCTGGCCGAGACGACCGCTGGGACCGACGGTAGCTGCGCCAGCGTCTCGCGCAGGCCGCGACTCGGCACCGCCAGCACCATCGCTTCGGCGCCGGCAACCGCCAATGATAGATCGCCGGTGGCGCGCACGCTATCGGGAAGGTGAACCCCAGGCAGCCGCTCGCGGTTCTCGCGTCGTTCGTTCAGGGCAGTTGCCAGTGCTTCGCGCCTGGCCCACAATCTGACCCGGTGCCCGTTACGTCCCAGCAGCAGCGCCAAGGTGGTGCCCCAAGCCCCTGCCCCCACCACCGCCAGCCTGGTGCCGGGTCGAGAAGTTGTCGCCATGTCCAGAGAGTAGCATCGAGGTCGCGAAGTAGGTTGCCGAGGTTGTTCAAGTTCTTGATCACGCTGTCGACCGTGCCCAAGCTTCGGTTCAGCTCCAGGGCGCGCTGATAGTACCCTTCCGCCTGGGGGTAGTTTCCCAACAGGCAGGCAACTGTACGGTCGCCGACAGGAGGTGTCGCCGGCGCGGTGCTACAATACGCCTTGGTGCCCTTTCGGGGGCGCCCTTTTGGAGTCGCACCGTGCCGATCTATGTCTATCGGAACCTGACCACCGGCGAGACCTTCGAGTTTTCGCAGCGCATCACCGAAGCGGCGCTCACCGAGCATCCCGAGACCGGCGATCCTGTGAAGCGGCTGATCCAGCCGGTCGGCATCGCTTTCAAGGGGTCGGGTTTCTACGTGAACGACTCCCGCAACACCAAGCGGTCGGCAGCCAAAGGTGCGGGTAGCAGCAACGGCTCGACCCCGAGCGGCAGCGACGACGCCAAGGCCTCGAGCGACACAAAAAAACCATCGGACTCCGGTAAGACTCCGACTGCGAGCGAGGGTTCCAAGAGCGCTGGCAGCGGTACCGGCAGCAGCGCCGACTAGCGGCCGGTCTGCTCGACCAGTCGGACTTCGAACAGTTTGGGCCACAGCTTGCCGGTGAGGTAGAAGGTATCCGTCTCCGGGTTGTAGGCCACCCCGTTGAGAACCGCGCCCGCCGGAAGAGCCGCGCGTTCGGCGGCGCTGAGCAGGCTGCTGGCGTCGATCTCGGAGATCACCCGGCCGCTGCCCTTGTCGATCTTGACGATGGTGTCGGTCTGCCACACGTTGGCGTAGATGATCTCGCCCACGCACTCCAGCTCGTTCAGCAGCAGCACCGGCTGGTCATCGAGGGTGACCGAAAAACGCCGCAACTCCACAAAGGTGACGGGGTCGCGCACCGTGATCTGGTGGCTGCCGTCGCTCATGAATAGCTGCTGACCGTCGTAGCAGATGCCCCAACCCTCGCCGACATAGCTGTGGCGGCTGTCGAGGTCGAACGTCTCCAGGTCGTAGCGAAAGGCCCGTTCGTTGCGCCAGGTGATCTGAACGAGCTGATCATCGACCCGCGCGAGGCCCTCGCCGAACAGATTGTCATCGAGTTCGAGCAGGCGCACCACCGTCCCGCTGTCCAGATCGATCTCGCGGAGCGACGACGACCCCTCGAGGCCGGTGCTCTCGAACAGCTTGCCCTCGAAGTATAGGAGGCCCTGGGTGAAGGCGGCGGCGTCGTGCGGGTAGCTGTTCACCACCTCGACGGTCAGGAATCTCGGTTCGCCGCTGCAGGCGGCCAGCAGCAGGGCTAGCAGCGCGACCAGGATGGCGGTGTGTCGCATGATGGGGTTCACGCTACGAGAACAGCCTAGTGCGCACCGTCTCCCATATGGCGGCGGCCAGCGCCTTCTCGGCCTGGAGGGCATCGAAGACGACCCAGCTATGGTGATCGGCCTGGGCCAGTTCGCGGAAGCCTGCCCGAACGCGGAGGTGGAACTCGAGATCGGCCTGCTCGAGGCGATCCGGGTGGCCGCGTTCGGCGACCCGTTCGAGGCCGATGTGGGGGTCGAGATCGAGGAGGATAGTCAGCCCGGGGCGGAGGCCTTGGGTGACCCGCGCCGACAGCGTGTCTATGAACCCCAGTTCGAGCCCGCGGCCGTAGCCCTGGTAGGCGACGCTGGCAGCGGCGAAGCGGTCGCTCAGCACCGTCTTGCCGGCGGCGAGGGCCGGGGCGATCACCGCGTCGACGTGTTGTGCCCGGCTGGCGGCATAGAGCAGGAATTCGGTGAGGGCGTTCATCTCCAGTTGGGGATCGAGGATCACCCGGCGAATGGCGTCGCTGGCCGGAGTACCGCCCGGCTCCCGGGTGACCACGGTCTCGATGCCGGTAGCCGTCAGCTTGGCGGCAAGGTGTCTTACCTGGGTGGATTTGCCGGCCCCTTCAGGCCCTTCGAAGGTGATGAACAGCGGCCCGTGCTTCATCCTGCTACAGGCCCGTCGGCAGCAGGATGAAGTCCGTGGCCAGGCCGAACTCGTCCTCGAGCTTCTTGGCGAGCAGGTTTACGCCGATGGTTTCGGTCATGTAGTGACCGGCGTAGAGGGCGTTGATGTTGCGTTCGAAGGACTCGTAGAACACCTCGTGCTTGGGCTCGCCGGTGAGGAAGGCGTCCAGCCCCTCCTCGGCAGCGGTGACTACGTCCCAAGAGGCGCCGCCGGAGATGATGCCCAGGCTCGACACCTCCATGGCGCCGCCGGCGTGGACCAGCACGCTTTCGCCCAGCTCCTGCTCGACCAGATCGGCCAGCTCACGGAGGCTCATGGGTGTAGGGAAGAGCCCTTTGCAGCCGATGGGCATGCCCTTCCACTCTCCGAACGGCTCGAGCTGATCCATGCCCAGGAGTCGCGCCAGACCCCAGTTGTTGCCGACCTCCTGGTGGGCGTCGAGCGGGATGTGGGCGGCATAGAGACCGATGTCCCTGTCGAGCAGATACTGGACGCGGCGCTTGTGCATGCCGCGCACCGCTTTGGGTGCGCCCCAAAATAGCCCGTGGTG